>NZ_JBSXNW010000001.1:0-2976 GCF_056857835.1 Flagellimonas sp. B-3
ACGGGGCCTGCGAGCGAACCGCCGAGCAATGGGTCGTCCACGATAATCTGGTCCAGGTCCACATCGCCCGTGTTGGTCACGGTGAAGGTATATCGGATGCTCTCGTTGCAGCCATCGGTGTTGACGTCTATCAAGGCACCTGATTTTATCAGCCCGATGCCGGCACTGCCGTTTATACAGGCATCGTTGGGCACCGTGGTATTGGTGGGATTGTCTTCCTGCAGGCTGTCGTCATCGGACAGGTCCTGCACCTCGGTGTCGGTGCCCAATAGCTGTGCGGTGACCGTTGCGGAGTTGGCCACATTGCCGTTGTCAATGTCTTGTTGGATGATTTCGTAGAGGGCCTCGTAGGTCCAGCTCTCGCCAATGGACAGGATGCCGTCGTTCCCTTCGTCGCTGCCCGCCACGGGGCCTGCGAGTACACCACCGAGCAAGGGGTCGTCCACGGTGACCTGGTCCAGGTCCACATCCCCCGTATTGGTCACGGTGAAGGTATATCGGATGCTCTCGTCGCAGCCATCGGTGTTGACATCTGCAAGGACTCCTGTTTTTATCAGCCCGATTCCCGCGCTGCCGTCGGTACAGGCATCGTTGGGCACCGTGGTGTTTGTGGGGTCATCTTCCAAAAGACTATCGTCATCGGACAAGTCCTGCACCTCTGTGTCTGTGCCCAATAGCTGTGCGGTGACCGTTGCAGAGTTGACCACACTGCCGTTGTCAATGTCCTGCTGGGTAAATGCGTAGAGGGCCTCGTAGGTCCAGCTCTCGCCGATGGACAGGATACCGTCGTTCCCTTCGTCGCTGTCCGCCACGGGGCCTGCGAGTACACCACCGAGCAAGGGGTCGTTGACGGTGACCTCGTCGAGATCCGCATCGCCCGTGTTGGTCACGGTAAAGGTGTATCGGATGTTCTCGTTGCAGCCATCGGTGTTGACATCGGCCAAAATCCCTGTTTTTATCAGCCCGATACCTGCGCTGCCAGTGGTACAGGCTTCGTTGGGCACTACGGTATTTGTGGGATCATCTTCCAGCAGGCTATCGTTGTCGGACAGGTCCTGCACCTCGGTATCGGTGCCGAGCATCTGTGCAGAGACCGTTGCGGAGTTCACCACATTGCCGTTGTCGATATCCGGTTGTTCGAGTCCGTAAAGTGCCTCGTAGGTCCAGCTCTCGCCGATGGAAAGGATGCCGTCGTCCCCGTCATCGCTGTCCGCAACGGGGCCTGCGAGCGCACCGCCGAGCAAGGGGTCGTTGACGGTGACCTCGTCGAGGTCCACATCGCCCGTGTTGGTCACGGTAAAGGTATATTGGATGCTCTCGTCGCAGCCATCGGTGTTGACATCTGTCAAGGTTCCAGTTTTTATCAGCCCGATACCGGCACTTCCGTTGGTACAGGCGTCGTTGGGAACCAAAGTGTTTGTGGGATCATCTTCCAAGAGACTGTTGTCATCGGACAGGTCCTGTACCTCGGTATCGGTGCCCAATAGCTGGGCGGAGACCGTTGCGGAGTTCACCACGTTGCCGTTGTCGATGTCCTGTTGTTCGAGTTCGTAGAGTGCCTCGTAGGTCCAGCTCTCGCCGATGGATAGGATGCCGTCGTCCCCGTCATCGCTTTCGGGTACGGGACCTGCGAGCGCACCGCCCAGCAAGGGGTCGTTGACGGTGACCTCGTCGAGATCCACATCGCCCGTGTTGGTCACGGTAAAGGTATATTGGATGCTTTCGTCGCAGCCATCGGTATTGACATCTACCAAAGCTCCGGTTTTTATGAGTCCGATACCTGCGCTGCCAGTGGTACAGGCTTCGTTGGGCACTACGGTATTGGTAGGGTCATCTTCCAAGAGACTGTTGTCATCGGACAGGTCCTGCACCTCGGTATCGGTGCCGAGCATCTGTGCGGAGGCCGTTGCGGAGTTCATCACGTTGCCGTTGTCGATGTCCTGTTGGATGATTTCGTAGAGGGCTTCGTAGGTCCAACTTTCGCCCACGGAAAGGATGCCATCGTCCCCATCATCGCTTTCGGGTACGGGGCCTGCGAGCGCACCGCCCAGCAAGGGGTCGTTGACGGTGACCTCGTCGAGATCCACATCGCCCGTGTTGGTCACGGTAAAGGTATATTGGATGCTTTCATCGCAGCCATCGGTATTGACATCGGCCAAAGTACCTGTCTTTATCAGCCCGATACCGGCACTTCCATTTATACAGGCATCGTTGGGAACCGAAGTGTTTGTGGGATCATCTTCCAAGAGACTGTTGTCATCGGACAGGTCCTGCAACTCGGTGTCAGTGCCCAATAGCTGGGCGGAGACCGTTGCGGAGTTCACCACATTGCCGTTGTCGATGTCCTGTTGGATGATTTCGTAGAGTGCCACGTAAATCCAGGTCTCGCCGATGGATAGGATGCCATCATCCCCGTCATCGCTTCCCGCTACGGGGCCGGCCAGTATACCGCCGAGCAAGGGGTCGTTGACGGTGACTTCGTCGAGGTCCACATCGCCCGTGTTGGTTACGGTAAAGGTATATTGGATGCTTTCATCGCAGCCATCGGTATTGACATCTACCAAAGCTCCAGTTTTGATCAGCCCGATACCTGCACTGCCAGTGGTACAGGCGTCGTTGGGCACTACGGTATTGGTGGGGTCGTCCTCCAGAAGGCTATCGTTGTCGGATTGGTCCTGCACCTCGGTATCGGTGCCGAGCATCTGTGCGGAGACCGTTGCGGAGTTCACCACATTGCCGTTGTCGATGTCCGGTTGTTCGAGTTCGTAAAGTGCCTCGTAGGTCCAGCTCTCGCCGATGGAGAGGATGCCGTCTTCCCCTTCGTCGCTTTCGGGTACGGGGCCTGCGAGCGAACCGCCGAGCAATGGGTCGTCCACGATAATCTGGTCCAGGTCCACATCGCCCGTGTTGGTCACGGTGAAGGTATATCGGATGCTCTCGTTGCAGCCATCGGTGTTGACGTCTATCAAGGCACCT
>NZ_JBSXNW010000002.1:0-2452 GCF_056857835.1 Flagellimonas sp. B-3
GTGGATAGGGCGGTCAATGTATACCACCTGCGGCGGATGAAAGTGAGCAGTGCAAATCAAGTGCACGAGATCGACTCATTTTGGTGCTGAAGTTAACGTTTATTTTTAATTTTTTTTCTCATTGATTCCCCTTTTATGTCCACCCTGTGAGCCGAGTGCACCAGCCGGTCAAGGATGGCGTCGGCGATCGTTTTTTCACCGATGACATCGTGCCATGCCTCCACGGGCAGTTGTGAGGCTATAATGGTGGACCTTTTGCCGTGCCTGTCCTCTATGATCTCCATCAAAGAGTGCCTGTTGATGTTGTCCAATGGTTTTAGGCCAAAGTCATCCAGTATGAGCAGGTCCTGTTTTTCAAGTTTTCCAATGAATTTTAGATAGGACCCGTCCGCCTTTGAGGTTTTGAGCAAGGTAAAGAGTTTGGCCGTGTTGAAGTACATGGTCCTGTGCCCCATTGAGCAGGCCTGGTGCCCGATGGCGGAGGCCAGATAGCTCTTGCCGACCCCGGTGCTCCCGGTAATGAGCATATTTTCACCCTTGCGTATAAATCCACAGGAGGCGTAGCGCTGTATCCTGTTCCTGTCGATGTTCCTTCCAGGGCCGTAATCGATGGCCTCCATAACGGCACCGTACCTGAACCTTGCGGCCTTTGTCAGGCGCTCGATCTTGCGGTTGTGCCTATCGTCCCATTCGGACTGTACCAGATAGGCCACCAGTTCATCGTTGGTATAGTCCATGCTCTCGGGCGAGAGGCTGGTGTCAAAGGCCCTGAGCATCCCGTGGAGCCTGAGCTGTTTCATCTGTTCCAATGTCTTTGTGTTCATGTTGTCTGTTTTAATGTTTGTCATTTATAATAGTTTCCTCCCCTGATGTTATCGTGGTCCGGGACCTCGGAGGTATCCTCCGGGTCGTCCTCCAGGGTGTCCCACCCTTTTTTCAGTATCCGCTCCACCATGCTGTAATTATAGGCCCCATAGTCCGATGCCCGCCTGCAGGCATTGTCCAGCCGTTGGTTGCCGACCTTCTTGGCCAGGTGCAGTATGCCCATGCAGGATTTATAGGATTGTTCCGGATGTTGTTTCTTGTCGAGTATCCCGATGATGTACCCCTTGCAGTTCTCGCCGATGTGCGCGGCCCAGGAGATGAACTTCTCGCTGCTCCATTCGCTGACGAACCTGTGGTGGGAGGGCATATGTTCCGCTGCGGTGGTATAGCCGTAGCGTTGCCTCTTTCTTTCATGGACGGCCAAACGTTCGTGCCTGTGGTATATCTCCACGAAGCTGTCCGTGTAGACGATCTTCACCTGTTTGCCGATGTGCCTGTAGGGAACACTGTAGTAGTGCTTGTCCCTGCCAAGGTAGATATGGCTGTTCTTGTGGACCGTTCCCTTTGCATAAGATCTTATCTCATATCGTTTCAAGGGAAGGGGACCGAGCTCCGGCACCTCCACTTCCCGGAAGAGGGAACACCTGGAGTATTCCCTTCCCCTGAAGGAAATATTGTTATGGGCCCTTAGCAGTTCCAGGATGGCCCTGTTGATCTCGCCCACACTGTGGAAGGTGCTGTTGCGCAAAGGGGCGAACACCCTGGTATAGACAATGCGCACCGCGTTCTCCACGATGGCCTTGTCCCTTGGCCTGTAGGCCCTTGTCGGCAGCACGGCGGTATCGTAATGCTCCGCAAAATCGGCAAAGGCCTCGTTGACCTTCGGCTCGTAACTGCTGCTCTTGGTGACTGCCGACTTCAGGTTGTCGGTCACCAGGGCACGGGGGACCCCGCCATAGAACCACAGTGCGTTCTCGGTACATCGCATGAAGTCCTCCAGTTTCTGGCTCCGACAGGCCTCCACGTAGGTGTAATGGCTGCTGCCCAGTACGCACAGGTATACCTCGAGTTCCTGGATCTCTCCCGTATATTTGTCCGTTATATGGAGCTTTTTGCCCGTAAAATCGATGAAGAGCTTGTCGCCCGCCTTATGGGTGAAGTGCATCACTGGCGATGTCTCCTTTGTCCATTCACGGTACCAGTACCTGAACTGGGAGAGCTTGAACCCGTCTGGGTGCTTCGCATAATACTCTTCCCAGAGCAACTGGCGCGTGACCCCCGTTTTGCGGAGTTCCTTGTCAAAATAAGGGAAGTACCGCTCTAAGGTCCTCAGCTGTTCGCTCTTGGGCTTTTGGTCCGCCTTGAAGAGCCTGTGGATCTCCTCCAGGGTCATCTCCGAGACCTCGTAGGGCGTCAGCCTGTAGCACTTGAAGAACTCGATGTACTTGGCCACCGTGTTGCGGGAGATGCCAAGTTCCTTGCTGATCCGTCGCTTGCTGGCCCCCTCGCCGTACAATTTGTAAATCCTTTTTGCCTTTCGCATATCTATCTGTTTGTTCGCCATGGTCTTTTTTACAAAAGAAACCATCGCAACACTCAAATAGAATCGATCTTTTTAGTGGCTCAC
>NZ_JBSXNW010000003.1:0-2187 GCF_056857835.1 Flagellimonas sp. B-3
CCGGGTTCGTGTTAGGTCCCGACTGACCCCCGGCTGATTAGCATGGCCGGGGAAACCTTGGTCTTTCGGCGTGCGGGTTTCTCGCCCGCATTATCGTTACTTATGCCTACATTTTCGTTTCTGTACGCTCCAGCACACCTCACAGTGCACCTTCGGCGCCGAACAGAATGCTCCCCTACCCCTTACAGTAAACTGTAAAGCCATAGCTTCGGTAATGTGCTTATGCCCGATCATTATCCATGCGGGACCGCTCGACCAGTGAGCTGTTACGCACTCTTTAAATGAATGGCTGCTTCCAAGCCAACATCCTGGCTGTCTAAGCAGTCCCACCGCGTTTTGTCAACTTAGCACATATTTGGGGACCTTAGCTGATGGTCCGGGTTCTTTCCCTCTCGGACATGGACCTTAGCACCCATGCCCTCACTGCCCTGAAACATTATATAGCATTCGGAGTTTGTCAGGAATTGGTAGGCGGTGAAGCCCCCGCATCCAATCAGTAGCTCTACCTCTATATAACTATCAGAACGCTGCACCTAAATGCATTTCGGGGAGTACGAGCTATTTCCGAGCTTGATTGGCCTTTCACCCCTACCCACAGGTCATCCCAAGACTTTTCAACGTCAACGGGTTCGGTCCTCCACTATGTGTTACCACAGCTTCAACCTGCCCATGGGTAGATCGCACGGTTTCGCGTCTACTACTACCGACTAAAACGCCCTGTTCAGACTCGCTTTCGCTACGGCTGCGCACCATAAGTGCTTAACCTTGCCGGTAAAAGTAACTCGTAGGCTCATTATGCAAAAGGCACGCCGTCACCAATAAATTGGCTCCGACCGCTTGTAGGCGTATGGTTTCAGGGTCTATTTCACTCCGTTGTTCACGGTTCTTTTCACCTTTCCCTCACGGTACTGGTCCACTATCGGTCTCCCAGGAGTATTTAGCCTTGGCGGATGGTCCCGCCGGATTCACACAGGGTTTCACGTGCCCCGCGCTACTCAGGATACCACTATCTTAAACGCTCCTTGCCCGTACGGGACTATCACCCATATCGTGCAGCTTTCCAACTGCTTCCGGTTCGTCGCGCTAAGAACATTGTGGTCCTACAACCCCGTCATTGCCGGAACAACGACGGTTTGGGCCGATCCGATTTCGCTCGCCGCTACTCTCGGAATCACTCTTGTTTTCTCTTCCTCCGCCTACTTAGATGTTTCAGTTCAGCGGGTTCGCCCACCTTACGGTGTGACTGGCCTTCAACCAGCCGGGTTGCCCCATTCGGACACCCACGGATCAATGCTCATGTGCAGCTCCCCGTGGATTTTCGCAGCTTATCACGTCCTTCATCGCCTCTGAGAGCCTAGGCATCCCCCATACGCCCTTCTTTTGCTTGTCGCACCTGTACCTGAGTACAGATGCCCTCTCGTAATCCTTTATATATTCTATTCTACTTCGTGTTTCTTCTTTGACTTCGCTCATAACGACCTAAGTCGTTACTGCTCCGTCCCAATATGTCAATGAACTTTCTGGCGGGCCGACACTGGCAATAAAAATTACCGTGGACGACACTTGCCGTGGTGGAGAATATCGGAGTCGAACCGATGACCTCCTGCGTGCAAGGCAGGCGCTCTAGCCAGCTGAGCTAATCCCCCATTTCCCTAGTTTAGAGTTGTGAGTTGTGAGTTATGAGTCTATAACCCGCAATAACTCGCTCCTAGAATTTCCTGATTTCAATATTCAATGAACTTCGTAACCCGTATTTACATACTTCGTACCTTTCGTAGTCTCAGGCAGACTCGAACTGCCGACCTCTACATTATCAGTGTAGCGCTCTAACCAGCTGAGCTATGAGACTGTCTTGGCCTAAATTTGCCTGTATACCAAAAAACATATTGTAAACGACAGCGCAAAACGTAACAACCACCTCGTGCGGGACCCGGGATTCCGGGCATCTCTTTCTCTAGAAAGGAGGTGTTCCAGCCGCACCTTCCGGTACGGCTACCTTGTTACGACTTAGCCCTAGTTACCGATTTTGCCCTAGGCCGCTCCTTGCGGTGACGGACTTCAGGCACTCCCGGCTTCCATGGCTTGACGGGCGGTGTGTACAAGGCCCGGGAACGTATTCACCGGATCATGGCTGATATCCGATTACTAGCGATTCCAGCTTCACGGGGTCGAGTTGCAGACCCCGAT
>NZ_JBSXNW010000004.1:0-10723 GCF_056857835.1 Flagellimonas sp. B-3
TCCCCAACGGAAGGTCCCTCTCGTTGTAATCGCCCGATAGGTCGCCGAACAACGCGTAGGGCGCTACGCCCTCCCGCTGGGTGGACGAAACAGGGCCCGTAAGTTCCAGAAGTACGCTGCCCGGTCCACCGAGTGTGTTCGCCCTGATGTTGAGGGACTGTCCGCCGGACGGCCCAAGGTCGATCTGCTGGCCATCCACCAAGTTGAACAGGTCCGTGTCCGTTGAGGCATCCACCAAGGTAAGGCCCACAACGCCTTCGGTAAGGGGCCCCGATACATTTATGGCCACAAAATCCGTGTCCGTCTGACCATCGCCATCGGTCACCGTCAGCACCGCATCGTAACTGCCCGCTGCCGTATAGGTATGGACGGGGTCCGCCTCGTTGGAGGGCGCACTGCCGTCCCCAAAGTCCCACTCGTAGGAGATTATGCCCACATCGTCCGTGGAATTGCTTCCCGTAAACTGTATTTCCAAGGGAGCGTCCCCGCTTACTTGGTCCGCTTCGGCAAAAGAAATAGGGGGATCGCTCTGCACCGTATTTGCGATTATGGTTATGGTGTCCGTGTCCGTCTGACCATCGCCATCGGTCACCGTCAGCACCGCATCATAACTGCCCGCTGCCGTATAGGTATGGACGGGGTCCGCCTCGTTGGAGGGCGCACTGCCGTCCCCAAAGTCCCACTCGTAGGAGATTATGCCCACATCGTCCGTAGAATCGTTTCCCGTGAAATTTACGGTCAATGGAGCCTCCCCGGTCTCCACATCGGCGGTTGCCATCGCAACGGGCATCCCATCCGCCCCAGTCACCAAGGAAAAGTTCACGCTCAGGGGCTGGCCCATGACCCCGCTGCTCGAACCGCTCCCATTATAGGCCGTGGCCGTAAGGGTATAGTCCCCCAACGGAAGGTCCCTCTCGTTGTAATCGCCCGATAGGTCGCCGAACAACGCGTAGGGCGCTACGCCCTCCCGCTGGGTGGCCGAAACAGGGCCCGTAAGTTCCAGAAGTACGCTGCCCGGCCCACCGAGTGTGTTCGCCCTGATGTTGAGGGACTGTCCGCCCGATGGCCCAAGGTCGATCTGCTGGCCATCCACCAAGTTGAACAGGTCCATGTCCGTTGAGGCATCCACCAAGGTAAGGCCCACAACGCCTTCACTATCTACATCAGTTCCCATAAGTGCTATACTGGCCGTATTTGAATTACCATAGTCAATGGTTAAAGTTGCGGTTTTACCTGCTCCGACACCATTTAACGATACGGTTATGGTATGGGTTTGACCGGGATTAAGAAGGGCATTGACAAGCGCACCAGAATCTATACTGAAATCTGAAGCGTTAGTGCCCGAAATCCCCATGGACCTAATAAATACCCCCACGTTTCCGCCCATCACGGACAGGTCTATATCGAGAGTTTGGTCGTCCTCAAAAGCAACGCTCTCGGTAAACTGTAATGTACTCGCCTGGGTTTCCGTTCCTACTGGGGCATCCACGCCCAAAAACTCCATGTTCTTTTGGTTGCCTCCGCCCCTGCTCGGGGCACCTGCCAAAATATGGATTCCTGGGCCCGAGACAATGGCCTGTGTACCATGCCTCTCGTAGTTCATATCAGGCAATCGCTTCCAAGCACCTGTGATGGGGTCATACTCTTCTGTGATTTTAAGGGCATCATCCGTCAATACCCCATACACCACTTCATCCTCTACCTCACCTCCGATAACTACTAACTTATCGTTGAAATTGACCGTCGCGGCTCCACCTCTTGGCGTTGGAATATTTTGTCCGCTGGGCAAAGTACTCCAACTTCCCGTTGCAAAATCATAAACATCGACCTCAGCGATCGTGGGGGCCCAGACCCCTCCGCTACCACCGGAAAGCCTTCCTCCCGCCGCATATAGCTTGTCACCAATAACCACTGCCGAAAAATGGTCCCTTGCCCTTGGAGCATCTGTTAGGGCCGTCCAAGTCCCTGTTGAGGGGTCGTATACGTCAAACCAGGGCACATACCCCCCGTCATGTCCGTCGGTGTTTCCCCCCACTACATAAAACTTATCTTGATAAACTACCAAACCGGATGATCCACGACGTCTATTGGTCGGGATTTCGGGTCCTTGTATCCATTCTTGGCTAGCTGGGTCGAACATCCAGATAAATTCTGCGGGGATTTCATTGGGAAATGCATTTGTTTTAAAGGAGCCAATGATCCAAATTAGGCCTTTGTATTCTGTGGCCTGGAAATGATTGAACTCAAATGGGGCCGAGTCGGATAATGAAGTCCAAGTATCTGTTCCGTAATCATAAATATCAATAGTCTGTGCATTTTCCCGACCTCCCATGAGGTAGAATTTATCACCGGCTTGCACAAAGGAATTTTCATGTCTTGCCGTATAATTTAAATTTTCATTCTTGTCCGTCCAGAAGTACTCCCCGTCGATGGTCCATTGAAAACTGACTATTGTAACATCCTCCGTTGTACCATCACTATCATCAACGGTTATAGTAACAGCATAGGGACTTCCCTCGACCGCATTTGCTTCTATGGTCCCTCCTATTTGACCGTTGGTCGGTTCAATAAAGAGCCCTGGTGGAAGCCCTTCGGCGGCATAGGTCAGGTTGCCGTCCCCACCATTGGCATCAACGATCAAGCTTCCGTTGAGCTGTTCGCCGGGGCTGCTGATTTGATTTGGGATATCAAATACATATATAGGTGTGCTATTATCGGAAACATCCAAAATCTCGATACCATTGACCAAAGGGTTCTGGATAGCTCCGTGCAAAAATTCGATATCTATTGCCCCGTCGGATACTTTGACGATATGACTTATCACACCGCCCGATGCATGTCCAAATTTTTCCGAAAGATCAATATCTGTTATAAGGGGCAAATCAATTCCTTCTATAAGTGCATCAAAAATGCGCTCCCCAGGTTGCGATGTACCCGAGTAGCCATTACCCATGTATAGGCGTATCTCATAATTGCCGTTTTTGGGAACGGGAAAGGAGTAGGTCATGTTCGGGGCACCGCTCGCTTCATCGAAACGTTCGGTATTGAATATGGCCAAGGGTGTGGTATCGGCATCAATACTTGGATCCAAGTTGGTGATGGTTCCTGCATAGGTCGTATTGGTTCCCGGCTCTGCCAAAAATGGAGAGTTATTGCTTGACTGATCCGCGGCCCAGGCCATATCGCCATCAATGGATGCTATCTCCGGGCCTCCTGCATTAACCCTGTAGATCACAATACTTTCCTCTATGACCTTAACGGTAAAGAACATATCAACAAACAAGGATTCGCTATCGGTCGCCCTTATGGTGATTGTGCTTTCCGCAGGTGTTGTTGGTAAAGTTATGGTCAGCATATTGCCTGTTATGCTTGCACCAATGTTGGGATCGGTATTGTTCTCAACGGAGTAGCTTAAATTTTCCACGCCTAGGTTATCATCAAAAACGGTATCCAAATCGATGGTTTCATCGGAAGAGCCTACAATACGCTCCATATCAGCTATACCTTGCACCACGGTAGGCGAGCTTCCGGTAATATTCAAAAAGTCCCAGCTACCTTCCAACTCAACCCCTTCGGTATTGGAAGTGCCTATAAGTCCAAGGGCCAAATCCGTTCCTTGACTTTGAATGGCTTCCAATATGCTTCCCCCTGCGGTAAGACGACCTATCTCAACAGGGGCAGCACCATCAATTTGATATTCAAAAGTCACTTCTCCCGTTGAAGGGTTTACCACAAAATGGAACAAAATTCCAGTTTCAGGACGATCAGGCTCTGGAATAGATGCAGTGATCGGCGAATCGGCCTCATCGTTTATTTCCTGCTGTACTAAAAGGCCATTGGTATTGACTACAAATTTGATGTAATTGGATTGTGTCCCGTCCCCTATAAAAAATCCAAGTTCGCCATTGACTGCTTCCGTATTGCCGTACAAACGCGATTCACCTGTAAGCCCGACCATGCCCCCTGTAACACGGAATACCCCGGTGGAAACATCGACTTGGGCACCATATTGCAGCCCCTTTTCTTGGGTATTGGAAATCCCCAATGCAGTGCCCGAGGTCATGTGCATGGTTACAATTCCCGGGGCGCCTCCCATTACATCGTTTGGATTGGGATCGTTGGGGTCATCCCTCCTATCGGTAAAATTGAGCCAATTCCCATTTCCGGTTCCATTGTTCATGAATCCTGTGAGCCCCAAACCAAGATAACCGCCCAGCCCTTGCTGATAGTTAAAGAAATCATTGGCAACGGGCAAGGTAAAGGCATCGCTTCCGTTTGTAGTGGGGTCTCCCAACTGGAAGGGGTCATCCACATCGGGAATACCGTCAAAATCGTCATCGGGGTCGTTCAAATCGGAAACCAATGTACCCCCTTGCAGACTATCGAAGTCCGAAGGTTGTGATCCCCCGTTACAGATATCGGTACCGTTATCGATTTCATCCTGATTGGTATAGCCGTCAAAATCATTGTCGGCCAATGGGTCATACCCAGGATTTCCGGGCAGTATGCATTCCACAAAATCCAAGGGCTCAAACACTTGAATGTTACCGCTAAGATCACCTGTCCAAATGGTTCCAGGAAAAATTTCATCATCGTCGGTAGTTGCAATGGCCAAAACATAACCTTTGGTTCCCGACAAAAAGCTTTGGTTCAAACTTTCCAATTGCCCATCAGGGGTTAACTGAACCCTTCTTATATTTCCACTGCTTGCCGTTGCGAGCAAATCTCCCTGCATGGCCCCATTGAAATTGGAGGCCCTGTATTCGGCGATTCCATTTGTATTTGTGCTCCACACGGCAATTTCACCATCCAATGGTCCATCGGGATTGTCCTCGTCCGGACCACGCCAGTCCCCTTCCACCACATTGGCCAATTCTACGGGAACGGGGGGCCAATCTGCGGGAAGTGCAATGCTGGGGTCACTTGTATAACCAGCCTCTGGAGAACTTGGGTCATAAATCTGTGTTCTAAAAACAGCCCCTACATTTCCATCCCCAGGAGCTGTATACAGACCAGCACCCGTAGGGTTCGCTCGCACAGGGTTAGGATGTCCACCATAATATTCCCAGAATGTATAGGTGGACAAATCTGTTGTCACCAATTGTAGATGGTCTTTATTGTTTATGTGCTCACCGCCTGAATAAGATTGGCTTCCGGGCTCGTTAGGGTCATAATCGTTATTAACATTGGGAGTCCCTTCGTTTACAGGAAAACCGCCCCAACCGCCGTTAGCGCCGTTGTCTGTCACATAAAGTGCACCCGACTTTGTGACTACCAAATCATAGGCATTCCTGTAACCTGGTGATAGAATTTGAACGGGACCGTTGGGCACCACCTTTGCCTGGTTTAGGCCATCGTTGCCTCCCCAAGGATCATTGATGTCGACTCCATCGTAACCGGGTGAATCTGGATCGGTTATACCATTGACATTGGCTCGTGTAGGGTCATCAAGCGTTGGTAGGTCGTAAATATATTGACGTCCATTGTCCAATTGTACGGGCATACTGTTAATAGCATCAAGGTCAATGGCCAAAACAGCTGCTGCAAGTGCATATTCTGTGGAAAACACAAAATTAACCGAGGGGCCACCCCCATTGGTATGGCCTCCTTGGGCCACCAATAAATATTCCTTACCTCCTATCGTTACCAAATCCAAACCATTTGTAGCATGGTTTTCCTCAGATCTTGGCAACCCACGCACTATATCTACCACGTCCCATGAACTCCCTGTCCAGCTGAACCTGGTAATGACCCCTGAGTTGGTGTCCAGATCTACATCACCATTACCGCCCCCAGAACCTGCGCCTATTCTAACATCGCTAGAGGAGACATAGAAAACCGGGTTCTCGGCCGAACCGCTCACTACGATTCCTATGGTCTCGCGTGTATGGCATTGGGAATAACTTCCACTACAGGGCGATCCATCATCATCATGGTTAACGATATCTTGGATATCATCCAAAACCTCCACATCAAGCACTTCATAATCGTTTGTCAAGTTCCGTTCTATGGTGAATATGTTTACCATTCCCTTAAGGGAGGTAACATACAATCGATTATCTGGACCGTACATCATTCCCGTAACCCCACCACTCAAATCCTCATTGCCATTGTACTTTAGCAATGTTTGGGAAAAACTTACTTGAGCTGAAATCGAGGAACTATAAAAAATAAGGAAAAGGATACAAAGGAAGCCCGCGCACCTCTGCATTGTGGAGTAGTGTTCTTTCATTTTATTTGTTGGTTTGGTAAACGTAAAAGGAGGAGGAACAATCCCCAAACGTGCTGATTTTCATTTTCATCTTGTGTTATTGTTTGGGGAACTATACGAAGATAAATCACAAGCTTGAACCCTCATAAAGCGGAAATGGCAATTAGACCAACTACCATTAAGATCGACGAACGCCATTTTGATTCATACACCTGACAATCAATGGCTTATATTTTGTAATATTATTCTTGTTAACCTGAATCCTTGTAAAATAAGGTATAGTCCCTTACATGAAATACTCATTGATTTTTGATAGGTAGAAAGGAATGCACATCACAGCAAGATACTTCTTGAATGAGACGACATGATAAATAGAAAATTAAGATTGGATTAGCCCCTAACCTATATCAATAGACATTAATTAAATGTCACCAACTACGGGCTTTATTGGGCCAAGGTTGAATGTACTTCTTAAACGGATTGTTGATTCAGGAAGTTTGAATTGTTGCCAATGGGAATGGTCAGGTTTTCATTGACACTTACTTTTTGGTCGTGAAGGACTTTATTTTCACCACTTCTAAGTTTCCTATTGACAAGGACCCCGTTTTTGTTTAGGTCGATCAATGTTAACTCATACTGAGACGAATCCAGGTCCTTTGTAATCAGATTGACCAGATAAACGGATTCGCTCTTGTTTAGGATCTTGTCGATAAACTCCATATAATCATCATTGTTGTTCCCGAGCAAATCCTCATGTATGTACCAGGAATCAATTTTGGAAATATATTTATCGCTAAACCGTTTTACAAAATGTTCACTGTTCAATACCAAAAATTGGTCGTTCCCCCCATTTCTTTCTTCAAGCAGGGAAATCATGGACTTTAGTTTCTTTACTCCCAAGGCATTGTTGTAGACCAGTATAGAGGAATTTTGTACTTGTTTTGAAATTTTTAGGGTAAAGAATTTATAAAGGTACCTGGAAATCGCAAGGGCACTAAAGCTCAATATACTGTGAACAATAATAATAGATAGCGGCACCATTAAATCCTTTTCCATAAACAGTTTTCCATTTACGACCACTAGGACTATTGTTAAAATATTGGCCAGACAAATGGCATTGAAAATGCTATATACTTCACGTACGGTATTATATTTTACATATCCTTTGTAAATGCCTATAAAAAGGAAAATAAAGGATGTAAGCGCTACAATAATTGGCAATTGGATCAACATTCCGTGGTTCCAAATATCCGGAAGGATAAGGGAGCACAGAAAGTACGACAGCACAAAAGATATACTGGTCAACAATATATCAATTAGAAAAACTAATCGTACGGGGAACATTTTATTGATGCGAAGATTGTTCTTGGTCATAACAAAATGAATGATGGTTTTAACCAAATTTAAGACTAAAAAATCCTGAAGGGGAACTCTCGGATTTCTTTTCGTCAAACTTCAAAAAAATCGGGTGTTCGTATATGAATCTCGAAAAATGAACGTTTGTTAAATAGGATTTTTATCCCGTGGTGCTTAGGCGTACATTTGAATTGAGCTCTAATAGCATATAGAAAATTATGAGTACAAAACCTCTACTGAATACCTTAGAAAGAAAATCCATTCTGTTTTTAGGTGATTTGACATTGATCGGGATCTCTCTAAGAAACTTTGTTTTAAGGGCCGTTGATTACCAGAATGAAGACCCCCTTTTCTATCAAATAACGATTGTTGCCATTGGGGTGGCCATTTACTTTGTTTTGGCGTATATTTTTGAAACTTACAATCTGGAGAAGGTTCCCAAATCCATCACCTATTCCATTATAAGGATATTCACCATTACATTTTTGTTCACTATTTCCATAGTGGGGGTTACCACATTTTTCTTTGCTTTTGCCTATTGGCAATTGTATTTACTGGTTTTCATCATTTTCTGCCCTATCCAGTTATCGTTATGGCGCTTGCTCTTCAATTATATTTTCAAATTTGTCCCTACGACCAAACGGGTTCTCTACATATACGACGAAACGACCAAGGATAGTTTGGAGAAAAACCTTGACTATATCAACGGAGATGACAACGAGACCTACTATAAAGTTGTTTCCACTTATTTAAATTCCGAGGATAGCGATCCCATCAGTGAGAACAAGCTTATTGAAAAAAGTATAGATTCGTGCATTATCAATACAAGGAGTTACAACCATTTTTCCAAACAAATGGAAAATATGCTGGTAAATTCATTGTTGTCGGGAAAAGAGGTACTCACCTATACTTCGTTTTATGAAAGTACCTATGAGGCACTTCCCATAGATTCCCACAATGACAGCCTTTACGAGATTTTGCAATTGAGCAATAATAAAATCCATTACTTACAGGGCATTGCCAACTTTGCATTCAATTTTTTCCTAACCTTGATCTCGGGAATCGCTTTTTTGCTTTCCATACCATTTGTATTTCTATTGAATATTTTTTTCAATCCTGGACCTCTTTTTTACACCCAATTGAGGGTGGGCAAACATGGAAAGGAATACAAAGTTTTTAAGTTTAGGTCCATGGTTGTGGATGCCGAGAAAAAAGGTGCAAAAATGGCCACCAAAAACGATGCAAGGGTTACCAAATTTGGAAAGGTTTTGCGAAAATTTAGGGTGGACGAACTGCCACAGGTCTGGTCCATTATCCGTGGGGACATGTCCTTTATAGGGCCCAGACCGGAAAGAAAGGTTTTTGTGGACAAATTAAACGAGGTCACTCCTTTTTACAATGTTAGGCACCTTGTAAAGCCGGGCATCTCCGGTTGGGCACAGGTCAAATATAAATATGGTGAAAATCTGGAGGACTCCATTAGAAAGCTGGAATACGACCTTTATTACATCAAGAATAAATCCGTGGTTCTTGATTTACGAATTATTTTTAAGACGCTTTCGACCATTTTGTTTTCGAGGGGTGTTTAAAGCAGCATGATCAATTTTTTGAAGTGATTTAAACCAAAATACATCATCCTTAGGATAAGGATAATCTTGGGTGTGGATTAAGATAAATTGCCATTGCAAGTGCCTTAGATGATTACAAATACGGGCAGTTCGACAAATTTCCAGCCTTTAATCGGCCATTTGGTTCACTAACTAAAAACATCTTCCTGTTCAATGGGGAATCAAGACTTTCTCCAGAGGGTTCAATATATGGTTCCCTTGCCCCAATTGGAATGTAATGATGGTTAGCAAATTGTTTGTTCAATAAAAAAGACCTCGAAATCGAGGCCTTTTTTTAATCAATTTAGTTCGTATTACTTTAATTAGAAACCAAGAACTTAATTCCTATCGGGTCGCCATCACTCAATTCGAGGGTGGCATAATAAAGTCCACTTCGCAACATAAAGATTGGTATTCGATATACTTCCAAATCAGTATCATACGTTTGAGCTGGATCAAATGTTTCCACAAGCCTACCCATGGAATCGTGTAAATGAATACTGGTCACCACTACGTCGTCGTGTGGAAGCTGGCTTAATTGAATACTTGCATAATCTTCATTAATCGGAACTGGATTCGGAGCTACGCTAGCGGTGGTCTCAGAATCTTCAACAACTTCGATATCAACGGTAGCTGTATCCGTCAACCCTTCACCATCAGTTACTGTTAGTTGGGCAGTATAGTTGCCAACCTCGTTGTAAGTATGGGTCGGGTCAGCATCCGTAGAACTGTTACCGTCACCAAAGTCCCAAGCATAACTAACTATCTCAACATCATCAGTTGAATTGCTTCCCATAAAACTCACTTCCAGCGGTGCTTGACCCTGTGTTAAGTTGGCTGAAGCAGCTGCCTCTGGAGCTTGGTTTTCAGTTGCTTCTGTAACCACGATCTGAATGGTTGCAGAGTCCGACAATCCAGCTTCATCGGTAACGGTCAAGGTGGCATCGTAGGTCCCTGCATTTTCGAATGTCAGTGTTGGATTCATTTGATTTGACGTTCTACCGTCACTGAATTCCCAGAAATAGGTATCGATGCCAGTATCGTCTGTTGATGCCTCACCATTAAAAATAACCGCCAATGGTGCTTGTCCCTGTGTTGGGTTGGCTGAAGCAACTGCCTCCGGGGCTTGGTTTCCACCTTCTTCTGTTACTTGAATGGTTATCGCAACGGTATCGGTCAATCCTTCCAAATCAGTTACTGTCAGTTCAGCGATATAAGTGCTAGGATTGTTGTAAACATGGGTCGGATTTGGCTCCGTGGAAGTATTACCGTCTCCAAAATTCCATGAATAAGTCAAAGGACGTTCGTCATCAGTGGAATTACTGCCCAAAAAGGTGACCTCCAACGGTGCATTACCACTATCGGGTGTTGCGGAAGCAACTGCGTCTGGAGCTTGATTTCCACCAACCACAGTCACTACAACCGTGATTGTAGCGGTATCAGTCAAACCTTCAGCATCCATAACTGTAAGCTCAACAATATAAGTGCCTGGGTCATCATATATATGAATAGGATTTGGCTCCGTAGAGGTGTTTCCGTCTCCAAAATT
>NZ_JBSXNW010000005.1:0-21606 GCF_056857835.1 Flagellimonas sp. B-3
CCTGCATCTCTTTACGATTCGATATCCGGTAGGGATACCTCAGACCATAAAGGGTATGCTTGAAGAACCTGCTCGAGGGGGTCTTGTGCCGGGACTTTAAAACATGTAGAAAATCCAGCACCTGTTCTTCATCCACATCGAGTGGACTGCACTTAAAATGCAGGCCTATGTGTGAAAGACAGCGCGCATAGTTGGTCAGGGTGCTTTGGCTTTTGCCCCATAGTTCAACAGAACCTTTTAGTTTCAGATACAATTCCTGGAATTTTGGAAGACGTTCACAGGCTCGTTCGATCAGGGTACTACTTTTTTTCATAATTTGCTAAATATTAGTTTTATACATCTTAAAGGTAGTGAATGGAGATTTAGATAACTCCTGAAGCTACCTTTAGGTTTAGTTCAACAATGACTTAAAATGGCAATAGCAAAGAAAGGAACTAGAAAAATAATTGTAAAGGGAGAAAAATTCTTGTATAAAATATCAAAATACAAGACTGTTTCAGATTGGCGTGCTTCTAATAATGAGTTGAATAGCACTTTTATGAAATATGCGACTCAATTTGGTTTGGGGCAAGTGAAAGATATTGTTTTTAATATAGTGATTCAACATTTGGAAAATCCAGTATCCACTATGTGCATTAAGTGCGAATCCATTTTGGTTGATGGATTTATGGGACCAGAACAGTTGGTAAAAATACAGCCGAATTTTATCGCAGAACAAATTAAGCAAGCTTTGGCAAATGGTTGGAACCCTCTACAAAAAGGCGATTATAGAACATCAGTAAAGCATGAAGATACTCTATCTGAAAGTCCTGTTATTTTGCAATTGCCCGATTTCAACGAAGGAGCTGATGAAGAGTATGACTCCGTTGAAAAACCAAATGAGGTCAAGTTTGATAAAAAATAAAGCCCAATTGCTAACAATGCCAACAGCAATTATGGTAGATTAGACCACCCTCTACAAGCTCCGGGCAAGCTAGAATCCACTCGGAATTGCTAACGTCTGTGTTAAACAGAAATTAATGTTATCACCTTGAACAGCAGAAAAAACCTGTTATAAGCCCTTTCTAGTGGCTTTTTTAGTCCACTCTTTTCTATTATTGACTTTTGTGATATCCATATGCGTAATCTAAAATAAATTCGTTAAATGATTTATTTTGTTAGGATTCCTTACTATATTTGTATCGGCAATAATGCCAAAACATAATTTAAACCTTATTCAAATGGCTAAATCAATTTTCTATCACGCCGGATGTCCAGTATGCGTGAGTGCAGAACACGAAATCGTAAATCTAATTGGCGCGGAAAATGTTGAACTCGTTCACATTGGCGAAGAACGCGACCGAATTACAGAAGCAGAAAAAGCAGGAGTAAACTCTGTCCCAGCTTTGTTAACACCAAACGGGAATGTATTGCACATCAATTATGGTGCATCTGTAGCCGACGTAAAAGGCTAAAAAAATTTACATTAATAAGTTAGGAGTCCTAATTTATTATGCGACTCCTAACTTTTAACCAATTAAATTCCATAAAAATGAAACAAGTATATTTTCTTCTCGGACTTTCCCTTTTAACAGCTAAAATATATGCCTGCAACAAGTGCGAAGACTACAACAACGAAGATTTTCAAATTAAATATGTGAACGTAAAGCACCAAGATGACCTTGCGGCCACCATTTGGGAAATTACCGTAAAAGGAACGGCTGGTAAAACAACACCAACACCAGCAGGTCAAATGAACGGAGCACCTGTTTTAGGCTACGTATTCCCAACTACTTTAAAATCAACCGATGTTGGCTTTGGCGATACCGAAGGCATTTTGGCACTAGCCTTGACCTCGCACCCCGACTTTGATGACACGCCACTGTGGGACGAAAATGCTGACCGAAATTTTGTTAATGACGGTATTGTTTGGCACCCGCATTGGGTGGTCTTGACAGAAGACAAACGTGTGGAAGGCGGTTTGGCCGTAAAGCAATTTGACCCAAAGGACACAAGTGTGATCTTACCACCAACCAATCCAGGAATGCCCATGTACATGGACTCACCGGGTTTTCAAGTCATCACGGACAGGAATACAATACGAGTGGTTGTTCCCGATTATCGAATGAACAACAAAACGGATTTTTCCTATGATGGGGTTGCAGCCTTTATGCAAGTCAATACAAGCGGAGAAGGTGGGGAAAACAAGCCAATGCTCGGTGTTTACAAAGTATATTCAGTAGCAAGTGGCGACCTGTCGCTACCCTATAAAGTCAAGTAATCTTTTTTGCCCTGTAAAGTAAGGATTCCTATCTTTACAGGGCTTTCTTTTTATCAAAACAAAACTAAAATGAAAGTAGCAGTTTGGGACACCTATGTAACCAAAAAAGACGGTAGCGTAATGCACTTTGACATTATTGCTCCTGAAGAAATTAGGGATACAGCCTTAATCTATGGTTATGGTAAAGAATATTTAAAAAACAAAGCTCAAGAGGGACAAGCTTTAACATCAAAAGAATGTAGGTTCTGCCACATGGAAACAGTACGGCCCCAATGGAAATCAGAGATTAAACAAAAAGGGTATTTGATCGTTGAAATGGAAAATTGTAAATGAAAGAGAAAACACATTTATTATTCTCTTACGGTACCTTACAGTTAGAGAACGTACAGATTGAAAATTACGGTCGAACCTTAAAAGGAGAGCGAGATAAATTGATTGGGTATACAACTGAAAAAACACAAATCACAGATCCAATAGTCCTTGCTAAAAGTCAGCTAGATCATCACCCAATTGCCGTTAAATCCGGTAATGCAAGTGATGCTATAGAAGGAACTTTATTTGAAATTACGAATACCGAACTTGCCGAAACCGACAAGTATGAAGTAAGTGAGTACCATAGAATACTTGAAACTTTTGAATCAGGAAAAAAGGCTTGGGTCTATGTGGCCAAAATATAACACTATGAAATATCCATCATTCAATTTAAACGAACAAAACCACAAAATAGAGAGCCGAATCGTGGTTGCTTTGGAACGTATTTCGGAAGCATTCAGGGTATTGCTTTGGAACGAAAGTAAAGAAAGCTCATTAAGCCCGATACAAATTCAGATTTTGATATTCATCTCTTTCCATTCCTTGGAAAAGTGTAAAGTGGGATATTTGGCAAACGAGTTTAATATGACAAAGGCCACCATTAGCGATAGTGTCAGGGTTTTACTCTCCAAAGCATTGGTTACCAAAGAAACAGACCCCGCCGACACAAGAAGCTATTCCCTTTCACTTACGGCCGAAGGAAAAAATGTTGCCAAAAAAGCGTCTTTTTTTGCTTCTTCCATCCAACAACCGATTGAAAAACTAACACAAGAACAGAAAACAACAATGCTCAACGGGTTGCTGAAATTGATTTATGACCTAAACAAGTCCGGTGTCATTACCATTCAACGGATGTGTTTTACCTGCTCCTTTTACAATGGCGAAAATGGAAATCATTATTGTAATTTATTAAAAACAAAACTCGCCGAATCTCAAATACGCTTGGACTGCCCTGAACACGAAATGGTCACGTGAACGAAGCATAAGATCAAATCCGTGGACTTACCACAATTTTATCATCATACATGGCATCCAATCCCATTTGTACGCAAGTTGCGGCCATGGCACCTGTTTTAGCATTGGAAACGGGCAATGTATTGTTTACGATATTGTCCCTAAAATCAATCAAAGCCTGCTTGCTAGGGTCTTCATGGTCAAACTCCAATGGAATCCCCCTGCCTTGGTCCCAATTTAAAGTGGCCCCCGAAACACCATCGACCTCACCAATCTCTTTTTCGTAGCTTCCTTCGGGATAGTACCAAGCCTTGACATAATCTAAAATATACGTTCCTTTATCCCCCATTACCTTGACCTTGTAATCGCCCATTGCGTTACTGGTAAGACAGGTAAATGATGCCCGTACCCCTTCGGGGTAGCTGTAGATCAGGTGTATATTGTCATAGGTTTCCCTACCATCTTTCCAGTAATCGATACCACCAACTCCCATGACCTTTTCGGGCATGGTATCCATCACCCAATTGGCAAAATCCAACTGGTGCGAACAAAGTTCGGCCAAAAGACCACCTGAATATTCCCGGTACATTCGCCAGTTGATCATGCGCTCCCATATTGGGTCCGGTACAGGACGGCGCCAATTGCCATTTCGGTTCCATTGACACTCAAAGGCTGTTATCTTGCCAATTTTCCCGTTTTTGATTTCCTCCACAACATGCGAATATAAACGGGAGCTATGGTATTGGTGACCTGCTTGAAATATGTTCTTGGATGCATCGGCCGTCGCTACCAATTCCTTGATGCC
Organism: Flagellimonas sp. B-3; assembly: GCF_056857835.1. Classification (NCBI taxonomy): domain Bacteria; kingdom Pseudomonadati; phylum Bacteroidota; class Flavobacteriia; order Flavobacteriales; family Flavobacteriaceae; genus Flagellimonas; species Flagellimonas sp. B-3. The sequence continues at coordinate 4,332 of NZ_JBSXNW010000005.1, forward strand.
CTCATATCCCTTTGCCATGGTCTTTTCGCCGTACACATGCTTTCCTGCCTGTAAAGCATCGACAACAATTTTAGAATGTGTACTGAACGGGGTCGCTACCAAAACAGCATCCACATCCTTGTCTTCCAACATTTTTTTGTAGTCAGAATATCCTTTTGCCTTGCCTTCTACTTTTGAAAGTCCCGAGCTAAGCCTAAAGGGAATGATATCGCAACAGGCGACTACCTGCATATTGGGAATCTGGTTGATGAAAGGAATAAGTCCACCACCTCGGTCCCCTGTTCCAATTACCCCAATATTGATAGTTTCATTTGCACTTGGAGAGCCATACCCCAGTACGGTTGGAGCATATAAGACTGCGGAACCGGCCAAACTGCCTTTTACTATAAATTCACGTCGTTTCATGATTGCTTAAAGTTTGGGCTCCCATCCTTTTTCGTACTCCCTTTTCCAGCTTTGCATGGCTTTTTCACTGTTTAATACCTTGCCTGTTTGGGTGTTTATTTCGATGGTATGCCCGGCGTCGTGGGCCATATTTCCCAAGTGGCAGAGCATGGTGGAAACGCTTGCATCCCTTATATCAGAATTTAGGGAATTATCTTTTCGGATAGCATTGAAGAAGTTGGATACATGATCCACATCCAGTCCTCCGATGCCTTGGGTATTGGTAGTGGCACTAAGTTCTTTCTCGAACTCAATTTTGACTGGATTACCACCAAGATCGTACAGCTTGTAAAAATTTCGACTCAGCTCAATTACCCCTTTGCTTCCATAAATAGTGATTCCCCGCCCGGGTCGCTCCGGTTTCATAATACCGCGGCTGTGGGAGATCCATGTAATGAATTTATCCCCTGGGAATGTATAGGTCACTTGCTGGTTGTCCGGGAATTCCCAGTCATCATCATAAGTGTACTTTCCCCCAAACGCTGTTACTGTTTCGGGCAAGTCCACGCCAAGTGCCCAGCGGCAAATATCAATCTCGTGGGTACCGTTGTTATGGATTTCTCCAGTGCCCCAATTACGGAACCAGTGCCAGTTATAAGGGTGGATGTTATCCCGATAGTTTTCACGAGGCGCAGGACCTTGCCACAGATCCCAGTTTAAGGTCTGGGGTACTTCAATTGCCTTTCCGTGCCCAATGGAACCGCGGTTATTGGAATAATAAGCTTCTCCTTTGAAAACGTCTCCGATCACACCTTTTTTGATGTCTTCCACCGCCGACATCGAAGTTTTGGCCGAGCGCTGTTGGTTGCCCATCTGAACTTTTTTTCCGTACTTCTTTTGAGCTGCAACCAACAGATCATTTTCATAAGGGTTATGGCTACAGGGCTTCTCCACATAAACGTGCTTACCTGCCTGTAGGCCCATAATGGCCATGGGAGCATGCCAATGTTCAGGTGTGGCAATAAAGATGGCATCCACGTCCTTATCCTCTAAAATCTTACGGAAATCCTTTTCTACCTTCGGTACATATCCTATGCGCTCTTGGCACCAGGCATTGTGTTCTTCCAGAATGGTATCGTCTACATCACAACTGTATAAAATCTTGGCGTTGACATCTTGGTGGATAGCCAATACATGTGCCTTGGCACGGCTCCTTACACCAATTACCGCACAATTGATATGATCGTTGGCTCCCAGAATTCGGGCATTGGCCCAAGAAGGAAATACTGTAGCACCCAAGGTAACAGCAGCGGTACCTGTAGTTGTTTTTTTTATGAAATCACGTCTTGTAGTCATGGTTTACTGCTTTTTAATAGGTTTTATCTTGATGTTTTTAAAGCTTACACGATCTCCATGATCCTGTAACAATATGTGACCTCTATCCACTTCTCCAAAGTTGGGCCATTTTACATACTTGCTTTCGGAGACCAGTTTGCGATATGCTTCGCTTTTTCGCTCGTATTCCAAAACCTTTGTGCCATTGAGCCAATGCTCCACATGGTTGTCTTTTGAAACGATACGGGCAGTATTCCACTCTCCAATAGGATTAATGGGTTTATTGACATCTGCCTGTATAAGATCATATAAAGAAGCAACGGTACGGCTACCTTCATGGTTGCCCAGTTTGGCATCTGGATGCCTTTCATCGTCCAAAATTTGATATTCCAAACCTATCGAGGAACCGGGCCCCTTGTTCAGGTCGGTATCCACATAATATTTGATACCACTGTTGGCGCCCTCCGTCAATTTAAAATCCACTTTGAGTTCAAAATCCCCGTACAACTCTGTGGTCACAATATCACCACCGGCGGCCGATTCTTCGCCACCTGAAGACAGCACGGTCAATACGCCATCCTTAATTTCCCATCCTTTCTCTGGAAAATTATCCAGTCGGGCACCGCGCCATCCCACGGTAGTTTCACCGTCCCATAACAATTGCCATCCATTTTTTTCCTCATCAACAGTAAGCTGGTTTTTGGTCACCACTGGGGCCAAGGGCATTTCTTTACTGTATTTTGAAAGACTATCGGTCAAAATTTTGATGTTCTTCCAGGCAATCTCCGTTCCCTCCTTTTGATCTTTGCCAATGCTGTGTACTTGAAGCGCAATAAAGCCGCTTGCTGTTTTGTCATCTATCAAATGGGCCGCTGGTATCCCATTGATCCAGGTTTGGATCGTATCTCCGATCGCCTCGATGCGATAGTGGTTCCAATCATTTTGTTTGAAGGCTTTTTGGGCAGCTGGATTATCTTCCAAGCTAACGAGCCAACCTCTACGACCTTCATCATAAATTCCAGCGCTCCATGCCCTGTCCGATGGGTCTATTTCAATCTGGTATCCGTGTACCCTTCCATTTTGATAATACGGAAAGCTGTTGCTTCGTATTTGGATTCCAGAATTCATGGTAGAATCCACTTTGTATTCCAGTTCCAAGATAAAATCGTCATACATCCCATCTGTTGTCAAAAAGGAATTGGGCGTATCATGCACCGTGGACCCCACGATCATGTCATCTTTTACCGTGTAATTGGCCTCACCACCCTTTTGGGTCCATCCGTTGAGGGTGCCGTCGAATAGGTCGATCCATGGTGTGTCATCTTTGGGAGCTTCAGCACACCCCCAACACAGCAGGAGCGCCAATGTTCCGAATTTTAGTTTGTTCATTTTATGTGTCATTTAGTTAAAAGTTTACTTTACAAATCGATTATAGGCCGAAAAGACCTGGAAGCCATAATGCCAATGCTGGAATGTACGTGATCAGAAACAATGCCAAAATCATGGCCACAAACAAAGGCAGCAGGGGCTTAATCACTTTTTCAATGGATGTTTTTGCCACACCTACCCCCACAAAGAGTACCGAACCCACCGGAGGTGTGCACAGTCCAATGCAAAGGTTTAAGATCATGATGATGCCAAAATGCACCGGATCTATCCCCAATTTTGTTACGATAGGCAAAAATATGGGGGTAAATATGAGCACGGCCGGAGTGATGTCCATAAAAACACCCACAATCAGCAATATTACATTTATGATGAGCAGCAGGGCTATCTTGTTATCGGTAATGGACAAAAGCCCCGCACTGATGTCCTGTGGGATATGCTCAAAGGAAAGTGCCCAGGACATGCTCATGGAGGCCGCTATCAACAGCATGACAACGGCGGTAGTGGCGGAGGCGTTCAAAAAGATATTGGGTAGTTTTTTAAACGTTATCTGTTTGTAGACAAAGCCCAACAATAAACTATAGAGCACGGCAATGGCCGAAGCTTCGGTAGCGGTAAATATGCCCGCCACAATGCCCCCGATTACCAAAACCAATAGGAATAGGCTTGGGACGGCATCAATAAAAGTTTTAAAAACCTGTTTTAATGAGCTTCGTTGTCCTTTGCCGTAGCCTTTCTTCTTGGCCCAGAACATGGCTACCACCATCAAAAGCAACCCGGTAATCAAACCAGGAATATATCCTGCCAAGAAGAGTGCCGCAATGGACGCACCCCCACTTGCCAAGGAATATACGATCAAAATGTTGCTGGGGGGAATCACCAATCCTGTTGTGGCCGAGGTGATGTTGACGGATACGGAAAACCCCTTGTCATACCCTTCTTTTTCCATTTCAGGGCCTAGGATGCTCCCCATGGCCGAGGCCGAAGCCATGGCCGATCCTGCAATGGCGCCCATAAACATGGCCGATATAATATTAATGAGAGCGAGTCCCCCGGGTAAAGCCCCGACCAAGGTTTTGGCAAAGGCGATCAATCGGTGGGCAATTCCTCCGTGGTTCATCAATTCTCCGGATAAAATAAAAAATGGAATGGCCAGTAGTGCAAAACTATCCAATCCTGTGGCCATACGCTGTGATATGGTCGCCAATGCTGGCAAGGAGGGAACACTGACCAATAAGGTCAACATGGACGAGATGGCTATGCTCCACGCTACGGGGGTACCTATGGCCAAAAGGCCCACAAAACTGATGATCAAAACAAGCAAGGGTATATAATCCATAAGGCTCAATCCATTATTATTTCCACAACTTTGTTATAAACTACTATCAGTCCGCTCAAGGGAATAACGATATATACGTATGCCAAGGGCAAGCCCAATGCAGGAGAAAGTTGTTTGAGTTCATAGGTAGTGTACACCAACCATCCGCCACCCGTAACCATTGCCCCAAGACAGAACAGTATGATGAAACCGGATACCATCCTTTTCAATAGTCTTTGATTTTTGGCACTGGCACGTTTGGCCAGTACATCTATGGCCACATGACCATTTTTTGCCGATACATAGGCAGCTCCCAACAATCCCAACCAAATCATAAGAAACCGGGCGAGTTCATCCGTAAAGGCACTTGGTTCCCCTATAACATACCTACTGAACACCTGCCAGAGTACATTCAGCACCATGAGACCCATCAGTACTACGAGTAAATGTGCCAAAATATTTTCCAATGTCTTTTTGAGTCCCATCACTTTGCCAATGATTTGATTTGTTGTATCATTTTGTTCAATGCTGCATCATCTTCATACGGCCGGTACATTTCCCGTGTCATTTCGATAAACGGTTCCTTATCGGGATACGAAATCTTTACCCCTGCTTCCTGGACTTTTTCCAATGCCTCGGCTTCCGATATGGCCCACAATTTTCGCTGATGGGCCAAAGATTTTTTTACCGCTTTTTGGACCCATCCCTGTTCCTGCTCCGAAAGGGTACCCCAAAACTGGGTGCCAACGATCAAGACGTCGGGGGAAAAGGTATGTTCGTCCAACGAATAATAGGGACACACCTCATAATGCTTGGAAAGGTAAAAACTGGGGGGATTGTTTTCCGCTCCGTCCACCACGCCTTGTTGCAGGGATGTATAGAGCTCTCCCCATGAAATGGGCGTGGGCGACCCCCCAAGACTTTTGACCATATCTATGGCCGTAACACTTTCCATTACCCTGATCTTGAGCCCCTCTAGGTCATCTGGGGCTGTTACGGGCGCATGCTCGGTGTAAAAACTGCGAAATCCGGCATCGTAATAGCCCAGACCTTTCAGTCTAAATTGTTCGGCATTGTCCAACAATGTTTGGCCAATAGGACCATCCAAAACTTCAAAGGCATGTTCCCTGCTCTCAAAAAGATAGGGCAATCCCAATATTCTGGTCTTCGGGGCAAAATTCTCCAAGGTGGCAACCGATACCTTGGTCATATCCAGACTGCCCAATTGAATCAGCTCCAGAATTTCACGTTCGGTGCCCAATTGTTGATTGGGATAGATCTCTACACGAAGTCTGCCCTTGGAAACACTATCAAGACCTTCCCCCATTTTAACCATGGCCTTATGCACGGAATGGTTAACATCCAAACCATGGGCCAACCTTATGGTCTTTGTGCTACTGACCTCTTCACAACTAGTGGCGAAAAGCAAAGCACACAATAAAAAAATGATGGGAACGTGTTTCATTATTTTTCCCTTCTGATTGTTGCTATCAATTTCAAGGTGTCTGCCACTTTTTTCTGTAAACCTTCAAAATCTTTACTTTCCAAAATATCCTTGGAAATCAATTTTGAACCCATTCCAACACAGGTAACTCCAGCATCAAACCAAGCTTTAAGGTTAGCCTCCTCTGTGCTTACCCCACCTGTTGGCATAATGCTTGTCCAAGGTTGGGGCCCTTTAATGGCCTTTACAAATCCTGGTCCATAGGTAGACCCGGGAAAGAGCTTGATCAATTCACAACCTAATTCTTCGGCTTTATTGATTTCGGTCAAAGTACCACAGCCCGGCGACCAAAGTACTTTTCTGCGATTACAAACTATGGCGATATCTTCTCTTAAAGATGGAGTTACCACAAAGTTTGCACCCATTTGCATATACAGGGATGCTGCCGCCGCATCGGTAATGGATCCAACGCCCATGATCATCCCCGGAAGTTCTTTCTGGGAATATTTGTTCAATTCTGAAAAAACCTCAAAGGCAAAATCGCCACGTGCCGTGAACTCCATCAAGCGGGCACCGCCATCATAACAAGCCTTGAGTACCTTTTTGCCCAATTCGATATCGGGGTGGTAAAAAAGTGGCACCATTCCGGTGTCCCTCATAGTATTTACTACATCAATTCTTGAAAATTGTGCCATTTTATACGCTTTTTTAGCGAGCCACCCTTCCAGATGCATCCCCGCTCATTAATTTTTCTACCTCGGCCACTGTCACAAGATTGGCATCTCCTTTTATCGTATGTTTTAAGCAAGAAGCCGCAACGGCAAAGTCCAATGCTTTTTGGTCATCTTCGGGCCAGTTCAACAACCCATAAATCAATCCGCCCATAAAGGAATCTCCACCGCCGACCCGATCTACAATATGGGTAATTTGGTACTCGGGCGATTTGAACATAGTCTTGCCATCATACAACACTCCTGCCCATGTATTGTGCGATGCCGATATTGATCCCCGTAGCGTGGTTATCACCTTTTTGGCATTGGGAAATCGTTTTATCATCTGCTGACACACGGACAAAAATGCTTCAGCCTTAACATGTTCCCCTTGTTTTGTAATGTCCAAATCTTCTGGTTTGATACCAAAGTGTTTTTCCGCGTCCTCCTCATTCCCTAAAACAATATCGCAATACGAAGTGAGTTCGGACATGATCTCCTCCCGCTTAGCATCATCGCAGTATTTCCAAAGTTTGGCGCGGTAGTTTAAATCCGTGGATATGGTAACCCCATGTTTTTTGGCGATTTTCACGGCCTCGATACAGGCATCCGCTGCACCTTGGGATATGGCAGGGGTAATTCCGGTCCAGTGAAACCATTCCACATCCTTGAACACACTGTCCCAATCCACCATACCAGGCGCTATCTCTGCCATGGCAGAATGTGCCCTATCGTAAATCACCTTGCTACCGCGGCTTACGGCACCGGTCTCCAAGAAATAGATGCCCAAACGCTCACCTCCAAAAATAATATTGTCCGTGCCTACCCTGCGTTTTCGCATTTCCATTAGGGCACTCTCGCCTATGTCGTTCTTTGGCAGGCGCGTCACAAAATCCACGGGTACGCCGTAATTGGCAAGGGATACCGCCACATTGGACTCTCCACCTCCGTAGACCACATCAAAACTGTTGGTCTGTGAGAACCTTAGGAATCCCGGAGGGGCCAATCGTAACATGATCTCACCGAACGTAACTACTTTTTTCATTCCGTTATGTCTATTTTTTGATTATACCCTAAATTAAAATAGGCCTTGGCATTTCTATAGCAAATGTCTTGAACCAAGCTGCCTATATATTCAATGTCATTGGGGACTAGGCCTTTTTTTATGTCATTCCCCAATATATTGCACAACAATCTCCTGAAATATTCGTGCCTGGGAAAGGATAGAAAGCTCCGGGAATCGGTGAGCATGCCCACAAAACAACTGAGCAGTCCCATATTCGATATGGCGTTAAGTTGCTTTTCCATACCGTCCAATTGATCATTGTACCACCATCCCGAGCCCATTTGTATCTTTCCCCGCACACTACCATCATTGAAGTTTCCTGCCATGGTCGCAAAAACTTCATTTAGAGCGGGGTTAAGATTATATAGGATGGTTTTGCCAAGCTGTCCCGTGTTTTCAAGGGTGTTCAAGAATTTGGCAAGGTTTATGGCCTGCGGAAAATCGCCTATCGAATCAAACCCTGTATCGGGTCCCAACAGCTCCAATTTTCTTTTGTTTGTGTTTCGCAGGGCTCCCAAATGGAATTGCTGCACCCATCCCAATTTATGGTATTCCCTACAAAGGTGCACCAATGTTTCAAAGGTAAAGTACTGAATTTCTTCGATTTCCAAAGGAACACCGTTCATTACCTTTCCAAAAATGGCCTCAATACCATAGTTGTTCATCTCAAAATGGTACAACTGTTCCAGTCCATGGTCAGAGAGGCGACAACCGTTTTCATGGAAATATGCCATCCTTTTTTTTAGGGCCGTGATCAAATCCTGATAGGATTTTATTTGGATTCCGGACACTTCACCCAACCTTTCCAAATATGATCTGTAGGCATTATTGTTTTCAATGGCATATACCTTATCCGGTCGGAAGGTTGGCAGCATTTTTGGCGAAGCATCGTTCTTTGCCGTGCTACGATGATGTGCTAAAGTGTCCGTGGGATCATCCGTGGTACAAATCACCTCTACGTTGAACTGTTGCAACAATCCAATTGTACTATGATTTTTCTTTTGCAGTTGCTCTTTGGTATCTCGATAAATCCATCCAGCATTGTTGCCTGTAAGCAGCTCATCGATCCCAAAGTAACGTTGTAGCTCCAAGTGTGTCCAATGATATAAGGGATTTCTGAGTGTGTAGGGAACCGTCTCGGCCCATTTTTGAAACTTTTCTTCGTCGGATGCGCCTCCTGTAATGTACTGCTCACCAATACCCAAAGTTCGCATTGCCCTCCATTTATAATGGTCATCCGTCAACCAAGCCTCAGTGATATTTTTGAACTGGTGATCACTGGCAACATGCTCGGGCGACAAGTGGTTGTGGTAATCAATTATGGGCATTTCCTTCGCAAAGCTGTGGTATAATTCCTCCGCCTGTGGAGTTTCAAGTAAAAAGCTGTCTTTTATAAATGCCATTAGGGTAAGGATTTTTCAATACCGTACATGAGTCCCCTTAATTCAGCAAGACCCCGTAAGCGTCCTATCGCGGAATATCCGGGATTTGTTTTCTTGCTGATATCGTCCAACATTTGGTGCCCATGGTCGGGCCGCATGGGCATGCGTTGGTTCTTTGCATTTTTCTTCTTGCGGATAAGCTGTTCTTTAAGCAATGCATGCATCACTCCATACATATCCACATCACCGTCCAAATGGTCCGCTTCATGGAAATTGCCCAGTGCATCTCTTTTGGTACTTCTTAGATGTATAAAATTGATTTTTTCCGATAAACGATCGGCCATGCCCACCAGATCATTATCCGTCCTTACGCCATATGAGCCCGTACAAAAACATAATCCGTTGTGAGGACTATCATAGGCTGCAAGCAGTTTTTTGGCATCTTCTTCCGTACTTACCACTCTTGGAAGCCCCAGAATGGGATATGGAGGATCATCCGGATGGATTGCCAAAAAAACACCGGACTTTTCCGCAGTTGGTCCTATTTCCTTGATAAAGTTGTATAGGTTTTCCCTGAGTTCTTTATCCCCTATTTTATTGTAGGTGTTCAAAGCCTGCTGAAACTGCTCCAACGTATAACCTTCCTCAGCACCTGGCAGGCCGGCAATAATATTTTCAATTAAACTGTTCTTGGCATCCTCATCCAATATATCGAATTGCGTCTTGGCGCGCTCAATACTTTCCTTGGAATAATGGTCAAAAGCCTTTTCACGATTCAATATAAAGAGTTCAAATGCTGCAAATTCAATGGCATCAAACCGAAGTGCAAAGGAACCATCCGGCATTTTATAGGAAAGATCGGTCCGGGTCCAATCCAAGATAGGCATAAAATTGTAACACACCGTATCTATTCCACACGAACCAAGATTTTCAATGCTTTGTTTGTAATTCGCTATATACTCTTTATAGTTTCCCGTTCTTTTTTTAATATCCTCATGAACGGGTATGCTCTCCACTACAGACCAAGTAAGTCCCGAAGCCTCTACTTCTTTTTTTCTTTTGTTTATTTCCGATGTGGGCCAAACATCTCCATTTGGAATATGGTGCAATGCCGTTACGATTCCAGTTGCGCCCGCCTGCCTAATATCTGAAAGGGAAACAGGGTCTTTTGGTCCGTACCAGCGCCATGTTTGTTCTAACCCCATAATTATTGAATTTTTATTACTTCTTGATTTCTTTTTCCTAAACGCCGCTAAAAGCACTGAACCCTCCATCGATGGGAACCACAATACCTGTTATAAATTTTGATTGTTCACTGCTCAACCATAAAGTGGTGCCCACCAAATCCTCCGGTTCACCAAAGCGTCCCATGGGGGTTTGATCGATTATCGTGGTACCCCTTGGGGTCAACCCGCCATCGTCTTTGGTCAATAAGCTTCTGTTCTGATCTGTTAGAAAAAAACCAGGTGCCAAAGCATTGACCCTAATGTCCACTTTGGAAAAATGGACCGCAAGCCATTGGGTAAAATTCGAAACGGCAGCCTTAGCCCCGCTATAGGCCGGTATTTTTGTAAGTGGGGTAAAGGCATTCATTGATGAGATGTTCAGAACGCTGCATCCTGTGCGACCGACCATTTCCCTAGAAAAAATCTGTGTGGGCAAAAGGGTTCCAATGAAGTTTAAGTTGAACACAAATTGAATCCCTTCCATATCCAAATCAAAGAATGTTTTAAAATCCTCTGCTGTCCTTTCCAAGTCCTTCTTGAGTAAATAGGGCTCACTGGTCGTTCCCAAAGGATGGTTTCCTCCTGCCCCATTGATGAGAATATCGCAAAAACCGAATTTTTCAGCAATCTCCTTTTTGGCCGCTTGTAGGCTTTCTCGGTCAAGCACATCCACTTTGACGGCCATTGCATTGCCCCCGGCATCAATGATTTTTTTCGCAACGGTCTGGGCGGATTCCATATTCAAATCCAGAACGCAGACCTTTGCACCTTGGTCAGCAAAAGCTCGGGCCAGGGTACTGCATAAAATACCGCCACCGCCTGTTATTGCGACAACTTTGCCTTTCAATTCTTTATATTTGGGATTATCCATTGCTATTTTTTTTCTTTGGACAAGGTATTGAATCAGGTAAAAAATTTATTCTGTGTACTTTCTACATGGTTTCAAATATATAAATTTTTGCTATCCATTCAGAGAAAATACCAAAATTTTAGACAAAAAAATGAAAACTCAAGAAAAACTCCAGGATATTCAAGTAAAACCGGATTCGTTCGAATGTTCCGTCACTGCCGACATTACGGTTTTTGGATATGTTGACGGTAAACTTAAAATCTTGCTTATAAAAAGGTCGTTGGGACACTTTAAAAACCAATGGCATATTCCTGGAGGCGTAATGGAGGAACACGAAACCATTGAGGACTGTGCAGCAAAGGTTCTTTTTTCCCTGACAGGGTTCAGGGGCATACACTTTGAACAGGTAAAGACTTATACTGCCTTGGACAGGCATCCTTTAAAGCGAGTTATTACAGTATGTTTTTATGCTTTGGTAAAGCCTGATAACCATCCCTTGACACTAAGGGACAATATTACGAGCATTGATTGGTTCGATGTGGACAATATTCCCAAAAATCTCGGGTATGATCATGAAAAATTAATCAACGAAGCGTACTCATTTGTACAGAACAATTTAAGGCATAAGCTTATCGTTGGCGAACTTCTCCCGAAGGAATTTACCTTACAAGAACTTCAAAACTTATATGAGGATATTTTGAATATTGAACTGGACAGAAGGAATTTTAGAAAGCGTATATTCCAAATGGATGTTTTGGTAAACACCGAGAAAAAAAAGCAGGGTGTTAAGGGAGGACCGTATCTGTATAGGTTAAAATAATGGAGGGCTGTGACATAATCCATTCTTAAGTGCTCTATTTGGTGTTAAACAAATGGACTTACTACATTTAACTGCACATTACAAAAAAATTATGTTGACTGTTTGTGAATTGACTTTGAAAAACATATCAAAAAACCAAAAAGAGAGCAAACATCGGAGTTCAAGCAAAAGACCGTCGAACTAGCTATACCAGGGGCAAAGCCGCAGAGGTATGCAGGGAACTGAGACTGTGAGCCCCGCGGTATTAGTTGGTCAAGGCATTTATAAAAACACAAAAAAAGTGGTTCTAAAAGTCATTTAAAGTTACAACAAGAACTGTAAGTGTTTGCTCCCGATGGGAACACGCTTGATATGATTTTAGATGGTTTTAAATGAATTCAAACGATATGTATAAAAACACAAAACACTGAGAATCATAAGATTAACAGTGTTTTGATTTTACTTAAATAAGGTAAGTCGGGATGACTGAACCACCCGTATGGTTGTAAATTGTTGTAAATCAGAAACAAGCACTGAAATTTCAGAACCTGCACACCTTATTGCACATTCAATATGAAAATGAGAATAAGAACATATCCATTTGTTATTAAATGTACTGAAATTAGTTTAAAATGAACCAAATATCTTGGGGAAATTCAACTTGCATCAGTATTATATGATTATACAAACCATCAGGTATTGAGTATTTTAATGACTATGCTTTGGCCTTTCTTATTTTTTCAAAATATCTTTCAGCAAATTTTGGCTCTATTGAATATATATAGCTCAACCAACCATAGAGCCTATTCCTAGTCACTTCAATTTCGTTTGCGACTTGAAGTTTAAAGTCATCTTCCTTTGGGCTTATACCAGAATTTATTAGTCTTCTACGTGCATGCCTTTGGTATCCAAAACGCATTAAATAATATATCTCAAGGCGAATGTTTCTTTTTACTTTTTTTGCTATTCGCGGGAATTTAGAATCGAAGACTGTCAGACCTGTAACATATTGAGGTTGTCCCCTCTTCATTAACTTTGTTTTCTTATCATTTAAATTAAATCCAAAGCCTTCAATTATTGCGCTAATTTTGTTTAAATCAGGAAGAACACTGTTTGAAGAAAAATACAGATCATCTGCATACCTTGTATAATCTACCTCGGGCTGGCACAACTCCATTAATTTTATATCTAACCCCTCAGTAACAATATTTGCTATTGTAGGGCTTGTGCAGAACCCTTGTACTAAAAACCCATCTATTGTTACAATGTTAGCGATCCACTTTGCAACTTTTTTTTTAAATCCTAATCTGACCAAACCATTAATTACCCACTCCAAGGGGATTGATTCAAAATAATCTTTGATGTCAACGGATAGAATGTTGTTTTTTCCTAAATGCACCATTGCATTGGTTTTAGTATTCTTCTTTCTTACAAAGCCATGAATATTTTCACAGGGCTTAAAAATTTCATTCAAATAATTATTTAAAATTTTAAGTGAGTTTTCTAATTGATATGTGCGAATCTCATGGACAATCCTAACCCCTCCCTTCTTCCCCTTTTTCTTAATTTGATGGCGTGTAACATGAACATCTTTATCACGATGTCCTAAACTTATTATTTTGGTTTCAATCTTTTTAGAGTCCTGAATAGTAAACTCGTTATCAATTGCGTTCCTCAAAAACTTCAAGTCACACCTCAAATAATTTGCCAACTCTTGTAAAGAATCAATTTTTGAATGGTCCATATAAATAAAAGTAGGTGCCAGTATAAGAAAGATTGTAATGCAATACAGTCGAATACGAATTCATATTCTAAAATTTATCTGACACCTACTAAAAATTGTCAATTAGATTCTTTAGAGAGACCTGTAATTCCTTGGGCTTTTTTCTTCCTAAAAATACATTATTATGAAGCACTTTTATAATCGCTGTCTTTGGCGCAATCAAGTCGAAATTGTGTTTCATTCTCTCCAAAGGTTTGTCATTTGTCAAATTGTAATATACTAAATAGTTTATGTAATCTATTATTCCCATGTTTTCTTCTTCTTTTCCCACTATATGCCATTCACAATCATAACCGTCATTGAATTCTGAAAACAATTCATTTAAAACGATTTTTAAACTTTTTTTTCTCAACTCAATTGTTTCGAAATAAAATATATTTTTATCGTTTCTATGTTTAATTATTCTATCGCGAATAAGTTGTGATAATGAAATTTTAAAAAAGTCAGACTCGTCTTTGTCCTTCATTATGGTATTAAAATAAACGGTGTCTTTTTTTGTTATAACCAAGTAAGCTCTGTAATCTAAAATTGGTAAAATTTCATAAACACGTGTTTTCATGTCATAATGATTTTCCGTGGCATGAAACCCTTCTTTTAATATTCTGCTTTTGAAATCTTCGAAATAGATTGAGTTAGACAACCTATCTTTGAGCTTTTTTAACGCATCATTGATTGCCTTTGGCGAATCAGTTCTTATGCAGCCATGTATAAATAATTTCTCGTTGTTTCCGATATTTCCTGACTCGTCAACATAAAAATAATTTACTTTTTTATCCGTCATAAGACTCAATTTTTCAACACTTTATCCATACTTAATTCCAAATAGATTTTCTGTGCGAAATTTATAACTACAAAGGATTTTTTATTGCTACCACAATACTTTTGACTCATTTCAAATTATACTTTACAAATTGATTTGGACCATAACCAACAGAGAAGAATTCTCAAAATAAGTTATTATAATTATTTAGTGTCTCTAATAATCAATTCCAAGCTTCTGATTTCATTTCTTTCGAAAACACTTGTTTTCTTACTGTCCAAATTTTTCATGAACAAATAATTTTGGGTTTGTCCTAAATACAGTTCATTAGTTGATGATTCAATTTTTTTTCCCTGATATTCAAAACTAACAGTATATTTCCCAGTTTCAGTATATCCAATAAGTTTTATTGCTTCGGAAGTGGCTCCCCATAAAAATAATAAAGCACCAAAGGAAAAAAAGGTGATTAATTTTTTGGAATTTTTGTTCAACTCTGAATCATATTTTATGATGACTTCTGACCAAACAAAGGCGAAAACATAAAATATCGGCCATATTAAAAAAAATATCAGTTCAAACTTATACCTAGCAGCATGAAGCTTTAGGATATTAGGGAAATATTCATAAGGGGTTATAAAAAACAATAGAATGCCTATCGCTAGGTAATGAGCAGGATGAATTGTTTTGTAATATTTTTTTAATCTTTCCTTAAATCCTAGTTGACTGTAATCTTCTGATGAACTATTTCCCTTTATATAATTTGGCAGAATAAATGCAATTAATAAATTAAGGACAATCATTCCCAAGAATTTAAGTGTGTCTGGTAAAAACAATAAGATTATTTCACCGATTTTCAAGTATTGATATATTTCAATGCCGAAATGAGAGTAAAATATATGAAGCTTTAAATAGCCACAAATAATAAGGAAGCCTGAGATTACAGGTACTATAATTCCAATATTTTTAAGATTCTTCATTGGCAATTTCCATATTACATTGTTTACCTAGGTTAATAGTTCTCTAGGAGCAAAGTATCCTTGATAATAAAAATTGTAGAAATTGGGGATATAAACTACAATAGCCAAAATAGCAGAACCGAAAAATATTAATCTTAATGGTTCTGGCATGTTTCCCTTAAGCTCCTTTTTAATTCCTATGTAGGAAACAAAAACAAAAAATAAACAAGCAAAACAATAGTAAAAGTGGACCCATGGATCAAAGTCCGGAGCCAATGTCACTCTTTGAAATTTACTATTGGTAAGTTTTCCTTTGAACTCAAACTTATTCGGAGAAACCCCTTTGGTTAATATTAAGGCAGTGAATCCTTGTTGAGCTCCAAGTTGTGTCCAATTTATTGACAAACAATTTTCGCCTACTTGACTTAAATAGAATTTTTCATCAATGGATTGGGTTTTCCTGAGTATCTCATACCCAATTATTTCAACACCCCTGGGGGATAAAATTTCAAAGTCCTGAACAATTTCGTTAGTTTCAATAGCTCTTTTTCCTGCATTCCAAATAATTATTTTGGTTGCATTGACACTATCCTGGCCTTGATTATTTTTTAAACCTTCTTTTTTAATTAAAGAAGATTCCCATGGCATTACTCTATTGAGATCTTCTCCTGCTAAAATTTGATAAACAGGCTCTGGAACATGATAAGCATTATAAGAGAAAACATCTTTGAAAATTATGGGAATTGCAAATGCTATTATGCTGTAAACAAAGACAGCCCAGAATGAGCTTTTGATAAATCCAATGTTTTCAAACATTATTGGGAAAATATTTATACTAAACTTTTCTTATAGGTCTAAGCTATAAATATCTGATTATGTGTCAAATACTTATAAAATTGGAAGAGATATTTGTCATAAATAATTAACAAATCGACAAAATGTATGAATTTTCCGATGTGCGACGGCGTGGAATTTTAGATATTGAGATTTAAAACAAATCTGATTAGCACTCTTCATATTTCTTATGTGTGGAATCACCTATCTCATTAAACTTACTGGTAGATGTAATTCTGTTCAAAAAAAAGCGAACGAAGCAAAGCGAAGTGCTGCAAGCCCAAATCTTACCGAAACTAATTTACTGAGTGAGGCAAAATCACTTTTTACTTAGAAGCTTTTCCAAGTAAGCAACCTTATCTTTTTCAGCTTGGACAAGGCGTTCATATAGCTCCACCACTTTATCCAATGGATTAAAATTTGGCTGAACATTAATTGCGTTGATTGTAGAGCTATCGTTACTGGTAAAAGTGTTTGAAATAATGTTCAGAACATTTTCTTCCGAAAAATTCTCGATTCCCTCTTTGGTAACTCCCAAAGCCTTGGCAATCTCTTCCAGTTTCACATCGTCCACCTTCTCACTGTTCTCAATGTTGGAAACGGCCTGTTGACTGATGCCCAGTTCCTCTGCAAGGGTTTCCTGTTTCATTCCACGGAGTTCCCTGATCCTACTGATCTTTCTGCCTATATGGTTGTTCTTGGTCTTTGTCTGCATATCTCAAATATAGGGTGTTTCGTACAATATTCCGATTGTAAAATACAAAACACTTTTAATAAAATACAAGTATTTATAGTGGGGTACTTGGGAATGTGGCCCTAATATGGTCAATGATTCTCGAACCCTTTAAACCACAATCTCATGACACATGGCACAAACATACCAAAACACTTTGAAAAAGCGGAAGAGCTGTCCGAATTGCTCGACAGCATCCTGAACATCATTACCATTGACAGGGCCTTTCTATCTAAGAAACAAATTGAGGGAAACACCGAATATTATTTACTAACCCTTTTTGTGGATGTCAACAATGACCCCTTGCCA
>NZ_JBSXNW010000006.1:0-23881 GCF_056857835.1 Flagellimonas sp. B-3
AGTGCGTTCCAAAAGCTGTTTTGGGCCCTTCATGGCCCGGAAAAACAATGCCCCATAGGTTGGCTTAAAAATAAAAAGCCCCTTAAAAGGGCTTATTTGAAGTCTGTTTTTCTGAAATCAGAGGCTTGTGCAACGGTTACCGTTGTTGTAAGTAGTGCTTTTTTATTCACTTACTTAATTTCAAAATCCGAAACGCTCCTTGAATTACCAAAATGAAAACGATTGTTCCGATAATCAAATCAGGCTTGCTCGAACTCAACCAATTTACCAAAAGTCCAGCTATTATTACTCCTAAATTGATAATCACGTCATTTGAGGTGAAAATCATACTCGCTTTCATATGTGCCTCTTCTTTGCTCTTTGACTTTTGCAAAATGTAAAGACAAATTCCGTTTGCGATAAGTGCAAAAATCGAAACGATAATCATTGTCGAAAAATCGGGTAATTTCTCGTCTCCGAAAAATCTTCTTAAAACTTCCACAAATCCGATAATTGCAAGTGTAATTTGAAAATATCCAGCAAGTTTGGCAATACGCTTTTTCTTAATCAATGTTCCGCCAACCGCAAACAAACTAATTCCGTAAACAAAACTGTCGGCAAGCATATCCAAACTATCGGCAACAAGTCCCATTGATTTTGAGATTATTCCTGTTGTCATTTCGATTATGAAAAAGGCAAAATTTATGGCAAGTACAGACCAAAGTAACTTTTTTTGGTTTGCGTTTTCTTTAAATTCCGTTTGGTCGGTTTGTTCGGTCGAGATTTTCTTTCCGCCTAAATTTAGTTCGATAACGGACTTTTCGATTTGGTCGGTTTCTCCGCTGTGAAAAACAGTCAGTTTTCGGTTTGGAATATCAAAGTCCAAATTCGCAATACTTGAAATTCCGTCTAATTTCATTCGGATTAGATTTTCCTCCGAAGGACAGTCCATTTTGGTTATTTCAAATATTGTTTTATTCATTCAGTTTCTGGGTTTTTCGGCATTACTTACAACGGTCAGCGGTATGATTCAGTAGGCGGTAACGGTTTTCCAACCGTTATGGCGCGTGTTTTTGCAACTATCTTTGCTAAATGAAATGGTTTCCAATCGTGCTGACACTGTCTTGGTTTAGTTTTGGTTATACAGATTTTTCTTGGTTCTAAGTTATTAATTATTTTACTCTTACACTATCCGTGGAATGGTGCAAAAACCGTGACACAGCCTATTGATTATACCGCATGTTACCGCCAGTTTATTTTATACGATTAAATTATCATCATCTTTTTTATCACACATAATCCAAACTAGTCATAGTAAACTGATTTTTCGCCATTTATTACTTTACTATATAATTGTTGAATCTGAGATTTCAATATTCTGTCCTCTGATAATTCAGGTAAGTTATCAATCTCAAAGAATGCAACATCCTCAATATCAAATCCCTTTGCAGTTTTGTAATTCTCAAGCTTACATAAGAAAACAATCTTATAAACGTAGAATGGCTGTGGTGGATGCGGATGATTTCTCTTGTCGTAGATAGCTAGGATTCTTTCGGGTGAAGCAGTCAGCCCAGTTTCTTCTTTGATTTCCTTAATTGCCACTTCTGATGGTGTATAGCCAATATCGCCCCAGCCACCAGGTAAAGCCCATTTCCCATCATAAGACTCTTTAACTAATAGAATCTGCTTCAGTTCATTTAATGCAAAAGCTCTAATATCTACTTTAGGAGTTGGATAATCCTTTTCTGGTTTAATAAATGACCTTAGTGATTCAATTTCTTGAGAAGAAATGTCACTTAACAATTCCAAACTTATTTCCCTAAGTTCTGTATATCTTTCCTCATCATACTTGTTCTCAGAATATACTAGACCTGCATCTGCAAGACTCTTTATTCTTTTGATAAGGTTTAATTGTTTTTCTTGTTTTTGAGTACTCATTTTCTGTAAATTGGCGGTAACTACTGGATACAAGGAACTTTCCGCATATCCCTATTCAATGGTCATAAATATATTACTTTTTCAAGGGAATTCGATATATTCGTTTATCATGTCAGTTGACGGTTTTGTGAAAATACTGGAGGTTAAACGGTATAGCAAGAATACCATAGACAGCTATACCTCTATCGTGAAGATGGCCAGACACTTCTTCAACAAACCTTTGGATAGGGTAGATGAAACCGATTTGCACCGCTACTTTTATTTTATGGTGCACACCAAAAAAGTGTCCTATTCATATCAAAAGCAGATTGCCATGGCATTAAAACTATATTATAGGGAGATGTTCGGGCAAAGTATCAATCTAGAACTCTTGTTCCCAAGCAGAAAGCCCAGTAAACTGCCCGTAATCTTAGCAAGGGAAGATGTGCAAAAAATTATAGATAAAACAAAAAACGTCAAACATAAAAGTATGATTGCCCTTACTTATAGTGCGGGGCTAAGGGTGGGAGAACTCATAAGTTTAAAGATATCCGATATTGATTCGACACGGATGGTCGTGCACATAAAGGCGGCCAAGGGAAACAAGGACAGGATAGTCCCCCTTTCGCAAAAGGCGCTCCACATGCTCAGGGATTATTATAGGGAATATTTGCCCAAATATTATTTGTTCGAGGGACAAAAAGGAGGAAAATATACCTCGTCCAGTTTCAACAAATTGTTGAAATCGGCGGCAAAACGGGCCAAGATACATATGCATATCACGGCACATACCCTTCGGCACAGTTATGCTACCCATCTTTTGGAAAAAGGCATCGATATAAGGGTCATCCAAAAACTTTTGGGGCACAATTCCATCAAGACCACCATGATCTATACCCAAGTTTCTGAGCCCACAATGCTTCACGTTTCAAGTCCGTTTGATGACGATAATGGTGACCAACTTTGATGTATTTACGCTATAGCGTTCCTTGGGATTTCCACTTCACCTCTCCTTTTGAGGGGTCGAGACTGCTATAGGGAGTTTTGGATGAGGGAAAACAGCTAAGGCTACAAATCCTTCACATAAGTACGCCTACGTTTGATCACTTTTGGGTCAAAATGTTTCCACATTTGCTGTATGGCAAGATTATCTTCCAGTTCGGGAGTTCTAATACAATTTACCACCCCACGTTTTTTAAACGTATGGTGAAACTCATTAAAAATAATAGAAGTCACCCCTTTGTTCTGGTATTTGGGGTGTATGCCGATCAAGTAGAAAATCGCATCCTTGCTATGCTTTCGGGCATGGAGCAAGTGGAAAACCCCAAAAGGGAACAATTTTCCCTTGGCTTTTTGCAATGCTTCGGAGAAAGAGGGCATTACAATGGCAAAGGCCACTAGGTTATCGTCCGAATCCACTACAAACTTAATGTACTCCGGATTTATAAAACTGATGTATTTTTTCTTGAAATACTCCTTTTGGATATCGGTAATCTTCACAAAGGATGATAATTTGGCGTAGGTCTCGTTAAAAAGGTCGAACATTTTGTCCACCCAGGGCATTATATCGGCGCTTTTTTCAAAGTTCAATTCCCGTAGGCCATAGCGCTTTTTGATCAGCACATTGGCCTTGGCAAACAACTTTGGGTCGGCATTGGCCGCTGGAAACTTACTTTCGCGATATTCTTTTTCCTTGGTAAATCCATGTTTTTCGTAATGCGATTGGTAGTAGGAGTGGTTGTACCAGGTCACCATGGTTCCGATATGGTCAAAACCCTCGGTAAGCACGCCTACTTTGTCCAAATTGGAAAAGCCCACGGGACCTTCCATGTATTCGAGCTGGTTTTCCTTGCCAATTTCATGCACCTTGTCCAACAAGGCTTTGGATACTTCAAAGTCGTCCTCAAAATCGAACCAACCGAACCGCATTTTCTTCAAGCCTTGTTCCTTAACTTCCAACCAATTGATAATGGCTGCTACGCGTCCCACAATCTTGTTGTTTTTGTAGGCCAAAAAGAATTTGGCCTCCGCCGTTTTAAAAACAGGGTTTACGTCCTTGTCAAAAGATGCCATTTCATCTTTAATAATAGGGGGCACCCAATACGGAGAATTTTTATAGAGCGAAAAAGGAAATTTTACAAAACGCTTTAAGTCCGATTTGGACTGGACCTGCTTAACGGTTACCATAGTTGCAAATTAATGCCCAATATTATGAATATTACTTGCAGTAGAAAAATGAAGTTTGTGGAAAACTTAAAAATCTATGGTTCCGCCGCGGTTTTTCTTTCTTCTTTTGGATTTTCGTTTATTGGCGTTTTTCTTGATTTTTCCGTTCATACCCGATTGTTGCTCGTTGATGGGGATAAGTTCGTCTTTGTGAAAATCCAAACGGTACGAGAATCCAAGCACCACAAAAATACGGGATGGGTCGTTTTTAAAATTGGAACCTAAATGGAAATCTGCTTGAAAATTAGGGTTGATCAAACGGGCCACCCCGGTTCTTAAAATAATATCGGAATAACGGTCGCCAGAAATACCTTGACCCTCAAAAAAAACACTCCATCGTGGATCGCGAAAAGCGTGGGTCAACGATAAGGCGTAGCGCCATTCGGGAAAATCGGTGGTAATGCGGTCATAAGCAATATTGGAAATCAAAACAAAGCGTGGCGAAAGCCTACTCTGCGTTTGGATGCCACCACGATACGAAACCGTAGGCTCGCCAGGGTAAAATGGATTATCGCCGACCACAAAATTGGCCCCACCATATACGGATACGGCAGGAATCAAATTTTTCCATTGGAATACATTGTTCGCCCTCCAACTATATAAATTGGGTTTGTTGCGTTCTGGATTCTTAAAAGGGTCAAAAACCAAATATTTCAAACCTACCCGGTTTCTGGAAAAATTGGTCAGCTTGCCCTCAATCCCCAAATCGGGATAGGTAATATTTTGGGTGATAAAAGAACCCTCTGCAATAACCTCCAACTCTTCAAAAAGCAAACCATATCTAAAGGCATAATCGGCCCCAAAAATGTTGGAATCCGAATTTAAATCGGCATTATCCTGCTGCTCGTACAACATTCCAACCTCGGCCTGTGCCACATTTTTACCAACGGCATAAGCACTGGCGGCCCTTCCAGGCCTATTGGAATTGATGACATCGGTATATTGGGCAGTAAGAAATGTTGGGAATAGAACGAAAAGAAATAATGACTTTTTGATCATGGAAATATCCATATAACTGGGTTTTTAATACTATTTTAAGATACGTTTGATGGGTTTACGGGACTAACAATGTAACTTTGATACAATAACTAAGGTTATATGGTTTTATTACAAACGATTTTAATTGTCATATTAGTATACTACGGGCTCAAATTACTTTTGAAGTGGTTGGCACCGAAGCTTCTTAATTATGCAGTTAAGAAGACGAGCGAACGTTTTGGACAGCAGTTTGGCAACCCGCAAGATTTTGATACTGCGCAGCCTAAGGAAGGGGAGACCGTTGTTTCCAAAAAACCGTTCAGAAAATCCAATCCCTCAAAAAAAGTTGGAGAATACATAGATTTTGAGGAAATTGATTAATATTTGCGCTATCAAAACCTATCCATGAATCTTTCTCCAAAAGCCATCATCACCCATATTTGTGTTATCGGTTTGTTCATTCTTGCATCGCTGGTCTACTTTTATCCGGTATTGCAGGGAAAAGCCATTTATCAGTCGGACATTGCCCAGTACAAGGGCATGGCCCAAGAACGTGATGCATACAAAGAACTTACGGGAGAGGAATCGTATTGGACCAATAGCGCTTTTGGCGGGATGCCCACCTACCAATTAGGGGCTAATTACCCGCACAACTATGTTAAGGAATTGGACCGTTTGATTCGGTTTTTGCCCAGACCTGCCGACTATCTTTTTCTCTATTTGATAGGATTTTACATTTTGCTGTTATGCCTTAAGGTCGATTTTAGGTTGGCGGCATTGGGGGCATTGGCCTTTGGCTTTTCCACTTATCTGATTATAATTCTTGGGGTGGGGCACAATGCCAAAGCACATGCTCTGGGGTATATTCCCATGGTTTTGGGTGGAATTATTCTTGTTTTTCGAAAAAAATACATTCTCGGCTTTGTGTTGACTGCTTTGGCCATGGCGTTGGAAATAAGTGCCAATCACTACCAAATGACGTATTATTTTATGCTTTTGGTGTTGGTGATGGGTCTGGTATACCTGATTTACGCCATCAAGGAAAAAGAACTTAAACACTTTTTTGCTTCCGTAGGTATTTTAATTTTGGCCGTTGTGCTGTCCATTTTTACCAATGCGACCAGCCTTATGGCTACCAAGGAATATGCCGATTGGAGTACTAGGGGAACATCGGAATTGACGATAAACCCAGATGGTAGTGAAAAAGCCATTTCCACAGGTTTGGACTACGATTATATTACCCAATACAGCTATGGGATTGCAGAATCCCTCAATTTGTTTGTACCACGTTTGTTCGGAGGTTCGGGCGGAGAAGATTTGGGCAAGGATTCCAAAGCCTATGAATATTTGACCAATCAAGGATTATCACAATCCAAAGCTATTGAGTTCTCTAGCAGTTTGCCCTTATATTGGGGAGACCAGCCTATTGTAGCGGCTCCTGCGTACGTGGGTGCCATTGTGTTCTTCTTGTTCATGCTGGGCGTTTTTCTGGTGGATGGTAAAATGAAATGGTGGCTGTTGGCGGGTGCCATTTTATCCCTGTTGCTCTCGTGGGGCAGAAACTTTCCGTTGCTCACCAATTTTATGATCGATTATTTCCCGATGTACAATAAATTCCGAGCGGTGTCCTCCATTCAAGTAGTATTGGAGCTTTGTTTACCTGTACTCGGAATTTTGGGAATACGGGAACTTTTTAAATCAACTGTAGATAAAACAGAAAAGCTCAAAGCACTAAAGCTAAGTTTCTTTATTTCTGTAGGACTGGGCATCTTTATTTTCTTGTTGAAAGGATTCTTTGATTTTGAGGGAATGCGAGACGAAACCTATCGTGGCTATTTTGGCGATGAATTGATGACCATGATTCAGCGAGATCGTGAAGCCGTCTACGTCAGTGATACCATTCGTTCCCTGATTTATGTGGCCTTGGC
This sequence comes from Flagellimonas sp. B-3, assembly GCF_056857835.1. Taxonomy (NCBI): domain Bacteria; kingdom Pseudomonadati; phylum Bacteroidota; class Flavobacteriia; order Flavobacteriales; family Flavobacteriaceae; genus Flagellimonas; species Flagellimonas sp. B-3. The sequence continues at coordinate 7,029 of NZ_JBSXNW010000006.1, forward strand.
CGCTGCTGTACTTTGGTTCTTTATCAAAGATAAAATCAACAAGAATATATTGGTCTTTGGCTTGGGTGCCTTGATTTTGTTTGACTTGGTGGGAGTGGACCTCCGTTATGTGAACGAGGACGATTTTGTACGTCAGCGTCAGGTAAACGAACCCTTTCAGGCCAATCAAATAGACCAAATGATTCAGCAGGATGATTCCATTTACAGGGTTTTTGATCCTCAAGAAGGTATCAATGGGGCACGGGCTTCCTATTTTCATAAATCCATTGGTGGGTATCATGCGGCGAAGCCCCGGGCGCTTCAAAATTTGTTCGAATACCATTTGTACCAAAACAATCTTCAGGTGTTGAATATGTTGAATGTAAAGTATATCATTCAACAAGATGAGGAAGGCAATAGTTTCCCTGCGGTGAACCCCGATGCCAATGGCAATGCATGGTTTGTTAATCAGTTGGTCCCCGTTTCATCGGCCAATGAGGAAATTTTGAAACTTAAGGATTTCAATTCCAAAACACAGGCGGTGGTCAACACAAAACAATATCCCGAATTGACCAAGCTTCGCTATTCGGTGGATTCCTTGGCACAGATTAAATTGGTGGATTACCGCCCCGATTATTTAAAATACACATCCAACAATACCAACGACGGTTTTGCTGTTTTCTCCGAAATGCACTACCCATCGGGCTGGAGCGCATTTATTGATGGGGAACCACAGGAACATTACAAAGTGAATTATGCCCTTCGCGGTATGAAGGTTCCTGCCGGCCAGCACGAAATCGAGTTTATGTTTGAGCCCGAAGTGGTGGAAACGGGCAGCCAGATCACTTTGGCGTCCAATATTCTCTTGGGATTGATAATTGTTGGGGGATTGGGCTTCACCCTGTTCCGTGGAAAAAAGGAAGCATCCTAATGCGAAAAATCTTGGTCATAGCGTACTATTGGCCTCCGGCAGGTGGACCAGGGGTACAGCGTTGGCTTAAGTTTGTTAAGTATCTGCCCGATTTTGATTTTGAACCCATTGTGTATGTTCCCGAAAATCCCAGTTATCCCATTGTGGACGAAAAATTGGTTCAGGAAGTACCGGAATCCATCAAAATAGTAAAGCTGCCCATAAAAGAGCCGTATGCTTGGGCTTCGTTGTTGTCCAAAAAAAAGACCAAGACCATTAGTTCGGGTATCATCAAGGAGAAGGATCCATCATTTATAGAAAAGTTGTTGTTGTGGGTTCGTGGTAATTTTTTTATTCCAGATGCCCGAAAACTTTGGGTAAAGCCATCCATTTCGTATTTGGCAAAGGTTATTGCGGATGAGGGCATTCAAACCATAATTACCACAGGACCGCCCCACAGTCTACATTTAATCGGGCTGGGCCTCAAAAAAAAATACAATATTCAATGGATTGCCGATTTCCGTGATCCTTGGACATCAATAGGGTATCATAAAAAATTGCGGTTGACAAAATCCTCCCAACAAAAGCACAAAGCTTTGGAGAAGAAAGTGCTTGTTTCTGCCAATAAGATCGTGGTTACGAGCCAAACCACTAAAACAGAATTTGAGCAAATCACGCCCAAACCCATTAAAGTAATCACAAATGGTTTTGATGATGAACTGCAGCCAGCAACTTTGGATTCAGCATTTACCATCTCCCATATTGGCTCGTTGTTAACAGGAAGAAATCCATTGGGGTTATGGCAGGCTTTACAGGAATTGATTACCGAAAATCAAGCTTTCAAAAATACTGTAAAGGTCCAATTGGCCGGGGTAGTAGGGGAAGAGGTTTTGCAGTCCATCCAAAAATTTGGGCTGGATAATCATGTGGAGCAATTGGGGTATCTGTCCCACGATAAAGTTTTGGAAACACAGCAAAAATCGCAATTACTTTTGTTGTTGGAGATTGATTCCGAAGAGACCAAAGGCATCATCCCTGGAAAATTATTTGAATACCTAAATGCGAAGCGTCCCATTTTGGCGATTGGTCCAAAAGGGTGGGAGGCAGGAGCCATGGTGGAACGGCACAAAGCTGGAAATACCTGTTTGCATGATGATGTAGCGGCATTAAAAAATGTACTTTTGGATGCCTTTAAACACTATCAAAAAGGAACATTGCTTTGTCATTCCGAAGGGGTGGAGCAGTACAATAGAAAGGCATTAACGGAGTCTTTGGCTAAATTTATCTAATGGGAATCGTTCTTAAACAATCCTTTCAGAATACGGTTACGACTTTTATCGGTTTTGCGTTCGGGGCCGTGAACACCCTGTTCCTCTACACCAATATTTTAGCGCCTAAATATTATGGTCTGGTAACCTTTATTTTAGCTACGGGTGCCATTTTGATGCCTTTGATGGCTCTGGGCGTCCACAATGCCACTATAAAATATTACAGTGCCCAAAATGAGCAGAGCAAGAACGGTTTTATAACCTTAATGCTTTTAAGTCCATTGATGATCCTGGGTGCCTTATCGCTCTTGACATGGTTTTTTTATGAGCCAATCGCACTGTTCTTGTCCAAGGAAAATCCGATTGTCAAGGATTATGTTTGGTATGTGTTCTTGGTGGGAATGGCCATGGCCTATTTTGAGATATTCTTTGCGTTGAGCAAGGTGTATTTTAAATCGGTGTTTGGTAATTTCATGAAAGAGGTCTTTGTCAGGGTTTGTGTTTCCATCTTGTTGGGCTTGTTGTACTTTGAAGTGATTTCGCTGGATTTTTTTCTAAAGGCCTTGGTGGGGGTATATCTGCTCCGTACCCTTTGTATGAAGTTGTACGCTTTTAGACTGCATAGACCTGTGTTGGATTTTAAGTTTCCCAAGGAATCCAGAACTATTTTGGGGTATGGTATACTGATGATTTTGGGCGGTTCTGTTGCACTGATACTTTTGGAGGTGGATAAATTTATGATCAACCAGTTTATTGTTTTGGATAATGTGGCCTATTACAGTGTTGCAGGATATATTGCCTCTAGCATTGTTGTGCCTGCCAGGGCCATGAACCAGATTACCTATCCCATGACCGCCAATTATTTGAACACGGGCAATATTTTTGAACTAGAGCAATTGTACAAGAAGACTTCGTTGACTTCTTTTATTGCATCGGGTCTCTTGTTTGTATTGATCATTTTGAACATTGAGGATTTGTTCCTAATGCTTCCGGAAGATTACCGAGGTGGGTTTTTTATTGTTCTTTTGATAGGTATGGCCAAGGTCTTTGATTCGATATTGGGCAATATCAATGCCGTTTTATATTATTCGGAATATTACAAGGTTGTTCTGTTGATAGGGATTTGTTTTGCTTTGGCTACCATTTTGCTCAATCTTTGGTTGATTCCTGTTTATGGTATAGAAGGAGCGGCATTGGCTAGCTTTCTTTCCATTATCATTTTTAATTTGGCCAAATTGGTCTTTGTAAAGTTAAAATTTGATTTTTTGCCCTTTACCAAGGCTACGTTCAAGGTTTTTGCGACCTTGGTTTTGCTGTCGAGCCTTTTTTATTTGTTGCAGTTTCCTTTTCACCCTATCATCAATATTGGTTTAAAGTCGTTGCTTATCGTGGTTATGTATGTGGGGATTTTGTATCGTTTTAATATTTCGGAAGATGTGACGGGATTCCTCTCCAAATGGCTCAAAAAAATACCCCGTAGCGAATAAATTCAACTACGGGGTAAACAACTAACCAACCTAAAAAAATCTATCTAATTATTTCTTCTGGAAGAACCTCTTGAGTTTCTAGCACTACTTTTTCTGGCACTTGAACTTCTGCTCACACTTGGCCTAGAAGTAGTTTTTCTACTCACAGAACTTTTCCTGACACTAGGTCTAGTGCTTCTGGAAACGGTTTTTCTTGAAGAGCTTCCCCTGCTTACCGTAGACCTGCTAGGTGTTCTCGATGTGGTCTTGGGTTTTCTATAGGTACTATGGGTAGAACGCTTAACGGTTCTGCCGTTTGTACTTGAGGTCACTTTTCTGGAACTCACACTTCTTTTATTGGGCGTGCGCGTTACTTTATTATTGGAAGCCGTTGTTCTTCCAGATCTTGTTACATTATTTGATTTTCTATAATTATTGCTCCTAGAATCCCTGGAAGCAACTTTCTGTCTTTTTCCATTATTATTGGAACGGTTAACGGCAGTATTTCCTCTTCTAGTAGAATTTTGGGCTACTCTCGCATTGCTTCTGCCATAATCCGCAGCTCTTCTGCTATTGTTGCTTCGCACAGAAACTCTTCTATCATTTCTATAAATGTTGTCTCTTCTATACTTATTGTTGTTTCTGTACACTTTGCCTACTTTGGCATACGCACGTCGTGTGTTATGTCGGTAAGGCGCATAGTACGTATATCTTACAGGTCTGTAATACCTTCTATATGGTCTTGCATACACATTACAGAATCCAATGGAAGGTCTTGCAAAATACCTATGGAAAGGTCTGTACACATACCTTCTGTTATAGATATTGATGTATCCTGTGTAGTGACTGAAAACGCCTCCATTATAGTAAACGTGCAATCCACCAATTCTACGAACCCTACCATTGTTATACCAGATATCTACGTTTCCTATTTGTGAAACGCGTCCGTAATAATCATAATAAATAGGGGTGTTCTCCACTTGGATTACAGCACCGTAATCATCGTACTGAACATAAGGGTTGTAATTATATCCTGAGTTAAAGGTGATACCAACGTTTCCAATTCTGGCTCCAACACCTACATTTACCCTGTTGTCTATGTAGAAATCGAACTCACCATCTGGATAAACCGAGAAGGTTACTCCATCTTCCACAAAAATGAAAGAATTTCCATATCGATAATTGGTGGCAGTAGCCACTGTATTGGTTGTTTCTGCTTGGATACTTGGTATTCCAAAAACAACCGCTGCTATAATGAGTACTAACTTTTTCATACTACAAGGTTTTACGTTCTAGATGCAACTATTTACATCCACCCTAAAGTATGCAATCTGCGTGCCAAAAATTGCAAACAACTGATAATCAGTATAAAAAATATGTTTTTGTACTCATAAATGATACATATTGAACATGAAATTCCAAATCTGTATGTAGTAAGTAGTGGATAGTAGTCCGTCAAAAAGCGCAAGTTCAAGTATCAAGTTCAAGCTCAAGAGCAAAGACTTTGGAGTTATGAGTTATGAGTTCGGAGTTACAAAGTTATTGGGTTATTGGGTTACTGCCTTCTGCAAACTGCAACTGACTTCGTGCTTCGAGCATCAGATATCCGACTCCCAACAAGTTCAAATTCAATCATCAAGTTCAAGAACAATTGTCCCCTTGAGGGGACTTTAGGGGTGTTTTTTCTGGAGTGGACACGAATTTCACGAATTTGCAAGAACAGATATGTTTATTAACTTCTAGCTTCGGATATCAAGCACAAACTCAAATATCAAATCCAAGTATCAAGCTCAAGAGCAAAGACTTTGGAGTTATGGGTTATGAGTTCGGAGTTCGGAGTTACAAAGTTATTGGGTTATTGAATTACTGCCTACTGCAAACTGCAACTGACTTCGTGCTTCGAGCATCAGACATCCGACTCCCAACAAGTTCAAACGCAAGCATCAAGTCCAAAAACAAGAGTTACTGCAAACTGCGAACTTCCGACCTTGGACGTTTCGACTGCGCTCAACGTGACACTTCTGGCTTCAAAAGATGGCAGCTTAGTTTTTAATGATAAACATGGACCTTCTATTGAGTTGGTGCTGCTCTTCTGAACAATCAATTCCGTTTGAGCAGTTGTTTATAAGTTGGGATTCTCCATACCCTTTGGCTGAAAGCCTATTACGATCAATTCCCTTGCTCACCAACCACTCTAGAGTGGATTTTGCCCGTCTTTCTGAAAGTACTTTGTTGTAGTTATCATCTCCTCTGGAGTCTGTGTGGGACTCTATATGGATTGCCAATTGGGGATATTTTTTCATGGCCTGTAATATTTTGGCCAATTCTACTTCTGCATCGGGTCGTATGTTGTGTTTATCAAAATCAAAATAGATGGGCTGTAGATCTAATCGGCACCCCAAATCGTTAACGGGGCAATCGGGTGGGGTAAGGGCTAGGTTTACTTGCAGCATCATGGAGCCTTCGGGGGTCATCACTACCTTTTCTTGGGGTTGGTATTCTTTTTCATCATTGGATGCCCTTACAATGTATTGGTTCTCACAATCAATGTTTTCCTCAAATTCATAGTTTCCATTTGCTTCGGTGACCTGCTGAGATACTACTTTGTTGTCTCCGTCTATAAGATATACGATTGAACCATCCAATGGTTCTCCTGTATTTTCATCGGTAATGGCTCCATATATAACAGGATTACAGTTTTCTGTAACAAGATAGATATCATCTGAGCTACTGCCATTACTTCCTTCTCTGTTGGAAGAGAGGTATCCTGTTTTTTCTTCTTCCTTGATGATGAAACCAAAATCATCTTGATTTGAATTAATGGGTTGCCCAAGATTTTGGATTGCTTCAAAGCCTTTTTCACCATTATAAGAAGCTCTGAAAACATCTAAGCCTCCGAGTCCTACATGACCATCACTTGAAAAGAAGAGCCTATTATTATCACTTATAAATGGAAAGGTTTCCCGTTGCTCGGTGTTAATGATGGGCCCTAGATTAATTGGCTTTCCGTAGTTTCCATTTTCTAGAATATCCACATACCAAATATCGGATTCGCCTAAAGTCCCTTCCATGTTAGATGAGAAATACAGTCGGTTTTCCTCTTGATTCAAAGCGGGGTGGGCCACGGAAAAGGAGTCGTCGTTGAAAGGTAATTCTTGTACATTGCCCCAGGTTCCATTATTATTTTTAGCGGCTTTGTAAATTTTTAAGCTTACCAATCTTTTTTTGCCTCTTTTCTTTTTGCCATCAATATAATTGTTCCGTGTAAAGTAGGCGGTTTTACCATCTTTGGTGAAAACTGCCGACGATTCATGGTAAGGAGAGTTGATGTCCCCTTCCAAGTTTTTCACATTTTTTAAATTTCCATCTTCACCAATTTCAGCTTCAAAAAGGTCCAAATAGGGGAGACCGTTCCAGTCATGTACTTTGCTGCCCTGGGTATTAATGGATGATGAAGCAAATACAATCTTATCCCCGTAAAAAGACGGACCAAAGTCCGACCCGGACATATTGGGGGTAATATTGGTTACTCTAAACATTTTGTTTTTTGAGTTGGTAAGCTCTTCAAAGGACTGCCAGCTGTTCATTTGATTTTGAGCCAAGACGGAACCGTTTGATAAGGCGATGAATTTTTCCATCATAACCTTGGATTCTTCATACTTTCCAACACTTTTAAGTGTTTGTGCAGCCCTGAAGTAATACTCTGGCTCTACTTCATCAGGGAAGTTCTCAACTAGTTTTCCGTACCATTTGTTGGCTTCTTTATATTCGCTGTTGAAATAATAGGTATCTCCCAATTTTTCGTACACTTGTGCAGATTTGTAACCATCCTCTACTACACTCAAATAAATTTTTCGGGCATCTATATAGTCGTAGCTATCAAATTCTTCATCCGCTTTTTTGATTTTATTCTCTTGTGCAAATGTGCTCCCGACCAATAAAAAGACTGAAAGTACATGTATAATTATTCTTCTTTTCATTGTGATTGTTTTAAAAGAATCTTGGGTTTACTACCCTATCTGATTTGTTGAAAATGTCGAAACGAAGAAACACTTCGTAAGAACCATCGCTATATTGTTCTATGTTGGTGGACTGGTAATCGTAGGCCACACCTGCAAAAATTGATTTTGATATTTGAAATCCGGCAAGGGCACTAAGGGAGGCACTCCATCTGTAGGAAGCCCCAACTGTAAATTTCTCATTGATCAAAAAGTTGGCGGAAAGATCCCATTGCAAGGGGGAACCACTCACATACTTTGCCATTGTGGCAGGTTTAAACTTTAAGTTTTCATTCAAATCGAACACATAACCTGTGATGAAGAAATAGTGTAAACGCTCAATGGCTATATCGTTCTTATCTACATTCTCCAAAGAGCTTTCATCATAGTGTTTGGAATTTAGAAAGTTGGGAACGGATAATCCAGCGTAAAATCTATCGGTATTTAGGTAAAGTCCTGCTCCAATTTGGGGTTGCAGTTTGTTGTCCACATTTGTTTGAAAATAGGCGTCGGTTTCATCATAGATGTTCAATCTGCTGTAATCCACATCCAGCATATCCAATCCGGCCTTCAGTCCAAATGACAACTTACTGGCATTGGATAGAAATACCGAATACGAATAGTCCACAACCACATTGGATTCCATTGCCGGGCCAATCCTGTCGTGAACGATGGACAGCCCAAGTCCCATATTATCATATAATCCAATAGGGGAGTTTACCGTAAATGTGCCTGTTTCAGGAGAGCCCTCTAAGCTTACCCATTGTGTTCGTCCCAGCAGACCAAAACTTAACACTCCCCTGTTTCCTGCATAAGCGGGATTCACAACTTGGGTATTGTACATATATTGTGTGTATTGAGGGTCTTGTTGCGCCGTACAGGTGTATAGGGCGAATAAAAACACTGATAATGATAAGCAGTAGTTTTTATATGTTTTAAGATGTATCATCCTTGCTATATATTCTTGGTTCTTTATTACTTAATTGTTTGGTTATATTAGTTCCTGTTGATGTAGAGGTATCCAGAGTAGCTTTCTTCACCAGGGTTGTCTTCACTTGTAAATGTCAATATGTAGAAATAGGTGCCACTTGGAAGTTTTCTTTCTTCCTGTAGTGTTGCTCTTCCTTCGGAAATACCATGGAACAGGTTGTTCTCTTGCCCATAACTATCTGTTTGATACACCAATACGCCCCAGCGATTAAAAATCTTCACATTATTATCAGGGTAATTTTCAATGCCTTGTATTCTGAAGAAATCATTTGAACCATCACCATTTGGCGTTATCCCGTTGAAGATTTCGAAACCAGGCCCTCCAGTAAATTCACAGAAGTTGGACACGTTTGTTGCTGTTGCATCATTTTCTAGATAGCTATCATCGTCGGAGTCATCGAAAACAGCATCTGTGGAGCCAACTAAATCTGCGGTTACCTGAGCTTGGTTATAAATAATTGTGCTTTCTATATCTTCTTGGGTCAAATTATAGGTCGCTGTAAATAACCACTCTTCCCCTGGTTGAAGAATACCATCTTGAGTTTCTTCATCATTAACAAGTCCATTTACTTCCCCTCCCAAAAGTTCATCGCTCAATACTATATTTTCCAGATCGATGCTTCCGGTATTGATTACGGTAAAACTGTAATTGATACTGTCATCACATCCGTCAAAGTCGGTATCTTCACCTGCTGCATCTTTTATTATGGCTATCCCAAACAATGGTGTTCCATCACTAGGACATGCATCATCTGGTACAGGTGTTCTGGTGGGCTCGTCCTCGTCAAGGCTATCATTGTCCGATAGATCAAACACAGGTATATTCAAGCCTACGGGTTGACCGCTCACGGTGGCTTGGTTTATCACGGAGCCATTGTCAATATCCTCTTGGGTGATAACGTACAGGGCTTCGTAGATCCATGTCTCTCCAGAAGAAAGTATACCATCGTTGCCCTCGTCTGTTCCTTCAACAGGGCCAGGGATTTCACCACCGAAGAGGTCGTCCTCCAATGTGATCTGCTCGAGGTCTGCACTGCCCGCATTGGTAACGGTGAAAGTGTAGCGTATGCTGTCGATACAACCATCTTGATCAAGATCTACAAGCTCGGCCTCTTTGATCATCCCCATATCTGCAGAACCATTGGGGCACACATCATCCGGTACAGGGGTTCTGGTGGGTTCATCCTCATCAAGGCTATCATTGTCCGATAGGTCGGATACCATAAAATCTTGTTCTATGGGATAACCGCTCACGGTGGCCTGGTTTATGACGGAGCCATTGTCAACATCTTGTTGGGTGATTCCATAGAGGGCTTCGTAGGTCCATGTTTCTCCAGAGGACAGTATGCCGTCGTTGCCCTCGTCCGTTCCTTCAACAGGGCCAGGGATTTCGCCACCGAAGAGGTCGTCCTCCAATGTGATGTGCTCCAGGTCTGTATTACCAGTATTGGTTACGGTGAAAGTGTATAGAATACTATCGAAGCAGCCATCCCCGGTAATATCCACAAGTACACCCTCTTTGATCATTGCGATTGAAGAATCTTGGCAAAAAGAAAGATCAATTACCGTAGGGTCGTCTTCGAGCACACTGTCATCATCAGAAATGTCAAAAACTAGACCTTGCACTCCTACTGCATCGGCATATACTTCGGCCTGGTTTACCACTTGCCCATTGTCAATGTCTGCTTGGGTAGTATTGTAGGCGGCACTATAGGTCCATACCTCATCAAGGTCAAGCAAACCATCGTTGTTGTCATCGCCTATATATGGCCCTGGAATTTCGCCTCCCAACATGGGGTCGGTAAGGAGTATGTCTTCCAACACCACGGCCCCTTGGTTGGTCACCGTGAATGTATATAGAATAAGGTTGCACCCTGGATTTCCTTCAATGCCATCTAGGGCAGCGCCGGTTTTGACTACTGCAATATCTGGTACACAAAAAGAAAGGTCAATTACCGTGGGGTCGTCTTCCAACACACTATTGTCATCCGAAAGGTCTTCAACTACAACACCTAGCATTCCCTGTACATTGGAACTGACATTGGCTTGGTTCACCACTTGTCCATTTACTATATCTACTTCCGTAGTATTGTATGCAGCGCTATAATTCCATATTTCTCCGGGATCCAATAAATTGTTGTTATTATCATCCCCAGAATCTGGCCCGGGGATAACCCCTCCCAACATAGGATCGTTAAGTACGATATGCTCCAATATTTCAGGTCCTTCATTGGTTACTGTGAAGGTGTATAGTATTAAGTTGCACCCAGGACCGCCTTCAAGGCCATCCAATGGATTACCAACCTTGATTAAGCCTATTTCTGCATGACAGTGGGAAAGATCGACCACTGTGGGGTCATCTTCCAACTCACTATCATCGTCGGAGAGGTCGCTTACAGTTACCCCGGGCTGTCCTTGAACATCTGCTGTTACAGTTGCCTGGTTAACTACCTGCCCATTGTCAATATCTGCTTGGGTTATCGTATAATCAAAAGTATAGGTCCATGCTTCTCCAGGACTCATTACACCATCGTTTCCAATGTCATCCCCTGGATTTGGACCGGGTATTGGTTGACCGTTGTTGAGCAGTGGGTCTATGAGCTCAACATTTTCCAATACTTCTCCATTATTACTTTCATTTATGACCCTAAATCCATAACTTATTTCTGTACACCCCCCTATATTTCCTTCGGAATTCATTGTTAAGCCTGTTTTTCTAAGAGAGATTCCTGGTACATAAATATTGTTTACCTCATTGGGTACAATGTGGGTGTCCCCAACTACCGATAAATTATTGATTTTGGAATGATTATTGGCCAGAACACACGTTGTGCCACACATAAAGAAGAGAGAACAAGTGAAAATGATAAACTTTGCTCTTAAACGGGTAATTATGTTTGTTATATGAAGATTATAGTTTTTAGATATACTATCAGGAGTTAGAAAAATAAAAAAGGGGAGAAACCAAATCAAGTATTTTATGATTTGCGGGCAGGGTTTGGTATTGGCCATGGTTATTAAGTTAATTTATAATTTGCGATATTATGGAATTGGAAAATCAACAGAGGGTCTAATTGATAGATGCTGGTTATGGGTTGATGGATACCTATTTTGAGTTGACGGAGTTTATAGGTACAAGCGAAAATTTTCAAATGTCAAGCTCATGTTCAAGTATCAAGTTCAAGTATCAAGTTCAAGTTCAAGAGCCAAGACTTTGGAGTTATGAGTTATGAGTTCGGAGTTACAAAGTTATTGGGTTATTGAGTTACTGCCTTCTGCAAACTGCAACTGACTTCGTGCTTCGAGCATCAGATATCCGACTCCCAACAAGTTCAAGCACAAGCATCAAGTTCAAGAACAATTGTCCCCTTGAGGGGACTTTAGGGGTGTTTTTTCTGGAGTGGACACGAATTTCACGAATTTGCAAGAACAGATATGTTTATTAACTTCTAGCTTCGTACATCAAGCACAAACTTAAGTGTCAAGTTCAATAACAAAGAGAAAAGAGCCAAGACTTTGGAGTTATGGGTTATGAGTTCGGAGTTACAAAGTTATTGGGTTATTGAGTTACTGCCTTCTGCAAACTGCAACTGACTTCGTGCTTCGAGCATCAGACATCCGACTCCCAACAAGTTCAAACGCAAGCATCAAGTCCAAAAACAAGAGTTACTGCAAACTGCAACTGCCGACTGCATACTGCGTACTTCCGACCTCGGACGTTTCGACTGCGCTACGTGACACTTCGGACTTCGTGCTTTCGACATCACTTCTGGCTTCAAAAGATGGCAGTTTAGTTTTTAATGATGAACATGGACCTTCTATTGAGTTGGTGCTGCTCTTCTGAACAGTTTACCCCATTGGAACACTCGTTCAACAATTGTGTTTCTCCATAACCTTTGGCCGATAGTCTGCTACGGTCAATCCCCTTTTTAACGAGCCAATTCAATGTGGCTTGGGCACGCCTTTCAGATAATCTTAGGTTAAACCCATCGCTTGATCTGGAATCGGTATGGGATTCAATATGAATGGAAAGTTCCGGATATTGTTTCATGGCCTGTAAAATTTTGGCCAGTTCCACTTCAGAATCGGGACGAATGGTATACTTCCCATAGTCAAAATATATGGGTTCAAGAGTAAGCCTGCATCCCAAATCATCAACAGGACACTCGGGCGGTGTGAGCTCCAAGTCCATTTGGATGGTATGGGAACCTCTGGGGGTCACAGTATCTTTATCTTTTGTCGCATAATCTTTATATGCTGCATGCACCGTATATTTTTTACTACAATCCACAACACCTTTAAACACATAGTTGCCACTCTCATCGGTTGTTGTTTCGGTTATTACGTTTTTGTTCTTGTTCATTAGTTTTACAGTGGCACCGACCAAGGTTTTTCCTGTTTTGGAGTCGGAAATGGCCCCTTGGATGACCATGATACCACAGCTTTCCCAAACTCGGTAAATATCGTCGGAACTGCTGCCGCCGTCTCCATCCCGGTTTGAGGCCAGATAGCCGATTTTTTTCTCTTCATCCAGAATAAATCCAAAATCGTCCTTATTGGAGTTTATGGGTTTTTTTAGATTGGTTGCTTCCTTAAATTCGCCATTGGGTTCCAAGGATATAACAAAAATATCGAGACCGCCAAGACCAAGGTGACCATCACTCGAAAAGTATAGGTTGTTATTTTTGCCTATAAAGGGAAAACCCTCTCGTGTTTCCGTATTTATTTCTGGGCCTAAATTAACAGGTGTACCATAGGTTCCATCTTCCAAAATATCCACGTACCAAATATCGGAATCTCCATGAGTGCCTTCCATATCGGAAGAAAAGTACAGGCGCTTTTCATCTGGACTCAGGGCTGGGTGCGCTGCGGAATAGGAATCGTTGTTAAAGGGGAGTTCTTCTATATTTTTCCAAGTTCCATCTTCCGTTTTGGTGGCCTTAAAAATTTTTAGGCTGATAAGCTTTTTTCGGCTTTTCTTTTTTCGTCCATCATAATAATTGTTTCGGGTGAAGTAAACCGTTTTTCCATCTTTGGTAAATACCGCGTTCGACTCATGATAAGGGGTGTTGATTTCTCCTTTAAGAGGTTGAGGGTTTGATAACCTCCAATCTTCGTCAATATCTGCCTCAAAAAGGTCAAGATAGGGTAGACCGGTCCAATTGTGTATTTTGTCGCCCTCTGTGTTGCTGGATGATGAGGCATAAACAATCTTATCACCATAAAAAGAGGGGGCAAAGTCGGAACTGGTCAAGAGGCCTGTTATATTGTCCACTTCGTAAGTACTGGACTTAATCCCGACCAAACTGTCCAAGGCAGGATAATCTTTCATGAAGTTCTTCGCAATTTCCGTGTTGGCGGACAAGCCTGCGAACTTGCCCATCATTTTTTTGGACGTTTGGTATTCTCCAATACTTTTAAAGCTTTGTGAAGCACGATAATAATAGATTGGGTCAACATCGTTGGGATGTTTTTCCATAAGCCGTTTGTACCATATAACGGCTTCTGCATACTCGCTATTGAAGTAATAGGTATCCCCTAATTTTTTTAAAACTTGTGGGGATTCATAGCCATCATTCACAATATTTAAATAAATCTCCCTTGCATCTATATAATTATAGGCGTCAAAATCCTCGTTGGCTTTTTTAACGACACTTTTTTGGGCATGTATGGTTGATACCATTAAAACTGCCATTAAAATCTTTAGAATAGTTTTTGGGTACATGGATTGTTGCATTTAAAAGAATCTTGGGGTTAGGACCTTGTCCAGTCTATTTAGTATATCAAAGCGAATCACGGCTTCATAAGAGCCATTGTTGTAATCCTTTATTGTAGTTGAATCATAGTCATAAGCCAATCCGATAAATATGGATTGAGATATTTGAAACCCCGCCAAGGCACTGATGGAGGAATTCCACCGATAGGACGCCCCGAGGGTAATTTTTTCATTGATCAAAAAGTTGGCGGACACATCCCATTGAAACGGCGCTCCGCTTACAAACTTGGTCAAGCCTGCAGGTTTGAACTTTAGGTTGGGACCAAGGTCAAACACATATCCTGTTATAAAAAAATAGTGCAAACGCTCTATGGCTATGCTCTCCAATTCTTCATTCTCCAACGAGGATTCGTCAAAATGTTTGGAATTAAGAAAGTTAGGAACCGAAAAACCTGCATAAAACTTTTGGGTGTGATAATATAATCCGGCTCCAATTTGGGGTTGAATTTTGTTATCCACCGTATTCTGGAAATGTGGGTCATAGGGATTATGAATGGTTAATTTACTATAATCAATATCCAATACATCCATTCCAGCCTTTAAACCAAAAGATAGTTTGCTCACATCATGCCGGTCAAGATGAATGGAATACGAATAATCCACATTGGCATTGGATTCGGTAGCCGGACCTATCTGATCATACACAATGGATAGCCCAAGCCCCATATTGTCCAATGATCCTATGGGTGAACTTACGGTAAGTGTACCGGTTCGCGGAGCCCCATCTATATCTACCCATTGCATACGTCCCAAAATCCCAAAACTCAACATTTCCCTGGATCCTGTGTATGCAGGGTTCACAATTTGGGTGTTATATAAGTATTGGGTGTATTGCGGGTCTTGTTGGGCATAAGTTGTATGAATGCAGGAAATAACAAGCATCGTTAATAACCAATAGAACTTTTTGTTTAACTGTGACTTATTTTTGAGCTTCATTTTATGTGTTGGTATATTTTCAGTTAATCCCTGTTGATGTAGAGGTAGCCTGAATAGTTTTCCTTACCAGGGTTTTGCCCCGTAAAGGAAAGGGTGTAGAAATAAGTTCCGCTAGGGAGTTCCCTTTTCTGTTGGATGGTGGCCTTGCCTTGGGAAATACCCGTAAAATAATTGCCATCCAACCCATATCCTTCGGCTTGATAGACGAGTGCACCCCATCTGTTGAAGATTTTTAGGACGTTATCCGGATAATTTTCAATACTGTTTATTCTGAAATAATCATTAATGTCATCACCGTCGGGCGTGATTCCCGTAAATATTTGAAAATCTGGGTCTGGAACTCCTCCGCTACAACTGTAATTGGGTACGAAGGTTATGGTTTGTTGGTTTTCAAGAATACTATTGTCATCAGATAGGTCCATAATCTGGACTTCCATTCCCTTGATTTTGGCCATGACCGTAGCTTGATTGGTGACCAAACCTTCATCGATATCCTCTTGGGCAAGGGGATAAGTGTCTTCATAAACCCAGCTTTCCCCAACAGATAAAACCCCATCCTCATTGATATCATTTCCTAACAAGGGACCAGTTATTGTGCCGCCAAGCAAATCATCAGTTAACTTAATTTCTTCCAGATCAACATATCCTCCGTTCGTAACAGTAAAGGTGTATCGGATGCTATCATCACAACCATCATAGTTTGCATCAAAAAGTTCCCCTTCTTTTATTAACCCAATACCTGCTCCACCAGTGGTACAGGCATCGTTAACAATTATGACAGTGGTAGGGTCATTTTCTAATAGACTATTGTTGTCGGATTGGTCCTGCACCTCTGTGTCTGTGCCCAATAGCTGTGCGGTGACCGTTGCGGAGTTGACCACACTGCCGTTGTCAATGTCCTGTTGGATGATTTCATAGAGTGCCTCGTAGGTCCAGCTCTCGCCAATGGAGAGGATACCGTCGTCCCCTTCGTCGCTTCCCGCCACGGGGCCTGCGAGTACACCACCGAGCAAGGGATCGTTGACGGTGACCTGATCCAGGTCCACATCGCCCGTGTTGGTAACGGTGAAGGTATATCGGATGCTCTCGTCGCAGCCATCGGTGTTGACATCTGCAAGGACTCCTGTTTTTATCAGCCCGATGCCGGCACTGCCGTTTATACAGGCATCGTTGGGGATTGTGGTATTGGTGGGATTGTCTTCCTGCAGGCTGTCGTCATCGGACAGGTCCTGCACCTCTGTGTCTGTGCCCAATAGCTTGGCGGTGACCGTTGCAGAGTTCACCACATTGCCGTTGTCAATGTCTTGTTGGATGATTTCGTAGAGGGCCTCGTAGGTCCAACTCTCGCCAATGGAGAGGATGCCATCGTTCCCTTCGTCGCTGCCCGCCACGGGGCCTGCGAGCGAACCGCCGAGCAATGGGTCGTCCACGATAATCTGGTCCAGGTCCACATCGCCCGTGTTGGTCACGGTGAAGGTATATCGGATGCTCTCGTTGCAGCCATCGGTGTTGACGTCTATCAAGGCACCT
>NZ_JBSXNW010000007.1:0-21734 GCF_056857835.1 Flagellimonas sp. B-3
GGACATAAAAGGGGAATCAATGAGAAAAAAAATTAAAAATAAACGTTAACTTCAGCACCAAAATGAGTCGATCTCGTGCACTTGATTTGCACTGCTCACTTTCATCCGCCGCAGGTGGTATACATTGACCGCCCTATCCACAATGGCTCTTTTAATAGGTCTGGAGCAAAAAAATTAAGTTGATTGGAATAGGCCATGAAGTTTTCCCAGTTACCCCAAGAGGCATATTTGCTGCCAGGAGCCCCCCATAAACCTATACGATCTGCCACTGCAGATAAAAATGCCGTAGCTATTGTTATTCGTACAAATAGTTGTGTGTATTTCTGAGTCATAGTGGATTAATACTAATAGGACAAATTTATAATTATCAAAACCCCTAAAACTTAAACCAGTTTAAGAAAAATTGTTTAAGCGTATTGATTTGGTTTAAGTGTTCGGGTGAAAGATGCTATGGATGTGATAATGCTTTTTTCAAAGTTAATTAACAAGCTCCATATTCTTATTAATATAACGGTCTTTCAGAATGATTGATCAATGTTTAGCGAATACGAAAACTCTGTATCTAAAACTTCTTTTAAGTTATACAGTCACTTTACTTTAGATGTATAGAAAATCCCGTTTTTCCATTTTGTTTTTCAGGCTTTAGCTGTTGTTGGTCATTATAGTCTCCGTGATTCTGAAAACGATATGGTACTACTGGGTAATCTTCTAAACTATCCAGTTTAGTTTTCAATTTTTCAAGGTAAATTTTCAACTCGTTTTCAGAAATACTATGTGCCTGATACAATACTTCTGGAGGAATAACACTAATACCTGCATACCATAGCATTCCGTGTTGAATTGGAAATAAGAGGTCGTCTATATGACCGTTAATGCCCGTTTCTTCATATTGGGGTTTTCGTCCGCCGATTGTAACAGATAGCATAGCTTTTTTACCTTTAAGGGTACCATCGCCATATCGGTTACCCCAATACTTTCCGCCGTATTTACCAGTACCATAAGCAAACCCAAAGGCAAATACTCTATCCACCCAACCTTTCATAATTGCTGGCATACCAAACCACCATAGCGGGAATTGAAAAATAATAAAATTGGCCCAGAGCAATTTTTCTTGTTCATGACCAATATCTTGTGTTTGTGTTTTATTGGCAAATGCCGCACCTGAACTTTGCATATAGTTCAATCGCTCCTTTTCGTTATATTCGATAAAGTCGTTGCCATCGGCAACAGCTTTCCAATTCATGGCATATAAATCTGAAACCTTTACTTGATTCCCTTGTGCATTAAAGTAATCGAAATAAAAGTCTTTAATACTTCCATTTAGTGATTTAGGCTCTGGATGAGCGTAAACGATTAGTATATTCATTTATAATATTTTTAAAAAACTAGATTAAACAAATACCCCGAGATAACCATCCCAATGCCGAGTGTGACAAAAAAGGTGACAATTAACTTTCGCTTCATTACTTTTTTCAATAAAAGTGCTTCTGGCAGTGATAAACCTATAGAGGCCATCATAAAGGCAATCGCCGTTCCAAGTGGCACACCTTTATCAACCAGAGTTTCAATAACCGGAAGCACGCCTACAGCATCAATATAAAGTGGAATGCCAAGCAACACTGAAATAGGCACGGCAAATGGATTGCTTTCGGAAATATATTTCTCAAAAAAAGATTGCGGTACATAACCGTGAATAAAAGAACCTATGGCGATACCTATAAAAATATAAGGAACCAGTTTCTTTAAAGTTTCAACGGCTTCCGTATGAATTTCAGACAATCGTGCAAAGAAGGAACGTTTATCTTTCACCTCTGATTTAAAATTTACTTCCAGCTTTTTTAGCCAGTCTGCAACATATTGTTCCATTTTTAGCTTTTCCAACACAATACCGCCAATAACCCCAAGTAAAACACCTGTTATGATGTAAACAACAGTTACTTTCCAACCATAGGCCACCCAGAACAGTGCAATCGCAATTTCATTGACCAAGGGCGATGTGATTAAAAAAGAGAGGGCAATTCCCAATGGAATTCGTGCCTGCATCATCCCTACAAAAAGAGGAATGGAAGAACAGGAACAAAAGGGGGTTATGGCACCTAGGGCAGAAGCCAGTACATTTCCTAGTCCTGATTTTTTATTTCTCTCCAAATAGTTTCTGATTTTATCCATTGGCAAATAATTGGTCACAAAACCCATAACATAGGTTACCACTATTACCAATACTGATATGAGGATAAAGGTTGTGATAAAGTAATGCAGGGCCGTGGCAAACAGCCCTGCTTTCTCTAAACCTAATAAATCATAAACAATTAAATTGGAAAGTCTTGAAAGTAAGTTTTCAATTGTTTCCATTTTACGCAGGTTTTAGCACTGATAAAATATCGGCATCGGACTTTAGTTTTTTAAGGTCATATACCTGACCATTCACCACCAGGGAGGGGAAGCTCATTGTGCCATAAACCATTGTATCTTGCATTTCAGACAGCTCCTCGATATTCAGATCAAGATTGTTGTCATCTGCAATTTTTTCTAATTGTGCTTTGATGGGTGAGCCGGTTGCACAGCAGGAAGAATGTAGAATTTTGATTTCAGTACTCATAGTATGATTTTTTAAGATTAAACTTTACTATGTAGTCTGAACCAAGGTGTCAAAAGACACAAACTTTTGAAAAAATATTTTTTCGGAAACTATAAATTATTCTCTTTCTTATATTTAGTGAGATGATTTTTTAATGGGGTGCAAGAATCTTTTACGGTGCAAGTTGCAAAATTTCCTTCAGCATCATATTCAATGTTGCAACATTCAACAAATAGTTCTCGAAGTTTAACTCTTGCTCGTTGCACCCGCATTTTTGCACCTGAATGGCTTAAACCTAATCTTTCCGCAATAACATTTTGTGGAATGTTATCGATATCACTCCAATACAAAGGCTCAGCATATTTTTTTGGTAGGAACTGTATCATTGGAATAATAAAATCATGAACTGAAAGTTCAAATTGATTATTTTCATTATCTACTAAAGTATTATTGTATTCTAGTAATAAAGTATTATTGTATTCTAGTAAGTGGTTTAGTTTATTGTTTTTGAAGTAGTCGTAAATAGTATTTCGGCTTACTTGAAATAACCAGGCTTTTATGTTTTTAACCTGTATATCTTTTTGGTGTGATTCAATTAACTTTATCATCACCTCCTGAACGATATCTTCAGCTATTACTTCATCATTTACTTTTTTTAAAATATAGAATTTTAAAAAATCATAGAATTCTTGAACTACTTCATTTATATCACAACATTCTTTCTTCATATTAGTATTTAAAAATCTAATTTTCAATTTATTATAAAACTTTTTGTCTGATAATATAAACTTAAATAATTATTTTTTATTTGTATAAATATATCACTAGTGTCCACTTAAAATAAGTTGATTTTCAACTGGTTATCAGTTTGTTCATTGACATTATTGTAATTAGAATTTGTAAACAACTGTTTTACAGAAGTTTTGTCCAGTAGGGATACGCTGAGAACCTGTATGATTTCGTAGGTGGAATGCTCTATTTTATGTTCGTTTTTGAAAATAGAGACCAGACAATAGGTGATTATGGCCGCATTGATTTGTATGCGTACTGCATTTTCCGTGGTTCCCCAAAACGATTTTACCTTTAAGTGTTGCTTTATCCATTTAAAGAAAAGTTCCACCTGCCAACGTTGCTTGTACAGCAGTGCAACCTGTAATGCCGTCAGCTCAAAGTTGTTGGTCAAGAACACAAAGGTCCTGTCGTTTTCATTGTCATGGAATTTAATCCGTCTGATTTTATCAGGGTACTCCTTAGAGGTATAAAATCCGCTCATTTTTCCGGTTTGGTCAGCTTTCACTCCAGTGGATTTGTCAATCTTACAGGAATACATGCGATTGAATTTCAGGTTGGATTTGGCTCTTACCACGAAAAATGCCTGTTGGGTCGTGATGGTGTATAACCGATTAAAATCTACATAACCGCGGTCGAACACATAATAGGCCGATGGCTCGTAAATGAGATGGTCCATGGCATTGACATCATGTACGTCCGCTTCAGAAAAATGAACGAATGCAGGTATCCGGGTGGTAACATCAAATAAGGTGTGCAGTTTTATCCCCGCTTTTGCCTTGCGGAAAGTAGCCCACCAGAATACCCCCAGGCACAGATCAATGGTCGTGGAGTCAAAGGCATAAACCCTCCCGTTTATCCCTAAATCATTTTCACTACTCTTGCTTCTTGCCAGAGCTATTAGATAATTGGCATACTGTTCAAAAATCAGATAGGATCTTTTTTTATTGGCCTTTGCAAGGTTGCTCAAAGTAACACTTTTGCTAAACCCTAAATGGTAAGATTTGTTCTGGTGGGCTTTGATAACCACTAGCAGGTCCCGAAGGCTTTCCCTTCCGGAAACCTGACCAAAAACCATGCACATGAGCTGGTTCCAGCAAGTGAAGTGTCTTACATACTTGTTACCATTGTGTTTGGAAACAATCCTATCAAAAACCCGTTGGGGCAATAATTCAGTGAGTTGAGCGAAAACGTATTTGCCTTGATTCATAGGTTCGTGGAAAAATCACGAACTTAAAAAAAGTGCAATTCAAATCGTCACCGTCAAAAAACAGTGATATCTTTCTAATTATCAATAATTTCAAAGAACATTTTAAAATTTATAGTAGACACTAGTGGGTGCAAATATATAATTAATTATGTATTTAAGCAAATACTTAAATACATAATTACGAATTTTGGGAAAGTTTTAGCTCTTTTGGTTTTTAGAGCGTTGGATTTATGTGTTGGGAAAAACCGAAAGTGCTAAAATATGCGGCTGGTTTTCAGCTTGTGGGTAACGTCTCGGCTAAGCGTAGTGCGGTGGTAAGGAAACTTTTTCGTTTCCGTCTGTGCACGAAGCTAAAGCTTATTGTTTAGTTTTATTTTTTCTATTCTAAAGCTAAATCCATAAGATTTAGCGACTTCATAAATATACACAGACATTTCGATTGAGCCCTAAAGTCCGCATTACGTTTAGGAATTGTTGTAGTGCGTTTTTTCAGAGTTCTATATCCGTTATAAATTCGAGTGAGGAACCTTCTCTTAATTCCAAATTTTGAGTATTGTAAACCACTCCAGTTGGAGTATAGTAAGTTATATTACAGGGAATTTTAGTCAATTCTGCTAAAAAATCCAAGGTAACAGTTTCTGTATCGTTTAGTTTAATAACGTATTGAAAGGTCGATTCATTTGGTATAAATAATTCAATTGTATTATCAAACTCCCTAATTTCAGAATCAGGATTAGCAAATTCATTAGGAGGATTAAATCTGAAACCTAATCCATTTTGAAGTGTTATTTCTTCTGGGTTTACAGTACCATTTTCAATTAAATTATTACCGTTTGAATCAACTAATTTAATATATAAACTTGGAAATGCGGGGTCAAAAAGTTGACAATCAATACCATTATCATCATCATTCGAACAATTTGACAATAAAATGCTTATTACAATAAGTATGAAATTTTTTTTCATAAATCTGTTTACTATTAGATACTGAATTTGCCTTATGGTTGTGTCAAATGCACTACAACTACTGGATATCCGGAAAGTTCCGCATAACCATATTGATGTTGGATAAAAATAGTACTTTTTCACTATAAATCGATATCTTCATATTATTATGTCATTGCCTGATTTTGTGAAAATATTGGAGGTTAAGCGGTATAGCAGGAACACTATAGAGAGTTACTCTTCCATCGTAAAGATGGCGACTCAATTTTTTGAAAAGCCACTGAACAAGATTGATGAAACCGAACTTCACAGGTACTTCTATCATATGGTACACACCAAGAAAGTATCCTATTCCTACCAGAAACAGGTAGCGATGGCCTTGAAGCTGTATTACAGAGAAATTTTCGGTCAGAACATTAACTTGGAATATCTATTTCCGAGTAGAAAGCCAAATAAGCTCCCCGTAGTCATCGCAAGAAAGGAAGTTCTTAAAATCATTGAAAAAGCCAACAACATCAAGCATAAGAGCATGATAGCCGTGGTCTACAGTGCAGGCTTAAGGGTAGGCGAGTTGATTGCACTTGAAATCAAGGATATAGATTCATCCAGAATGGTGATACATATTAAATCAGGAAAGGGCAACAAGGACAGGATAGTACCCTTATCTGAAAAAACCTTGTCAATGCTTCGTGAGTACTATAAAGAATATACGCCCAAACGATACCTATTTGAAGGCCAAAAGGGAGACAGGTATTCTTCGTCAAGTTTCAACAAGCTTCTCCAGGCTGCTGCCAAAAGGGCGAGAATAAATAAAAACATCACCGCGCATACCTTGAGGCACAGTTACGCAACGCACCTATTGGAAAATGGTACCGATATTAGAATCATCCAAAAACTTTTAGGGCACAATTCCATTAAGACGACCATGATTTATACCCAAGTTACTGAACCTACTTTGTTGAATGTGACAAGTCCTTTTGATGATTGAACCGCTCCATAAATTGGCCGTTTTACGGCACAGTTGAATCCGCGTCAAAAAACATTCGTTCACAGTTCCATTTGTCGTTCTTTTTAGTAGTTTCGT
Source organism: Flagellimonas sp. B-3 (assembly GCF_056857835.1). Classification (NCBI taxonomy): domain Bacteria; kingdom Pseudomonadati; phylum Bacteroidota; class Flavobacteriia; order Flavobacteriales; family Flavobacteriaceae; genus Flagellimonas; species Flagellimonas sp. B-3. Next base: position 6,607 of record NZ_JBSXNW010000007.1, read on the forward strand.
TATATAACCTTTTACGGAACCAAATATGACGGTCGGATATGCCAGGGTGTCCACACCCGAACAAAAGTTGGAAGCTCAGATTGCCTTGCTCGAAAAAGAGGGTTGCGAGAAAATCTATACCGATATCGCCAGCGGTACAAGAGATGATAGAAAGGGCCTGAACGAGATGCTCAAATACATGAGGAAGGGGGACACCCCGACTTTTTAACATATCAATTGTTACTAAAAACCTGTTAATCGAATGATTATCAGGTTTTTTATTTTTTAGAGAAATCAAATGATTCGATTTAATGCGTCAACAAAAGTCAACAAATCGGATAACAAAACCGTTTTAACATTTGTGTTGACCTAATTGTTAAAGCAGCCTTTTTGGTTCGGTAAATAAATGTATCTTTATAAGTGATTTGGCTTTCGTCTGACAACACCTGTTGTTAACTAAAAGACGAAACAAATGAAAACATCGACCACCTTCAGTATTTTGTTCTGGGCAGACTTCGCAAGGGCAAAAGACAAGCAAGCTTCCCTCTATGCCAGAATTACCGTAAACGGAAAACGGGCGACCATTAGCCTAAAACGAAAAACTCTGGTCTCCGATTGGGACATCCACAGAAACAGGGCAAAGGGAAACAACCAAAAATCCAGAATGCTCAACAGCTATCTGGACGAAACCTACACCTTTCTTTTTGAATGCTACCGGGAATTAAAAACGGAACGCAAACTAATTACCGCACAAGCCGTAAAAGCAAGGTATTTTGGAGAGGACGACGATAGCCATTCCATTATGGACATCATTAATTACCATAATGAGGATATGGAGGGCAAGCTGAAATGGGGCACCCAAAAAAACTATTTCACTACCCAACGCTATATTTTCAAGTTCCTAAAAAAAGCATATAAGACTACCGATAAGTATTTACAGGAACTGGATTATGATTTTATAATAAAGTTCGAAAAGTATCTGCGGAGCTACGTTCCGGAGGACCACCAGAAACCGATGGGCAACAATACCGTAATGAAACATATCGAGCGGTTCAGAAAGTTGGTACACCTGTCGCAAAAATTGGGATGGATAGAACGTGACCCGTTCATCAACTTTAAATCCAAGTTCATAAAAAAGGAACGCGGGTTTTTGAGTCTGGACGAACTCCAGGAAATCGAAAATAAGGAACTGACCATTGCAAGGTTACAAATGGTAAGGGATTTGTTCGTTTTCAGTTGCTATACAAGTTTGAGCTATATCGATGTCATCCATTTGACGGAAGATAACATCTGTATAGGCATTGATGGAGAATTATGGATTCATTACAGACGTGAAAAAACAACCAAACCCATCCGTATACCATTGCTTCCAAAAGCTTTGGCCATTATCGAAAAATACAGAAACAATTACAAAGCCGTTGCCCAGGGTAGACTCTTTCCCAAAATATCCAACCAAAAGCTGAACTCTTATTTAAAGGAGATTGCGGATGTCTGTGGTATCAAAAAGAACCTGACCTTTCACATTGCCAGGCACACATTTGCTACTACCGTTACATTGAGCAATGGTATACCTATTGAAACGGTATCGAAGCTGTTGGGTCACTCGAAAATTTCGACCACCCAGATTTATGCCAAGGTCATTGAGCGTAAAGTAAGCGATGATATGCAAAAATTAAGGGTGCAATTTTCTGAACAGAAAGATGATTCAAACAAAGCTTATCACAATATGTGATAGGCACTTTAATAACCAAAAACTATAAAATGGAACTATCAATAATAAAAGAAAAAATCTTTACGATTAGAGGATATAAAGTCATGTTGGATTTTGACCTGGCCGAACTTTATGGAGTTGAAACAAGAGTGCTGAAACAGGCAGTGAGACGGAACATCGACCGTTTCCCCAATGATTTTATGTTTGAACTGACCAAAGAGGAGTTGGAGAATTGGAGGTCACAATTTGTGATGTCCAATGAATCTAACAAAATGGGATTACGATATGCTCCCTTTGCATTTTCTGAACAAGGGGTTGCCATGCTCTCCAGTGTACTGAAGAGTAAAAAGGCCATACAGGTAAACATTTCCATTGTTAGGGCTTTTGTAATGTATAGAAAGCATCTTGCGGACTATGGGGATTTAAAGGAACAAATAGCCAAACTTGAAAAAGAAATGAACGTTAAATTCAAGGACATCCACCAAGCGTTGAACTACCTATTGCAAAAAGATAAAGTACAGATTGACCAACAGAATAGGGAACGAATTGGGTTTAAAACCAATGATAAAAAACCAAGCCGATAAAGCTTGGTTTTTAGGTTTATATAGTACAGTAATTTTGTTAAAGAGTTGTCTCCAATACCACTTTTCTGCTCCCGTTCCGTTCCATCAGTTCCAGCATCAACTTTTCGTTATCGCCTAGGACAAACTTTGGAAGCACAAATACAAACCGTTGCGATTTCCCATCAGCAATAGCGTTGGGCATTTTATATTTATAAACAACCTCTTGTCTCAACCGTTGGTAAGAGGCTTTCCGTTTATTGTTGCCATTGGTCCGGTACACATTGAGATAGTCAATTTCGAAATCGATTCCGGATTTGTTCTTGACCTCCATTACCAGATGCACCTCGGAAGCATCGTAGACCATTTTCTGTAACTTTAATCGGATTCCTTTTTTACGTTTTACGGCAATGGTTTCAGAACCGGATCTGAGTAAATATTCACTAGCTCTTTGAAAATAAGCGGTTCTATCCTTATTGGTGGCGGTTGCTGGATTTTCAGTTTTGAGTATTTCCATTGTGGGGCTTTCATTGCCAATGCTTTCATCCTCGTCGATGAAGTAGTTCAGTTTGGTAAGTTTTTCGGAATATTTCAAGATATAGGAATACACCTTACCGTCACTGGTAACGGCCAAAAGATTGCTCTCGGTTCCCGGTTTTGCCTGTAACAGTCCAAAATACTGTTCCTTTTCACGGTTGTAGGTGAACACAAAATGGGAAATTCCTGTAATGCCCTGCCTTATGGGATTGGGAAAAAACAGGGCAACGTTCTTTTGGTCATTGGCATAAATGGTGTCGAGTGGTTTCTGTGCCTGTATAGATGTTGTAAAGGCCAATAGCAGTAATGTGATAAAAGTTTTCATAAGAGTAAGTTTAATAATTGCCCATCATGGGCTTTCCTTGAAATTTGGTCTTGGATATTTTTAAAATGAGTTTGTAGTTATCAGTTATTGTAACCTTGACATTGCGATGGTTACGCTGGAAAATTTTTTTGAAACCACTGACCTGAGGCACTCCGGTAATGTTAATGTCGTCCACCATATCCCCAACGATTTCATTGGTAACTTCTGCCCTAAAACTGTTTTCCACATAAATTCCCTCGCTACCGTCCTGATAGTCATGTGCCCTTAATCTTACGGGTTGATGGTTGATGTTTTCAATATCGATGATGGCCCTATTGGGCTTAAAACTGATAAATCCATAAATGGGCGTATTCCTGGAATAACGTTGCCCATAAATCATGGCATCCTTTAGGAGCCGCATCTGTAAGCGATAATTGTTTTTGACGGTCTGCGTACCATCTACACGGACGTAGATAAAACCGTCCGTATTTTTTGCATTCAAATCGTCATTCTCGATGGGGTGGGAAGCAAAAAAGAGTTGGTGCTCCAAAGCACGTTCCTTGACCTCGACTTCGGTTTCCTGCTCATCCTTGACGTCGATGGTGTCCTTTTCCTTCTTAATGGTCGGTTTTGATGGCCTGTACCTCGGATTGATATGTTCATAGGATTGTTCTGAATATTTTATCTGCCCTTGTTTGTAGATACTGTCCACCAATCGCATCTTTTCCTTGTCCAACAAATCCGGGTCATAAACGCCCGTAGAATCCAGTAGCCGTTCATCGTAGATGCTTGGGGCATTGGTTTGCCTAACCTCCTTCAAATCGTTCAGGGCATCCAATTTTGAATCGTACTGTTTTTGATCGTCCTCCAATTCTGGCACGGGAACCTGGTTGTTCTCTAGGGTCGGTTCTTCATCCTCTCCCAATACCAGCATGGCATAGCTTCCTATAAAAAGTAGGATACATACCAATACAATGGAAAAGATGATTTTGTTTTTTTCTACTTTCATTTTATACGGGTTTTATCGTTCACCATTGATTTTTCGTAATGTTTTTTCAAAAAAGTCGGTAATCAGCAATCCGTGGGTATTGTTCGGAAAGTTCCTATCCACCTTGATAAGGTTGCCCGTTGTGATAAGCTCGTAGGTATCGGTTATGGAACCCCGGTTGATTTCAAAAACGGTCCTGGTCTCAAACCTGTAAGGCTCGTTTTGGATATCCACTTTGGATTCGATGCTCAACACTTTTTGCACCAATGAATACTGTAACAAACGGTTATAGACCCCATCGGCCTTTTTCTGTCGATAGAGGGCATCCACTGAGCTGTTGCCCAGCCATAATGCCTTTTCCAGATTCCTTTCATAATTGCTCGCATCGATGTTGTAGAAGTAGGTATGGAACAGCTCCAGGTGCGCCAATGCCTCCACGTTCAGGTTTTCTTGTTGGGAAACGAGCTTCAAGGGAATTACACTACCGTTTGAGTTGACCACAAAGGCACTGCCCACGGTCTCCTTGTGCAGTTTGATGACCATCAGCATGGAAACAATACAGGTGAGCACAGCCCCTACAACGGCCGTCAATACAATAAAGCGGTTCAGCTTAAGGATGTTGTATATGTTTTTATAAGGTGTTTTCATTTTAAGTATGGATGATTAATTGTCTAATGTGCCTTTTAATGTGGATTATCCACCAGTGAAAAGTTTAAGGGTGAACGAGATGGCCCTACGGTACAGTTTGAACTTCAGGAATACGATAAACCCGATGGAGCCCAGTTGCAGCAACGGGGCAAAAAAGCTACTTCCCCAATCCGTTCCGAATAGGTTGCTCCAAAAATTGGTGTTGATTTCGGTATAGAGGTTGTTCAGGAATACATTGACCAAAAAGAAGGCGGCACCAGCATATACACCCCAGCATAGAGCTTAAAGAAATTGTAGGCCAAGGACCGGAACTTTTCAAATACGGCCAGACTGATGACCAATGGAAAAAACGCCTGCATGATGCCCAAAAGGAAAAACCGCTCCGCCAAGAACAAGGGATAGATGAACAAATCCAACAACCACAGAAAAACCCCGATGATAAAGGCTAGCATCTTCAACCCGTACAAAGGGGTGACCAGAGCCTCGTAGAGTATGGCCATTGCTTTTTTGGCGGCTTCCAAGGCACCCACATCCTGTTCGATGTCAATATCCTGCATCTGCAACGGGAGGAGTGCCGGAGCCGTGTCCCGGTATTGGGTCTCGATGGCCACCAAAATGGCATCGAAAACGCCCAATACCTGTGTAGAAAAAATGACCAAAATGACCACAGCTAAGTTTTTGGCCAGTTCCGCAGGGGTCAACCCCCAGGTATAGCCCTCGTTGTTCGCTACGCCCTCGTTGAACCCGTTAAAGTAAGTGTTGGTAAGCTCTAATATTTCGCTCTCTTTTAATTGGGTAAGGGACACCTTTCGGCTATTGTTGACAAAGGAAACGGCATCGTTTACCGAAGCGATGAACTCCTGTACAGTATGGTCCATCTGTTTATGGATGCCCTTTTCGACCTTACGGAACGGGTAGGTAAACTTGGTGGCGTTCAATGCCTTGTTGTATGGGAGAACAAAGAACAGATATGAACTATGTTTTAAATAACCACGCCCTTTAAAATAATCGTGGGTCGCTTTTTGGAGAAAGGTATCGTTGGGCAATTCGTTCGCCGTATAAAGGCTTTTTCTTTAAATGTCCTGTTTGTGAATAACCGTGGCCACGGGCAGTGATTTGGACGCCTGGATGGATAAGCCGGGTAAACTGACCCACCTTCGCCGGATGAAACTGACCATGGCAATTGGACTGCCCAGATTTGATCTATCCGTGGGTTAAACTTAGTTTTTATTTTTCAATTTTCTTCTCATTGATTCGCCTTTTATATCTATTCTGTGTGCCGTGTGCACCAAACGGTCGAGGATGGCATCGGCCAGTGTTCTCTCCCCGATAATGTCGTGCCACTTTGATACGGGCAATTGTGATGCTATTATAGTGGATTTTTTGCCGTGCCTGTCCTCGATGATTTCCATAAGTGCATGCCTATTGATGTTGTCCAATGGCTTAAGGCCGAAGTCATCCAAGATGAGCAAGTCCTGTTTTTCAAGTTTGTTTATTTGTTTTGGATAGGAACCGTCGGCCTTTGATGTCTTGAGCAGGGTAAAGAGCTTTGCAGTATTGAAGTACATCGTTTTTGATCCCATGGAACAGGCCTGGTGGCCGATGGCCGAGGCCAGGTAACTTTTGCCCACGCCGGTACTGCCGGTAATAAGTATGTTCTCCCTTTTTTGGATGAACCCGCAGGAACCTAGCCGCCGGACCAGGTTCTTGTCCAGTTGGCGCGACGGTCGGTAGTCGATGGCCTCCATGACGGCCGTATACCTGAACCTTGCCGACTTGGTCAATCGCTCTATCCTACGGTTGTGCCGGTCGTCCCATTCGCACTGGACCAGATAGGCGACCAGTTCATCGTTGGTGTAACCGGTCGACGGACCGCCGGTCTCCATTGTTGTGGTGAAGGCCCTGTGCATTCCATAGAGCCTCATTTCTTTCATCAATTGCATTGTTTTTTCGTTCATATGTCCTGTTTTTAATATTGTTCTATTCGTAGTATTCCCCTCCCCTTATGTTGTTGTGCTCGGGCATTTCCATATCCCCGTCCATACGTTCATCGATCTGGTCCCATCCCTTTTTTAGGATGCGCTCGACCATATTGTAATTGTACGCACCATATTCCGAGGCACGTTTGCACGCATTTTCAAGACGCTCCCTTCCGTACTTTTTGGCAAGGTGGAGCACGCCCAGACAAGATTTGTAGGATTGTTCCGGGTGTTGCTTCTTCTCCAGGATGGCAATGATGTACCCTTTACAGTGTCCGCCGATATTGCCCGCCCAATCGATGAACCTTTCACTGCTCCATTCGCTCACGAACCTGTGGTGCGAGGGCATATGGTCGGCCAAGGTGGTATAGCCGTATTTCTTCCTGTCCCTTGTATGTACGGCGAACCTTTCGTGCTTATGGTAGATCTCGACGATGTTATCGGTATAGACCAGCTTGACCTGTTTGCCTATATGTCTGTAGGGCACGCTGTAATAATGCTTGTCCTTCCCAAAATAGATATGGCTGTTCTTGTGTACGGTGGCCTGGGCATATCGTTTTACCTCATAGCGTTTCGCCGGTAACGGCATCAGTTCGCCCTTCTCGATTTCCATGAAAAGTGAACGCCTGGAATATTCCCTTCCCCTGAACGACATTGCGTTGTGTTTTTCCAGCAGTTCCCTTATCGCGATGTTGATATCGGTCATGCCATGGAAGACCTGGTTCCGTAAAGGGGCGAACACCCTGGTGTAGATTATCTTCACGGCGTTCTCCACTATGGCCTTGTCCCTTGGCCTATAGGTACGTGTGGGCAGTACCGCCGTTTCGTAGTGTTCGGCAAAGTCGGCGAAGACCTCGTTGACCTTGGGCTCGTAACGGCTGCTCTTGGTGACCGCCGACTTAAGGTTGTCGGGCACCAGGGCCTTTGGTACGCCGCCGTAGAACCATAGTGCGTTTTCGGTGCAGCGGATGAAGTCCTCCAGTTTTTGGCTTGCGCAGGCCTCTACATAAGTATATTGGCTGCTGCCCAGTATGCAAACGAACACCTCCAGTTCCTTCAGTTCACCGGTTTCCCTGTCAACGAAGTGGAGTTTCTTTCCCGTGAAGTCTATAAAGAGCTTGTCGCCGGCCTTGTGCTCCATGTGCATTACCGGAGAGGTCTCCTTGCGCCATTCGGCGTACCAATACTTGAACTGTGAGAGCTTGAAGCCATCGGGGTGCTTGGCATAATATTCCTCCCACAACAATTGCCTGGTCACCCCGGTCTTGCGGAGCTCTTTGTCAAAATAGGGGAAGTACTGCCGTAAGGTCAGCAACCGTTGGCTCTTGCGCTTTTGACCGTCCTTGAAAAGGTTGTGGAGTTCCTCCAGGGTCATCTTCTCCACTTCGTAGGCCGTAAAACGGTACCGCCTGAAGAACTCGATGTACTTCCTGACCGTGACACGGGATATGCCCAATTGTTGGCTTATCCTCCGTTTGCTAGTGCCGGAGGTGTAAAGTTTGTAAATCAGTTTTGTTTTTCGCATGTCTATCTGCTTGTTCGCCATGGTGCTTTTTAACAAAAAAAGCACTTAGACTTTTTACAGATAGATCGAATCTAAAAGTGGTCCACTTTGGCCCGGCGAGGGTGGGTCACTTTCGTCCGGCCAGCTATGGTCACTTTAACCCGGCGAGGGTGGTATACTATGTCCGGCGTTTCCAGCTTTTACAGCTATTTCAATTTTATATTCTTTCATTTTTTGAGCATTAACATTAATAAAGAAGGCACTAGCAAATAGGACTAATAAAACTTTCATAATAAACAGTTTGTAATTTGGTTTAACTTTATCTAATTTTTGATTTACTTCTTTTTAAGAAACATCCTTACACTATCGTTTTATTACTTAAAAACTATATTTAAACCTTAAATAAATACTATTTCCAAGGTTAGAAAAATTATCTTTTTGCTTACCATAAAAAAGTTGCCCAGTAACATCAAAATCCCAATTTTGGGATATACTATAAGTAAACTGTGGCATAAAAAAAACCATATCAATATCAGCAGCATATATAGAAGCTATTGAACCTGCTATTGCTGGTGTAAATGTTTTAGAAGCTTGACCAAAAAAGGACCATTTATTTGGCATCAGGTGTTTTACGTCAATAGATTCACTGTATAATTGAGAAGTATCATAAGCATTTGTGTTACTTATACCATCACTATTATATAATGTAGAAACATTTAAGGAAATATCATTTTTGAAATAATAATCAAACGAAATGGAACCTACAAAAGCATTGTCTTCGATGGAATTGCCATAGGGCATAAAATAACTTAATTCTCCTTTGAAACCCATATCTTTTATAACACCTTCCCAGCCTAACCCCAAGGTGTAATTTTCCAAATATTTGGCGACTATCATTTGAAAATCATATTGAAATTTGTTGAAATTATACTTTATAGCCACTGTATTATTTTTCCATTGATCTGTATAATTAATGGCAAATTCGAAACTAGAATTTCCTGAAGTAAAATATTTTGCTCTTAAGGCATCTGTCCCTGGTCGCTCTTCATAATCAAAATCAAAAAAGCTGTAAGCATTAAAAAGGTCATTAGGATTCCAAACTAAATTCTTACCCCAATTTATACGTTGACGACCTAAAACCAACTGCCATTTACTTGAATGATAATCTACATACAACCGGTCAATATTTGAAAGCAAAATAAGTGCTGGTTGATTTATTAATAAAGCAGTCATATCAATATCTTGGTTTGAATTTTCAACCATTGACGCATAGTTTGGAATTGATTTAACTGAAGTACCCCAAAATATCCTGTTACGTAATTCGATTGCTAGTGTAAGATTATCGTTGGCATACATCTTAAAGTTTAATCTATTATGAATTAGGTTGTCATTTCCTATACTATCCAAGGAAGTAAAACTAGAAGTGTTTAAATACTTTACATAACCCGAAAAGTCTACATGTTCAGAAACCCAATTTTGCTTTTCCTGTGCCGTCATATTGATTATTGATGCAATAACCAAAATATAGAATACTATGTGCTTTGTTAACTTCAACTTAATTACTTGGTATCCTTAATTATTTTACCATCTTCCAATGTTACTATACGATGTGCCCTATCAATAACGCGTTGATCATGCGTTGAAAAAACAAATGTTATTCCTTCTTTTTCATTGAGTTGCTCCATAATGTCAAGAAGATCTGATGTGGATTTTGAATCTAGATTAGCAGTAGGTTCGTCAGCTAATACAAATTTAGGTTTAGAAGCCAATGCTCTGGCCACTGCAATGCGCTGTTGTTGACCACCACTCATTTCATTGGGGCGTTTTGATGCTTGACTATCCAAACCAACCGATTTTAACAGGGCTTCAACTCTATTATCAATTTCTTTCTTTGACTTATGCTGCAAAAGCATAATGAAACCTACATTTTCCTTGGCATTAAGGACTGGGATTAAATTATAGGCCTGAAATACAAAACCAATATTTTGTAATCTGAAATTGATAAGTTCGTTTTCCTTCATTCCAATGATATCAATTTTGTCGACAAACACCTCTCCTGAATGGGGTCTGTCCAGCCCACCAATAATGTTGAGCAAGGTGCTTTTTCCAGACCCAGAAGGTCCAACAATAGCAGTGAATTCTCCTTTTTCTACATCCAAGGAAACGCCATTAAGCGCTTTCACTTCGTTACCTTTACCCTCATTATAAACCTTTATTAGGTTTTCTGTTTTTATAACATTCATTTTTGTTGAGTTTTAAATTTTATCAAATAGCTTTCACGGCCTCTGCCGGATTTAATTTTAAAGCCCTTCTTGCTGGTATTACGGCCGCAATCAAAGCGACAGAAAGTGTCATTAAGGTAATATCAACATACATAGCAAATGGCAGTTTGGTAAATACTCTTGCACCCATTCCTAAACTTTCCAATCCTTTGGCAACAGCTGATAAATTGATACCATGCCTACCAAAATATTCAATCGTCCATATTGACAACAATACACCTAGAAGCGCCGCTATAAAAGCCAAGAAAAGTGTTTCCAAAATAATCATGGTAAAGACTTTTCGTTTATCCATACCAACAGATAGCAACATCCCTATTTCTCGTTTTCGTTCCAGAACCGCCATGAGCATAGTATTAACAATGCCAAAAGCCAAGGCTAATAAGATAATCCCCATAAAAATGTAAATAAAGTTGCTCATGGCTTCTTGGGCATAGCCCAATTCTGGTGAAAGTTGATCCCAACTTTCTACGGAATTGTTTGTTTTGATTTGGCTCTTTACAGTTTCAGTTTCAGTAATGTTATCACACAAGATGGCTATTTCATGGTATTTGCCACTTAAACTAACTAGTGGAGCTAAATCATCATACTTCACAAATACATTTTCCTCATCAAACGAACTGTTTATGGTTTTAAAAATTCCTTCAACCCTAAAACCAGTTGAAACGGTATTATTATTGGAATCTTGAAAGTTGAGTACCACCTTGGAATTGACTTTAACACCTAATTTATTGGCTAGTTTTTCCCCAATGATAATTGGATTTCTTTTTAGTTTGTACAAATAGGTTCCTTGCACCAGTTTTTCTGAAATATCTGTGACATTTTTTTCTTTATCAGGGAATATTCCCATAATCTTCACACCATAATTACCATGAGCTGTAGATGCCATTCCTTGTAATACCAACCGTTTCGTATAAGCCGTTACATGACTCATGGTGTCTATTTCTTTTAAAAGAGTATTACTTCCTATGATAGTATCTTTTTTATCAAAATTTTCCTGAAAACCAGCATTGTGAATTTGGATGTGGGACAAATTTGTATTTATAAAACTACTCAAACGCTGATCGTTCATACCGGAGACCATGGCCATGATAAACAACCCAGACCAGATGCCTAAAACTACCGAAGCAATGACAATACTGCTTCGTAGTTTATTACGCCAAACGTTTCTCCAAGCAATCATTAATAATGTTTTCATTTTGTTACTTTAAAAAGTTAACCTCTCATAGCATGCAGAGGATTCAGTTTTTTAATAATTAAGATAGGATATAGAGATACCAACAAGGCTATTATGAAAATTAGTGAAGCATGCACCAAGGGCAGGTCAGGTTGTATGTAAAATGGAATTTCTGCAGTAAACCCGAAGTTCTCCATCATTTCGGCTTGTGTACCAGGTAGTACCAAAGGGTCGTAGTGTTTCCACAACATGATTGGATACGCAAGAAGAACACCCATAATTACTCCCAACAATGATAGTATAATGGTTTCTATAAACACCATAAACATTAACTTGCCTTTTTTCATCCCAATAGAGACGAGCACACCAAATTCATATTTTCTTTCTTGTGTCATCATTAGTACGGTGCCAAAAATTCCAAAGATGAGAATCATGTACAGGATAGCTATCATCAACAATCCACCAACACTATCTGCTAAAATGGTTTGTTGCAATTCAGGCATCATTTGTTGCCAGTTCATTACTTCATAGTTACTGTCCAACTTGCTTGAGATTGCTTTTTGCAACGACTTAAGTTGGACATTGTCATTTTTATCTACCACAAGACTTGTAACAATGCCAGATGCACTAAAAAGATTTTGGGCATCTTCCAAGGACATCATAGCCGTAACTTTATTCAAGGCAGGGTTTTTCAAGTCTATAATTCCAGAAATATGAAATTTATCAGCAGCCAACATTCCATGGTATCCCTGTCCTACAAAAACCAAAGTATCATTGGTTTCTACTTTAAAATAAGAGGCTACTCCTTTTCCTATAATAATATCCTTTGGGTTTTGAGGAAGGAAACCTGTTATCAATTTTGAATTTATATCCTGTAATTTTTGTTCCTTCTTAAAATCAACCCCATTGAGACTAATTACTTTAGTAAGGTCGCCAAAGGACAATAAACCATAATTTTCCAATCTTGGTAAAATCGTTTCAACACCTTCTGTGTTTGACAATTGATTAATTAAGTTACTAGTTACAATTATTGAATTATCTATTGATCGATTATCCCAATATCCTTTATGATGTAGCTGTATATATCCTGTATATGAACCTACCACATTGTCTATCATACCCTTATAAGTACCCAACTGCATAGAACGCATGATTAAGGAAAGGAATATTGCTATGAGTATAGAGGCTACAGTAATTAGACTCCTTTTTTTATTACGCCAAATGTTTCTCCAGGCAATTTTTAGAATCATTGTTTACTAATTAATAATTAATGGATGCGTTTCATGTAATTGGTGGTAAAGTATTCATCAGGTATATCGATACCAAACTTCCACTGACTATAACTAATTACCGTAGATTGTCCCGGTTTATCGACCGGCACAACAGTTAGTTTTGAAGGAAGTAACTTGCCATCAAATGTTTTTACGTCCGATCCTATCATTTGGTTGACCAAAAACATATCTTCATCATAAAAATCTGTCTGCATCTGCATGTATTCTTTTTCATCAATCCAAATGATTATTTTTCCCCAAACAACAGCGGCATTAGGCTTTGGGGTCAACTCTATTTTCCAGCAGGTGTAACCTTCCTTTTCTTCTTCACCAATAATTTTTTTATCATAATCTGTCACCAGTGAAGATTGTTTTACCAAATCATCATTTGTTAAATCGGTGCCCATCCAATTCTGTAACATCATTGAAGGCGGAAACTTTACTGTTCTTTCAATTGTTGGCAGGTAATTCCAAACCTCTTTTTCTCGCATGAGAAAAACAGTGCCCTTTTCTTTTGCTGGACTGGTTATTACTGAAACTGTATAATCTGAACCTTTTGACCAATATTTCATTTTCAATTCTTTGGACCACTTTGGTCTATTGATATTGATGGTGATCTCAGAATAGGACGATTTTCCCCTAAGTTTATCATCAGCATTTTTAACAATTTCATCAGCATTTTGACTAAATGAGAAGTTAGAAACAACCATTAACAATAATAATAACTTGTATTTCATGGTAAATTTTTTTTAGAATTTATGTAACCTTTTATAATGTTTTCTTTAATCGAGTTTAAAGGATATGATTCACCAAAAATCATATATTGAATACCAATGCCATCCATTAGCGCCCCTAGTTTGACAGCTTCATTTTCAGGATCATGGTGACCTATCATGGTAAAAAGTTCTTGCAATTGTTTGGTAAGTTCTTCATATACGGATGAAATTGTTTTATGAACTGACGGTATAGACCCTACATGTATGGCCAAAGACACAATAAGACTCCAAAGCTCTTTCTTTTCTTCAAGCAACTTAAAATACCCCTCAACTACTGCCTTAAATATATCTTCAGGGCTTAAATTTTTTAAATCATCTTCAGACAGATTTAATTCTGATGCTTCCTTTAAGGCAAAATCAACAGCCTCATTTAACAATCGTTCTTTATTATCAAAATAGTTGTAAAGAGATCCTTTTGATATGTTCAATTCATTGGCAATGTCACTTATTGAAGTATTGAAATACCCCTTGGTTGCAAATAGCCGTAGTGCCCCTCGTATGATTTTTTCCTTCTTTTCTTTTTTATGGGCTTCTAATTGTTTTTCAGTTCTTGGACTCATATTTTAAAATGAACGATTGGTCAAAATTAAAAAATTAATCCAAAGAAAAAAAATAAAAGAATTGTTTTTAGATTAAGTTTATAACTTATTATTTTACTATGTTTTGAGTCTCTCTATAAACTCTCTCAAAATTCAATCTTAAATCTTCAGTTGAAAATAGATTTGCTTTTTTAGGAAATAGCTTTTGAATTGGTTGCAGTTTGAAATGAAGTTTCTTATCCTTCCCATCCGCAAAAGTGATAAATTCCCCTTGTTTCAATCTAAAGAAAGCGTCTGCCCTCCGTTTGGATACCTCTCTTTCGCCTTTGGTGATTCGACTCTCAAAACTCAACCCACTGCTTTTACTTATGCTTTTGGTCGGCGTTTTGATAATTTCAAAAAATCGTTCATAATATTTTGCAGTATCCGGGTCATTGACCTTACCAAAGAATTGATAAGATAGGTTGCTCAAAATGGCCTTACTCGCTTTTTCACCATAGAGCATATCGTTCTGGATCTTATCCTGCATTACATAAATGGTAGCAATATCATAGCTTCGAAGTGTAGCCGGAATACGGTGCATATTGAGCAACTTTATAGTAGGTGCTTCTTCCATCATCAAAAATGAGGATTTCTGCCCCCTGATTGCAAAAAACGGGCATAGTATACCACCTTCGGCGGGTCAAAGTGAGCCACCCGCGGCGGACCAAAGTGAGCATAGTGGGGCGGATGAAAGTGAGCCACTAAAAAGATCGATTCTATTTGAGTGTTGCGATGGTTTCTTTTGTAAAAAAGACCATGGCGAACAAACAGATAGATATGCGAAAGGCAAAAAGGATTTACAAATTGTACGGCGAGGGGGCCAGCAAGCGACGG
>NZ_JBSXNW010000008.1:0-26534 GCF_056857835.1 Flagellimonas sp. B-3
GTGCTTGAAGTCCTTCGGACCGAACCTCAGCGATATCCTTCCCCAGTGGTTGGTCCGTCCGCCCAGCATCCTGGAACGGAACCAATCGAATCGGGTGTCCTCCCCTTGGGTGTAGGGCTCCCCCTCGATGTCCCAGCCGCCATAGGCGGCATCGAAGTCCCCGAAGGGACGGAATCGCGTGCTCTTGCCGCGCCTGGGGCTCTCGTAGGGCCATTTCAACTGGGTTTGGTGCTCCGGCATGGCCGGATCAAAAAAGGGACCGGCCTCGACTACGGCAACTTTTAACCCAGACTCCGAAAGCACTTTGGCGGCCATACCGCCACCTGCTCCCGAACCTACTATAATAGCATCGTAAACAGTGCTGTTCTCTATAATCTGCATGGATATATGTTTGGTTTTTATGGGTAAATGAATCAAGTTTAACGGACAACCATTGCGCTGTGTTGACATAAACATGTCATGCAACGGATTGCCTCAAACATCTTGAATGATAAAATTGAGGCCCATCATCCATAAAGGATTCCATGGGCCCCATACATCTTACATATGTTTAATAGCCATTATTATCGGTACCCAGACTAGGGTTACGTTGAAGCTCAGGTCCTGGCAAAGGCAACAACATGTGTTTTTCTTCAATTTGTTTGCCTCTTTCTGTGGTATGGCCCACTGCATTTACAAAGGATATACTGCCCGGTGCATCGGCTACCGGAAACTGACCTGTGCGAACAATATCGAACCAAGTTTTGAATTCGAACACCAATTCTTTGTGTCTTTCTTTCCACACCTCTTGTACAAAAGCTTCAGTTCCCAAACCGGTAAGGTCTGCTTCAACCGTGGCCAAATCGGATTCCCAATAAGCTCTGGAGCGTACTTGAGCCAAATAGTTGATGGCATCGGAGGTTACCCCACTGGATCTTGCAATGGCTTCGGCAGCGATCAGGAGCACATCGGCATAACCATAAACTGCAAAATCCTTTCCAGACATTGCCGTTTCAAATACCGCTGTGTCATCATGCCATATATAAGGTGCTGTTGAAAAAGCCTGACCTGTACCTTCAAAACTGGAATGGAAAAACTGCTTTTCCTGAATTCGAAGGTCATTGTCAGGGTCATAGAGGTCCAAAAATCCTTCTGAAGGCAAATATCCCCCATTGGTAATGTCATAAAGAACTTCTGAAGCTAGTGCCACGGGATAGGAATATCTTGGATAAACCGAAGTAGCTATCTCTGGATCATATTCTTTGATATAAATATGCTCCACTGCTGATGCATCCCCTTTTCTGATCTTGTTGTATGCTGAGTTTTCTGGATCGATTACTCCCGGAGATACTTCATCATGCTGTACCAAACCATAAGAACCGTAGGTTCCGTTGATGATTTCCTGGGATAATGCCGCTGCATCGGCGTAACGATCGGCATTTAAAGGATTTCCGCTCATGGTCAGGTAAACATCGGCCAATAAGGTTGCCACTGCCCCGGCAGTAACACGTTTGCCATTGTCGACCATACTTACCGTTGGCAGTCCACCTTCGAGGGCATCCTTTAAATCCTGCTCTATCAAAGCATATATATCGGCTATCGGGCTTCTTTCCAGATATAGGTTCTCCAAAGATTCATAGGGCTCCGTCGTCAATGGAACCGGGCCAAACCATCTTACCAAATAATAGTAGGAAAATGCCCTGAAAAATTTGGCCTCGGCCAACAACTGGGCCCTTTCGGAATCGCTCAGTTCGGGTGTTTCCGGTATGTATTTGATAGCGTTGTTTGCTCTGGAAATTCCTAAATAGAGCTCTCTCCATCTGTCCTGCAAATAACCTCCGATATTATCGCCGTTCAAAGTGAGTTCCTGTGTATTGCTCACGTGCAGCTCTTGACCTGCATACTCATTATAGAAATAGCCAGACATGTATCCGCCCAACATTAGGGGGGTTCCGCTATAAACTCCACCATCGGTCATATTTGGAGCACCTGTTCTATATAATGAATTTACTGCACTATATGCTTGATCTGGTTCTGAAAAGAACTGGTTGGAATCAAGTTCGGCAAGAGGTTGTTCTTCCAAAAAGTCCGAACAAGACCCCAATACAATTATTCCGATTAGAAAAACTATATACTTAATTTTCATGATATTTTTTTTATGGATTAAAATTTGAGGCTACATCCTATGGTAAAAGTCCTAGGCTTGGGGTATTGGAAGAAGAAAATGTTCTGTCCCCATTGATTTCCGCCCCAAGAAGTTGCTTCGGGATCGTACCCTTGAAAGTCTTTGGAATGGATTACGAATGCGTTTTCCAAACTGGCATAAACTCTCAAACGGTTCAAACCCATCAAATCCAAAAACTGCTGGTTAAAATTGTAGCCCAAGGAGAATAGGTTTCCTCTGATGTAGGAGCCATCCACGACCCATCTGCTGTCTACCTGGCTGTTCTGTCCTGCATAGGCTTGGTTCCTAATTTCCTGTACCATGGTGTTCTGGTTGCTTTCGGTCCAACCATCATAAAGAATGGTAGCAAGTCCGTTTGCAATGCCTGAACGGTCTTCGGTAGAGTGATAGAATTGTTGCATAATCTCTACCCCTGCCACAAATTGGATATCAGCGGTGAAGTCAAAATTCTTATAACGGAAGGTGTTTATGAAACTTCCTGTAATATCCGGCAGGCCTTTTCCAAGGATTTTCTTTTCTGCTGATCGTTTGGCCTCTCCTGGAACAGCACCAACCTCAGCTGCTTCTGCAGCTTCGTCCGTTCCCCATGTGCCCAAACGCTCGTATCCCCAGAAAGAGCTCAAAGATTCTCCAACTCGAAGAATGGTCTGGCTACCGGATACCCAGAATGGCCCGGGTTCGATGTCTTCATCGTTTTCGCCCAAACTTTCAATTCTGTTCTTGTTATAGTTCATGTTAAAGGAGGTCTCCCAACCGAAATCGGCTTTACGGATAATCTCTCCCGTAATCATGGCCTCGATACCCTTGTTGGAAACGGAACCGATATTGTCCCTTACCGAAGTAAATCCAGAAGTATAGGGCACTGGTCTATCCAATAAAAGATCTTTTGTCAACTTATCGTAGTAATCGAACTCCAAACGCAACCTATAATCAAAGGCGGCAAGATCCAATCCAATATCAAACTGACTGGTTTTTTCCCATTCCAATCCTGGGTTTGCCAAACGGTTTACGGAGCTTGAACTAACCCTTGTGCCATTTAACAGTACCGTTCCCGAAGAAACTGTTGCCAATGAGCTGTAGGGGGCGATTTCCGTGTTACCTGTTATACCGTAGCTACCACGTAGCTTAAGTCGGTTGATTGCGGTTACGTCTTCCATAAAGGCTTCTTCACTGATGTTCCAACCAGCACCTATGGATGGGAAGAATCCGTATTTATTGTCCTCACCAAATCTTGAGGAGCCATCTGCCCTTCCTGTCAAAGTCAGCAAATATTTACTCTTATAGGAATAGCTGGCACGAACAAAATAGGAATTAAGTGCCCATTCGTTGGTGGTAGATTCCGGTGCACTTGGATTACTTGCTGACCCGATATTGTTGTAGCGGAAAAAATCGTCACTAAACCCTCTCGCAAAAATGTTGGAAGATTCGTAAGTGCGTTCTTGCCAACTCAAACCTAACATGGCATTGATGCTGTGGTCACCAAAATCCTGATTGTAGGTAAGATAGTTTTCTTGCTGCCAGTAGGTACTTTTTTCATTAAAAATACGGGCAAAACCATTGGGTGCCGAAATATTTACCAAATCTCGTGGCGAGTACTCTTTTTTGTTCCTGATATTTTTATCGAAACCGAATTGCGTTCTAAATTCCAGACCTGGCAAAATATTGAAATTGGCATAGAAATTCCCGAAAAGTTGGTTTCTTTCCCAGAACCTTTCCTGTGTTTCCAATACGTGAACCGGATTGGACATGGACTCCAAGTTATAGGCATCGCTGATCATTTGGCTATTGCTCCACGTTCCATCGGGAAATTTTACCGGGAAAATCGGGGGCATTTCAATCATGGTCCTTCTTGGTGTCTGGCCACCACCGCCCTCTTCAAATTCGGTGTCCTTAACATCGTTCACCATAAGGTTAACACCCAATTTTAGCCAATCTTTTGGAGTAACGTCATAAGCGATTTTTCCGCTGATCCTATCCAATTCATTGTTCAGCATTATTCCTTCTATATGAGAATAATTCAAAAATACCCCTATGGATGATTTTTCACTCCCTTGCTGAATGGACAATTGGTGATTGTTGGAATAGGCAGTACGCGTGGCTTCATCTTGCCAGTCGGTATCATAAAGCGGGTTTCCTTGTGCATCGAACAAATTTGGGTCATTGGTCGTAAATACGGGGGCTGGGTCGCCAGGACGGTACTTTGGAGTATTCTCCATACCTGTACGAACTACTTCCAACCACTCTTCCGCGTTCAGCAAATCCATCTTCTTGCGGATGCTTCCTACGCTCAAGAAACCATCATAACCAATTGAGATTTTTTCATCTTTTGAGCCTCTTTTGGTGGTGATCAAAACCACGCCATTGGCACCCCTTGCCCCATATATTGCAGCGGATGATGCATCTTTCAATACCTCCATGCGTTCAATATCGTTGGGGTTTATGAATTGGATGTCGTCCATTACCACACCATCCACAACATATAAGGGGTCTGTTGATGAATTGATGGTACCCACACCACGGATCACTATTCTAGGGGATCCTGTTGGAGAACCGGAGTTTAAAAACACGTTTACACCGGCTACTTTGCCCCTCATCCCTTGGAGGGGATTGCTTACTGGAGCTTTTAAGAGGGTCTCGCTATCCACGGCTCCAACGGCTCCGGTGAGGTCGGATTTTTTCTGGGTACCATAACCTACAACGACAACCTCTTCCAAGGCGGCCACATTCTCTTTTAGAACAACATCTATGGTCTGTTGGTCGCCCACTTCGATTTCTTGGGTTACAAAACCTATGTAGCTGAACATAAGAACATCCCCTGTATCTGCCATGATGCTGTAATTACCATCAAAATCGGTAGTAGTACCCTTGGAGGTCCCCTTTACCAAAATAGATACTCCCGGAATAGGGGTGCCCGCATTGTCCGTGATCTTTCCATTAACGGTAAACTGTACCGTGGTCCTGATAAGTTCATTGATCCTATCGGGACTCAAGGCTGTCGGCATTTTATCGACATGCTTGTTTAAAAGACGCTCTATTTTGTTTTTAATTTCGGGGTTGTCTTTTGGAAAAAGAATGATTTGATCTCTCACAAAGCTAAAGGCGATATCGGATTCCGAGAACAGCTCGTTCAATACGGCATCCAATGTCTTATTCTCTACTTTGAGCGATTTTTTGGAATACACATCTACAATACTGTTGTTGTAGAAAAAGCTGTAATCGCTCTTGCGTTCAATTTCGTTCAATATCCTCTTTAATCTCACATTATTTGCCTCTAACGAAATACTTTGGGCATTTGCCTCAGAAGCAAATAACTTGGCCAGGGTAAGTGCCACTAAGATTAAATAGATTTTCATTATCCTAATAATTGGGACCTTTGGTAAAAAAAGTTCCTTTTTTTCCATAATTTTGATGAGTTTACGATGTTTAATTACATTTCTATGTGGTTAAATAATTATTGAGCAGGGGGGTGCGGGAACACCCTCCTCTCTTTTTTGGGTCATTTCTTCATATAAAGTGTTATTTGGTTATTTTTCATTTGATACAGTATCGGTGAGGAAACTTCAAAAAGATCCAATATTTGTTCTATACCAAGGTTATCGAACTCCCCTGTATATTTATAGTCCATTATGCCCGGTGACTCAACGGATATGTCAACTTTGTACTTTCTTTTTAGATCGCTTATTACCTGACGTATCGGTGTCTCATCGTAAATAAGTTTGCCCTGGCGCCATGCGGTAAAGTTTTCGGTCTGTACATTATCCACAATAAGTTTGTCGGCATCTTTAACATAGGTGGCTCTTTGGGAAGGGTTCAACACCACTGTTTTTTGGTCCCGTTCTTCTACGACCTTTACCTTACCTGAGACCAAGGTTGTTTCCACATTAAGGTCTTCCGGGTACGATTTTACATTGAAAACTGTTCCCAAGACCTGAATTTTCATCCCATTTCCTGTAGCGACCATAAAAGGTTTTTTGGGATTGTGGGACACATCAAAAAATGCCTCGCCCTTTAAACTAACCTCTCTTAATTCACCAGAAAACTCCTTGGGATAAGACAATGTGGTGTTGGCATTAAGGGTTACTTTGGTGCCATCGGACAACACGATTGTTTTATTCTCGCCAATTGAAGTTTCCAATGTAATTTGAGGGCTGTCTTGTATTTCGGTTTGGTCCGCAGGCAAGATTAATGTATATGCAAGAGAAAAAATTAAGACTGCACAAGCTGCGTACCCCACATATTTATACCATTTTGCATATATCTTTTTTGGACTACCGGAATTGCCATGCCCACTTTGTTTTAGTGATTTGGCCACATGCTTTGCCTTTAAAATATGATAGCGTTGTTGTTGTTTTGGGTTTTTGAGCAACCACTTGACAACTTCTTGCTTTCTTTCATTGGTCAGACGACCTTCGACCAATGCAATAATATCCTTTTTGTTCATTGTATTCAGGAACGGTATTTATTAGCAAGACGTAAAAAAGGGAAACATCCCCTAGTCTGGATGTAAAAATTAAAAAAATAGGGTGGGCAAATACTCGCTCAAAGCTGCTCTAAGCTGTCTTAAAGCTCTGGTAATGTGGTTTTCTACTGTTTTTGGGGAAATCTCCATTTCTTTGGAAATTTCTTGGTGGCAGAGTCCTTCCAAGCGACTTTTCTTGAAGACTTTTTTGCACTTTTCTGGTAGTTCATCTATGGCTTCATCAACCAGGGCCTGTAACTCTTTTGCCAAAATGGAAGAGGCCATATCATCTGCCAAAGCGCTATGGTTCAACCAAAACTCCTGCTGTTCGGCAGACATGTCTTTGGTAAGCTTATTCTTTCTTGTTCGTAAATAGTCTAAGCATGCATTTCGGGTCATACTATAGATATAGCCCGTAAAATTTGAGGTAATCTGCAGAGTTTCCCATTTCTCCCATAGTTTGATAAAAACATCATGAACGATTTCCTCGGCATCTTCTTGGGAAGAAATATAACTCTTTACGATTACAACAAGCTTAGGCCTATAGAACTCGTACATCATACTGAAATCGTCCTCTATGCCATTATCTGAAAGAGCGTTGATTTTGAGGTTATGCAAATGTTCTGGCTTCATTTGTTGGGAAATGCAAATATTTGACCCTGCAATTTACAAATTTCGGATTAACGGCAAATTTTCATTCACCCCTATTTTCATAAACCATAAAATACAATCCATTGGTTTAGTTGATAAAATTGAGAAACTGGTCAGGGAACTTTGAATAATAAAGAAGTTTTATTCAATGGGGTACCCTGGTTACACCTAAACAAGAAAAAGTATTGAGTCAAACCAAAACAAACTTGGGGCAGTAGTACAAAAAACAGCTATGGGTTGCCACCCAAACTCTAAAAAAGAACCAGGACAAATCATTAAAATTCTTTGGCCTTAATTAATTTTAAGACTAAAATGTAAGGTGGTACTTACTCGTTTTTTTGGTTATAGACCAATAGGTATTTCCACAGTGGCAGTTGTTCCTTTACCTTCTTCTGAGGTAATATCGAGCTTGCCCCCGATACTGCTCACCATATCCGTAACAAGCCTAATGCCTAAACCATATCCCTTTTCACCACTCGTCCCCTTATCTTCCCCTAGATCCGAGTTTGTCAGTTTTTGGAGTTTTTCTTTTGAAATACCCTTTCCATTATCCCCCACCTCTATCTGTAGCGATAGGTTTTCTTCTTGCTGTATTATGTCAAGTTTTACCTTTATTTCCCCTTTTGGGGCTGTAAATTTTATGGAATTGGCGATAAGGTTCCCAACAATAGGGAGCAGTTTTCTTCTTGAAAATTTATAATGATTTTTTGTTTCATTATAAGTAAATTCAAGGTTTATCTGCTTGTTACGGGCGGCTAGCACATAAAGATCGTGAAGGTGTTTTTTTAATTCCGAGAGGTTAAAATAATTTTCTTTCTGCTGCGCTTTTTGTTTGTCCAATATATCGTCGGTAAAATCCATGAGTTTGGAAGCCGAGCTCTTTATCATTTCCATGTACATCCCAAATTCCCCATCATCGAGCGTTTCATTTTCGGCACTTACGGTAAGTCCAAGAATACCCCCCCCCCCCCACAGGCCCTCTAACGTCGTGTGCCATTTGGTTGCGTTGTACAATGGCCTTGTTAAGTTGTTCTTGCAGTACATCCAACTTCATTTTGTCCTCGAGCCTCTTTACAACCTCGTCGGCAACAAGCCTTAACAATTTTTTCTTTTCGGAGGAGATGTTCTTTTCTTTAAAATCTATTACACAAAGTGCTCCGATACTTTCGCCTGTTTGTGTTTTAAGTGGAATCCCCAGATAGTATTTGAATCCTTCACTTCCTTTAACAAAAGGATTGTCTCTGAACCGAGCGTCTTCATCAAGACGTGGGACTTCCATTAATTCCTCGGTGTGAATCGTATATTGACAAACAGAGTCCTCGCGATCAATTTGCATGAATTCCGAAGAATTTGATGTTACTGTCCATTGGGAGTAATTATCAATTAAGTTGATCAAGGACAACTCTGTATCGGCAATATTGGCAGCCAACTGGATCAAGCCTTCAAATTCGGTCTGAAGATTCCTATAATCGAGGTCAAATTCGTTCAGTTTTTTAATCCGTTCATATTCTGCATTCTTACGCTCAAACTCATCCATCAGCTAATTTTTTATTTGCCTGGCAAAAATAAATTAAAAGATGTTGAACTCCAATCAAATAAGTACTAAGCTTAAATTAAATTTAAGGGTTGCTTAGTAATTATATTCACAATCCAAGATAGATGTGATTGCCTCAATAAATCGGTTCCCAACCAATAACAGACCATTTTGTTTATGAGCAGAAACGGTATTGTGATTTTACCCAAAGCAGAAAAAAACCGGCACAGACAAATTTACCTGCTGCTTTAAGTTTCTGTTATCCATTATTTAAACACAGGATCAATAGCGTTAGATTCTTGCTATTTATGCCAAAAAAATATATATTGGATTCCTTTAAACCAAAGAACACCTTTTTGGCCTGCCAACAAATATGTGCTTAACCAACTGCCTAACCAAACATGGACATTCCTGATTTTAGGTATCTAGAAACCATTATATTCACTTCTGTTTTTAGTGTTTTTGGTATCTATCACCTGCTTTCTTTTTTCGTGTTAAAGTATAAGGTTTTGCTCTATTACTTTATACTCATCTTTGGGTTGACCCTACACTGGAGCCTTTACTTTTTTTTAGGTGGATCTTTTGGCAGCACGGCTTCAATAATAGCAGATAAGGCTTCCCTTACCACGGCCATGATCTCAACTTTGGGATTATTGCTTTTTACAAAAAATTACCTAAGTATAGAAAAGGACGCTTTTCCCAATTTGTACAGAACCTATAAGGTATTTGTTGGAATCGTTGGCAGCCTCCCTATTTTGCATATCACAAATAATTTAACTACCAGGATCGAGTGGTTGAATGATTTTTTTGTGCTGTTCGCCGCCATTATGTCCATGGCTTCTATGTTTCTGAACATATTTTCAGGGTTTCGGTTGTTCCATGCCCATAAATTGAACCGGTACTATCTGTATTCTTACACTCCCATTCTACTGGCCGCAATATTGTACATAGGTACTTGGTTTTTGAAAAGACATTTTGATTTTTACACCTATCCGATCATTCTTACAACTTCAATCTTAGTAACTATCCAGTTAATCCTTTTTTCGCTGATCATTGGGTTTAAGTATAAAGCTATTGAGTCTGAACATTTAAAATTACAGCTTAATGCAAACCAAATGCTAATAAATGAAGTCGACAAGCAAACAAAAAACCTCCAACTCGCCAAAAAAACACTTGAAGATCAAAACGAGGAACTTGAAAAAGTCAATCAACTCAAGAATAAACTGTTCTCGCTACTTACCCATGATGTAAGGGCACCTCTGAACAATTTCATTGCTATCATTGAATTGATCCAATCCAATTTAACGGATAAGGAACTACAACCCATTTTAGAAAAATTGAAGAATGAAATTTCCGATAAAGTTTCCATGGTCAATGGCTTACTTCAATGGTCCCATAAACAACTGGATGGTATGGAATTGGATAAAAGTTTATGTGACTTAAAATCTATTTTCAGCTCCATAAAACACGAGTTTGCACGAATGGCCCAAGACAAGGATATTGACATTGAGCTACAGGTTTTGCATCCAACACTTTTAATGGATGCAAACATGCTTAAAGTGGTTCTCCGCAATTTGGTTTCCAACGCCATTAAATTTACCCAGAATGGCCAAAAAGTGATTTTATGGTCACAAAGTAATGCCACATGCGTTGAAATTGGTGTGCGAGATTTTGGTGTAGGAATGCAAAGTGACTGGTTCGAGAGACTTGGGCATGATGACCGACCGGAAATAAGAACAGGAACAAAGGGAGAAAAGGGCACTGGCTTTGGCTTGGTCATTGCAAAGGATTTTGTTGAAATGAACGGTGGTAAACTGATCTGTGAAAGTGAAATAGGCAAAGGCACCAACTTTATATTGCGCTTTAAGGATACTGCCATTGGCCATGTGCAGGACAGAGAGGTACCCGGTCCCGATACCAGAAAAGGGGAATAGTATTTTTAAGAATGGTAGCCTTTTCTTATAAGATATGTACCTCGGCTCTAGTATATTTATTTAGATATCCAACAAATCACATAATCAAAATTCACCCTTAATGCCTATGAACACCTTATGACGCAATTATTGAAAGTGATGATACCCAACCCACAAAAAAGTATTCACTTCTGGGGTGTCCTTTACATCACCAGAAATCTTGTTGTTACAAAACAATCTCGTTCACCACATCAAAGTTCAGTGGCTTTTGTAGGTAATCTTTAATCAATCCATAGGTTCTTGCAGTTTCCATATCGCTCGGATCGGTTGAAGAGGAAACTATAAATACTGATATTGATTTGCTGTTGACCCAATCGCTTTGCTCTATGGCATCCATAAACTCCCATCCGTTCATCTCCGGCATGTTAATATCCAGCAAAATGGTGTAATGATCCTTTTCGTTAAAATTATCCTGTAAAAAGTCCAAGGCCTCCCTACCATTGGAAAACTCAATTACCTTGAGGTCTGGAGAAACCTTTTTAATCAATTTTGATGATACCCAGTTAAAAGTTGGATCATCATCTACCAGTATTATTGTTTTTTCCATGTTCGAAATTACTCAAATTCATCATAGTTTTGGTTTCAGCAACAATATTTTGGATAATTTTATCCAGTTCATCGCCAGACATTTTTATTTTCTCTAGCAGATCGGGAAAATCATGGGGTTCCACACAGTCTTGTTCCAGTACGTGTATTACCGATAATATACGTGCCAAAGGTGCCCTGACTACGTGCGATTGTGTCCATGCGATTTCTTTAAGCTTTTTGTTCTGGGTTTCAACAGTGCTCACATATTCCTGCTTTTCGGTGATGTCGCTTGCCAGTATCAATCGTACCGTTCTGCCCTCATATTCAATATTATTGCTATAGATCTCCACACAAATGGTCTCACCT
This sequence comes from Flagellimonas sp. B-3, assembly GCF_056857835.1. Taxonomy (NCBI): domain Bacteria; kingdom Pseudomonadati; phylum Bacteroidota; class Flavobacteriia; order Flavobacteriales; family Flavobacteriaceae; genus Flagellimonas; species Flagellimonas sp. B-3. Next base: position 11,676 of record NZ_JBSXNW010000008.1, read on the forward strand.
GATTTTAAAGTATGGTAAAACACACCGGCATAGCTGTCCCGGTCTTCTCTTTTGCGCTCTTCCAAACTTTTTTCCAAAAACTCCATGTGGTTTTTTGGCCTAATGTCCTTAATTGTCATGTTCTTGAACTCCTCCAATGTATAGCCATATTTATCAATGGCCGCCTTGTTGACATTCAAAAAATGGAGGGTTGATGGATCAAAGATCCACATGGGTTGGGGACTAAAATCAAACAGGTCCTGATATATCTTTTTGTTTTTGTTCAATTTGGCGATGTAACTTTTTCGCTCAAGGGCATAGATAATGGACTTGTATATGATCTCCGGGCTGATCTCATCCTTGATCAAAAAATCCGACACCCCTTTGGACAATATCTTTCTGGCCAGTTCAATATCCGAGTAGCCTGTTAGAATAATGATAGGAATATTGCCACTGACCTCTTGGATTTTTTCCACCAATTGTTCCCCTTTCAGGTCGGGCAAAATAAGATCCAGCAAAATGATGTCGATGTTCTCAAAAGATTTGAGCTCCGATATGGCCGATTCAAAGGTCTCCTGATGGATAACCTTGATGGCACTGAATTTTTCGAGCAAATAATCGTCGATCAACATAAAATCACCGGGATTGTCCTCGATTACCAGTACGGAAAGTTGTTGGTCATCCTTCATTATTGGTCATTTTTATTTAATATTAATCGGCCAATTTGGAGAGTTGTAACCAAAATTCCTCAATTTTTAAAACAGCCTTCATAAAATCATCCATATCTATAGGTTTGGTCACATAACTGTTCGTGTGATTTTCGTATGCCATATTGATGTCCCTTTGGTTCGAAGAGGTGGTGAGCATAATCACGGGAATCTTCTTCAAGGAAGGGTCTTGCTTTATTCTCTTGAGCACATCATGCCCGTTGAAAATGGGCAGGTTGATGTCCAAAAGGATAAGATCGGGGCGCAGGGCATCTACAAACTTGTTTCTTCTAAAAAGAAAGTCCAGGGCATCGTTACCGTTTTTTACGATACTGATATTGGTTCTGATCTTGCTCTCCTCAAAAGCATCAAGGGTCAGAACAATATCCCCTTCATTATCCTCGACCAATAATATGTGTACGGTTTTCATGACTTCTTCTTGTTTATAGTGAAATAAAAGGCACTTCCTTTTCCTGGTCTGGACTCCAACCAGATCTTGCCGCCCCAAGATTCCACATTTTTCTTGGATATGGCCAACCCCATTCCCGTACCACCATAGGTATCCCTGTCATGAAGTCGTTGAAAGATAATAAAAACTTTGTCATAAAAGCTAGAATCAATACCAATACCGTTATCCTTGATCTTCACTTGCCAGTGATCTTTCTTGTTGGACACGGTGATTTTGATCTGCGGGGGCACCCCTTCCCTTGAATATTTGATGGCATTGTCCATCAAACAATGCAAGGTCTGGGTCAATGGTGCCTTATAACAGGTGACCTTGGGAAGTTTTCCCTTGACAATCTTTACCGACTTTTCTTTTATCAACCTGCTCCGTAGTACTTCGTACTCTTCAATCAGCTCATTAAGATCAATGGTCTCGGGGTTCTCCTCCAATCTTCCTGCACGGGAGTATTCGAGAAGATCCAGAATGATTTGTTTCATTCTCTTGGCCCCATCGGTAGCAAAGTGGATGTACTGGTCTGCCTTTTCATCCAATTGGCCACTATACTTTCGTTGCAACTGGTTCAAAAAACTGGTGATCATCCGCAGCGGCTCCTGGAGGTCGTGTGAGGCTATAAAGGCAAACTGCTCCAACTGGTCGTTGGTGATCTCCAGGTCCTTGATGTTTTTTTTGAGCGCTTCGTTCAGTTCTTCCAATTCCCTTTCGTGTTGGATGCGCTCGCTGATGTCCGTGATGGCGCCCACCATGCGGATGGCCTGCCCGGAATCGTTCCTGATGATGGCCCCTTTATCGACCACGGTTTTGACCTGTCCGTTTTCGTGCACAATCCTGTATTCCCTCTTCCAAAATTCCTTGGAAGGGTCTTGCAGGCTCTCCTTGAGGCTGGACTTGATCTCCGGTAGGTCGTCCGCATAAAAACTGTCTTCCCATACCTCACTTTCCTCCAAGCTCCTTTTGACCTTGTGCCCAAACAGTTTTTCAAAACCATAGCTTCGGTAGAAGACCTTGTTTTCAATGTCCCAGTCCCAAATTGCATCGGTGGTCGCCTCTGCCACCTTTTCAAAACGTTCGTTGGCCCGTAAGATCTCGATATCGGTTTCCTTGCGCAAGGTAATGTCCTTAAAATATACCGAAAGCCCTTCATTACTTGGATAGGCAGATACCTCGAACCATATATTCAGCGCGGGATAGAATTCTTCAAAAGTGACCATTTTTCCAGTAGCCATGGCCTTGTGGTACTGCGCATAGAACTCTAACTCAACGGCATCGGCATATTCGTCCCAAAGCTTTTTGCCCACAATGTCCTTTCTTTTCCTCCCCAGCACATGTTCAGCCTGTTTGTTCCAATAGGTGACCGTCCAATCTTTATCAACAGCAAAAAAAGCATCCCCAATACTTTCCAATATCTGATGCTTTTCATTATAGGAGCGTTCCAATTCTTGGTTGGTCATGGAAGTTTCTATTGCCGTGGAAAGGTTGGTTGCTATTGTTCTTAAAAAGGAAATATCGTCTTGACTCCAATTTCTTTCGTTTTTACAGTCATCAAAACCAATAAAGCCCCAAAACTTCTTATTGACCCATAACGGGAATACTAAAATGGATTTGATGTCCTGTTCAAGAAGAAGCCTTTTGGTATCTGTGTCCGGCATCTCACTGACTATGGCCATGAAAGCCTTGTCTTGGGACAGAGGTTGCATAAAATCCTGTACCATACTGAAGGAAAGATTCTGGAGCATGGGGTTATTTATTTGGGAAGGCGCCCCTTCATTACTCCATTCCAAGCGCTGGCTGGTTTCCAGTTCTCCAGTTTTTTCATTGAGGGAGTTTTGGAAATAGTATATCCGGTCCGCTTTAATACACTTGCCTACTTTCCCGAACGCTTTTTCAACTACTTTGAACCAGTCGTCATAATTAAGAAGCTCCGTGTTCATCTCGGCAATGATGTCCAGTTGTTCTGTCTTGTGCAAAATTTTCTCGTTTGCCTTCTTTTTTTGCGTGATGTCCCTAAAAAACACACTAATGCCCTCTTCCGATGGATAGGCATTGACCTCCAGCCAAAGGCCGTAATAGTCCTCAAAGGAGATAGGTTCACGGGTCTTGAGCACCTTGTTGTAGTTGGTGTAGGAAGGCAGGTCCACCGCATCGGGAAACATCTCCCAAAGGTTTTTACCAATCAGGTCTTCCCTTTTCACCCCTAGTAAGCGTTCCGCAGTTTTGTTCCAATAGGTTACGGTAAAGTCCTCCTTCATGGCGAAAAAGGCATCCCCGATGCTCTCCAGGATCATATTTTTCTCCCGAAAGGCCGTCTCTAGTGCCTCTGCGGCCCTTTTTCTTTCATTTATATTTTTAAAATAGACAGAAACACCGCCATTGGATGGGTAGGTATTGATCTCGTACCAAGCCCCATTGCCAGGATAGCGGTATTCAAAGCTTTCTGCCCTGCCCTTCTTGGCGACCCTTCTGTACACGTTTTCCAGTTCGGTGCCCAAGGCAGGGGAAAAAAGTTCCCAAATGTTTTTGCCCAATACCTCATCGCTTTTCTTACCTAGTAAATTTTCAGCCTCCTTGTTAAAGTAGGTGAAGTTCCAGTCCTTGTCCACGGCATGAAACGCATCCGATATACTACCCAGTATTTCCTGAAGCTGCAATTGGGTAGTTTTCATTGTGTGGATGTCCTGTATACTTCCATATATTTTGGTACACACCCCATTTAAACGTTCACTTTTTCCAATGATCCGCACCCATTTTTCTTTTCCCGAACTGGTTTTTAACAGTACCTCTTGGTCGTATTCCGTGCCCTTTTCGATAAGTTCTTCGATTCCTTTTTCCACTCTGACCCTGCTTTCGGGGGTATAGAATTCCAGACCACCGCTCAAGGAGGCGTCATAGTCCTCGTCCACCTCTATTATTTTTCGGACCATGGGCGACCAGTACATGGTATCGCCTCCAGGCTCTGAAAGCAGGTCCATTTCCCAGCTTCCTATTTTAGAAAGTTCCGAGGTTTCTTCCAAAAGATGGGTCAACTTGACCTCATCGGTGATGTCGAAGATCATGGAATTGAAAAGAACGGTGCCATCTGCCAATTTGTAGGGCGTCCCGTAGCCTTCGTGCCAACGTAGCTGTCCGTTGGGAAGTATGCTTGTCCAACGACTGTACCATTGGGAAAGCGTTTCAATGGAGTTTTGGATTTCCCCTTGGAGTTTTGCATACGCGCCACCTTTCTTTATCTGGTCCCATATAGGTTCGGTATCCTTCTCACAATCTTCTGGGCTCATCCCCCATATTTCCATGGATTTTTGGCTGACCGAAGCCAGTTTATTGGTTCCATCGGGATAGACGATATATTGGAAAGCAACCCCCGGCAGGTCATTGGTGATGCTTTGGAGTCGGTGTTCTGTTTCCTTAAGGTCCGTAATATCCTGAAAACTTCCGTAAAGGCGGATACATTTCCCATTGGCCATTTCGGCCTGTCCCATCGCCCTGACCCACTTCTCATTGCCCTTGGCGGATATCAATGCTGCCTCAAACTCTATGGGCGACCCATTTTCCATTGCCAAGCTTATAGCATCCTTGACCCTTTCCCTGTGGTCTTCCCTATAAAAATCAATGGCTCCTTCCAGCTCCGGTTCATAGCTCAGTGGGTCGGTTTCATAAATTTGGTGCACCCCTTCCGACCATGTTAACTTTTCATGGATCATATCAATTTCCCAGCCGCCTATTTTGGCCAATCGGAATGCATCGGAGACCAATTCCTGTAATTTTTTGGGTTCCGTGATATCTTTGGCCGTAGCGTAGACCACCCCTTCGTCCAACACTACCTTGCAGTGCCAACTGAGCCAGACGGGTTTGCCCGCTTTGGTGATGTAGCGGTTCTCGATCTCGAAGATTTCCTGTCCGTCCGTTATCTTTTGGAGCAGTCCATCGGAAATTCCCCTATCCTCGACATGTATAAACCTGTAGGCGGCAGAACCAACAATCTCAGATTCGGAGTAGCCCAGTATGTCGCACCCGGCCTTGTTTATTTTAAGGAAATTCCCATTGAAATCAAATAGGCAAATAAGGTCCGGCAGCGTCTCGAACAAGTACGTCAGGTCCTCCTCCAATCGTTTGCGGTTGATCTCCGACCCCAAGTAATCCTCCAATTTGGACAGTACGGGAAAATGCACCTTGAACTGTTTTTCATTTTCAGGGGTGCCAACGGCCAATACGCCAACGATGGTGCCCCGGTGTTTTAAAGGAATGCCCAATACCGACTTTATGCCCGATTGTTGTGCAGCCCTTTTTCTTATAAAGAGTCGGTTCTGGTCAATGTTGCCCCAGAGCACCGATTGCTCGGTTTCCCATACCGTTCCGGGAAGCCCCTCGCCAAATTCCATCTCGCTGGTGTCCTTCGAGTGTTTGTAAAATGTTTCCCCAGCTTCATCTTTCCCGTACATGGCCGCGAACCGAAGGCTATTTTTGTGTGTGCTGGGCAACCAGACTTCGCAAAAAGTGAACCCACCGTGAAAGGTGACCCGTTTGCATACCTGTTCAAGGGAACTGCCCAGATCTTCATTGTCCTTGAAGGTGGTGCTGATCTTGGCGAGAAAATCCCTTTCGCGCTGGGCATTTATTTTTGATGAAACATCCCTTTGGATGGCAATATAATGTGAGATCCTACCTTTGGCATCCTTAACGGGCGAAGCTGCGATATTGATCCAGAACGGCGACCCATTTTTTCGATAATTGGTAATGATGACCTCGCAGGGTTCCCCTTTGGTCAAGGTTTTGTAGAACCGTTCCAATTCATTTCTGTCGGTCTTTGGACCTCTTAACATATCAGGGGTTCTGCCAATGATTTCTTCGGGGGTGTACCCTGTCATTTGGGTAAAAGCCCTGTTCACATAAACTATTTTTGGGTCTTCTTCTTCCAAAGGCCCCGAATCGGTGATCATAACGGCATCGTTGGTGTGGGTTACCACGCTCTCCAACAGTTTAAGCCGTTGTTCCTCCTCTATTTGCGCTGTAATATCCTGGGCGGTTCCTTCAAAAGATAGTGGCTTGCCCTTACTGTCCTTAATTAACCTGCCCTTTTCGTGAACCCACTTAATTTTTCCATCGCTGCGAATTATCCTGTGGACAAAATCGAGTTCTTGCATACCTTCCAAAGCACTCCCCTGCTCTTGGTCAAAAAGCAACCTGTCATCTGGATGAATACTGTTATAAAAAGAATCGAAATTGACATTGAATTTATCCCTTTCCTCACCCCAAATATGATAAACTTCGTCCGACCATATTAATGTTCCTGTATCTATATCAAGTTTCCAATACCCTAGTTTAGCAATCTGCGAAGCCCTTACTCGCAAGTAATCGGAAAGGGATTGCTCCGAATTCATCGCCTCTACATGTTCAATATTTGTGGTAGTCACCATTATACAATCCCTGTCCTGAAAAAACACTTTTTGAAAGGAAAATTTACATTTTATGGGATTTCCCATCTTCCCAAAAACAATTGTCTTTTGAGACGAAGCTGTTTTCTTAGTGTCCAAATCATGGAACAATGTCGATAAATCCGGGTCAGCAACATCAGATAAAAGATCTTGAAATGAGAGCGATAGAAATTCTTTTCGGGAATATCCATAGAGGTTCAAAGCCGCCTCGTTCACTTCCAAAATTTTCTTCCTATCAACTTCATGGACCCAAATGGGGTTTGGGTTATCATGGAACAATGGGCTATAGTCTTTCATTTATTTTTGGTAGGTTAAGGTTTTTTTTGATATGGAAATATAAACAATAATTTATTGTGAATACTTAAATCTAAAGCATGAAAATATAGTAACAAAGTAATTTTCGGGCAATTTATTTTAAATCATCGCTTTAGAGTGATACCAATATCAATATGAAGATTTTTTATATATCAAAATCAATTTTTATGCATTGTTAAACGCCATCAACTGATGACATGTTCGGCTGGTCAAGGCCCTGTAAAATTAAAATTTTCCGTCTCTTTTTCTTACACTTTTTATAGAAAACGATGGGGGCAATAGGTTTATTTTCCTAAACCATCAACTAATTCAACTGAGGTGCACAATTGGTCAGAAACGTGGAAAAAGCTCCTAAAGCACCATTTTCGGTAAACTAAAAGGTGGGCAGATTTGTTAAACCTAAAACATCTGTTCACCAAATTGAAAAACATGGTCTGCAACATACAGAAACCTTTTGTAATTGGTATTTTTGGGAACCAAACAAAAAACCTAACTAATTTCTTACATGTTGCCCAAAAAGAATACTGAGAAAAATCTGTTTATCATTTTATTTCTCAACTCAATCTATCCCTTAAGCCACAGTTTAAAAAATTATCTGATTCAGCATCTAAAAAGTTGTTCCTTCGAAAAAAACGAACTTATTAGCAAAGCCGGTGAGGTTTGCAACCGTCTTTATTTTATTAAAAAAGGAATGGTAAGAGGGTATTTTATAAGTGATTCTTCAGAAATAACAACATGGATAGATACTGAAGATGAAGTTTTCACTTCTATTACCGGCTTTTTTAGAAATCAAAAGAGTGAAGAATACATTGAAAGTTTGGAAAAAACGCATTGCGATTATTTGGAATATGAGGACTACAAATACTGCTTGAACCATTTTCCCGAAATGCGGCACATAAACCGTATATTACTCGAAGAATATTACATTTTGGCCGAACACAGGGTTTATCTGGCAAGAATTCCGAATGCCCGAAAGCGGTTGGCCTTTTTTATGCAATATATGAAACCCCAGATTATGGAGCGAATTCCTCGAAAGCATTTGGCATCCTATCTCGCCATAAGGCCGGAGACGTTGTCCAGACTCATGAAGGAAATAAACTGAACCACTCCTTTAAAAACTCGTTTACCATATTGGCATAGTATTTATTGAAAAACCATTGACCCTCCAAGAGTTGTTGTTTACTGGCTTAAACTTTCTTGTTTACAGACAAGCGCTACTCCGGAATCAAGGGAAGTGCCAACTCCTATGATACCAACACCAATGGCCTATAAATAGCTATTCCTTTCTATTTGATAAAATGGTCTTATTGAATTTCAATTATCTATAAATTTTATCTTATTCGATAATTTTTTATTGTTTTTCAATAAATTTTTGTTTTACTTGCCTCAGTATTCAAAAATTAAGAGAAATGAAAAACATCAAATCACAAATTACAGATCGAGGTTCCACCCTCTTACTAAAATTTGTTGTTATATTTTTGGCCATTGCAGCAATCTGTTTGTTTGTTTTTTTATTGTATATATCCATTACCTCCGATAGCGTAGGAATATTTAGGCCAATTTTACTGGGAATATGTGCTACTGAAATTCCTTTCCTGTATGCCCTCTACCAGGCCCACAGACTATTGCTTTTTATTGATAGGAACGAGGCATTTTCTAATGCATCGATCAAGGCCTTAAATAAAATTAAGTTGAGTGCCTTTACAATAAGTTTGATGTTTACTGGAGGAATGCCCTATATATATTACGTGGGGGAGGTAGACGATGCACCGGGCGTTATATTAATGGGGTTATTATTGGCTGCTGTTCCGTTTATAGCCGCAGTATTTGCCGCAGTTTTGCTCAAACTGTTTCGAAACGGTTTGAATATCAAATCTGAAAATGATCTAACCATTTAACCTATGGCTATTATAGTAAATTTGGATGTAGTAATGGCCAAGAGGAAGATGTCCTTAAATGAACTTTCCGAGAAAGTAGGCTTGACACTGGCAAATCTTTCAATACTCAAAACGGGCAAGGCCAAAGCAATTAGGTTCAGTACGCTGGAATCGATTTGCAGTGTTTTGGAATGCCAACCGGGCGACATCTTGGAGTATGTTGATGACCAAGAAAACAAAATCGCCGGATAACTGCTATCTGCCTAAAATGCAGGTTTGTTTTCGATATTGCACCCATAATGGGAACAGGGGACAATGCCAAAAAAACATTGCCCCCTGTAGAAAAGATGTGCTACAACAAAGATGCCTTATCGCTGTTTTACCAACAAGTAGGATTAATTTTTGTAATCCTTGTCCAAAAACTCGTAGCGCGCATCATCTACGGCCTTGGTCAACTTGCTCTCCGTATCTATGATCATTACGGCGGGTTCATTTTCTTTTGGCTCTACTGCTTCCCAATTGGGCAAGTCTTCACCATTGGGATTTCCACTCTTAATAAAATTGGCAAAAAACTGCTGCATGGTTTTGGAAGCCTTGTAATCTTCGGCGGTCCAAGCATAATCATCCACAAGATGCAAATTACCCATAGCGTATTCGATTTCAGCTGCATGTGGCGCGCCGATGGGCTTGGGCATTTGTGGGGCATTGGAATTTTTTTCCACGGTACCGCCCGCCAATCCAGATACTAGGTTTTCATCCTTTAATGGGGGTCTTATTTTACTGTATAGATAGCGATATACGGGTTCATCACTGTTCTTGCGGTGCAAATCGAACCACTTCCATGTGCTATAGGCTATAAAACGATCGGAAGCTAGGTTCGTTGCTGCCCATTGAAGTTCTTCTTCCGTACCATGTGGATACAGATCCAAAACAGTTTGATGATTCTCTGGATAAGCCTCCTTCACTTTGGCTACAAACACCTCTTTTGTAATGGGGCCCTGGGTAAAGGCCATACCAGGTATCTCGGCAGAATTCCATCCAACCAATAGTGGAACCTGTGCCTGTTCCCGTGAGGCAAAGGTTTCGGGCAAGGACTTGGTAAGTAAATACCCGTCAATAACCATAGGAAAGCCAAACTTCTTGGATTCATTATAAATCTCGTACAGGTCGCGTGTGCTCAATTTTCTCAATTGGGAAATATTCTCGATACCAGCATTTTCCAAAAATTGAACGCCCTGCTTTTCCGCCTCTGCCAAAGGAATTGGTGCCATAGTCGGTGGAATGGCAGCTCCACTTTCCCCAATAGCTCCTGCGATCAGGTCTTTGGACAATGGTGATGCCATCTGTACACTAACCCCGATGGATCCGGCAGATTCCCCAGCTATGGTCACCTGATTTGGGTCTCCGCCAAAGGCAGCTATGTTTTCTTGTACCCATTGAAGGGCCATATTTTGATCTAACTGTCCATAATTTCCCGATGCCTTGTAAGGAGCCTCGGCGGACAGTTCTGGATGAGCCAGATTCCCAAAAATATTCAGGCGATAATTGGTGGTTACGACCACAATGCCCTTTTTCGCCATACTTTCACCGTCATAACGATATTCCGATGCATCCCCAGCGACGTTTCCGCCCCCATAAAAGTATACCAGAACAGGAAGGTTTTTATCGTTACGCTTGGCTGGTGTCCAAACGTTAAGGTAAAGACAATCTTCACTTACGCCATTGGAGCGGGATTTCATATCGCCGAATACCATAGCTTGCACAGGTCTTGGACCAAAACGCTTAGTCTCTACCACACCCTCCCAAGGGTCCAAGGGCTGAGGGGCCTTCCACCGCAATTCACCGATCGGCGGTTTTGCAAAGGGTATCCCAAAATATTTTTGGATACCCGTATGAGTATCGTAAAGCCCTTCAATAATACCATTCTTAAGTTTGGCTTGAACAGGAAAGGCGTTTTTCTGTTGTGAGGTCAGTTCCGACATTACAAAGAGAACCAACGCCACGGAAAGTAGTCGCTTTTTCATTATATCTAGTTTTTCTATTGTTACATATTGTTACAATAGTACTTTGTTTTTACGAGAAAATATACTTTATTTAGAAAAAAATTACATTTTGGTCCCAAAAAAACAGAACCTTAACAAAGAAGACTACATTCCAAACCTGGCATTTGATTCAGTTATTTTTGGTTTTAACGGCAAAAAATTGAAAATACTTGTGCTGGAATACAGAAATACTGGACTTTATGCGCTTCCCGGCGGTTTTGTTGGACGTAATGAGAGTTTAGAAGAAGCTGTTAAAAAAGGGGTGAGCGAGAGGACGGGGCTCAAGAACATCTATTTGGAGCAATTTCGGACCTTTGGTGATGTTAAACGGTTTGACCCAGAGCCCATGAAACGGATTTTGGAAATGAACGGGCTGGACATAACATCGCATAGTTGGTTATTGGACCGGTTTATCACCGTTGCCTATTATGCCCTGATCAACTTTGAAAAAGTAATGCCCAAACCAGACCCATTATCCGACGGGATCGATTGGTATTCGTTAGATGAGCTGCCACCCCTGATGATGGACCACCAACAAATTATTGAAAAAGCACTTGAAACCCTCCGAGAAAATCTGGACAAAAAACTACTGGGCATGAATTTGCTTCCCAAAAAATTTACCATGAAAGAACTGCAACAGGTATACGAGGCCATTACCGGCACCTCCTTTAATCGTAGTGGTTTCCAACGAAAAATGTTGAGCGCAAATACCTTGTTGCGCCATGAAAAAAGGTTTTCTGGAAACTCCCATAAGGCACCCTATCTGTACAGTTTTAAACCCAATCCGTTCGACAATCGGCCAAAAACATACATAAGTGATGGGAGTGAATTAAGGTAAGCCCTACATAACAAAATGGGTTTAAAAAACGAAAAGAGTACACAGTTGCATTACTGACAACAAATTTATTTCTATCTATTTACTTGAATTACGGCCCCATCGGTGATTCTTAAAAGGAACTGGACCCACTTTTTGAATAGACCGCTCCATGGAGAGGACAAAAAATACATCCGACTTTTATTTTAAGTGGACATGTTGCCTTCCCTTTTGCACCACACAAGTTTTCTGTTAAATTCTTACATTTAAGCTTTTATGCGCCTAAAGGATTTGTTGAGCCATAAGAAAACTATACCGAACAAAAAATTACAAAACTTGGGCATAACCAACCCAATTGGCGGTATATGCCCAACAAAGTTCAGCATATAATCTAGTTGGCGTGCATTGTAACCAAAGACACAACCATGAAACGAACATTCATATTTTTGATTTTTATCATAAGTGTTCATTCAATTTATTGTCAGGACTTTTTGATTAAGGGGAAAATTGTTGACGATAAGCTGTCGGATTTGCTTGCTGTAAATGTAAAAAATCTTGCATCTAATCAGCATGTTCTGACAGATGAGAATGGATTATTTGAAATAGAGACTAAACTTGGTGATACCTTAGAGTTTTCTTTTGTCGGATTAACGACTGATAAAATTACTATTTCTGATACCGCGAATATTAAACTCATAATGATAGATAAGTCCGTGAATTGTCTTGGAGCAATATGGTCAAAACGTGATTACAAGAAAGCTGAGAAACGGATTCAAAAGAGATTGAAAGCTCTTTATAAACAAGCAGATAAAAACCAAATTTGGCAAGATTTAAGATGAAAATAGCTGGTTTATTAATAGTTGTATTTGTGTTTGCTAATAATCTGTATGGACAGGCATTAGATGAAAAACAGCAAATTGACTTTTTCAATCAGACTTTTAAAGATTATTTTAGTACTAAGGATTCAAGCCAAATTGATTACTTTATTTTGACTGATTCAATTCCTAATGGAATCAAAACAGATTATGATAAATTTAAGATTCACGTTATAGATTATGGACAGGCTTACCCATTGATAAGAAAGAAAATTATTTCTTCTTTGTATTGGGCTCGTTGTAAAAAGATTAGTAACGACACGATTGATATTGTAATTGGTGGTTGGTCTGTGAATTTTGAAAGAGTTCTAAGAATCCACAAGATTGACGGAAAAAGAAAGTTAGTTACTAAAAATTACAATTTTGCAGCTTGGTGTGGCGGGACTTTAGGATATATACCACAAGGAAGATTTATATATTTAACCGAGCTTGACAAATGGGATTATATTCCAGAGAAAACAATTATAGAAAATAAATTGAAAAAATATAACCTTAAATAAACAACGACACGCCAACATCATATATAAAATATTGGGGTTTAGGTGTTTATGCGAACCGTTCTGCCCCGCACCAGCTTTTGTAACGACAGACAGTGATGACGCGCGCAATCCCCAACATTTCATATATGTGACCGTTGCCCACAAGCTTGAAAAAAATATCGCGCTAAAAAAATGACTAAAAATCTTTATCTGAATTTATTGTTAGCAGTCATTATTCTACTGATTGGATTTTATTACAGTTCTATTACAATTGACTTTTGGACGGCTCGTATAATAGGGTTTGTTTCGGTATTAATTTCTGGTTTCATATTAATAGGATTTAATTACAAAAATCTACCAATAAAGAAAAACGTAGCAATTAAACCAGTCCAAATCTTAGCAATTCTGATTGGATTTAGTGGAATGTTTTTAGTGATTTATTTCTTCCAAAATCTGATTTTCAGCTTTGCAGGTTGGGAATTAGAAAAAGAATACCGACCAGCTGATAACGAATTAGCAAGGTTTTTAGTTTTTGTTGTAATATGGGTTTTTGTAGAAGAAATTTACTATCGTAGAATTTTAGCGCAGAAAATTTTTAACCAAAAAGGTTTTTCAAAAGCATTTTGGATTTCAGCATTAGTATTCAGCATCGCACATTGGTTTTCTGAAACAGGTTTGTTATATGCTTTTATTGGGGGTTTGTTATTGGCTTACTTGTATTTAAACACACATAGTATTTGGTTGAGCATTTTTGCTCACTTATATTACAATTTAATGACATTTTACGCCACGCCAGTAATCTCAGAACGTATTTCGGATTTTAATACAAAACTGAAAATGGCAAGTTTAGTTGCAATCGGATTGATACTTATATTTATTATGGTATTTTTAATAAATTATTCGACCAAAAACCAATCTGAACGCATAAAGCCTGTGGGCAACAATGTATAAAAAAATAGGGCAAGTAAGTTCTAAACCCAATGTTTCAGGCTTATTTGCGAGGCCGCCAAATCTTTTGATTTGGCTTTTAGAGAAATAATATAAAGCAAAATACAAAAGATTTGGCTTATTGATAATCCGAAAGGTAATTGCTTATTTACAGCCCTACTTCTTTTATACAAACCGTTATGTGCAATTTGGCCACGTTACCAAGATTTGGTATGTTTGAATAAAATTATAACCAAAATGGGAAAAAACACATCAATATCGCTTGGAACTCATTTTGAGGATTTTATCAAAGAAGAAGTGAATTCTGGTAGGTATGGTTCAGCTAGCGAAGTAATTCGTTCAGCTTTACGTTTGTTAGAACGTGAAGAAAAAAAGGAAAGAGAACTGATTAAAGCTCTCGAAGTTGGAGAAAATAGCGGATTTGTTGAAAATTTTGACCCGAAACAAAACCTGTCTGAATTACATCGCCAACACTTATGAGTAAAAACAAATATCGAATAAGCAAACAAGCTATTGATGATTTAAATGATATTTGGGTTTATACTTTTCACAAATGGTCTAAAGAACAAGCTGACAGATATTACGACTTAATAATCGGAGAAATTGAATTTATTGCGGATAACTATCTGATTGGAAAATCCGCAGAACAAACTCGAAAAGACTATCGAGTAACTAAAATCAAATCACATCTGATTTTTTACAGAAAAGTCGAAAATGAAATTGTCGAAATTGTTAGGATTTTACATCAGAGAATGGATAGTAAAAAACGACTGACATAAAAAACTGTACGCAATAACTAGCGTTCGTGTGGTCGGTACGACCCAGCATGAACGCCGTGTTGACTGAACCGGTTCTCTGTCGGTCAGTCTTCTATGGGTATTGGTCTGTTTTAGGATGGGTTATTTAAGGTCTGCACTTGAACCGTATAGTG
>NZ_JBSXNW010000009.1:0-64101 GCF_056857835.1 Flagellimonas sp. B-3
GGACATAAAAGGGGAATCAATGAGAAAAAAAATTAAAAATAAACGTTAACTTCAGCACCAAAATGAGTCGATCTCGTGCACTTGATTTGCACTGCTCACTTTCATCCGCCGCAGGTGGTATACATTGACCGCCCTATCCACCATAGAGCATAATTATTTGAGGCACTGGTACAAATGCGGTAATTATCAATACTGCTCCTATTATCAAAGGAATATTGATGTTCTCAGATTTGCTCATTTTCAATTTTAAATAATCCACATCGTTTATTTGAACTTTTTTCCATATCATATTAACCTTCATGATTCTGCATGGCTTTGAAAATTTCTTCCCATAACAAATCAATTTCTTCTGGATGCACAATTAGGAAGGTACAAGCGACCGTTGAAAAATCATTAATAACCTTTATAGGGTCGTCATATTCCACACCTTGTCTAGAAATGCTAAGAACTTGTACCATTTGCTTTAGTTCCTTTTTTGAAAGCTCAGCATCCAAATTATGGCTGAACTTGTTCCTTATTGTATTTAATTCGATTATTCCAGGTTTTACAAATGCTGCCCTTACATCTTTTTGTGATAGCAATTTAGCTTTTTGCGCAAAGGTCAATCTTGCTTCCGATATATCGATCTCAGGAATTTTAAATGCAAGGTAGTTGTTCAAATAATGTTCCACTATAAGATGATACTTTAAGACCTGCCCGATAATATCATGGTCCTTATTCATTAACGATTTAAAAAAGTCATTTTGTCTGTTAAACTCAGCTTCGATTTTATCAAAATGTTCACTGAACTCTTTAACAACTTCCTTTACTTTATCTATGATTCTCATCGTTTATTTGAACTTTGTTATTCTATACTATTCACGGGAGCCATTTGTATATTGTTTTTTGTTTTTAGCCGATCCAAATGTTCAATCGTTCATTAGGGATTTCCTTTTCGAATAGCCTCGTTATAAATAAATTTGAAGGTCTTACTTTCAAATCTTTTTGGTTTTTGAATTCAATAAAAAAAACACCTCTCTCAACAATATCCAGAGTCATTATTTTTTTGGCCCTTTGGCCAAATTCATACGATTGAATTCGCAACTTTGTTACTTTTGGACTGATTACCTTTCCATTTTCTTTGTTTTTTAATTCAATAGAAAAGTCGCCAACAGAGACATCCCAACCACCAAGAACTTTTATACTATAAACTCCAACTGGTAATTCAATTGCTTTACCAGAAGCATAAATGCTAATAGGAAATCTCGTTTCTAAATACCTTAAATCAGTATTAATTATTTCAATATCCTTTGGGACTTTGCTTCTATGCAGAAATCCCAATATTTTATTGTCAGGTGTTAATTGGTCATAACTACTTTTAACATAAGGTCTAGCACCATCTGTGGGTTCAAATTCAGTTTCCAGATAATCGATTTCTTCTTCATCCAATTCACGTACTGTTCCGTCATTCTCGACATAAACAAATTCAAATTTTTCCTTTTCTGTTTTCAATTGATTTTATTCAAGGTTTATCGTTTATTTGAACTTTTCCGATATTAGATCCATCCTTGATAATTGAGAAGGATTTAATTTCAAATTACATTCTTTAATAAAATATTCAAGATGATCAATGGCTAGTCCAAATTCATTATTTTCTAAAAACTCTTGAATAATTTCCTTGGCATCATATACACCTAATGACTCAATTTCATGTGGCAACCTCACATTATTGAAAAACTCATCAATAATTTCATTACTCAATTGCCGTATCTCTTGCCTCATCGTTTATTTGAACTTTCCTTTAAAACAGCTAAAGATTGACAAACTCAATATTGGTATGAAATAGAAATGTTGCATTTTATGTTATTTTTTCTGTTTGTACCATTGTTTTATTATTTCTTCGGCTCTCTTTCCTTGCGGGGAATAGGCAGTTGATTCACCTGTATTGGTATATTTCCATTTCCAAATAAAGCCACCTGCAAACCAACTTTCATTCCAGAATTGATTATACAATACCTTGTAAAGATTATATTGCAATTCATGAAATTCTGGAAAGTTTTTCGAATCTCTCCATGGTTTTTGAGCAGCTGTTGGGCCAGAAGGATACCCATACTCTGTAAAAAGAATCGGTTTGTTGAATTTCGATGACAGACTCTTAATTTTCTCAAAGTAAGATTGCCAATTCTGTTTGATTTGCGAATTCGAAGCGTCTTGAACCTCACTTAATGGGAAATAAGCACTTATCCCGATATAATCTAAATCATCCCAAAATTTAATATTGGAATAATTGTTCCAGTTTGCAGAAAAAGTAAGAGGTCCAGGATAGATTTCTCGTACCTGCTTTATAAGATTTCGCCAATAGTTCTCCCTTTTGATGGCAGATATACTAAGCTCTGTTCCAATGCATAGCATGTCCAATTCAAGTGAATCTGCAATTTTTGCGCAATCTAGAATAAATTTGGAATGTTGATTTTCCCATATTGGCCATTCCGATTCATTTATTACATCAAAATCTCCTCGCCATGTTCCTTTGGTTTTTCTTTGAAGACTATTAATATACTCTTTCCGTTTTTCTACATATCTATTGAATTCCGTTTGATTACTGAAATCAACTTTTGGTTCCTTAAATTCTGAAAGATCATCCAAAAATGTCAAATGAGGTTTAAGCATAACTTTTAAACCCATTTCTTTGGCTAAGTTTGATGTTACAATAGACCCTTCATAAGTTTCGCTATACCAATTACCAGAATCATGAAATGTTTGAACTGATAAATCTTGATGGTATGTGAAAGCTTCTGGTGTTATTGCCATCCAATTAGCATTAAAATCTTTCATTTTACTAACCATATCCACCTTGATAGGAGGTTTTGAAGGGCCATCGAATATAAAACCACCTATTTTTTCATTTTGAGGAGTTGCTTTTTTGTCCTCACATGCAACAATTATCATTATGAGAATAATGATTGTATATTTCATTTTGGAAATTAGAAACAACTTATTTGTACTAGTATTTGGCATCCTATTCAGTCCAATTTTCATAAGGATATTTATAAATGTAGGAATTTTCCTTTTATAAAAAATTGATTTAAAGGTGTAGGGAGGGAAAAACAGTCAACCTATCCATAAAAATCGAAATTCAACATAGGGGTAATAAAGGGTATAAATGGGAAACCAATTAAGTGTACGGAAAAAGTAAACTCGTTAGAATCAATGGACTCGTTTTACAATGAAAGTTTAATAAAACGGTGGCTTAAGAAAACATAGATAGTTTCAAGATTATCGTAAGCTTACTTTTACAAGAAGTAAAGCTTATTGGGGTTTATTGCTATTGAAACAAACCCTTTACCTCCAAATGTATGCGTTGAAAATTGGCGGCAATTTCAGGGCTGTTTGAAGGATATGTGGACTTTGGCAAATTCCGCTCGACCTTGGGCACCGGAAACCGTATCTTTCTGTCCTTCCCATCCGAAAAGGCGATGAATTCCCCTTGTCGCAATCGAAAGAACTCCTCGGACCGCACCTTGCCTACTTCCCGTTCAATGTTGGTGATCCGGGTGTCTGACGCCATAAAATCCGCTTTCTTGCTCACGCTTCGTATGGGCTTTTTGACCAGTTCAAAAAAACGTTCATAATAGTAGGCGGTATCCGGGTCATTCGCCTTACCAAAAAACTGATAGGACAGGTTGGAGAGAATGGCCCTACTGGCCTTATCGCCGTACATCATATCGTTCTGGGCCTTGTCCTGCATCACGTAGACTGTGGTGATATCGTAGCTACGAAGGGTGGCCGGGATCCGGTGCATGTTGAGCAGGCGAATGGTCGGGGCCTCTTCCATCAATACGAAGGACGAATGTTGCCCCCGAAGGCTCATCTGTTTGATAACGGTATGGAGAATGGTGGCAATGATGGGGGAGTAGGCCGTTTCAAATTTGGGATGATTGACAATGGATAAGATGGCAGGATGCTCCGGGTTATTGATATCCAAGTCCACTTCATCAGCGGAGAGGGCCATGAATATCCGTTGGGTCGATATTTTCTTTAGAGCGTTGGCCAGCGTGGAAAGTACCCCGGCGGTCTGCCGTTGGGAGGCCCTGCCTGCAATAAAGGCGTCGGCCATCGCCTTGGCCACGAGATCTTGGCTCAGCCATTGGATGAGATGCTCTGGTTCCAAGAGTTGATATACTGCGATAAGGTGGGGGAGGGTACAGTGTTTGGGGTGATGGGTGCGAAGCATCCAGATCAACCCTCCCAGCAGTCCCTCGACAGCATCGTTAAAGAACTTGGAGGAACCCTGGGCCACCGACTCCCGTTGTTCAAGCAGGTTTTCCAGTAGGACCCGGGAGACCTCGTTCACGCTTTCCTCATCGGGCAGGTATCTGGGCGCTATGGGATTCACCCGTTTATGGATGGTATCAAAGGACACGATATGAAAAGGAATGCCTTGGTCATGGAAGAGGGGATAGGCCAATTCGGTAATCTCAAAATGTTTGTAATCGTGGATGACCCCACAGAACCCATGCTTCTGAAAATGCTGCAATAGGCCATAGACCACGGATTCTGTTTTCCCACTTCCCGCTGAACCTATTATGGAAATCCCCCGCCGAATGTTTTTAAGGGTCAAGGCACCACTGCGGAGGGGTAGTCGAGCCTTGTATTTCGGGGGTATGGTGGCTTCGTCCTCACGTATATAAAACATCAATCCGATAAGCATATTTAGGAACAGCGAAGGGAGCAAGGCATACAATAGTAAGGGTACTATAATTCCCCATCCCAAGAAATAAACAACTAAGGCACCTTCCAATAGAAACAACCCCAGTACTATCAGAACACCCCATCGTTGGACATACTGGAACAGCAGCATGCCCAATCCCAAAGGTAGGTACAGTAGCCACCAATGGTAAGTGAAAAAGGCATCAACGGAATCTAAGTATCCCATAGGTGTAACCATTAGATTTCAATAGAACTGGCCTTTCTAGCGAGGGCTGCGGCCTTTTGCAATCGGGCGATGGTCTTCCGGGCGATGGCTACCTTGCTGGTCGGAATCTTGGGCAGGGGTACTTTGGTCCCTGTCTTGGACAGCAATTTGAGGGCCATGGCCCTTTTGGAGGCGGGCAGTCCCATGATTTTGGAGAAATAGGCCTTTGGGTCCTTGTCGAGTGTCTTTCGGGCATTATAGGATTCCACATAGTTGCGGTTGTATTTGAACATCCGGTCAAAGGTCTTTTCGGCCTTTTCAAAAAATTCATCCCTACGAAATCCTCGTTTCACGGTCTGCCCATGGAGCTTAGCCTCGGATTCCCGATAACTGCTCCCTGGGGACAGACTGTAGGTATTGGTGACATCCTTCCGGCTCATCACGATATGCACATGGGTTTGGGAACCCGGTTTTTGGATTCCCTCTTCGATGGGTTTACCATCCAATTTATGGGGCATCTGTTTGTAAAGCCGGTCAATGTCCCGTTGGATGTGTTTTGGATTCCCTTGAAGCGCCCCACGGTTGACCTTGGCCAGGTCGTTCTGGAGTTTGGCAATCTGTGCGCGATACGGGCGGTTTTCCCGAATCTCTCTGTCCCTTCCTGAATAGGTTCGTTCCTTTTCGATCTTCGCAAAATATTTTAACTGCTCCACTTGGACTTGTTCTTTACGATAGAAAGAAGCTGCATAATCCTTCATCACCTCCCGAACATAGGCTTTTAGCTTTTCGGGGTCATTTTGGATGGCGGCCAGTTCCCGCTGGCTGGGATTGATGGTCAGGGAGTAGAATTTGGGCTCGTTTTGTTTGAGGCGGTCCGTATTGGCATCGATTTCTTGGACCACTGTTTTAGGGTCGATATGGTCCTGGGTTTGATTAAAAAAAGGTTCCTGTTGTTCGGGAGCGAGTTCCTTGTTTTCCTTTTCGAGATAGTCCACAAAGTCTGCTGCGCTTTGGGAAAAGGTTTCCCCGAGATGTTGTCGTGTGATGGTGATGTACATAGCTATGGTGTTTTAAAATGTTCTTGAAATGTTTTCCATTCGGAGAGGGTCATCTCCAATTGAAGACGGGGAGCCCCGAGAGGAGGTCGGATGATCTTGACTCGATTAAGGAGCTGCTCGTTGATTAGAGTTTTAAGCTGAGCCAGTTCCTGTTCCAGCAGTTGGCGTTGTTTGCGTTCTTCGAGCAGAGCAAACTCGGTATCAAGGTCCATGACTTGGATTTCAGGGATGACCAATTCGCCCTCGGGGATATCGCCAGACTTTTGAGTTGAGGAGGTAGGTCCCCCTTCAAAGAGCAGTTCCATCATCGCCTTGGTGGGCATGATACCATGCTTTTCAAGGTCCTTGATGATAGCGATGGTGGCATTGTTGCGTTTGGCGGTAAAGTCGCGGAACTTTTGGAGGAAGTCCATTATCAACCCAATGCGCTTGCCCAGGTTTTCATGGGGGGAGATTTCATTGTACTTGAAAAAATCGAGCATCCCAGATAGGGCCAGTGAATGGGTCTTGTAGTACATGCGCGAGAAGGACTGGAACCGTTTGGCGGTGTCCTTTTTGAAGCGTATGTTACTAAAACTTTCAGTCCCCATGGTAGTTTTTGATTTGGATTTGCCGCAAATCCGTGCCTGTTTATAAGGGGTTCGCGGGCATTTGCCGCAAATCGGGGCCTCCCAAGGCCCATGTTTAAAAATCTTTTCGATAATAAACCACTGTAAAACAGTGTGTTATTTTAAAATCAATGTATGCAACACCGGCTGGCCGTGTTGTCCTCTTGCTATTCTTTTCTGTGCGCAGCACAAAAATCATCGCCTAGTTAAAGGTATTGCGCACGGGCTGTTGAACGAAAAAGGGATAAAATTTTAAGAAGGTGCAGCAGGTGGAATTATGGAGTTTGCAGCAAATATTAAAAAAGGGTGGATTTCTTTTAAATAGGAAGAGATGATTTAGGTAGGTGTATTGTCTCACCGTATTATCAACACCATTGGAAAAACAGACGGAAAAGATGATAAAAAACGAGTTGTATTTTAATGCGGAAACGGTAATTCATAGGACCAAAAAAGCCACCCCAATGGGATGGCTATCAAGTTTTAGCTTATAAAATGGCTGTCTTGATTGGATAACTCACAGCATGCCATTATCTGCGAAACTGAAGTAGTCGCCATTGGGTACGATAATGACGTGATCGAGCACTTTGATATCGAAGAGTGCAGCAGCCCGTTTGATCTTTTGGGTCAGCTGTTTATCGGGCTGACTGGGCTTGAGGTTCCCCGAGGGGTGGTTATGGGCAAGACAAATTCCAGTAGAAGTAGTCTTGAGGACCACGGCGAAGAGGATACGCAGGTCCACCACGGTACCCGTGATGCCCCCATCGGACACCTGATAGATGCCCTTGACCCGATTGGAGTTGTTGAGCAAAAGGATCTTAAAGGATTCTTTGAGGGCCAGTGTATCGGCATCCCAATTGGCGTGCAATAGTGCGGCCACATCCCGGGAAGAGGTCAATTGGGGCGCATCGGCCATTTTGGTTTTCTCCCGGTAACTGATTTTTATTTCGTTAACTTTAGCTGTCATTTTTCTGAAAATTGGATTAATGAGTAAGGGAAAATGATAGAGGGGATGTTCCAAAGGGTTGTTTGGGCATCCCCTCGACCATTTTAGTATTCGGAGGGCAATAGCAGGGTATTATCCACAAAAAAGAGTCGGATCTGTTCCAAGGGAAAATCCGTGAAATGGTACTGCTGTAAGGCTAGTACGGTACCATTGCCATCGGTATAGGTGATTGCGGCATCATAGCCATGGGTTTCCACTTCGGATGGGGAATAGCGTTTAAAGTCGATGGTAATAAATCGGCTTTTGTCCCTGAGGCTCTTGCCCATCACGGAGGCGTCTGTCAGCAGCCAAAAGGCATTGGCGGACTGGGCAAGGAATTGGATGCCCTCGGTGTACCGTGTCCGGCAGAGGGGAAGGGTAAAAATCTGTTGCGAGCCGCAAAACTGGTTTAGCTGTTTTTTGAGGTGTTGGATGTTTGTTTCCATGGGAATTGAATTTGAATTGAACAAAAAAGAAAAGTAGGGATGCCCTAGGGGCACCCCTTGGGTGCTAGGCATCCTTTTTGGCGGATGTCTTAGAGGTCTTGGACCGAGGGGTCTTTGGTTCACTGTCCTCTTGGGCAGCTTTGGAGCCCAATAGCAGCACTTCATCGGCCACGATTTCGGTCACATAGCGCTGGTTCCCGTCCTCTGTGGTATAGGAACGGGTCTTGATCTTCCCTTGCACGCCGATCTCGCTGCCCTTGGCGGTGTACTTCTCGAGGATATCGGCGGTCTTGCCCCAGGCCACGACCTGGTGCCAGTCGGTGTTCTGGATTTTTTCCCCTTGGTTGTTGGTGTAGTACTCATTGGTGGCCATGGGAAAACGTGCCACTTTACGTCCTCCGTCGAGGAGGGTGATCTTGGGGTCTTCCCCCACATTTCCGATTAACTGTACATGATTTCTGAAATTGCTCATGATTGAAAGGATTTATGCCCAAAACGGGCGGTTAGAAAATAATTGAACTCATCTTTGAAAAATCGAACCCCATTCCAAGGACCCATTGACAAAAAGCCGCAGGCAGTTGATTTACTTATGGTATCTGGAGCGTCTTCCTTTTTTTGATGGTTTTGTGCTGCTTCCGATAAATAGGATGTGTACGATTTCATGTTTTGTGGTATTTGATTTACTTCCAGTAGCGCCATCGCTGTCACCTTTTTTTGATGCTAAATGGGGTACAGCATCCCTTGCTGTGGGAGCCGTATAAAAAAGAAACCCCTCCGAGGGGAGGGGTCTGGCTTTATGCCGGCTACAGGAAGGGATGTTGTTGTTTTGCCTACCAAAAAAGGAGGGACGGCGGGCTTAGCAAGTAATATCAATAACGAAACTGGAGAAGTTCATAATCCATGGAAGTAGCACGAAACAAACATACTCAGTAGTGTATAGCTATCTTTTTGTTTAAGATATTTTAGAACCATGATTTAAGGTGTTGAATCGTTACTACAACTACCACAAGAAATTTATATGCTCACGACTCACATATTTTCAAACGGAGAAACCCTTATACTCAATCTGGATTATATTGAACCAAAAAACGATTGATTGGATTCCCAATGTAAAAGAATCATTTCCATCTGTGTTTAGATTCTTTGCTATTGGATTTTACAAAGCAGAGATCAAAGAAGAACTTTTATATCACTTTGGTTGTAGCCTTACCTACTTCTGATAATTGGGATGTTTACGATTTCATGGTTTGTGGTATTTGGTTTACTTTCAGTTTTATGGAATGAAAATCGAAATTTATCATGGCATTGAATTATAAAAAGAGGATTTATCGGCTCTGACAACTATTGGAATTAGTTAGGAAAGAATTATTTCAAGAAAAGATTCTACGGTAGATATTACATTTTGTTGGATAAAAAGCGAAGCTTATTTAGTCTTTTCCATTCCAAAACCTAATTTTTTATCATTTTCTAAGCCGAAATTCACAATCCCAAAAAAAAGTTCTTGGTCTCCAAGACATAGCTTGCCTTTGACTTGTTATTAATTATGTAAAGTTTTGGTTTACTTGTTGGCTTTCAATTAGCAAACAATACCAAAGACTACTTGTTCATAAAATAATCCCAAGATGCTCTTGAGATATCAGCTATAATTTTTTCATTGGTTTCAAGGCTTTCCGAAGATGAAGTGATAAACACGCTTATGGTGTAATAGTCCCCATTTGGAAGAAATACTATTCCAATGTCGTTAACTGCAGCTGTTACTCCTGTTTCTTTATGTTTCCCGGACCAGCCCGTTTTGTGTGCAGCGGTTATTTCTTTAGGTAATTGCCCTTTTAATCTATTTTTCCCTGTTTTGGTGCTTTTCATTACATTCCATATAAAATTGTAGCTTTCTTTGGACAGTAGTTCATTTTTGTTTTCATAGTATGATATCAGTATTTTATTGGCCTCTTTTGGTGTTGTCCAATTTAAAAATTGTAATTCCCAATTGTTTTGCATCGTCTCTTCATTAATTTTGACTGCAAAATCTTTAAAACCAAGACTCGAAAAATATTGCTCAACAGTCTGTGGACCTTCGAGAAGTTTTAGCAAAACATCACAGCCCACATTATCGCTTAGTGCTACCGTGTAATGTATGATTTCAGCTAATGTAAGAACGGTTCCTTTTGGATGTTTTTCTTGAATGGGACTCCATAATCCGGGTAGCAGGTCATTTTTAGTGATTTCTATTTCTTGGTCAAGCGAAAGATTACCTTTATCAATTTCAGATAATATGGTTAATGCAATGGGAAACTTAAAAACGCTTTGCATTGGGAAGTGTTTGTCCCCATTGATACTTATCGAGTCTTGAATGTTCAGCCCATTAATTGCCACACCTACTACTGCTTTTTTATTTTGTATGATGCTATCTATTTTTTTTCTTAGATTTAAGTTGTGCTGACTATAACTTTGGATGGTTAATGTGAAAAGGATTATGAGTGTAAGAAATGGTTTTTTCATTTTACTTTCTAATTCTTGAGGGCAATCAGAATTCTTATAAGCTTTGAAATACCTCAAGCATATGATGTGTTCAAATATATTTTTTTCTGTTTTAGATCAGTTTGGTTACTTAATCATCCACAAAATTGATTCTAAAAATGCCTAACATCTTCATGGTGTAGGTTTCCTTAAAATAATGTTGTCTTTCCCCTTTGTTTGTGTTTGTAGGAGGATAGCCATTGGTATAAACTGAACAATTGCAGTCTTAAAGAAACTTACTTTTACGTTTGATTTATATTTTCCGATATGTTATTTAGTTGGCTTATAATTTTAATCATTTCGCTGCATTATAAGACTAGGTTCATATTTTCTTAATTAATTTCGAAATATTTCACATCTCGAGAGAGCTTGGAGAGACCAATTCCAATTTTGTCAAATTGAGGTTTCAAGGATTCTAAATTTTCAAAATCATCAAAAACGAAATTATATTTAGAATCATTTTCGCCTTCAAATTGAATATGGATTTTTAATCTATTTTGAAGGTATGATGCTAGTTGTTTCAAGCTTAGGCGTGTGACTATATGTTGTCCAGATTTTCTTTCTACCATACCACCACCTTCAATATTTTCAAAATGTTTTTCTAATAGATTAGGGTTTATAATCTTGAGGATGTATACATCGGTGTTTTTACTTTTGGTTTTAATATTGAAGTTGTATACATTTTGAATATCATTTAAAATTTTAGTTTTTCCTTGTCCATACGTCAAGAATCCACTTTTTGCTTTAATGTTCAGAAGAATGGTATCAAGTTCAGGTTTATTATTAATTAAACTTAAATCTTTTATTTCTAAAAAATCCATAATAACGTCGGTAACAGGCACAGATACATATGTAATATCAATTAAATCGTCTTCATTCTTCTGATTTTTTGCGAAATATAATTTGGGGTTTTTGCCTTCGGATAGTTGATAATTATCAAATTCTATTTTTTTTTCAGTGATAGAATCCAGGTTATAATAGGCTTTGTTAAACTCTGTAATATTCGGCTCTGAGATTTGGCCAAAATCTAAATACTCTATTAATACCTTTTCAAAATCTTTAGAGTTTCCTACCCAAATAAATTCTCCATCTTTTGAGATAAGACACCTTGTAGGTCTATTGGTTACAGCAAATTTTTTAAATAATTGTTTGTCAACATCATTCAAAAATTTAAGTTCGTAGGTCTTTTTAGCTAAAAAATCATTTACAACATCTACGTTTTCATCACTGATTGCAATTATTTGTAAATCATTTTTATATTTTTCTTGTAATTTCTCTAAATGAGGAAACGACGCAATGCAGGGACCACACCAAGTCGCCCAAAAATCTAATAGCAACAATTTGTTCTTTTCTATTTTACCGTTTTTAACATTTACTAAATCATAATCAGAAATATTTATTTTATCTCCGATTTTTACAGGACTGATAGATTGTTTTTTACGATTGTCACAAGAAATTGTAATGAATACTAAGGAGAGTATAATTAATATTCGTTTTGAAATAACATTTTTGAGAAACAGAAAACCGTTGCGAATCAATTTGTACTCTAGTGCATAAATAGCTATCAGAACAAGTCCAAACACAACAGGTAGTATGCCCCCAAAGCCGCAAGCCATGCTCAAGATAAAGCCTAAATAATATTCTGCCTTATAGATTGGTATAAATAGTGCTAAGGCAAATGAAAGCAGCAAAATATAGTTATGAAAACCCAACCTGCTATAAAACAGAATAGTCAAAACAATACCGAACAAAAATGACGAGATAAAGCCATAAACTTGTGTTTTTGATACCCGTTTTTGTTGATTATTAGTACCACCTCTTTGTATAATTAACAATATAAACCAGCTAATTATTGGAATTGTTAGCAACCCCCACCAATTGGATATTTTTGGAAGATTTTCATTGGCCAATAGGTGATGGGAAACCACACCGCCACGAGAATGCTCCAGTAAAAGAATCGCTAAAATAAAAAGAATGATTGCTGAAATAATGAAAAGTTTTGTTTTAGCATTTAGGATTATATTCATGCTTTATTTATTACTTGATTAAATTAATGTCTAAAGCGACCCATAGTTGGATTTAACAGTTTACTATTCTAATCGCTCGTCTAAGAAAGATAGTTGTTAATGGTGTTCCTATCATATCGTTTTAGGCCGCTTTCTAAATTGAACGCGAATCAGCCAGTAAATCAGGGATACTAGGACAAGAAGTACCGGTAAAAAAAGGATTAATGTACCTCGTATAGCTTTCGGAAATACTTGTGGTTGTCCAAGAAACAACGATGCCGCCGCAATGAAAAACGCAAAACACATTCGCCAGAGGTGACGCAAAATGCGATGTTTACCAAAAGCACCGCCTGACCTTATTACCTTCATATCAAATATGGCAGCTAGTAGGGCAATTGAGCCGAAGAAAAAATAGGGGCCAGGGGAGGCACTTGATCCTTCGTAAATAGGTGTTTCACTTTTAAGCACTTTTACTCCGATATAATAGGCAAATACTGTTGTCATTAGCGCTACAAACATCGCAATCTTTTCAAATACTCCAGCTTCTCCCTCTTTCTGAATGGCTGTTATCCAAGATGTTGCGACAAGATAACATGCCAAAACTCCACCGACCACTGATAGCGGTTTAGATACATAAATAGCTAGTCCCGCTGCAGTTGCTCCCATAATCAGCATGGAAACAAAAAAAGCATTACCGGATTTCCGATGGTAGCGGCCTCCTTTTTTGAATATCATTGCGATAGTTCCGGAGAGCAGAGCAATGGTTCCTGCGATAATATGAATACTTACAAATATATTTAACATGGTGTCGTTTTTTTGATTTTTAATTGAATTGGGCATCGGGTTACGTTGCAGAAGATGAGTAAAATGAGTGCATGCTTTGCGTTATGGCAACCGTACTTTTTACGATTTGATTTTTTTAAGAATAAACAGAACACCCCTACGAATGAGTTTGTATTCAACAAAGTAGATAAGGATGGAAACTCCCCCGAATAGGATTGGAAGTACACCTCCAAAACCATAAATCATACCTATGACATAACCAAAATAGTATTCGGCTCTATAAATAGGTAAAAACAGTGCTAAGACAAAGCTAGCTATGAGAAGGTGACTATTTAAACCAAGCTTGGCATAAAAGAAGATGGTCGTAATGATACCAAATAAAACTCCGCCAATAAAGCCATAGAATTGCGATTTTGAGATTGGTTTTTGTTTATTGTTTTCACCTTTGTTACGCATTTGTAAATTGGAAAGTGAGAGCCAGCTAAATAGTGGAATAGTTAACAGCCCCAACCAATTTGATATCATAGGTAGGTCTTTGTTGCCCAAAGGATGGTACGAATTAATACCACCCCGCAAGTATTCCAACAAGAGCATTATTGACATTAACAAAGTGGCAGCAGCTGTCAAAATCAGTTTAGTTCTTAATTTTAAAACAATATTCATAATCTAATCTTTGAGTCTTTTCTGTTTTTATCCTGAAGGAATACGAGACTAGCTTTGTTTATTACTTAAAGTCTTTCACATCATACCTTTGTGATTCATGCAATATCGAAGTTTATAGAAACCTAAGACTTCACATTTGTTAAGTAATGTCTTTTGGTGTGGTTAATGGTTTTTGAACTGATAACCGATTTGACTGCCTTGGAATTTATAACTGATTTAAACCATAAGCCTGATATTATCTTAAATGGAAATAAGTATTATAAGAGGTGTTTTCCGCATTGACATGTGTTGCTTTGGAAAAGTCAAATTCAGTAGGTGATTCAAAAAATGAATACCTATTAAAGAAGTTTTACAGTATTTGAATTCTATGTTGAGAAGGTGCCTTAATTTCCCTTTCGTGAAACATCTTAGATTCCGGTTAATTCATTAAACCCAAATGAAAATGACTTAGTTATATTATCTTTTTTGAACTGGAAGGAACACGGTCTTTATTGAATTTATGGATTTTGGCAGATGACGAGGGTATCGTATTTTGAGGGTAGTTTTTCCATCCAGAACTGTTCATGATGAAGCAAACAAAAAAGTTCCCATTGATTCGAGAATGGCGGAATTGGTCATTTCCCTAGTCGAGCCTAAAAGATTGGTTTTTGATGCAAAAATGATGGTGTATGGAGGATTTCAATCACTAATTCAATCGAATTCGAACCAAGTTGGATAGGCTTTAAACTTTGTAAATCAATTTACTACATTAAAAGGCCGAACAAACTGCACAGTGACCATATAGATACTCCAACATAAAGTTAAAAACTTTATAAGAAAATGCTGTTTAATAAAACAGGGGTTTCTGAAAGAGAAACCCCTGTCAACGAAATGACCACATGGGATATGGTCGGGTACAAGAGTCTTCACTCTTTGGCTTTGGTGAACAAAAGAGTTTCCCTATCGTTGGCTAATGTGAGGCTTTCACTGGATAGGGAATATTCCGTACTATTGAAAAGCATGCTAAAATAGACAGCTTCAAATTCGTTCCAACTCGGTTCTGGACATAACGCTTCGGTTGCATATAATTGAACAAAATCAATGGTATTATTGTCCAACTTTAAAAGTTCGCCACCATATTGGTTGCAACTGGCATTTCCACCTAGAAAGAACTTTAATTCTTCATTGAGGTCCGATTCAAATTCCAATGTAACGGTTGTCGGGGGTACTATCGTCGCATCCATTTTTTGGGAATCAAGGCTTACCAATTCCCATTTCCCACGTATGGATTCGAAAGCATTGGAACTGACATTGAGGTTGGTTGCAGATATGACCGATTCATTGTCGTCATTACAGGAAATAATTAGCATAAGTAGGACCAATAATGTGATAAAATTTTTCATGGCAAAATAGTTAGTAAATCATGATTGTCTTCAATAATCTTAATGAAGTCAAGAGGCTGAGGTGGCATATACTTGAAATTAAGTTTAACATACAGGTATTGCACTGATAATTTGGATCAAATTATTGTTCAGAGGCGAATTGTACTCATTTACTAATAGGAACAACACACCTTTTTTGTTTGTCTATTTATTTGATGAAAGTCGCGATTTATTGGATTATTCGAGTTCACATTTGTGAAAAAAATAGGTTTTATAATTCTTGTCGAATACGGCTTAAACTGCCCGCATTAAGCCCTAAATAGGAAGCGATGTAGTTTAATGGTACATTTTGAACAATCGAGGGATGTGTACGCATGAGTTTCAGGTAACGCTCTTTTCCAGTTAGTGTGGTCAGGTCAATTGTTCTTTGTTTGATTGCTTGCAAATGATATCGAAGTACCTTCTCAGTATATTCTTGTGAAGTGATACCTATATTGGATGCCATATCTACACCATCTCTACTGACCCGCAATAGCTCGCAATCAGTAATGCAATGTAAGTTTTCGTTGGATATGGTCTGGTTTATAAAATGATAGTACGATGTAAAAAAACGTGGACCATTGTTTATGTCAGTTGTTATTTGTTTCCCCTCTTCGTTGTGATGAAACATCCGCATGTGTCCAGAAACAATAAAGTTGTGATGTTTGTGTAAGGTTCCTTCTTTTTCTAGGATAGTGCCTTTTTCTACAAAAACTGGTGTAAATAGCCTGCGACAAGTCTCCTGGTCTCTTTCAGGGATCGCTACCAATTGACGTACATATTCAAAGAATATTTCAAACAAGTATGACACTTTGGATGGGTCATGAATGATTTTGTGATTAGTTATCATGGCATTCGGTTTTCAATCAAGCTCAATTCCATTAACGAGAGTTCAATTGGTTTGGATTTTTAGTATTTTTTGAAAGTTGAAGACTATAGGTGATTTGCAATGTGATAAGAGAGAAGCTTACGGGTTCGAATACTTTTCTTCTACCATCATTTAGGTCAACTATTTCTAAACCGGATATTTTTTGCTTGGGATACCATCTAAAAGCAATGATGAAATCATTCAAACCAAATCCTAGCTCTGGAGCAACCGTAAATTTGGATAGGGAAAGTCTTTCGGTGTCATTCACATTTATTTCCCGTTTGAAGTTTTGTATACCCATTGCAATACCAAACAAGAAGGCAGTGTCGGAATTTTTGGTGTCTAAAAAGTATCTGGTGTGCACCATCCATAGATTGGAGTTGGTTTGATTAAATTCAAAAATATCCATATTGCCTTCACTTTCGGTAGGTAATTCCTCAGACCAAAAATTTCCGGTTCCATATGTTTCATATCCTGCTCCGACAGACCAGTTGTTCGCAAAGTCGTATGATAGACCCAGGCGAATCCCAAAACCACCTCTTCTGTCATCCCAGTCGGAGGGAATTTTAACACCCAGACCTATGCCTGGTTCCAAATTCCATTGTTGGGCCGAAATCGTATAATTGTCAATACAAATAGCAAGGATTGAAATAATTAGGCATTTGGCTTTCATTTTCTTAAACATTTCTGAAAAACAGGTGGAATTTAAATATTAGAATGTCAAGGTTTCAAAAATTCACTTCTTTTTAACAAGTAATTGAGCATATTTTATTTTGTCAATCAATTACAGATGAGGGATCCCTTCGGTCAACTTTTATTTCCTTACGGTTTATCTATGCCTAACCTGATTTCCTAAACCATTCATGAAGTCTTTAGTACCACCTTTCAGGTCCACTTCACCTGTAACAAATTCATCGACTATTCGTCCACCTATAAACATACTGCCTAATCCGGATAGCAACAAGTATAGGATTGAGCTTTCGCTTAGGGCATCGGATCTGCAGTAATAACCAACTAATTTATGGAACAACAAAAACGTATAAAACGGCTCCATTTTTTAACTGTTCATACTAGACTCAGTAAAACAATAGTATTCTGTTCTCTTATTTTCAATTGACTGAAACCAACAGTAAACCAACTAATAATGCAGATTATCCTCTCGATAGTTTGACCAGAATTGCGATTTGTTAAACAAATAAGAGCAGCTAATTAAAACTTTTTAACCTAAATAATTCAATCATGGACACTTTTTTAGTAAGGACGTTATTCTGGGCGCGGAAAAAAGGCCTGCTCATACGTTTTACATTGGGCGTAAGAATATTATTGGCGATTGCTTTCATTCCTACAGGAGCAGTTAAATTGATGGGAAGAAGGTTCACAACGGGTATTCCAGAAGAAGGTTCGCCTCTTATTCTTTTCGAATCACTTTATCAATCAGGGATTTACTGGCAATTCATTGGTTTTGTACAGCTTCTTTCCGGGCTACTTATCCTATTCTATCGAACTTCAGCACTGGGTGCAATTTTATTTTTGGCCATCGCTTCAAATATTCTTTTGATTACCATTTCATATGATTTTGGATTGACCGTTGTGATAGCGAGTGGTATTACCTTGGCCAGTCTATGGTTGGTCTTTTGGCATTGGGATAGGCTACGTTATTTGTTTCTTTACGATGTAGCTTCAAAACCAATCGTTTTAAATAAACCGGTCATAAAGAGTATGTTCGAAAGAGCGATTTATGTTGTTGGTTTAGTGTGCGGGCTCATTCTTTTTTCCATGCTAAGGGGATTAAAATTGCCCGGATTCGCTGTATATGTTGCTCTTGGAGGAAGTATACTCTCTTTTTTATTGGCATTGATTCTTGGAATAAAAAATCGAAGCCATGGTCTGAATTCAACTCATCCGTGATAAAAATAAAACTAGATGAAAACCAACGTATTGGAGACCAAAAACGTGAGCTTCACCTATAAAGGAAGCTCAAATGGTATCAGTGACCTAAATATAGCTGTACCTAAAGGTTCAATTTATGGGTTTCTTGGACCAAATGGTTCGGGTAAAACCACGACCATCAGGCTTATTTTAGGTCTGATACGCTCTAAATCAGGCACTATTTC
Organism: Flagellimonas sp. B-3; assembly: GCF_056857835.1. NCBI lineage: Bacteria > Pseudomonadati > Bacteroidota > Flavobacteriia > Flavobacteriales > Flavobacteriaceae > Flagellimonas > Flagellimonas sp. B-3. The sequence continues at coordinate 18,337 of NZ_JBSXNW010000009.1, forward strand.
CTTTTTTAATAACGCTTTTAAGAAAAACAGAATTTCTTCATTGCGACGGATTGGTGCCCTTATTGAGAATCCCTCGTTGTACACTCATCTCAGCGCTTATGATAATCTGCAAATTATTTTAAGGTACAGAGGTAAGTCAACGGAAAAGGATCGAATTGTTGAGATTTTACGAATGGTCGGGTTGGAAGAGGCAACCTTCAATAAAGTAAAAACGTATTCTTTGGGGATGAAACAACGGTTAGGAATAGCAATTGCATTATTGGACGAACCGAAATTACTGATATTGGACGAGCCAACCAATGGCCTCGATCCCAAGGGGATTGTTGATATCCGTAAACTAATCATTGATTTGAATAAAAATAAGGGGGTTACCATTTTTATTTCCAGCCATTTGTTGACTGAAATTGAAAAAACCTGTACTCATGTAGGAATCATAGCGAAGAATGGAAAAATGCTATTTCAAGGCCCTTTGGATAGTTTAAGAAAGAAGCTTGATGAGCAATACCAAATCGATATCGAAACCGGTCAAAATCTGAAGACGATTGGGTTGTTGGAGGGCATACAGTATGCCACAAAAGTTAAAAATGCTGACACCGTTTCGGTTATGGTAAAAAGTAAAAGTGATATTTCAGAAATCATTGACTGTCTCCGTAAAAACAACATTCCGATTTACCAACTTGTAAACCAAAATTCCATGGAATCTTTGTTCCTTAAATTAACAGAAAAAAAATGAAAATGCTCCAATTATATTACCAAAGCATCATCAATGAACTGATCAAGTTAAAAAACTCATACTTACTGACCATCATGGTTTTAAGCTCTGTATTTATCCCTGCCATTTATTTTGTGCATTATATTGTCGATCATAAACGTTTATTGCCGGACATAACTGGAAATCATTGGGACAAGTTTTTTTTTGGACAACTAACCATGACCCCAACATTGATTACTTTTTTTGTTGTATTGATTGCAACCTTTACCGTTCAGATAGAGCATCGGTCGGAGGGATTTAAGCAATTGTTTAGCCTGCCAATCCCAAAATCTATGGTTTATAATGGGAAGCTATTCATCGCCGCTCTTGTGATATTTATAACGTATCTATTCTTTTTGGTGTTTGTCCTCTTGTCCGGTTATGCCATCTCATTGGTATTTCCTGAATATGGGTTCTTATCCTACAGGCCAAATTTGATTTTTATGGTAAAGGTGCTCTTCAGTTCTTACTTGACGACTTTGGGCATACTTGCGATTCAGTATTTTATAAGTTATAAAACCAAAAATTTTATCGTTCCTATAGGGATTGGAATTGTGATGATAATTCTTGGGTTAATATTGTTCAGAAGTCCCAGATTCGCGCCTTTTATGCCCTATGCCTATAACATTTCAAATTTCGTTAATTTAGATTTAAAGAATCCATCCTTAATAAGTTGGTTCACAAATTACAGTGTATACAGCATTATTGTTTTTATTGGAATTTCCATATTTGGCAGCAGAAACATTACAAAAAGTAATGTCATATAAAGTCAACGGATAAAACCGGGTAATTAAAGCATTTTTAAAAATTTTTGACTGCAACAAGATGGATTAAAACCCAACATATTTATGGTGGAATGTGATATATAGTATAGGAAACCTTAATAAGTATGGCTGTTAGCAGACGAGAATATTTCAGTGAAGCTGGATGTTAATCGGTAGGAAGGGGCAATGTAATTAAAATCCCTTCATTATAAGACTCAGTTTTTTTGTTCGATGGTAAGCTCTTCAAATCTATGTGGGCCATATCTTTTTATTAAGAAACTGATTTTATTATGCTATTCCATAAAAAAACACAATTTTTTGCGGGATGTACTTTATCAATCTATTATAACAAATAGGTGCCATTATTTTTCAAGAATTGAAATTCATTTGAAGAATTTAATCTTAGAGAATTTTGCAGCCTCTCCAGATTGGGTGGATAAACCCAGTTATATTCAGTAGTTCATTGCCAAAAATAGTTGTGATTTTAGGTTCGTTTATGCTGGCGATCTAGAACGTCGATTAAAATTGGGGTCGTTACCGTATAAGTTTGGCATTTACAAAAAGGGAAAACTTATTCAATTGTACTCTGTAAGGAAAGAAGAGATTTTAAAAGGACTAATGTAAAGTCTCAAAAAGGATAGAAATATTGGTGACTAAACCTTATGCATTTATCTAACTAAAGATAGTTGACAGGGCTTGGATGCTCAAACGTACTGCTGGAGAGTTGATATTCAATATAAGTTTCTAAAGGATATAATTGTTATACATGGTAATTCGTTTTCCAGGTCAAATCAAATTAAACCTAAAGAAGGAGTACAAACCAAATAAATTATATGTTATGGCATTGCTTTGTTAAGGTTTGGTTTTTAAAAGAGCTCAATTACCCAATTGTCCTTTAAGAACTTAAGAATTCAATTGGGTAATTGACCAATTAACTATTCCATTTTCCCCATTATGGCCCAACCATTGGCTTTATCTGAAACTGCCGCCAGAATTTCATTCTTGCCTTTTTTGGCCTTTAAGTACAATACGTTTCCATCAATCAGCATATCGCCCCGAAACGTGGGACCTTTTGCCCTAAAGCCATTGATGCCCTCAAAAAGTTTAACTCCATTGAAGTATAGAACCACATCATCACTGAAATCAAATGAGAATTTTCTGTAACTATCATCAGTGGAGGTAAAGGTATGTCTCGCCCAAATGATATTGACCGGATTTTGTTCAAAATTACCCGAACTGGTTTTGGAACGATATTTATTTATGGGCAACAGCCCGGAAGGCTCTGCCATAAAATACTCCCAATCCATTTTCGATATATCCGGATAACGGTTTGTCTCCATATGGGCAATATCGTAGCTATCACTTAATTCCCAACCTTGAATCACATCGGGTGCATAATCTTTGACATCCGCAAGTGGTGTGGTGTCACTAAAAGCGGTATATGTAAAATTGGCAAAATAAGCACCTAGAAAACTGTAGAATCCGATATAACCTTGCTTATCGTTTCTCTTCAACTGGCTTACAGACAATATGGGTTCAGGACTATCATTGAGATACGCTTTGAGAACGGAACCCCGAAATACGATTTTAAGATGATTCCAAGTACTTGGGTCAAAGTTTACGACCGCTTGATGCTCTCTATAAAGTTGCCAATTGGGTTCACCGTTGTATTCGGGATTGTATTGGACGGCATCAGGGAACCCTGATTTATGCAATCGGACATAAAAGGTTTCATTGTCTCCCTCGCCTTGTGCACGAAATTGCAGACCAGCAAAAGCTCGCTTCTTCTGTGCCATAAAATCGATTTCGATAATTCCATCCTGAAAAACAACATTTTCCAACATCGCGTGACCGTTGAGATAGAGCGCCTCTTTTCCATTGATGTTTTCGAAACGTTTGGGCTCCCTTTCGGAAAATGACCAGTTTTCGGAGTCAAAGGGTACGCTAACTTGTGCATTCATTACAAGGGCCAGAAGGAATAATAGTGTAAAGCAATATTGTTTCATGATTTTATATTTTCTACGAATTTCCATCTTTACCGAATGAGACATTTGTTCATTATTGTTCATTTTATGTTCAAGTTGATTCTTTCCCAAACTATAAGTGACATATAGTATTTCAACAATAAGGAAACCACCTTTAAAACAAAAGCCCAGGCCTCTTATGGTCAGGTGTTTTTGTTTTTTTTTTGACTTTTAGAATACTATTTTAAAATTTTTTCCATCGAGGACCCTTTAATCGAACACAATATTTGGCTTAATTCAATGATGATAGATAATTTGGGAATATCTTAAAAATCAATTTTTATAGAATGGCTACCTTTAGCGACTGGCAAGTAGAATACTAGCATAAGTTCTGGTGACGGTAATTATGCCGTAAAATTTTGCTCAAATGAAAAAGGAAGGAAATTATGAAACCTCTATAGACCGCTTGAAAGCCCATTTGCTTAATTTTTTGAGTTGGGGAGAGGTCGATCAATGGAGTACACGAAATTTTAGGGAATTGAGCGATTTGATCTTTGAACGTACTTCGATACAGTTGAGCATATCCACCCTGAAGCGGTTTCTTGGAAAGGTGGCCTACCAAAATACCCCTTCGGCAGCTACCTTGGATGCCATTGCATTGTACCTAGGCTATCAGAATTTTGCTGACTTCTGCCAAAAAAATACTGAAATACGGAAAAAAAGCAAGCAGAGGTTTATTAATAAAAGATTTCTTGTTTTTGTATTTTCAATTTTAGTTTTGGTTGGGATTCTTAGCGTGCTGGCGTTCATTGGACTTCCAGAATCGGAAATAGATTCTTCACAAGTCGCCTTTTCAATCCGAAGGGTGGACGTAGGTCTGCCCAACACCGTGGTCTTTCAGTATGATGTTTCCGGTATAAACGCCGAAATGGTGGAAATACAACAAGATTGGGACCCTTCCAAACGACATAAAGTAAATCCCAAAAAAAACGTGTTTACGCATTATTATGAGTATCCGGGGTACTATAAAGCCAAATTACGCGTCAATGGTAAGGTGGTAAAGGAGCGTGATCTTTTTATACCTACGGATGGTTGGATGGCGGTAATTTCTGATAAGCGTAGCAGCTCACCACGATATCTCCATCGGCATGAATTTCAAGCCGATACAATACTTAGGATAGCAGATACTCTCAAGGAGGAGTTTATAGCTACAGAGGACGGGACCGTATTGGATTATTACAATGCCTTACCCGACCCAAAACATAGCTTTCGTGACTTTGTTTTTGAAGCTGATATGAAATTTGATGGTTCATCCGGTAAAACCCCCTGTGAGTTTAGGAAGCTTATACTCTTTGGAACCAAAATGTTTATAAGGATACCGATTAGTGTGCCAGGTTGTGTATCGAAGAATAACTTGAAGTTAGGAAGTTTGGTGGTAAGCGGTATGGAAAATGATTTATCGGCAATTTCCACGCAGAGTGGGGTATGGTCCAAGGTAAAGGTGGTAAATACTTCAAATCAACTTTCAGTATATATATCGAATAAGCAAGTTTATGAAACGACCCTATCAGACGACTTTGGTAAACTTGCAGGAGTCCGAATCTCTTTTGAAGGATTTGGTCAAGTGAAGAATTTACAGCTTTCAGCTGAGGGGCAGGAGGTGTTGTCGATACCATAAAAATCTGGTCCGTCTTCAAATCATCGAAACCGATTTTGTTTTCGCTCTGCTTTGTTTGGACAAAATATGCACTTGGTTTACCCAATATACCATCTGCGACCGAAGTGAAGAAAGACGGAGTCCAACTGGGTGAGATGAGCAATTTACTTTTGGTGAAAATTGAGGAGTTAACGCTACACATTATCGAATTGAAAAAGGAAATCGAACAGCTAAAAAATGATAAGAATCAAAAAACGCAGTAAACAAATAAAAACTGGATAATCAAATAGTTGTTTTTTGGGTGTTAATTCATTGTTGCAGTCTAAACGTCAATGCAGGCACATTAGGAGAAGCACTAGTTTAAGTTCAAGTGGGTTTTCGCGCTGTTTTGAAGAAAATAGTTTTGTACCTCTTTCACACAAGGTTTCTTAGAGCATTCAGTAATAAATGCATGAGACCGATTGTTGAGAATACTAAAAAAACAGAAATTGAGAACCTTCGGATAATGGGCTATGTATTTTGAAATTAAAGTTTTTATCCTATTTACGAGGAGGATAATTCCCTCGAGTAGTGCTTTTATACAGTGTCAGGTATTTTCAACAAACATGAGGTGAGTCAGTAGCTTATTTGGAAAGATTATCCAGATTTTAAATAACGTGAGTACGTTATTTAAAATATTTAGTACTTTTTGAATTGTTTTGACTATATTTATTTTTAGAGGATTTGTACTTGTTCTCAATCCATACAGAAATGTGCAATAAGGTGTGCAGGATATTAAGTATCAGTGCTAGTTATTGATTTACAATAACATACAATCATATGGATGGTTCAGTCATCCCGACGAACCACTAATCAAGTGGTATCAAAGCACTGTCAACTGACTGATTGACAGTGCTTTTTGTTTTTTATGCATTCATTTGATATCATTTAAATACATATAAAAGGTGTAGAGTTCGGTGAATGGTTCGGTACGTTCCTTGTGCATAATTTAGCTACAGCTTGACGCTGTTCATGGGTGTTTTGCAAACCTGTTTTGTCAAACCCAAAAGTTATGTATTATGCGCAATTCCAACACTTTAAAAGTACTTCTTTTCACGCGGGACATTTCAAATAATCCCCAAAAGCTGACCATTTATGCCCGTATCACCGTCAATGGGAAGAGGGCCGAGATAAGTCTTAAACGATATGTTTCGGTGAATGAATGGGATGAAAATAAGGGAAGGCTCCATGGTCTGACCCACAAGGCCCGTTTATTGAACAGCTATCTTGATGAGGTGTATGCTGCAATCATGGACACCCACAAGGTATTGTTGCGGGAGGAAAAAGTAATCACAGCACAGGCCATTAAGGCCCGTTATCTAGGACAGGACGAGCAACATAATACCCTGCTTGAACTTATCGAGTATCATAACAAAACACAAAAGAGTGTACTCCGCCCTGGAACGATGAAGAACTATTATGGGACCAAAAAGTATCTCCTTCGTTTTTTGGAATCCAATTACAAACTCCCCGACATCCGTTTGAAACAATTGAACTATAAGTTCATTACCGATTTTGAACATTATCTACTGAACGGCCCTGAATTGCAAAAGGGAAAGAAGTGTACCAATAATGGGGCGATGAAACACTTGGAGCGTTTAATGAAAATGGTCAAGCTGGGCGTCAAGTTGGAATGGTTGGACAAAGACCCTTTCATTAACTATAAGCTCCGGTTTCATAAAACTGAACGTAGTTATCTAACGGAAAGGGAACTTAGGCTCATTGAAGAAACGGACTTCACTGGAGCAGGCTATGAAAAGGTCAAGGACACCTTTCTTTTTTCCTGTTATACCGGGCTATCCTATATCGATGTCCGGGAACTTGAAAAGAATCAACTGGTACTTGGTATTGATGGAAACCAATGGATCTATACCAAAAGGGAAAAAACTTCGGAAAGTGTAAAACTGCCCTTATTGCCCAAAGCAAAAAAAATCATTGAAAAGTATTGGGACAGTCCAGAGACCGATACAAAAATACTACCTGTGCTTTCCAACCAGAAGACAAACAAATATCTAAAGGAAATTGCAAAGGCCTGTGGTATTTACAAAACCATATCCTTTCATTCAGCCAGGCACACTTTTGCAACAACGGTAACCCTTTCCAATGGTGTACCAATTGAAACCGTTTCAAAAATGCTCGGCCATACCAAACTGTCCACTACCCAGATCTATGCAAGGGTACTGGAGCATAAGATAGGTAAGGACATGCAGAACTTGATTGACCATATGAACCAAAAGGAACATAAAAAGGCAATCGGGGATTGAAAAGGGTATTCAGAACTACGACTGAATGGGAGTTGTTCGGAATAGCAAGAGGGTGATGCGCAAATTGCGCCATCACGGTTGTTTTCGGGCTTTCAACAAGTTGAAAACCAGTTAATTGAATGGATTTTGGAATACTGTGGAAAAATCGGGGCTACAGTAGACTTTTCCGAAATCTACAGTAAAACCTTTGGGAAGCCCAGTAAACACTGGAAATTTTTGACGCAAAAATTGACGCAATTTGACGAAAAAACAAAATCGCACCTATGGAAAAGCAAAAAACAAACGGCAGAACAAAGAAAGGAACCGGCGGTTATTCCAATATCACGGTAAAGAAAGATACGGCCACACGCTTCCGCACTTATTCCAAAAGGTTCAACAAATCGCATAGTGAGGTATTGGATGGAATGATACAATACTTCAAGGAGAACCATCTTGACCCTTTTGGAGAGGGAACCAAGATCATCCTTGACAGCATCAAAAAATTGGAGCGTCAGATGATGAAAAAATTCGATAGGCTCATCGCCATAATCAAGAACATGGAAAAGACCAGTATCCGACCCACCTATGAAATGGTATTGATACTTTACGAGGCTTATGTGAAGGACGGGAAGAGGCCGAGGCGGAAACCTGTCCAGATACAGGAAGAGCGAATGGATTTTTTGGAGCCAAGAAACACCGTTCCAAAAGTGGATCACGAGAGAATACTCCGTGAATTTGAAAGCTATAAAAAGCGTTGCAATGAAATCCTAGATAATGTGGAGAAGGTGGAACCCATGATGGGAAAGCCCTATCTGAAAATCAATATGGACATCGGGGAGTTTGAAAAATTAAAGTATCATTTAAGATAACAGCCATGTACCTTACCATCTCAGCACAGAAAATGGGCAGTACCTACAACTCCAGTGTAGGGAACTATGTGGACTATCTGGAAAAGGAAAACGAGGACAGGTCGCCAGAACAAAGGGAGGAATTCTTTGACCAAGAAAATGACAGCGTAAGCCCTCAAACGGTCATCGATGAAATAGATGCCAATACGGCCAAACTGAGACAGAAAGACCCGAAATTCTATTCCATAGTGGTCAGCCCCAATAAAAGAGAATTACAGGCAATTGGAAATGATCCGAACATCCTAAGGGAATACACAAGGAAGCTCATGGAGGACTATGCCAAGAGTTTCCATCGCAACCAAGAGGTCAAGGCCGAAAACCTTAAATATTATGCCAAGATCGAACATGAACGCACCTATCGGGGCTTTGACAAACAGGTTCAGGAAAATGCTCCATACCGTGGTGAAATAGCAAGGCTCAGGAACGAGATACGGAAAGTGGAAAGAGGCGAAACCATTGGGAATGTCAAGGAACTTGAAAAGAGTATTGCAGAGCAAACAAGAATGGCCCCACACCAACAGAACGGACAGTTGGTGGCCGCAGGGATGCAAAAAGAGGGGCCACAGACCCATATCCATATCATAGTCAGTAGAAGGGACGTAACGAACACCTATACGCTCTCCCCAATGGCGAAGCACAAGGCCTCGGAAGTGGAACTGAACGGAAAGACGGTCAAGAGAGGATTTGATCGGGACAAATTTTACCAAGCGGCCGAAAAGACCTTTGACAGGACAACTGGTTTTAAAAGGAACTATGTGGAATCCTATGTTGGCAGAAAGACCCATGCCAAAGAACCGGGGAAGTTCTTTGCCAAAGTGATGGGACTGCCCACCAAGGAAAAGGACATGGCCTTTAAACTGCTTAAAACTATGGGTGTCAAGGCTCCCAGTATTCCGACCAATAAAGTGCAAATGGCGGCCAAAATTATCAAAGCACTTGGAAAGGGCATCGATAAGGCAAGGGGAGCTGGTGAGGACATGGGCTACTGAAATCCAAAAAGTAGGTTGCGCCCTATCAGGTTTTTGCTTTACGCTTATCTATCGGAACACTACAAAAACCCGATAGGATCCATGCGCAAAAGTTGGGGTAAGGATTTGGGGTTATTATTGTTCTACATTTAAACAGTTCGGTTTTATGAGTAGCATACAATACAATTCAGTCGTTTTTAATTAAACTTTATACATCATTCTTTATTAAATATTGCTTTACTTTCTCAAAGAGTCTTTTTTCTTGGAATCTGTATACAAACCAAAGCCAAAAGGCAATTACAGGAAAGAGAAACATAATCCAAAATGGTAAATTTTTGTTACTGAAATAAAAAATAGAAAGGAAGAGTAAAAATAGAAACCCGATAATGTACATCTCAACCCTTAATTTGGTTCTCATTTCAATTTTTGTTTTTCCGTTTTCCAATTCAGTTAGTTTTGCATAACCCTTTATTCCATCAATAGATTTGGGGTTATAATAAAGCATCATAGTACCTACGGAAACTTTGGCAAGAAATTTAAATTCAGTATCAGAAACCCAATCAAGCCTAAATTTTCTTTCTCTATTAAATCGAATATGCTCTTTAAATTCAGACAACGAACCCTTAAATTCAAAGGATTCTTTCAAAAGTGTTTTCTCAACTAAGCTTTTCATTGATTTGATCAGAATCGTTTATTTGAACTTTTAGAAAATAACCTCTAAAGAAATAGTCAGGAAAAAAATGGTACTCCAGAGCTGGTTTCAATTTTACTTCAATTCTGTATATATGACTTTGGTTATCATGTCAGGCTCTATATCTAATAAGTCTGCAAGTCTTACTATTTCTCCCATAGTAAACTTGTCGGGATGGTTCAGCTTGACCATATACCTGCCATAATTTATACCAAGTGATTTCGCAATTCTGGTCGGATATAATTCTGCAAGAGTATACATCTTTCGAATTTTTCCCGTCTCGAACATTGAACCTATGGAAACCAGTGCAGGGTCTTTATGATCATCTTTTTTTGTCATGGGTGTATTTGTTAACCCTAAAATGACAAGTAATTCATTTATAGTACTGTAAAATATACTTATAATAAATTAATAATTACGATTAATAAATAAATGATTACATTTGGTAAGTATTTATTATAATTTATTCCTCATGATTTCAAATATCGACAACAAGCATCTTGAATTATTGAAGAAAGGTTGCCCTTCGACTTTTGCGCAAATCTATACCAAATACAATAGACAGATTTACTGGCTGGGCAAGAGCTTTCTTGATGATGGTTTTGTTGTGGAAACATTGGTACAAGATGTATTCTTAAGGTTGTGGGTGAATAGGAACAGTTTGGAATCACCCAAGCACATTTATTTTTTCCTGCGGTTTGTGATGAAAAGGGAGTGCATTACATACTATACACGGCCAAGGAACAAGTTTTTCAGGAAAGTCCACTCGTTGGAGAGTTTTGAGAATTACCAAGACTATATGGTTGGGTATGACCCCGCTGAAGACAATAACAATTTTAAACTTCAGGAAGGGGAACAAGAGAAGTTCGAAAGTATCAAACGCGTCCTTCCCTTATTGGATGACGGTAAAAGACATGTAATCAATCTATGTTTGAAATACGGCTTTCAGTATAAAGTCATTTCCAAAGCAATGGGAAAAGGCATAAATGAAACTTGCAGAGAGATCAAGGAAGCCATTGAGGATATTAAAACCATCCTTCATCAAGGAAATAAGCTCGATTCCAATAACAACAAGACAGATGAGATAAAGTTCACAGGTGAGATGACCGAAGAGCAGACAAAGGTGCTTAAAATGCGTTGTGAACTAAGATATTCCTTTTCCGAAATCGCCAATGAGCTTAACCTTTCCCAAAAGGAGGTGCATCAGGAATTTATGATAGCGTATAGGCTAATGGAAGCAAAACATCAATTGCAATCAGCCTAGTATGGAAAAATCAACGCTAAAACTGACTCGAAAGATCCAATTACTCATCGACCTTCCTACCAAAGAGGAGAAAAAAGAGGCCTTGGATAAACTATACCAATGGCAGAACAGATGCTTTAGGGCGGCCAACCTAATAGTGACCCATCTTTATGTACAGGAAATGATAAAGGAATTTTTTTATCTATCAGAGGGGGTAAAATATAAATTGGCAGATGAAAAGAAGGATGGACAAGGGATCCTTAATCGTTCTAGGACAAACACCACCTATCGAGTGGTATCAGATCGTTTTAAGGGAGAAATCCCCACAAACATATTGTCCAATTTGAACCAGGCTTTAATTTCATCATTCAAGAAGAACAGACCAGAATACTGGAATGGTGAACGCTCTTTGAAAAATTTCAGAAGGGATATGGCCTTCCCTTTTGACTTGGAGGGTATGAGTGGATTACACTACAACGAAGAGAAAAAAGCTTTCTGCTTCCGATTATTTCAAATTCCGTTTAAAACCTACTTGGGAAAGGATTTTACGGATAAACGGACATTGATGGAGAGGGTGGTGGAGGGCAAGACTAAGCTGTGCACATCACACATAAAGCTAAAAGATGGCAAGATTTTCTTATTGGCGGTATTCGAAATTGAAAAAGAAAGCCATGACCTAAGACCTGAGATTATTGCAGAAGCCTCTTTGTCCCTTGAATATCCCATTGTTGTAAAGGTTGGCAAGGCAAGGCTTACCATTGGTACAAAAGAAGAATTTTTATACCGAAGACTGGCGATACAATCGGCACACAGACGGGCAAAGATTGGAGCAACCTATTCCAAATCGGGTAAGGGGATCAAAAGAAAACTAAAGGCAGTTGACAGACTGGGTCAAATTGAACGTCAATATGTCAATAACCGTTTGCATGTCTATAGCCGGAGGTTGATTGATTTTTGTGTTAAACATAGGGCAGGAACCCTCATACTTTTGAATCAGGAGGAAAAAACTGAGATTGCTAAAGAAGAGGGATTTGTATTGAGAAATTGGAGCTATTGTGATTTGATTACCAAAATAGATTACAAGGCAAAGAAAGCTGGACTTGAATTAATTATTGATTGAATAGAATGGTCGAGGGTGCTTGTACACCCGTAAGGTGAGGTCAAGGGCACTCACTAAATGTGAACAGCATATACAATGCGTGGGCTCTCTTATTTATTAGTGCCGAGTCTTTTTTAGAAAAACATACTTAAATTATGCAGTAATTCTGCACAGGTTGTGTATTTTTATGAAATGCCTACAAATAAGAATGCACTTATTCGCTATCAAGCGTTAGATCGATGTTTTTCGAATCCTGGTCGTAATTATGATATACAGGCCTTGTTGAATTCAGTGAATGATGCTCTTTTTGAATACAATCCAAAAACTGATGGAATTAAAAAAAGGCAATTATATGAAGACATTAGGTTTATGGAATCCAGGCAGGGCTATTCAATTATGCTGGATAAGGTTAGGGATGGTCAAAAAGTGTATTATCGCTACAATGATACCAGTTTCTCCATTAACAATATTCCTATTAATGAACTTGAGGCGGAACAACTTAAATCTGCCATGCAAGTACTTACTAGATTTAAAGGAATGCCCCAGTTTCAATGGGTCAATGAACTTTTGCCAAAGCTGGACCAAACCTTTTTGTTAAAAGAGGCTTCTCAGGAAATCATGTCGTTTGAAAATAACCCTTATTTGAGAGGGCTGGAATTTTTAGACCCTATATTCAATGCAATTTTAAATCGAAGGACTTTGACCATTACTTATCAACCCTATGAGAAGGAATCCTTTAGCTCAATTTTCTTCCCTTATCATTTAAAGCAATTCAATTCTAGATGGTTTTTGTTTGGGAGAACTCCGAATTATGAATCCTTGACCAACTATGCATTAGATAGGATTGTCGGGGTGAAGGAATCAGATTTTCCTTATTGCGATACAGATATTGATTTTGAGAATTATTTTGAAGATATAATAGGGGTCACTTTAAATGAATCCAAGCCCGAAATCATTGAATTTAAAGTAGTCAAAAAACTGTGGAATTATATTGAGACAAAACCGCTGCATGGTTCACAAAAGAAAAAGGCATTCGGTGAGAATGAGGTTGTCTTTACTTTGGACGTGATTCCAAATTTTGAACTTGAAAAACTTATTTTATCTTTTGGAGAGGAAATGGAAGTTATCTCCCCCCAACATTTCCGTGAGAAAATCAAATTAAGAATTGAGAAAAACAGAGCGCATTATGATTAGTGCAGAAAGAATGCACAAATCTGATTTAAGTTTGTTTCCTAATCTTAAAAAAGTTGTTATGGAAAATCAAACCAAAATCAATTGTCCAGAATGTGGGTCTGCAATTGATGTAAATCATGTTTTGGCAAAAAGTCTCGAGAAAAAACTAAAAGACGAACTAAAACTAAAGCATCAAAATCAACTTGATGATTTGTTGAATGAAATGAATTCACTCAAAAAAGTGAATGAATTGTCAAAGCTAGAGATTGAAAGGGCACGTAAGGAAGCATTTGTTCAAGCCAAGGAAAGTCTTGAAAAATCTGTTAGGGAGGAATTGCAAGAAGAGACCAAACTGCTTCTAGAAGAATTGAAGAAAAAATCGGATCTGGTTAAGGATTTTTATAAGTTGAAGGCCAACTTAGCAAAATCTGAACGAGAAATGTCTGAATTAAAAGATCAATTAGACGCAGAAAATGAGGCTAAACTCTCTGAAGGTATTGCAAAAGCTAGGATTGAAGCCAAAAAAGAGGCTGTGGCCGCCCAAGACCTAAAACTAAAGGAGCGGGATGAACTGGTTGAAAACCTGAAGGCTCAAATCAATGATCTTAAACAACGGGCAGAACAAGGTTCAATGCAAACTCAAGGAGAAATATTAGAGTTGGAAGTAGAACGATTGTTGGTTAGAAATTTTCCATTAGATAATATTTTAGAAATAAAAAAAGGAATTAATGGAGCAGATTGCCTTCACATTATTAAAACATTATCTGGTAAAGATGCAGGCGTAATTGCCTTTGAGTCTAAAAGAACAAAATCCTTTAATGAGCAATGGATAGAAAAGTTAAAAGGAGATATGCGATTGCACAAGGCTGATGAGGGGGTGATTGTAACTGAGGTCATGCCAAAGGAAATGCCCACTTTTGGAAAACGTAATGGTATTTGGATTTGCAAGTTTGATGAGGTTGAGGCTCTTTCCCATGTATTGAGACATACCTTGTTGAGGGTTTATGAAATAAAAATTTCCAATGTAGGGAAAGGAGAAAAAATGCAGGTTCTATATGATTTTTTAATAAGTAACGAGTTTAAACAACAAATGGAGGCCATTGTAAACGGCTATGTAAGTATGCGTAATCAAATAGATTCTGAAAAGCGATCAATGAAACGCCAATGGAAAGAAAGGGAAAAACAATTGGATTTGGTCATTGATGGAGCCACAGAGATGTATGGATCGATTAAAGGGATAGCAGGTAGTGCCATTCAAGAAATAAAAGCACTGGAAATGGATGCCCAAAAAGTCATTGAAAATTGAAAAAGGTGAAGAAAGAAAAAAAACTTGATGCTAATTTCACGGCAGGCGGAATTCTACACCAAGAATTTTTAGGTGTCTTGGGTATTGCTGATAACAAAAATTTCAACGACTTGATTAGTTCCGAGACTGAAAACAATGCCTTTATTGGTATTGCAATAGAATCTTCAAGAAAAAGGATAATAATCGAAATCATAAGAAGACACAAGAACGCACCAAATTATTTTTGGTCTCATTTTAAGGAATGGAATGCAAACGAGCAAAAACTGGCTTTATATTATTTATGTTTGAAAACTTATCCTTTGGTTTTTGACATTCATTTTGAAGTTGTTTTAAAGAAATACAAGCTTGGCGTTAATTTAGATGATTATGATATACAGATGCGGTTTGATGAACTGGCTTCTATGGATGAAGACTTTGCCCAATGGGCTGAAATCACATTGTATAAGTTGAACGTACAGATTAGGAAAGCATTAAAGGATGCTGGATTATATGATGGGGAAAAATTGAATATACCACGGGAGATTCGACCCCGTTTTTGGGAGTATTTCCACAACATTGGCGAGCCATGGTTTTTAAAAGCTGCTTTTGTAAATATATAGATACATGACAATACCTGAATTATATGCAAAATTGAGTAATAAGGATTTTCAAGACCACGATACTGGAAATCTATTCTTTCCAGCTTATATGTACATGTACGATGCCAGTAAAGAATATGAAATTGAAAACGAGATACTGGACATTAAAAATCGATTACACAGGCCGAACAATTATTTGGAGGTGATGGTTATGGATATTTTTGAGGAGTTCATCAATTATACCAAAACAACCAAATTTGGTAAATTGACCAAATTCGAATTTTACCTGCAACATGAAAGCGATAAACCGGAAGCTGTTAAGAAAGCGCTAGAAAAAGATGCTTATGACAATCGTTTTCTACAGTATTTGGATAATAAAATCCAGGAACATTTAGAATCTGTGAAACCCTACGAGGTTTCCTATATTTTACTGAAAGGCTTTGGAAATGCTTTTCCTTATATCAGGGCAAGCCGTTTTATGAGCAATTTCGAAAAGTATATCAAGGGATACAAACTTATTATGTTCTACCCAGGTACAGCCAAGGAATATTACAGTCTTTTTGGCCTTTTAAAAGATGAAAATTTATATCGTGCAATTAAACTAATCAATAACTAATGGTTTTAAAGGAATTATACGCAAGAGACATATTTAGAGCTATCAACCCAGCCGTCACTGTCAGTGATAAAAAGGAAAAAACCATTGAAGCTGAAATAAAGGAATATGTTTTTACGGATGAGTTGATTGAAAAACTTTTTGAAATACTCGATACAGTACTTAATAAAAAAGTTGGAAAATCAGGGATTTGGATTAATGGATATTATGGGTCAGGTAAGTCGCATTTTATCAAATATGTTCATTACTTACTAAATCCTCAAACTTCTGACATGGCATTCGAATATTTGGAAAATGCTATCAAAAACTATGACACCACCAAAGCTGGAAGCAATGATCACATTACCCAAAATAATATTCGATTGCTCAAAAAAAGGGTGGACGGTTCATTTTGCGACAACATTCTTTTTAATGTGGAAGATGAAACAGATGATGGTGATCAAGAGCGATTGACCAGAATTTTCATGAATATGTTCAATAAGTTCCGAGGTTATAATGCAGATGATATACCCTTGGCTTTATTGTTGGAAAAACCGCTACAACAACAGGACAAATTGGAAGAATTCAAAAATGAGATAGCTTTAAGATTGGGTTTTGACTGGAATGTTGATGCAGCAGATGCAGCTGCTTTTCAATTGCAAGATGTGTTGGACATTGCAAAAAAACTTTATCCTTCTTTCGATACTGTTGCACTGCATTCAAAGCTTTCAAATCCTGAAAGCTATAAAATAAGTATTAACGGGACCCTCATTCCAGAATTAAAAAGCTTTTTGAAGGACAAGGATAGAAACTACCGTTTATTGTTCTTGGTCGATGAAGTATCTCAATACATTGGGACCAACAAAGCAATACTGCTCAACTTCCAAAATATAATTGAACGGGTGAGTGATGAGCTCAATAATCAAGTTTGGATTGCTTGTACGGCCCAACAGACCTTGGATGAAGTGGGTTCTGGTATTGATGGTGTTGCTGATTTACAAGATGAATTTGGTAAAATCTTGGGGCGTTTCGATACGCGGATTTCTTTGCAGAGCAATGATGCCTCGTATATTACCCAACGTAGGGTTTTGGATAAAAACAGCCGTGGTATCGAATACCTGACCAAACTATACCACGACAATAAAGATTACATAGAAAACCAGTTTAAAATCAATCATGATTTGTTTAAGGGTTATCGCAATGAAGAAGAATTTATCATTGGTTATCCCTTTATTCCTTATCAATTTAAATTGATTGCTCATGTATTTGAAGCCTTTCAGCAATTGAAGTTTGTGATCAAGGAGGTTAAGGACAATGAGCGCTCGGTTTTAGGGATTACCCATTTTACAGCAAAAGAGCATGCTGATGATGAGGCTGGAGGTTTTATGCCTTTCGATGCATTTTTCAATAAGCAATTCCGCACCAACTTGACAAATCGTGGAGCCAAAGCCATTGAAAATGCTTTGGAACTCAGTTATGTGAAAAACAATGAATTTGCCCAACGAGTAGTCAAGGTCCTGTTCATGATTTCAAATTTATTGGAAAACCAGCGGCAGACCTTCCCTTCAAATGTTGAAAATTTAGGAGTGTTGTTGATGAACACCATGGATGCCAACAAAATGCAATTGCAAAAAAGCATTCAAGAAGTATTGGAAAAGTTGATTCAAGAAAGTGTTATTCGTGAAGAAAACGGCAGTTATTTTTTCTTCAATGAAGACGAAATGGATGTTCAAAACATTATCAAAGGACAAACCGTTGGAATAGATGATCGTTTAACAGCATTTGACGAATTATTCCGACCCATCGTACGAATTAATCAAAAAGTGCCTTTCGGTCAAAATGACTTTAAACTCGGTTATTCCATTGAGGGAAAGGAAATTTTACGCAATGGGGATTTTGACGTAACAGTCTTGTTGACAGACATGACTTCCATTCAACAAAAGGCCTTGGATATCAATAAAAAAGAATTGGTCATTTGCTTGAATGAATGGTACAATGAAGACAAATCGTTCAGAAATGAATTTGATTGGTATTGTAAAACCAACAAATATTTTATCACAAATTCTGGGTCTTCAACAGGGGAACGTTCCAAAACCAATGAGAATTTCAGAATACGAAACAATCAATTAAGGAATAAGCTTGAAAATACTCTTAAACAAAAGATTGTCGGGGTGAGATACATTTCACTAAACCAAGTTATAGAGCCCGATCAAATTAATGGTTCTTCACCTTCTGAACGAATTGGCAATATGATTGAGAAGCATCTTGAAGGCATCTACAAAAACCACAATTTAAGCCAAGAATATGCCCGTAACCAAGCAGAGTTAAAAAAATCCGCGGCGGATCCTCAAATTCCTGCATCGGTCTTGACCCCTGCTGAACAATTGGTCAATGATTTTATTTCGGCCAATAACAACCAAATTACAGTACAGGACTTGATCAACAAGTTTGCCCAAGAACCATTTGGTTGGCGTTTTGAAGCTGTTTTGGATGTGTTGGTACAACTAGCAAAAAAGAAAAAGCGTGAGTTTGTCTATAAAGGACAACCCCGTTATCCCATTGTTGACTTCATTAATAAAGCTGTGTCCACAACAGAACGTATGTCTTGCGAAGTGGTTACAGGAGAGGAAATTGATCAATCGGTGCTGGATGATGTCGTTGTGGCTTTTAAAGAAATCTTTAATGAGACCTTACCAACGGCCACTGATAAAAACACTTTGTATGAAAACCTCCTAAATAACTTAGGCAAAAAACTACAATGGCATCAAGATTTGGAAAAGACTTATTATGGGAAATACCCTTTTGGCAATTGCTTCCAACAGGGGACACAACAATTGTCTACGTGGATTCAAACACGTGACATTAAAAAGCTCTTTACTGCCCTAATTGAAAATCAAGAACAAGCAAAAGAATTGTTCGACCAAACAAAGGCAATGGATGATTTTATACGAAGGGCTTTGGAGGAGTACAGAGGTGTTTCTGCTTTTGTACGTGAGGAAAATGAAAATGTGAAGATGCTCGGTCAAGAGGATAGGGAGAAGGTAAAAAAGATAAATAAATTTCTTACGCTTGAAGATCCTAGAAAAGAATTTCGCCATATAAAAAAAGCTTATGACGAGGTTAAACAGGCCTTAAAGGAAAAGTTGACGGAGCTCAAAAACGAGGTTATGACTCTCTATGAGGAAGCCTTTGTTGAATTGGAGAAAGAAGCAGCTAAACAAAATGTATCTGTTGACAAATATGCCAACAAAGAACACACCTTAGGTAGTATAGAACGTATCAATTCTTTAAGTGCTTTGCAAAACAAGAAATTGAATATAGACAACTTTAAAAGCGAAGAATTAAAGAAAATCGTAGCGTCATCTATTAAGGCTTCTGGAGAAGTCAGTGAACCACAAACTTATTACGTGTCAAGGGGTGCAACTACAATTTCCTCGGTTGAGGAATTGGAGACTTATCTTGAAAAGTTAAGAAAAGAAATGACCCAATTATTGATTGAGAAGAAAACTATCATCCTCCAATAGTATGAATACCAAAACTTTTGCACAACAGGCACGTACTTTATTAATGGAGGGCGTTGCCAAAAAGCTCATTTATTGGGGATTCAATACCAAGGGTGAAGTCATAGAAGAACCCCTTGCGGTTTCCGGTGGCTATACCTTTAGAGGTGATGCGTTTGATGATGCCAACGTACCCAATCTATGGCGTTCCTTAAAAAATGCCATCGCCAAAAAAGGCATTGAAGTAGTGGTGGAAGAAGCGGCTTATACTTGGTTTAACCGTATGATGGCGATTCGTGTTTTGGCAAAAAACGGCTACGACCTACCCCAGCTTGATTATACCGAGGGCTTAAACAATACACCTATCATCTTACAGAAAGCCAGACAAGGCCAGTATGGCTTTTTAAATGACACCGAAAAAACACGCTTGCAAAAAATAATTGGTGATTATAACAAAGAAACCGAAGCTTTTGCGCTTTTATTAGTAGGCTACTGCCATTCCCACAACACGCTCAACAAAGTATTTGGCAAGTTGGACGATTATACTGAGCTGCTCTTGCCAGACAATATGCTGCAAGACCGAGGTTTTTTACATTTACTCAACACTACCGAGGCGATTAGTGATGCTGAGTATAAGGAAGTAGAACTTATTGGTTGGTTGTACCAGTTTTATATCTCGGAACGTAAAGATGAAGTCTTTGCCTCATTTAAAAAGAAGAAAAAGGCCGAGGCTAAAGACATACCTGCCGCTACCCAAATTTTCACACCCAATTGGATTGTAAAATATATGGTAGAAAATACCGCAGGTAAACTCTGGCTAGACCACAAACCCAATAGCCCACTCAAAGACCAAATGAATTATCTGGTGACAAATGATGGAGACAATAGTTCCGCTGAGCCTGTCGAAGCGCGAACTAAAAACCCACTTATTACAGATGTAGAGCAACTCACCCTCATAGACCCAGCCTGTGGCTCGGGACACATTTTAGTAGAAGGTTTTGAGTTGCTCTACCAAATGTACTTGGAGGAATATTACACACCAGAAGAAGCGGTGCAAACCATCTTTGAAAAGAATTTATACGGACTAGATATAGACGATCGTGCTGTACAACTCGCCACCTTTGCTTTATTGCTCAAAGCGGCTAAAAAGTATCCCGATGTATGGGACAAAGACTGGCAACTCAACATTTACGCAATGCCAGAAGGCAATAGTTTTAGTCAGCTAGAGGTTGTAGACTTTTTAGGAGAGGAAGGTAAAGACCATATTGAAGCACTAGAAAAAGCGTTACAGCTAATGCAACAAGCCAAAAATCTGGGCTCTGTAATGCAACTAAATTTAAGCGAAGATGCTGTTGAATATATACAACAACGCTACATAGATTTAAAGCAAAAACAGGTTTTAGACTTAAACCTACAAGCTATACAACAAAAAGCGCATGGCTTTATACCCGTACTATTGACGTTGACCAAAAAATATACCGCCGTAGTGGCTAACCCGCCGTACATGGGACAAAAAAGCATGAATGCGGCTTTAAAAAATTATGTGAATGCCAATTATCCCATGTCCAAGTCTGATTTGATGACCATTTTCATGGAAGTGATACCAAATCTAACTATGAGCAATGGTCGTTTTGCCTTGATTAACTTGCCTTCTTGGATGTTTTTGTCCTCTTTTAAAAACTTAAGACAGTATTATTTGACAACAAAATATATAGAAAGTCTTATTCATTTAGGGAGGGGGGTTTTTGGTTCTGATTTTGGTTCTGTTACATTTAGTAGTGTAAAGCAGAAAAATCATAATCGTAATGGTCTTTTTAGAAAATTATATACAGACTTTGTTAAAGTAGAATCCGTAGAAACTAAAAAGAGAAAATTTTTAGATAAAGAGTTTAATTCTTTCAGTAAAAACCAAAGTGATTTTTTAAAAATACCAGGTTTCTCAATTGGGTATTGGGTTACAAATAATACCATCTCGTTATTTGAAAATGAAGATAATTTAGATAAAGTTGCTATTCCTAAATTTGGAATGTCCGTTGGTGATGGAAAGAAATTTATACGCTATTGGTCAGAGGTATCTCAAAAAAAAATCTTGTTTGATGGGGATACTCTTTCGGAATTTACTAATGATAATATTTGGGCACCTCTAGATAAAGGAGGTGCCTTTAGAAAATGGTATGGAAATCAAGAACAAGTGGTAAATTGGAGTAACGATGGTTTGGAAATAAGAAATCATCCTAAATCGGCAGTTCGTAGTCCACAATACTTTTTACAACCACATAACTCTTGGACACTTGTTACCGCTGGTAGTTTTTCAAGTAGATATTTTCCAAATGGACATATCATTGACACAGCCTCCAACTGTATATATTTTAGTGATGATTCTCTTGATAAAGTTATTTTAGGAGTTTTAAATTCCAAGATTGCCTCCCATTTTCTTGACATCATAAATCCAACAATTAATTATAGTTGTGGAGTTGTTGGATTAATTCCATTTAAGAATGACAATTCTCAAATTATTAATTCGTTGGTTTCAAATTCTTTAATAATTTCAAAAAATGACTGGGACTCTAGAGAAACCTCTTGGAATTTTGAGCAAAGTCCATTGTTATGTGAAAGCAATTCTTTAGCACAAGCATACCAAACTTGGGAGTCAGCGGTTACACAAGATTTTTTTCAATTGCACAGCAATGAAGAGGAACTTAATCGCATATTTATAAAAATCTATGGGCTACAGGATGAGCTTACCCCAGAAGTGGCCTTAAAAGACATTACTATTTTACAAGAAGAACTCAATGGTAAGGATTTAGAGGTTTTGGAACCAAAGTTTAGGGAAGAAGGGGCGGCTGCCATTAACTTGCCTATTGACAAATCAGTTGTAATGCAGCAGTTTATCAGCTACGCTATTGGGTTGTTTATGGGACGTTACCGTTTAGATAAAATGGGTTTAAACATCGCGCATCCCAATCCAAGCACAGAAGAATTGGCTTCTTATGACTATAATAATGGGCACGTTACCATAGATGAAGATGCTATTGTACCACTTATGGGTACAGCTGCCAATTTTAAAGATGATGCCTTATACCAAATACAAGAATTGCTTGATACCATTTGGAGCCATGATACCAGAACAGAGAACATTAACTTTTTACAGGATGGCCTCAATAGAGATCTGGATAAATACTTGGTGAAAGACTTCTGGAACGACCATTGTAAAACGTACAAGAAGAAGCCTGTCTATTGGTTGTTCAGTTCTAAAAAAAGAGCCTTTCAGGTACTGGTGTATATGCACCGTATGAATGCCTTTACCGTAGAAAAAATACGGGCCAATTATTTATTGGAGCATCTTAAATACCTCAATGCAGAAATAGATGCGCTGGCAAGTAATGAGGCTAATTTAAGTGCCCAACAAGCCCGTAAATTAGATCAAATGCGCAAAGATTTAGTGGAATGTGAAGAGTATGACATGCACTTAAAAAATGTTGCAGACCAACAGATCACCTTTGATTTGGATGATGGTGTAACCGAGAATTATAAATTGTTTACAGACGTAGTGGCTAAGATTAAGTAATGCTAAAAGAAAGAATTCAAGATTATTTCGATAACCATCCGTTGTTACGGGTCCTTTTCTTTTTTGACCCGGAAGAAGAATACTTAGAAGAAGTAAACCAGTTGGATTTGTCGGAAATTCATATTAAAAAATATTGCAACACTCCTTTTGCTACAAAGTATAAATTGGTTAATGAATTAAAGGCAGAGAAGGTATTTCTATATTTACCAATGGCCTCGCCCAATAATCAGGAAGCCTACCATCAATTTCCGCTAATGGCTTTGTTATTAGCCAATAAAGAATTACAGTTGGACAATGTTGGGGAATTTATGGAACGATTTGCTTTACAACGCCACCATAAGAACTTAGTGTCAAAGTACATCTCAGAGTTGAAATATTCTGGGGTTCAAAAGGTATGCGAACCCATATTGTCCCCATCCAAAATAAGTGAAACTGCATTAAAGAGGAGCTTGCTATCATCATTTCTAAAATTCAAAAAAATAGAAAGTTGGCCAATTTTAATGGCCAAACTCGTGATTTTGTCCGGCAATGAAGATACCTCGGAACTCAATCGTGTATTGAAAAAGGTTGAAGGTCTGGATTTTGTTGACGAGGTGATAAAAAAAGTGAAAGAATATGTGGGTTTCAATATGCAAAACCTCAATCAAAGGGAATTGCAATTGGCGGCGCAAAGTGTCTTGTACAACAACATCACCCAAGGAATGTCCAAGCTGGAAAAGGACCCTTATGGACAGCTAAAAATTGAGGATTCAGCCCAAATAACACAGCTTAATCAGTTACTTTTTGAAGTGGAGCGGCACCCAAATGTTGCGGGAGACTTTAAAAGGTTGCTTAAGCAAATGACTTCTTTTATAAGAGGAGAAACTTTGATTGAAGTTTACGGAAACGATGCGGAGTTTACAGAATATACGGTTCCCATGATTTGGGAAGTTGTTGTGCAATTGCAAAAACATCTACAGAACAACCCTCAAGAGGTAATTACCAAATTGGAACGCATTGGTTTGCAACAAGAAATCGAGTCCAATACAGGAAACGTTTTAAAGTTTATGGTATATGTATGTAGGTTGCATCAACACATTAATGCGATTGACACTTATGTCTTAAACACCCCGGAAGCCTATGTGCATCAGTATACCCAACAATGGTTTAGTATTGACAAACTTTACAGACAGGCATTGAGTAAATTTAAGGAGTTGGACATTACGGAGATCCCCAACCGAGTTACTTTAGAAACAATCCACGAAGGATTGAATGCCGCATATGAAAAGCATATCGAATCTTTAAACCGAGAATGGCTTTCCTGTTTGAACCAGTTCAAGTTTGATTATAAAAAAATACAAGTTCCCAAGCAATACGATTTCTATAAAACAGAGATTGAAAATCAGGACCAGAAGGTCGTGGTCATCATTTCAGATGCATTACGATATGAAGTTGGAGAGCATCTATTGTCTGAATTGCATGCGGACACCAAAAACACTGCAGAAATTCGATATATGTTGGCATCTATTCCATCAAAAACCAATGTTGGGATGGCACAATTGCTGCCAAGAAAAAGTGTTTTATTTAATGGGGGTGATATACAAATCAACGACATTTTGAATTCCAGTGTTTCTGGAAGAGCGAAAATATTGAAAGAGGTTAATCCAAAATCAAATGCAATACAATACAGCGACATTGAGGGATTGGGGATGACTGAAGCCAGAGAAATTTTCAAGGACAATGTAGTGTATGTGTATCATGATGTCATTGATTCCACAGGAGATAAGAAGCCTTCAGAACGAAGGACTTTCGAAGTAGCACGGGATTCCATCAATGAATTGAAGCAATTCATTAAAAAGTTGCATAGCTCTTATAATGTAGCGAAGGTGTTTATAACGGCTGACCACGGCTTTCTTTACAATGATCGAGAAATTAAAGAGAAGGAAAAGGAACAATTGCCAAAACTAGATTATGTACAGTCCCATAATCGATATTATTTGACCAAGGAAAGCGTGAAACCAGATTTGGGATATTGTATTCCATTGAGCGCCACTACTATTTTTGATGAAAACTTGTTTGTGACTATTCCAGCCTCAACAAATCGCTATAAAAAAAGTGGAGTTGGACATCAATTTGTGCATGGGGGAGGAAGTTTACAAGAGTTGGTCGTGCCTTTAATTGAAAGTTCTAGAAAACGGGAGAAGGTGACCAAAAAAGTGAATCCGATTCTGGTTCATAAAGGCACTTTAAAGGTAGTTTCCAATATTCTTCGTTTGCATGTTTTGCAAGAAAACGAAGTGTCTCGTTTCGAGAAAGAACGCATTTTAAGAATAGGCTTATATAAAGAAAACGAATTAGTGAGTAATGAGGAAGAATTGGTGTTAAATGCAACATCAGAATCACCAAGTGAACGAATGTCTAGAATAGAATTGACGTTATCAAGTGAGGCTGTGAAGGAAACAGTTTTAAAACTAAAAGCTTTTGATTTAGAAGACGCCCTAAACCCCGTAATTGAAGAAAGGGTACAAAATAACACCATAATACCAACGGATTTCTAATGGAGTTAAAAGATAAAATAATACAACATTTTGAGGGTAAGGTAGTTAGGAAAGATTTGACTGGATTGGTGAAAGGCAACAATCCTGTTCCGGCCTATGTCTTGGAATATCTTTTAGGACAATATTGTGCTATAGACGATGAAGATATTATTAATGATGGTATTGAAAAGGTTAAGAAAGTAATCAAGGACAATTATGTGCACCGTTCAGATGCTGAAATTGTTAAGGCAAAAATTAGAGATACCGGTAACCATAAAATCATAGATAAAATTAATGTATCATTGAACGACAGAGCCAATATCTATGAAGCAGAATTTGCCAATCTTGGTTTGAAAAGAGTACCCATACCAGACCAAATGGTAATGAACAATCAAAAGTTATTAAGTGGCGGAGGTGTATGGTGTATTGTACAAATGGGTTACTCCCATGCGGACGATACTAGTATGCGATGGATCATAGTCGATTTAAAGCCTATACAGGTAGCCAATGTAGATTTACAGGAATACATTAATCTTCGTAAAGAGTTTACCACAGAAGAATGGCTTGATTTATTGATGCACAGTATTGGATTGAACCCTGAATATTTCAACAAAAGAGATAAGTTTATTCAGTTATCCCGTTTAATTCCCCATGTAGAAAACAATTATAATTTTATTGAATTGGGTCCCAAGGGAACAGGTAAGTCACATATTTTCTCTGAGTTGTCTCCCCATGGTGTCTTGGTCTCAGGGGGTGATGTGAGTAAGGCACGTTTATTTGTCAATAATACAGGTAATAAAATAGGGCTGGTTGGCTATTGGGATGTAGTGGCTTTGGATGAATTTGAACAAGAAAAGGGGGGGCGAACCGATAGTGATTTGGTAAAGATTATGCAGAACTATATGGCCAATCAAAGTTTTAACCGAGGAAAAGACACATATCAAGCAACGGCTTCCATGGCTTTCGTTGGTAACACCAAACACAATGTTCCCTATATGTTGAAGAACTCACATTTATTCGAGTCTATTCCAGAGGGATATATAAAAGGAGCGTTTCTGGACAGAATGCATATGTATATTCCAGGTTGGGAAGTACGTATTTTGAAAAGTGCAGTTTTTTCTAAGGAATATGGTTTTATAGTGGATTATTTGGCCGAATTGCTCAGAGAATTAAGAAAAGCTGATTTTTCAAGTTTGCTGAACCAAGAAATTATTTTGGATGGTTCACTAACTACTCGGGATAAGACCGCCATTAGAAAGTCATTTTCAGGATTGGCGAAACTAATATATCCTGATAAGAAAATCGACGAGGAAGAATTAATAGAATTGTTGGATTTTGCTGTAGAAGGTAGAAAACGTGTTAAAGACCAACTTTATATCATAGACGAAACCTTTAGAAGTGAACCAGTAGAGTTTAAGTATACGATTAAATCAAGTGGAAAAGAGAATTATCCTGAAACATTGGAAAACCTAAACTATATGGCTGCCATAGTGGTACAAGAAGAAAATAAGGTGGAGGATATAGAAAGAAGAATTCCTAAACCAGAATTGGAATTACAACCCCATCAAGTTATTTTAAAGGACAATCAGACTGGGATTTCTTATAAAAAACTGTTTTCCGATTATCTAAAAGGAGCAGAAAATATTACAATCCAAGATCCTTATATTAGACTATACTATCAGTTCAAAAACCTGTTGGAGTTTTGTATAATGTTATCAAACATAAAAGAACCTGAGGACCAAATCAACTTGGAATTGGTGACTTGGAATAATGAGGCTTATTTGGAAGAGTCAAAAGCTTCTTTGGAAGAATTATCTCAAAATGTTCAAAGTATAGGGGTGAACTTAACATATCGCTTTGAAAATCATCACGACCGATTTATTGCCGCAGAAAATGGTTGGAAGATAACATTGGGAAGAGGTCTGGATATATTTGAGAAAATTGAAGAAAAGTTCAGTGTAGCGGATCTTGATCAGACCAAACGGAAATGTAAGTCTTGTGAAATAACGTATTTAAAAATCTAAGAAATTTAATGTCAATTGATTATGCATGACATTAAAACAAGCCTTTATAGCAGTATAGTCCTAAATACAGGGGTCTCTAAGGTTATACGAGATTGAAATCTCTACAAATGGATAAAACAAAATTCTTAAAAGATGCTTATACCAAGCCATCTGTCGAAAATATCCAAAATCTGATTGATTACTTGAAGTCTATTTCCGGTAGGGCTTTGTCTGTTAAATGCAGAAGGCAAAATGCATTTAAAACCATCTGGTTAAATAAAGAGAATGATTTAATAGCGAGATGTCACATTCAAAATGCTCAAAGTTATCTTGAATACCTAATTCAATCAAAGTTTAGTGCAAAACAGATTAAAATAATTATTGCGGATATTGCCGGAATTGTAAATCAATTAGATGCAAATGAGTATACAGATTTTATTTCGGTAAGTACAAATACACTTCCTTCAGCCATACACTTCAATACAGCCAAAAGTCTATTTTATAATCATCAATTAAAGGATGAGAACCAGAATAATTATGCTGTTGATTTACTGACTTTATATGCAATTAGACTTTCATTGGAAAATAGGGTAAGAAGGTTTCTTGGAATTGATTTTGCGGAGAATAACCGTAATCGTATTGGTCTATCTCAATTAATTAAAGTATCTAAAAAATTAAAGTCTGTAGAATATTCTAAAAAGTTTGACTGGAACGAAATAGAGTGGGTTAATAATTGGTTGAATCATCAT
Organism: Flagellimonas sp. B-3; assembly: GCF_056857835.1. Classification (NCBI taxonomy): domain Bacteria; kingdom Pseudomonadati; phylum Bacteroidota; class Flavobacteriia; order Flavobacteriales; family Flavobacteriaceae; genus Flagellimonas; species Flagellimonas sp. B-3. Next base: position 46,649 of record NZ_JBSXNW010000009.1, read on the forward strand.
ATGCATAGGAATATTAGACCATATCCATGGAATATCCATCAGGCAATAGAATCTCTAGATGATTTAATTGATCCAAAGGAGCCTATAAAAAAAGGTCAAAGAACGATTTATTCTTTCTATAGTGCGACATATGTTAATGATGAAAATGAATTTAATAAAGAGGTTGAATTCATACTAAGGCAAATGTTTCCCCATGTTAAAATTCATTGGTTATTAAGAAGGGAGATTGCCAAAAACAATCCTAATACATGATGAATACTTTTGAGTTCAATAAGATTTTTGTTTTAGAATCTCTATTTGGAGAAAGACGAACAGGGAAGGAGTTGTATCAAGATATCCTCCATTGGCAGAAGTTTAGACATGGAGGAAAATTACAAACTGAATTTATTGAAATTGGGAATAAACGTGATTTCAATACCTTTTTTGAAAAGCTTAGTTATGAATGCAAAATGGAAGCTATAATACCTATTCTCCATTTAGAGATACATGGAAACAGCTCCGGTTTACAGTTAATTTCAGATGAAATCCTTTCATGGAAAGAGCTTTATAACTATTTGGTAGCAATCAATATCATCATTAAAAATAATTTGTTTTTAACATTGGGAGTTTGTGAAGGGGCATACCTAATGTCACAAATCAAACCAGATAAGCCAGTTCCTTTTTATGGTTTCATTGGTTCATTTCAAAAGATTACATCAGAAGATATAATTATAAGGTTTAGTGCATTTTACACTGAATTTCTTGAAAGTTTTAGTGTAAATAAGGCTATTAACATGCTATTTAAATCTAACCCCGACCTGCCTAGTAGTTATCAACTGATCAAATCTGAAGAGACGTTCTATCATGCTTTGAAATTGTATGAAGACCTATGGTCTACACCAAAAAAAATAGATGAAAGATTTGAAAATCTTGTGGTCCGTGAAAATTTGGTCTTTGTCAGTAGACAAGAAAAGAGAAGAAAGAAAAGATGGTTTGAGAAACAATTAAAAGGAACCAAGGAACAATATAGGTTAAAATATATGAGAACTTTTTTTATGGTGGATAAGTACCTTGATCAAATAGAACGATTTAATCTACCTCAATCTTTAAAAGATGAAATTAAAATAGTTCACCTGTAACTATTTTAATTTTAAAAAAATCTTTAATTTTATTGTGTAAAACATCCATAAGTTTTGCCTCTGGATGTGCCCATTTGAACACGGTTCAGGGTTCGGTTAACTGGTCTTGGTTAACGGTGTAAAAAATTGAAAATCAACTATTTACGTTTATAGGGATGGGCCTGCCACCCCGATGGCTTATCAACCAAACATGTTTATGCGGTCTGATTGGAGCTAAATTGCCAATTGATACAAAGGCACCGGGGTGATTAATATGCATTGTGTGGACAGGTCCCTTGGTCAGGATGATAGAAATGAATAGCAAGAACTCAACCAAGAAAGTTTAATCGGACGAATTGTAAGGACAGATTTTTACCAATGGGAATCAGAAATGGGCAGGATTATGAACTCAAAAAATTAGCAGGGAACAAGTACCCTTGTGAAACCTAAGACGGTTTTATAATAGTTTTAGGCTCCTAATACGATAGGCGTCCAAAACAGAAGAGTTGGGATCCAGTTCAGTAATCAAGGTGTCCAGATTACCAATATCGCAGATTTTGTAGCGGTTGGACGTGTTCAGTTTCGGGGAGATACATAGTGAAACCACCTTTTTGGAGGTCTTGATCATAGCTTTTTTCATTTGTGCAATTTCCCAATCCACTTCCGTAATCCCTTTTTTGGCGTCCAAGTACCCTGTTCCCAAGAAACAGATATCTGCTTCGATTTCCGAAAGTAAATTGATAGATCCACCTCCAATGGTCAATTGTGAGCTTCGGGAAAGTTTCCCTCCAATTAGAAAAATCTCATGATATTTGGGCAACCGTTGGGATAGTTCAATGGCCATGGAAAGACTGGGCGTAAAAAACGTAAGCGACAACTTCTTCGGAATCAATTTAACAAGTTCCAAATGGGTGGACCCACCACTGATCAACACGACATCCCCTTCCTTGATCAGGGAAACCGCCTTTTGGGCAATGGAAACCTTACTGTCCAGTTCATAAATATCAGTGGAACGGTCAGAATAGGCATTGAAGCCATTCGATAAAGCGCCCCCATGTACCTTTTTCAGCTTTTTGGCGGAATCAAGTTCCTTGATATCTCGTCGAACGGTATCAATGGACACGTTGAGCATATTGGCCAGATCGGCCAAAACTACCCTATTGTGCAGGTGAACTTCGGTCAGTATGAATTGATGTCGTTCCGTCTTGTTCATATCGCAAATATAAAATATAATCATGCAATAAAAAACAGCATTTTTTATTAAAAGTTGTTTAATAATGCAATAAAATCTAATTTTTGCAATAAAAAACTGCAAAAAAATTGCAACATTGAAAATTGCTCGCTAAGTTTGTTGCAAATGCTCAAAAAGAACTCAACGTATGAAAAAACTCAATTACATGTTACTGTTTTTGACACTGTTCTTGGGGGTGAATTCCGTATTCGCCCAAACCTTGACGGTTTCAGGAACAGTAAGTGACAATGCGGGCCAACCTTTACCAGGGGCCAATGTTTTCATTAAAGGAACCTCCATAGGTGGGGTGACCGATTTTGATGGAAACTTTCAATTAGAAGTTTCTGATGCCGAGGGAAAGACCTTGGTCATCAGCTATCTTGGTTTTGTAACCAAAGAACAGGTACTTACTGGAAGCACACAGAATTTATCAATTTCCTTGACCGAAGATTCAAATAAACTGGATGAGGTTATTGTTTTGGGATCCTCGGTGACCCAAGAACGGAAAAAACTGGGTAATGCCATTACCACGGTTCAATCTGCCAAATTGGTGGAAGCCGCACCGGTGAGCGTTACTTCCTCACTACAAGGTAAGGTGCCAGGGGCGCAAATCACCCAAAACTCGGGAGATCCCGCCGGTGGATTTTCCATTCGCTTGAGAGGACCCAGTACCATTAAAGGTTCCTCTGAACCGCTTTATGTGGTGGATGGGGTGATCGCCAGTAACCTTACCACCAATGTGACCAACCTTAACGTTCCTGCCGGGGATGCAAGTCCAGGACAGAATAGGATGGTGGACATCAACCCCAATGACATTGAAAACATCAATATTCTCAACGGGGCCGCCGCCGCCGCCATTTATGGTTCAAGGGCTTCCAATGGGGTGGTGGTGATTACCACCAAAAAAGGAAGATCCTTTGGGAATGGTCCAGAAATGACCTTTAAAACAGGAATCAATATCAATACCATTCGTAAAAAATTGGACCTTAATTTAACCGGGGAGGAATTTGAAACGGTACCCGTAGGCGGTTTGGCTGGAAGATTGTGGCCCATTTTTGGTTTTGATGCCGACACAAATACCGCAACACCTTTCTTAAACTTAAGTTCCGAAAAGTTCAATACCACCCGCTATGATTATCAGGATGATATTTTCCAAACCGGTTTTGGAACTGATAACCACTTTATGGTTCGCGATGGGAATAGCAAAATGAACTATTTGGCCTCTGTGGGCTATACGAGTAATGAAGGGATTGTTAAAAATACCACTTATAACCGTTTTACCGCCCGGTTAAAGTTTGGGCATAATGTTGCAGATTGGATTTCCTATGACATAGGACTCTATTTTTCAAGCAGTAAGTCCGATGAGAAACCGGATGGTAACGTATTCTGGAGTCCCATTAATGCCATGAACATTACCAATAACGTGTATGACCTTTCGCAACGCGATGCCAATGGGAATCTTTTGGCGGTGGAACCTACCCGGGTAAACCCATTAAGTATTATCGAGACCTTTGATATTACCCAAAATGTGGACCGATTCATTCCCAATGCACATGTAAAGATCACACCTATTGATAATCTTACCATAGATCAAATCATCGGTGTGGATACCTACAAGCAAAAAGGACATATCTCCATTCCAGTGTACCCTTATGATGGGGTTAACCCCGCCTATTTTAATGATGGCTATTTGGGGGATGCCGAGGCCAAGATTTTTAACTGGAACTATGACATTACCGCAAACTATGACTGGGATATCAGCGAAACATTGAACTCTTCCACAACAGGAGGGTATAGCTTCCAGGCCAGTCAATTGGAGTTGGATGCCACCCAAGGAAGAGGGCTCGATGCGTCGGGAGTGCCTACCATTCCCTTGCAATACAATCCAGTGGATTCCAATTTGGACATTTACGGATTCTTCCTTCAGGAAACACTTTCCTATGACAACAAGTTGTTCTTAACTGTTGCAGGTCGTGTGGATGGAGCCACGAACTTTGATGTGGACAACCGAAGTAATTTCTATCCAAAAGTGTCCGGTTCTTATCTTATTTCCAACGAACCTTTCTGGAACACCGAAGGATTCTTCAACTCGGCAAGACTGAGGGCTTCCTACGGAGAGGCGGGTAACCTTACCGCGATATCACCTTATGAAAGATTTGGAAGCTACACGCCCAACGAATTTGCGGGAGCGGGAAGTTTACAGCAAAACAATAGACTGGGTAACGAAGACTTGGTGCCAGAGCGTACCAAGGAATTTGAAATAGGTGCCGATTTAAGTTTTTGGAACGATCGCGCCGGATTGTTGTTCTCATATTATAGCCAAAAAATTGAAGATTTGATTGTGACCCGGGTTTTGGCGCCTTCCATTGGTGGTGCGTCCAGAACGGAGAACGTGGGTAGCATGGAGAACAAAGGTTTGGAGATTTATGCCAGGATAACCCCTATAAAGACTCCTGATTTTACCTGGGACGTGAATGTAAACTTCAGTACCAATAAAAACAAGGTGTTAAAGACCATTGGTGGTGATATTACCGTGGCCACTGTTGCAGGTGCCACGCCAATTGTACGTGAGGGAGAGCCTTTGGGGGTTTTCTACGGAACGTATTTTGCCAAGGATGACAATGGGGAGTTGATTTTGTCCGGACCATCCGACACGGGTGCGCCTGTGGGCGTTCCCCAACAAGAAAGAGGGGATGCTGCTACGGGTATTGCACAGCGTGATGCAAATGGACAACCCACAGGGGATGCGCTTCGAAAAATTATTGGTGACCCCAACCCAGATTATATCATGGGTATTGGAACCGACTTGAAGTACAAGAACTTTGGTTTTTCCATGCTGTGGGAATCCGTACAGGGATTTGATGTGTTTGATGCCGATAAACGTACCCGTCAAGGGGTTGGTTTGGGTCGATTGTCTGCCCAAGAGCTTAGCGGTGACCTTCCAAGAGGATATATTGCTGGGATTTATCCCATTGAGCAATTTAGAATAGAGGATGGTTCCTTCGTAAAATTGAGGGAAATAGCCTTATCCTATACTTTCGATTCGCTTTTCAACAACTCGCTTAAAGATGTAGAGGTATCCTTGATCGGAAGAAACCTGATCTCTTTTGACAACTTTTGGAGTTTTGACCCTGAGACCAACGCTGGTGGACAATCCAATCTACTGCGTGCTGTAAACTTTGGTAACGTACCAATTCCAAGCACTTTTGCTTTATCAATCAGCACTAAACTATAAAATGAAAGACATGAAAGGAATATATAAATTTTTACTGTTGGCGGCATTGACTCTTGGGGCAGTGTCTTGTGACAAGGTGTACTTGGATCCCAATTCAACCTTGGAGCCTGATGTTGTGAACAACACGGACAATCTTGTGGATTTGATCAACGGTATCCAACAGCGTTGGAGCGCAGAACGTAGCGGTCTTATCTATACTTCTGTAAACATCACCGGATTGAATACCAGTGAACTGCAATTGCTCAACCCCGGTAACCAAGGGGAAAATGAAGTGCTTTTGGGGGGAGATGATATTGGGGGTGACAATGAGCTGTTGAACAATATGTGGACCAATGCCATGCTGTGCCGCAAAGAGGCCACTACGGTGATTACCTCGGCGGAAACGGCAACCGATGATACTTCGGTGGGTAATACGCTTAAGGCATATGGACTTTTTTACAGAGCTTTGGTACATGGAACCTTGATTCAGTATTTTGAACAAATTCCTGTGGAAATCATCGAAGATGCCCCTTTCAACGATAGGGTAACGGTGTTGCAGAATGCCATTGATGACCTCACTGAGGCCAAAGGATATATTGATGCTGGATTGTCTTCTGAGGTTACTTCAGGATTGATCGGTTCTGTGGATTTGGAGAACTCTGTCAATGCGCTATTGGCCCGCTTTAATCTGATGGCAGGCAATTATAGCGCTGCTATAGCTGCTGCGGACGATGTGGACCTATCTGCCCAATCGACTTGGGCCTATGATGCGGCCATACCCAATCCGTTGGCATTCTGGTTCGGTTCCCAAAACGTGACCCAGGCCAAGGATGCCAGATTTGCGCTTCCTGATGATTTACTTCCGGAGGATGGTGACCAACGTGTGGACTTCTACGTGTTCAGCGAAGATCCAGATGCCGCGATTCCCGTTTATCAGGTAACCGCCTTCTTTGATAATAACACCGATGAGATTCCGGTATACCTCCCAGGTGAAATGCTTTTGATAAAGGCCGAGGCCTATGCCAGAAGCAACGATTTGGACAATGCGGTCATTCAATTGAATGCTGTTCGCAACAAAACCGCTGGCGAGGATGCCTTTGGTGTAGGTGCTGCCTTGGCAGACTATGCCGGTACCGTAGATCAGCAATCAGTTTTGGATGAGATTTATAAGAACCGCAGAATAGAATTGTATCTGTCCGGACTCGGGTTGGAGGATAGCCGTAGATTTGATCGTCCAGGTCCCGGTGATGCAGCTGCAGAACGAAATAGAAATTATTATCCGTACCCCAATGCAGAGCGTGATAACAACGATAGTACGCCTGCAAACCCAACTTCTTGATTAAGTAGTTTCTCTAATAAAAACTTTGATTAGTTTTTAGTTTAAGTATCCAAGCCAAATCTGGAATTTGGCTTGGTTTTTTTTCAACAAAAATGAAGGAACGGCCATGAAAAAAATAATGACAGGTTTGGATGTTTTGCTGAAGGACAATGCACTTCAATCCCAATTTAAGGGCAATGTGGCGCTGTTGTGTCATAATGCCTCTGTAGATGGAAATCTTCAGCATGCCACGCTGGGGTTCAAAAAGATTTTTAGGGACCGATTCATCAAAATTTTTGGCCCCCAACATGGATTTTCCACCGATGCCCAGGACAATATGATCGAGACCGATCATACCGTGCATCCCTATTTCAACATTCCAGTGTACTCGTTGTATTCTGAAACAAGGATTCCCACCGAGGCTATGCTCAAGGATATCGACCATTTGTTCATCGACCTTCAGGATGTAGGGTGCCGAATGTATACGTACATCTACACCATGACCCTAATTTTGGATGCGTGCGTTTCCAAAGACATTGAAATTGTGATTTTGGACAGACCCAATCCGTTAAATGGGGTTGACTTGGAGGGCAATGTTTTGGATATGGAATTTGAGTCGTTTATCGGGCTCCATCCCATGCCAGTGCGCCATGCCATGACCATTGGCGAAGTGGCTTTGATGCATCAGCGGTATTGGGCGGCTTCAAAATCAAAACTCAGGGTTATTGAAATGAGAGGCTGGACCCGACAAATGTACTATGAAGACACCGGGCTACCTTGGTTGCTGCCCTCACCCAATTTATCCAGAGTAGAAAGTGCGTTTACCTTTCCCGGGATGGTGTTGTTTGAGGGAACCACTTTGAGTGAGGGTAGGGGAACCACCCAACCACTGGAGATCATGGGACATCCCAAAATAGAACCTTACGGGTATTGGGATACCTATCTTTCACAGGCTTTTGCGAAAAGTGGATTGCAGGGAGTGGCCATACGACCTATCAATTTCTTGCCCACCTTCCAAAAACAGGCAGATAAACCCTGTGGAGGTTTTCAAGTGCATACACTAGACCGGAAAACCTGTAAACCGTGGCGGGTTGGCCAATGGTTGATGCAGGAGCTGCACCATTACATGGGAGACCATTTTGAGTGGTTGAACCCTCCCTACGAGTACGATTATGAAAATTGGCCCATAGACATCATCAATGGCACCGATAAACTTAGAAAATGGGTGGAAGCCAAGGGAACCATGGAAGAATTGGATGCCATGGAAGATTATTCGGAATACCAATCAAATTTGGAAAGTATCCAACTATATTAAAATACAAAAAGAAACCGTACGGTGAAACCAACAGTCGTATTTGCGGTCATAGTAGCCTATTTCTTGTTGTTGATGGCCATCTCGTACCTCACATCAAGAAAAAGTGGTAACCAAACCTTTTTTACGGGGGACCGAGAGTCGCCATGGTTTCTGGTAGCTTTTGGCATGATTGGGGCCGGACTTTCCGGGGTCACCTTTGTTTCGGTGCCCGGTATGGTGGGCAACAACAACCTGTATTTTTTCCAATTCGTGTTGGGGAATGTCTTGGGCTATCTGTTTATCACCTTTGTGTTGATACCCTTGTATTATAGGTTGCGATTGGTTTCCATTTATGCGTATCTCAGGGATAGGTTTGGCAACGTCTCCTACAAATCGGGCTCATTGATTTTCTTAATCTCCCAGTCTTTTGGGGCGGCTTTGCGATTGCTGTTGGCAGCCAAAATACTTCAGTTTGCTTTTTTTGACGCCTTGGGCATTCCCTTTGCGGTAACCGTGATCGTAATTTTGGTACTGGTTTGGTTGTATACCAATAAATCAGGGATCAAGACCATTGTCTGGACGGATACCGTACAGACCGTATTCTTGATTTTAGGCGCGGTATTGACTGTTTGGGCCATCATGGATTCATTCAATTTTACTTTTGGGGATGCCGTTCATGCGGTGACGGAACATCAATACTTTAAGGTTTTTGAATGGGAGGGAAAATCGGCCAACAACTTCTACAAACAATTCATTTCAGGCTTTTTGATCACTATTGGAATGATGGGACTGGACCAAAACATGATGCAAAAGACCCTCACTTGTAAAAACCAATGGGATGCCCAAAAGAATTCTTTGACCTATAGTCTTATTTTGGCCATAACACAGTTTTTGTTCTTAGGATTGGGGGTATTGCTCTATATCTATGCCGAGAACAATGGGGTACAATTGCCAAGGGCAGCCGATGGAACGTTGTTGGACACTGACACGCTGTTTCCAAATTTGACCCTAAATTATCTGGGGCCATTGGCTGGGGTGAGCTTTTTGTTAGGAATCATAGCGGCATCGTTTTCCAGTGTGGATTCCGCCCTCACCGCCTTGACCACTTCGTTCACCTACGACTTCCTTGAAATTGACAAAAAAGAGGAGGGAAAAGTAAAGTCTCTAAAAAATAAGGCCCTCGTAGGGTTTTCTGCCATTTTATTCCTGATTGTAATGCTGTTTTCAGGAAGTAGGGGTGATGTTATTTCCTTGGTCTTTACCATGGCGGGGTATACCTACGGACCCTTGTTGGGTTTGTTTTTGTTGGGCATGTTCACCAAGGTTAACATAAAGGACAAATGGGTTCCTGTAATTTGTATACTAACGCCTTTGATGACATATTTTGCTGGGAACTATGCCAAGGAAAAGTATGGCTTTGACATGGGCTTTTTTACCATAGCAATTATCGCCACTCTTACGATAATCGGTTTATTATTAATTCGAAAAAAACAATGAAAATATTCAATCCTACTACCGAGCAATCCTCTTTATTTGACAACTTGGAGAACATGGATACCACTGAGCTTTTGACCAACATCAACAGCGTGGACAAAACCGTTCCCCAAGTGGTGGAAGGAGCAATACCGGCCATCAAGGCTTTTGTGGATGCAGCTTTTGAAAACATTGAGCGAGGGGGACGATTGTTCTATATTGGTGCAGGAACCAGTGGTCGTTTGGGCGTATTGGATGCTTCCGAATGCCCTCCTACCTTTGGCGTGGATGACGATGTGATCATTGGTTTGATTGCAGGTGGGGACCTAGCCTTGAGAAAGGCAGTGGAAAATGCGGAGGATGATAAAAACCAAGCTTGGAAGGATTTGTCAGGGTTCAATATTCATTCCAGTGATGTGCTTTTGGGAATAGCGGCATCAGGCACCACCCCTTATGTCATCGGAGGATTAAAAGCCGCCCAGAAAGAAGGTCTGGTGACAGGTTGTATTGTATGCAATGTAAATTCGCCCATGGCCGCCGAGGTATCATACCCCATTGAACTGGTGGTTGGCCCCGAATTTGTGACCGGCAGTACCCGTATGAAAGCAGGGACCGCACAAAAACTCGTGCTGAATATGATTTCCACTTCCATCATGATAAAGTTGGGTCGCGTGAAGGGCAATAGAATGGTGGACATGCAACTTTCCAATAAAAAATTGGTGGATAGGGCCATCCGCATGTTGATGGACGAACTACAGGTAGATGAAAACGAAGCTTCCCGATTGTTAAAACAACACCGCAATGTGCGTAATGTTTTCAAACACTTTAAAAAGAAATAATGGCAACTTTATAGCATAAACAATATATATTGAAGGGGTGTCAATCAGGTTTTCTATTTTTTGGCGAATAAAAAGAACGCACAATTTTGTCCGAAGGGTACCGAGATAAATCGCGCAGAGGAACTTGGGGTGGAGATCATTAAACTTTTTCCAGGGTCCACTTATGGTCCTGACTTTGTAAAGGCCATAAAGGGACCACAACCATGGACGAGCGTAATGCCAACTGGCGGAGTAGGTACAGAAAGAGATAACCTAAGAAGCTGGTTCGAAGCAGGGGTCGCCTGCGTGGGAATGGGTTCCAAGTTGATAAGTGGTGAAGTTATCGAAAATTTAGATTTTGAACTTTTAATTAATAAGGTGAAAACATCTTTACAAATTATAAATGAAGCATGCTGAGATTATCACTGAGAATCTTAGCGTGGCCGAAAGAATTTTTTACAAGTTTAAAGAATTGTTTCAGTACTAATTTCTTTTAAGAACAAATGATACCATCTTATTTTTGTAAATTTGCATTGTAAAACATGCATAAGTTTTGCCTCTGAATGTGCTGTTTTATAGACAGTTTAGAGTTCGGTTAATCAGTATTAGAGCACAGTATAAGGTGTTGATTGTTAGAACGTTGTAAAATACACTTTCTTCCAGTCATCCCGACGAACCGCCTTATAGGTAGAAACAAAGCACTGTTAATTGTATGATTATCAGTGCTTTTCATTTTTTATGATTCCATCTGATATCATTTGAAACCATATTTTTGGTGTGCAATAAGGTGTGCACACTGGTACACTGATTGTTGTAATTTTAGGTATGAACGATTGAGGTCAAAGGGCAGTCCGACCAATGACAATTGTTCAATTAAAATGATTACAACATGCGGACAGACAGTACTTTAGGAATCAATTTCTTCGTCAGGAAAAAGCGCAATGACCCGAACATTTACGATATATATGTTCGTATAACAGTCAAAAAGGAGCGTGCAGAAATCAGTATCAAACGGGACATTCCGGTGTGCAATTGGGACAAAATGCGGGGAAAAGCGTTCCCGACCAGTAGAATCATGGAAGATTTGAACGCATATCTCGATACCGTCTATGGGGAAATCCTCAATGTTCATAGGGAGTTGCACATGGAAAGGGCATTGATAACGGCAAAATTGATCAAGGCGAGGTATGTCGGGGAGGATGAAGTGAACCACACCCTTTTGGAACTTTTCGAATATCACAATACAAACATGGTCAACACCCTGAAGCCTGGCACCATGAAGAATTACTACTCCACCGAGAAATATTTGAAAGGTTATTTAATTACCAAACTCAAAACAAGTGATGTATCGCTAAGCGATCTGAAGCACAAGTTCATTTTGGATTTCGAAAACTATATCAGGACTTTCAAACCAAAGAAGAATCGGAAGACCTGTACCAATAATGGAACCATGAAGCACTTGGAACGCTTGATGAAGGTTGTCCGATTGGGTGTCAGGTTGGAATGGTTGGACAAAGACCCGTTTCGAAACTTTAAACTGCGTTTTAATAAGTTTGACCGAAACTATCTTACACAAAGGGAGATTGATTTGATTGATGACACCACTTTCACAAGCATAGGCAGGGAGAGGGTAAAGGATGTCTTTCTTTTCAGTTGCTATACAGGACTCACCTTTATGGACATCAAGCTTCTGACCAAGGACAATATCAGCAAAGGTATCGATCGTAACTATTGGATCTATACCAAAAGGATAAAGACCAATGAGCCTGTAAAGATCCCGATGCTTCCCAGAGCCGTGGAGATCATGAAAAAATATCAAGAGGCACCAATGGAGGACAGTGGTCTTTTGCCCGTTTATAGCAACCAAAAGACCAATGCATATTTAAAGGAAATAGCAAAAGCCTGCGGGATATATAAGAACGTATCCTTTCACATGGCTCGGCATACATTTGCTACAACCGTTACACTGTCCAATGGTGTTCCAATTGAAACGGTATCAAAAATGCTGGGACATAGTAAACTCTCAACCACCCAAATTTATGCAAGGGTCTTACAGGAGAAAATAGGGGAGGATATGCAGAAGGTAATGCGGATTTATTCCAAGAAGACAGAACAAGACATAAAGACCGGAATTCAATAAGTTAAGTACTTATTCTAAGAATAAATTATTTCCATTCCATACTTAAATATGATGTCCCATTGGAATAGGACAATGAAAAGGGCCTAAAAACAAAGGGCTTGGAGACTCTTAAAAAAATAAATGGGATACCTCATGTCCCATGAATTAGTGACTCCTAAAAATTTAAAAAATTCATAGACTGCCCTAAAATGCTGGGGCCAACGGTCACAGGTCGTAGCGATTTTCCAATTTTTGGAAAAGCGGTATAGCAAGACGACAACACGCCAAAGCGATGTTGTGTATGTTAAATGGCTTATGAACTGAATGTTACGTTTTTTACGGAGGAGATTTTTAGCAGGCTAATGGGACAGTTGTCTTACTGGAGACACTGAAAACATTGGGAATACACTGGGACATTAAAGCCTTTATCCGGATTTTTGAATTTAACGCTGTCCTATTTTTAGGGAAGGCTACACTATTAAGTAACAGCAAAGTAGTCCTTAAGTTGGAATACAAAGTATCTAATATTCTTGGATTAAGGATATGTTGGATTTTGAGTTGAGGACGAATGCGACACTCTCAGATGCGCGAGTAATTGAAACATAAAATTTATGCTTGTCGTTAAGCATATTCGTATTACCAGACTTCAAAAATTCTCGAATTGATTTTGTTGGGAAAATAAGCACTCGTTCATAGGTTTGGCCTTTAGCTTTACCAAAATTAATAGCCTTTAAATTTTGAGTATTTGAAGATTTACTATGTCGTAAAACAATAGGTTCGTATAATTCGTAATAATCCTGCACATCATTTTCGTTAACCAAAAATATACCTTGATGATCTGTTTTTCCTTTGTATTTACTTTTCGTTTTTGTCAATTCGGGAAAAATCATGTCAGCAAAATCACAAATGATTTGGATTGATCTATAGCATTCATTTCTTTCTATAACTTTACATAAATTACTTTTTTGAGCTGCCTTATAGAAATCAATAGCTTTTTCTTTTCTGAATTGACTCAATCTTTTTGCGTGATGTGTGGAATAAACGACTTGTCTTACGTCTCCAACAACAACTAATTTAATTTTTGACTTAAATAATAAGGCTATAATGTCTAAATCATAAGAGGCTAAGTCCTGAACTTCGTCAATAAAAATATAATCCCAAACCTGCTCTAATCTTTGGATTACTAAACCATCTGATTGTTGATTACACTTATGAGCAAACTTTGCAAGTTTGTCAGAATACAGATTTTCATTTTTCGTTATATAATGCCCTTTGGTTTTGTGTTCATCAATATATAGAGCGGATTGTCCTTGGATAAAATGTATTCCTGAAATCCTTGATTCCGAATATACAACGTTCTGATATGGTCTTACGCACTCATTAATCAAAAAGGATACCCAGGTCTGAACTGATAAGTCTTTTGGGATATAACCGAGTTTAGAGCTGATTCTTGATTCTAACTCTAATTTGTTCATGTTTGTATATGTCAGTATAAGGGTCTTTTTATTCTTTAGAAATAGATTAACCGATTGGTCGATTATAAGAGTCGTTTTTCTTGAACCAGCGCAGGAAAATATAGCTTCATTCATATTTCATCAAAAATGTAACTAGGTGAAATTACATCTACATCAGACTCTAATATTCTTAATGCACTTTCCGTTTTATTCCCACTAGAAATCATCCAAGCAATTGCATTGTCTTTTGAACCAAAGTCTTTCTTTAATGCTTGGTTAATGGTTTCCAACTTGTTAACTTTTACTATTTGCTGTTCGAGTGAAGGATATTTAGGGTCTTTATCATATGAAATTTTAATATTTTTTGATTCTTTAAAAGTTTTGTATTTCTTTTCTAGTGCATCGATGTCCCCATCATTGTCTGTTATAACAGTCACTTCTAAACCCAATTGATCTGCAATTTCTAAAAACCTCTTAAATGATAGCCCTTTTATTGATATCACATCTCGTCCATCCTCGAGAGGTGTTTTTCCATATTTCTTATAGTAAGAATAATTTACAAAAAGTTCATCTGATGGACCTTCAACTAAAATTGGATTCGACGATAAAATAACTCTTAGGGTATCATGGCCTGGTAGTTTCTTGAAGTAATTATAAGTGTCAGGTTTTAGTTCGTTCAGTCTAATTATTTTCTTGTTGGATAACAACATTAAATTTTCTAAACCTAATTTATTAGTGACAAAACTTGAGTGAGTCGTTATAATTAATTGATTTCCCTTACTTCTTTCATTTATTTTATCAATTAGGGATGACATCTTACTGTAGGTAAGATGGTTCTCCGGTTCTTCAACCAAAATTATTGTATTATCTAAAACCTCGGCCAATGCCAATTTAGTTTTAATGGAACTCTGCTCACCTTTACCAATAAAACTAAAAGGGATTTCTTCTATGTAAGCTGTTAGAGTATTTTCCCAAGCCGATTTACTTGAAACGTCTATAGAATAGGTTAACTTCCGATCTGTTATTTTATCGGAATATTCTTCTAATTTTTCATTAATACTTTTAATACTTGAATTTTGTTCAAATTTTTCTTTAAGAGTTCTGTAATTCAATTTTATTCCCGCACGTTCATTTACATTCAGAAAATTATTAATAATTCTTGTTACATACTTGTCTGTTCCAGTAAAAGATACCTCACCCAAGGATGTGTCAACATAAACTACATTTAAAGGTATGGATCTTGAGGTCACAGGGACTCCTTTAAACGAATACCATTCAACAAAATAATACTCAATAGGTATATTTTTTATTCTGCTTGGATCTGAAATGTATTTTGAGTATTCGTCTGAAAAAATTGAGTTAAAAGCTATTTTAAATAAAATCC
Source organism: Flagellimonas sp. B-3 (assembly GCF_056857835.1). NCBI lineage: Bacteria > Pseudomonadati > Bacteroidota > Flavobacteriia > Flavobacteriales > Flavobacteriaceae > Flagellimonas > Flagellimonas sp. B-3. The sequence goes on from NZ_JBSXNW010000009.1 coordinate 62,051, forward strand.
CCGGACAGTTTAATCCTAAAGAATTATTTATCCCCTTTAAATCGGCGTTCTTAGCATAGTCTTTTGCATAGAGTTCAATTGTTATTTCAGGTAGTGGTAAATTCGGTTTGTCAGAATTTAAAGCATCTATGTACTCTTTTATGGCCTCTTGATTAAAGTAAAATGGATTTAAATCTTTTAAAATAAATCTATTGCCAACCGTTCCCGTCAATGCTAAATTAATGCATTCAAGAATAGATGACTTTCCCGATTCATTGTTCCCTACAACTATGTTAATATCACTAGATAAATCTACTACAAACCTATTTTTGAAAGTTTTATAATTTTCAATGATTACTTTATCAATTATCATATTATGGCCTTAAATGTTTTGTAATGTTTACTCTTCCTTATCCTCCTTTTTTGATTTTTTTTCCGTTAGATTTCTGTTTTTTTCCCTATTTCTTAGATCTTTAACTATGTACAATAGAGTCATTGCCATTAAAGGAATAATTGTGGCGGTAATTAATATTGAAAACTTATTCTTAATTAAATCTTCGGATTCAAATAATCTATTTTGAGTAATAGTAACAGTCATTACAACAACCGTTGCAAAAGATACCATTGCTAATAAAACACTATTGTATTTTGAAGATAGCCCATCTTTTTCCTTTACATATACAATTTCAATATCACGTGCCTTCTTTTCTGATTTCTCTGTTTTTTTCATTGTATTCAAAAGTTCACAGAGTTCAATCTTTTGGTCAGAACTTAAAAATGAGTTGTTCATTATTTCATTGATTAGGTCATTGGAAATAGAGTATTCGCTAAACAAATCTTCAGGATTTACCCCATACTTTTTTGCAGTTGCAAGTCTGATTGATTGAAATATCTCAGGAGAGGGTATTTTTTTTTCAATTATCAAAGGTCTGATTGAATAAAGAATTTCGTTGTTTGCAGTTTCAAGCTTTTGATTGTATTCTTTTCTTTCCTTTCGATTGAACGCATATCTGGTTACAAAAAACACAATAAGAGAACTAATTATACCTCCACCAATACCAGTAACCCAAGGGTTATTCAAAATATCTGACATATGTAAAATGTTATAATTTAATTATTCAATTAATTATCGCTAGCACATCGAGTCACTTTACCAACAATTGAAAGCCTCAATCTTTTCCATTTTATAAAAAGAGTGGTGTTCTATGCTCAGGGTAAACTAGGGGAGTTGAAGCTAAATGTAAGAATTTTCGAGAAATCTGAATATGCAAAGGTGAAATCACTTTAATTATGGTTGTTTAATTGGCTCTATTTATGGACTGAACTATACAATAGGATTGCTTTCGTTTTTGTTTTGCTGCGCAAAAGAAAAAGGTAAAGCAAGAGGATAGCACGCTGGCGCGTTGCTATTGGTTCATTTTCCTTCGGAAACTCCCATTTTTAGAGCGTTTTTTGAAAATATTGAATGATGACGTTTAAAGTGTTTTTCACGGAAAAGCACTCTCAGCCCAGTAAAATCAATAGATTTTTCATGGAAAAATGGTTTTTTGAGGTTTGTTCAAGTATATCTATAGCAGTATCTCTATGCGCAATTCATTTTAGCGGTCATTCTCCAATTTTTGGTGAAAAAATCCTCTCAGCCCAGTAAAATCAATGAATTTTTGGTGAAAAAATGATTGTTCGGTGTTTGAAGTAGGTTTTGATTTGTCTCCAATCTTTTGACCGTCCAAAATTTCAGGATTGATGCTGTTTTTAGCGTAAAAATGCGTTCAGCCCAATAAAATCAAGGAATTTTTAGCGTAAAAATCAAAAATCAGTTGCTTATTTGGCCCGAAAATGCTTTGGGCACCTCTAATCATTCCTCTTCTTTGGCTTTCTTTTCTTCCCGATAAAATAGGTTCAAATGGTCCATTAAAGTTTCTTCGCCGACCGGCATCAATCGGTTTGCAATGGTCATCGCCTGATGGATGAATTCCTCTTCGTTCCTGTCCATTACATCATCCGAACCAAGATCGGGATTTATTGCCCTCATGGAAAGGTATAGCAATGCACGAACAGTCAACAACAGATCG
>NZ_JBSXNW010000010.1:0-96370 GCF_056857835.1 Flagellimonas sp. B-3
ACAACCGTGATTGTAGCGGTATCAGTCAAACCTTCAGCATCCATAACTGTAAGCTCAACAATATAAGTGCCTGGGTCATCATATATATGAATAGGATTTGGCTCCGTAGAGGTGTTTCCGTCTCCAAAATTCCATGAATAAGTCAAAGGACCTTCATCATTTGAGTTATTACCTATGAACGTTACTTCCAGTGGTGCATTTCCACTGTCTGGCGTTGCTGAAGCAACTGCCTCCGGGGCTTGGTTTCCACCTTCTTCTGTAACAACTATGTTTACAGTTGCCGTGTCCGTCAATCCTTCACCATCGGTCACGGTCAATATTGCTGTATATGTGCCAGGTGTGTTGTACGTATGTATCGGATTGGTCTCTGTTGATGAATTCCCATCGCCAAAATCCCATGCATAGCTTTCAACTCCAACATCGTCTAGAGAGTTGCCTCCCATAAAGCTCACTTCTAACGGTGCGTTTCCGCTTTCTGGCGTAGCGGAAATCACAGCCTCAGGTGCTTGGTTTTCCGCTGCTTCTGTTACAACAATCTGTATGGTTGCGGAATCCGATAATCCAGCTTCATCGGTCACGGTCAAGGTGGCATCGTAGGTCCCTGCATTTTCAAATGTCAGCGTTGGATTCATTTGATCTGACGTACTGCCGTCACTGAATTCCCAGAAATAGGTATCAATGCCAACATCGTCGCTTGATCCTCCTGCGTTAAATGTAACAGGGAGTGGCGCTTCACCCTGGGTTGGATTTGCACTTGCTACCGCCTCTGGGGCTTCATTGCCTCCAACTTGGGTTACTTGTATAAGTACAGATGCCGTAGCCGTAGCTCCTTCATTATCTGTTACCGTAAGCTCAGCAGTATAGTTGCCCGGATCTGTATATGTATGTATCGGATCCGCCTCTGTTGAGTTTGAGCCATCTCCAAAGTCCCATGAATAGGTATCAACTGCAATATTATCGGTAGACCCACTTCCTGTGAAGGATACTTCCAATGGTGCTTCACCAGCGTCGGGAGTAGCTGCCACAACGGCCACAGGATTTTGATTTGTTACCGTAATGGTAAGGGTATCGGTTCCCGTTAAACCGCCCCCATCGGTTACGGTCAACACCACATCATATACCCCAGTTGTGTTAAATGTATACGTTGGATTTTGTTCTGGTGATACACCTCCATCGTCAAAGTCCCAAGCATAGGTAATTATACCCACATCATCTGAAGAACCGCTTCCTGTAAAATCAACTTGCAAGGGTGCCGTTCCAGATTCTTGAGAGGCCAAAGCTTCTGCTATAGGAGCATCATTGGGCTGGTTTACCGTAATGTCAACCTCAGCTGTATCAGTAAGTCCTTCAATATCGGTCACCGTAAGTACGGCTGTGTACATACCTGCCGTAGTGTACGTATGCGTTGGATTTTGTTCGGTAGAAGAGTTACTATCCCCAAAATCCCATGCATAATTTTCTATCACTCCTAAATCGTCGGTTGATGCGCTTCCCGTAAAAATTACTTCCAAAGCTGCTTCACCTTCTACAACATTAGCAGATGCGACTGCAGTGGGCGGTATTCCTGTGCCCGTAACCTCAATATTGATACTTTTGGTATCCGTGCCGCCATCTGCATCTTCAACGGTCAGGTCCACTACGTAAGTACCAATTTCCATGAATTCATGGGTAGGGTTAGGCTCTATAGATGTGGCCCCAGTACCATCATTAAAACTCCATGAATAGGTGGTCACGCCCACATCATCCAAGGAATTACTTCCGGTAAAGTTTACTGTTAAAGGAACAACACCCGTTGTAATATCGGCCTGCGGAACGGCTATTAAATCTCCGGATGCACCAATGTACCAAAGGAAATCGATGGTTTCATTACCTGCTGGGTCGCCATTATCGGTAACTGTTACCGATACATTGTAGGGGCTATCTACTGATGCACCATCACCATAGATGTCATCTCCTTGTTGGGATTCGGGCCCGTCTAAAGTAGCAATGGGCTCCCCTGTACCAACCAAATCAATATGTGCCAGTGCAAATTTATCCAACTTATGCCCCTCAGAACGTTCTGAGGCCTGAATTGTGTATGTCCCTGCACTTGGAAAATATGCATACACAGGGTAACCTTTTTCATCAATTGTTTGTCCATCCCACTTGTTTGCTTCCGGCCCTGTTCTCCACAGCTTGAAAAAACCGTTAACCCCTGGGTTTAAACTTCCATAATCTGGTCGTCCTTCCAAGTTTCCACCTGGGTAATATATGATTTTACTTGAAGTGCCTCCGCCAAGGATATTTTCAAACTCTGATGTACTGGTCAAATCACCACCTTGCACCGTGAAAAAATGCACATCGGGCGTGTTATCCACTTTAAACCAAATATCATTTTTATCTGTGGAGCTTCCTCCGCTAAACTCCGATTTCATATGAAAGCGATAAACACCAGGATTATCAATTTGGAATTCATACGAAACTGTTTGTCCGTTGGTATTGCCAAAATGATCGGTGGTTGCTATCAAATAAGTGGTTTCAGATTCAGTCAAAATATCAAAACCTCCCGAGGTATCATCAAAATCGGTTTCTGCCTCAATAATCAAAAGCCCATTATCTTCTTGAAAGACATTACTTCCCCCACTTATAAACCCATCATCAATGGTACCGGAAATAACCCCGGTATTTTCATTTATGGTCAAATTTGGCGGTAATCCAGTAGCGCTATAGGTAGTTACATTTGGACTGGTAGCCTCGACCTGAAGTGAAACATCATCCCCCTCATAATTATACTGGTCTCCTGGGTTGGTTACGCTAAAGGTAGCATCGGGATTGTTTGTCAACGCTATACTTGCCGTGTCCGAATTACCATAGTTAATGGTCAAAATTGCGGTCCTATCAGCGCCTGTTCCCGATAAAGTTACGCTTAGGGTGCGCGTTTCATTTGGATTCATTAGCATGTTCTCCAGTTCCCCGGTATCTATGCTAAAATCAGCTGCATTGGCCCCGGAAATTTCCATCGACTTCACAAATAAACCTACGTTACCGTCAATTAAAGAAAGGTCGATATCCACTGTTTCGCCATCCGCAATAACCACAGTACTTGGAACTGATAGGGTACTGGCCACACTCGGTGTTCCAACAGGATTGTCCTCTCCCAAATATTCCATGTTTTTTTGGTTCCCTCCGCCCCTGTTTGGAGCTCCGGCCAAAATATGTACCCCTGTACCGGAAACTATGGCCTGTGTCCCGTGTCTCTCATAATTCATATCGGGCAATCGTTTCCATGATGAAGAAACGGGGTCATATTCCTCTGTTATCTTTAATGCATCATCGGTTTCAACACCATATACTACTTCATCTTGAACCTCTCCACCAATAACAACCAATTTGTTGTTGAAATTTACGGCTGATGCGCCACCCCTAGGTGTAGGAATGTCCTGTCCGCTAGGCAATGTGCTCCAGGTTCCAGTTGTAAAATCATAAACATCCACTTGTGGTATGGTAGGTCTCCATGTAGTTTCCCCCCCAGATTGTCTACCGGCAGCCACATACAATTTGTTTCCTATCACAACCGCCGCAAAGTGATCTCTGGCTATGGGAGCATCTGCTAAAGGCGTCCAAGTACCCGTGGCCGGGTCATATTCATCAAACCATGCTACATAACCTCCTGCATGACCGTCCGTGTTACCTCCAACAATATAAAACTTGTCATTATGCACTACCAATCCCGTAGACCCACGTCTTCTGTTTTCTGGAATTTCCGGTCCCTGTATCCATTCTTGGCTTACAGGATCAAACATCCATATATAATCGGCTGGGACTTCGTTTGGAAAGTTATTGGTTTTGAAGGCCCCAATTACCCAAATTAAGCCATTGTACTCCGTTGCTTGAAAGTGATTGAGCTCAAAGGGAGCCGAATCCACTAACGAAGTCCATGTATCCGTGGTGTAATCATAAATATCAATGGTTTGTGCACTTTCACGCCCTCCCATGAGATAAAATTTATCACCGGCCTGCACAAAGGAATTTTCGTGTCGTGCTGTATAATTTAGATTTTCGTCTTTGTCGTTCCACAGGTATTGTGAATCTATCGTCCAGGTAAACACTTGGCTTGATGGTGCAGATAAAGGTTTCATGGCCGTTACCACTACGGTATGAATACCATCGTTATTGGGCCCTCCATTAGCTGCGGCCACTGTTATGGTTCCTGTGATCTCACCAGTTGCAGGATCAATGGAAACCCCATCTGGGTGACCGGACATATAATAGGTAACATCCGTTTCAGGGTCTCCTCCAGTTGCCGATGCCATTATGTTTACACTATTGGTGATTTCGTTGGTTTTATCCGAAATATTGGCCAATGTCAGTGTTGGATTGTTAGCATCTACCTTAAAAATTTCTATGGCATTTACTAGAGGATTTTCTGCTACATCATGATTAAACAATATATTCAACTCTCCATCAGCTACCTCAACTGGGTAAGATAACATGCCCGCTACTTCATGACCAAAACTATCAATTACATCAAAATTATCTTCCACTAGGTCTCCCTCAATAAGGATATCGAATATACGGTCTCCTACTTCACTAGCACCGTCGTAAGCATTGGCTATATATAAATTCACTACATAGTCCCCATTATCCAGTGCAAGGGTATATTCCATTTCAGGGGCACTTGATGGGTCAAAACGGTCTTCCTCAAAAATTTCGGCAAAGGTTCCATTGTCCATATAAGCTGGTATAGAACTGTCCCTATTGGCATAGGTCGTACCCTCAAAATCGGTTATGCTTCCTGTGTTTACCGTATAATTTCCCCCAATTTGTGCTCCATTGGTCGCATTATCCTCCCATTTTGGGCCAATGTCCGTAGGACTTACTTGGTTCCCTCCTGCGTTGATCCGAACAGCAAATGTTTCTGTTACAGTCCAAGAAAAGTCGACGGAAACGGCATCACTTGTCAAACCGTCACTATCATCAACCGTTATGGTAACATTATACGGGCTTCCCGCAGCAGCGGTTTCGTCTATTGTTCCGCTAATTACCCCATCGACTTGTCCAATAACAAGTCCTGGAGGCAATCCAGTAGCGGAGTATTGCATATTTCCGTCACCTCCATACGCTGATACACCAAGACTACCATTTAACTGTTCCCCAACATTACCAATTTGGTCGGCAATAGGATGTACATAAATAGGGGTGTCATTATCGGAAGCATCCAAAATTTCGATGGCATTGATCAAAGGGTTTTCTGCCGCGCCATGTGAAAAACTGATGTTCAATGTGCCATCGGACACTTTTAAGGTGTGTGTAATAACGGTACCTATTTGATGACCATAGGTTCCGGAAAGGTCAATATCGTTCAATAAAGGTAGGATAGTGCCTTCGATTGCAACATCAAACACACGTTCCCCAGGCTCCGAAGATAATGGGTAGCTATTGCCCATATAAAGTCTTACCTCATAATTTCCAGATTCTGGTACTGGAAAGGCATAGGTTAAATTGGGGAGTCCGGCAATATCATCAAATCGTTCCGTAGCATATATTTCCAATGGGGTGGTTGATTGATTTACCGAACCATCTACTGGCATGACAGAGGATTCATAAACTTTATCGTTGGCTGGATCCAAAAGATAGGGTGAACTATTGCCCAATTCATCCGCACCCCAAACCATACCTCCATCAATGGCTGCCAGTTCGGGACCCCCTGCATTTACACGATATAAAACTACCGGAGCATCACTAACGGTTACGTTAAAGGTGTCCTCTATAAAAAATCCATCGCTATCGGTTGCCCTAATGGTAATATCTGAAATAGCAGTAACGGAAGGAAATGAAAGTGTCAACTCGTTTCCATTCAATGCCGTTACAATATTAGTATCCGTATTATTTTCTACAGAATAAGTAAGATTAGCATCTCCGTAGTCATCCGCAAAAAAGTTATCAAGGTTAATGTTTTCATCAGCAGAGTCAACAATCTTGGTGATATCTGGTATCTCTTGAGATAGCGTAGGTTCTTGCCCCACCACGTTTAGAAAATCCCAGGTACCTTCCAATTCCACTCCTTCGGTATTGGAAGTTCCAATTAAACCTACGGCCAAATCTTGATTGGATTGTTGGATGGCATCAAGGATACTTCCTTGAGCCGTTATGGTTCCAGCGGTTATTCTTCCCCCTCCATCAAATTCGTACTGCAAGGTCACCTCCCCATTGGAAGGATCGACCATAAAATAGAATACAATTTCACTGCCTGGGCGATCTAACTCATCTATTGTAATGTCAATTGGAGTCTGTGGTACATCGTCGATTTCTTGTAAGGCAGTAATACCATTTGTTGTAACCACCATTTTAATGAAGTTACTTTGGGTGCCATCGCCAATAAAATACCCCAATTCACCTCCGACAGCAGCGGTATTTCCATAAATACGCAATGGTCCTACCAACCCTATTAAATTTCCAATTACGGTGAACACACCAGTGGATTGATCCACCTGCACCCCATATTGATAGCCTTTTTCCTGTGTGTTGGTGCTTCCGTTAGCGGTACCCGAAGTCATATGGGATGTCATAAGACCGGGAGCTCCCCCCAACACATCATTAGGATTGGGATCGTTGGGGTCATCCTTTCTGTCCAACCAATTTAAATAGTTTGGGTTAGGGTCTCCATTGTTCATAAGTCCTGTAAGTCCCAACCCAAAGATTCCCCCTAACCCTTGTTGGTCATTGAAAAAATCATTGTTAATGGGTACTGTAAACGCATCACTTCCCCCAACTTCTGGATCACCTAATTGAAAAGGATCATTTTGATCCAAAATACTATCATTATCGTCATCTTCATCATTAAGGTCAGATACGTATGGTGTTCCTGCCGACTTGTCAAAATCAGCAGGTTGCGAACCTCCGTTACAGGGATCGGTTCCATTGTCCAGTTCGTCTTGGTTGGTATAGCCATCATTGTCAAAATCTGCCAATGGATCTCCAGCAGGATTATCACATTCAACAAAATCTTGGGGTTCAAAAGACACAATTTTACCACCAAGCGTACCGGCCCAAATAGTTCCAGGAAAGATATCGGTATCGCTATTACAGGTAATCCCCAAAGCATTGCCTCCATTTACTGAAAGAAAAACAGCGGTAAAATTTTCCAATGTGCCATCGCCATTTAATTCTACCCTTCGTAAATCTCCCGAATTAACACCAGCAATTAAATCACCTTGCATGGCACCACCAAAATTACTGGCGGTGTATTCATCGATACCGTTTGTATTGGTCCCCCAAATTACAACAGGGGCATCTTCAGGGCCATCTGGGTTATCTATCCCAGGACCTCTCCAATCTCCCTCAACAGGATTTGCCATCTCCAAAGGCAAAGGTGGCCAATTAGCCGGCAGGGCTATGTCGGGATTATTGGTCGTGGACCCGAATATCTCTGTACGAAATACCGCTCCATCCGTACCATTTTGGTTGGGTACAGTAAATAATCCTGCCCCTGCGGGGTTTGCCCTTGTCGGGTTTGGGTGTCCACCGTAAAAACTACCGAAGGTATATGTTTGTAGGTCCGTGGTAATCAACTCTAGGTGGTCTTTGTTATTGATAAACTCTCCACCAGAAGGTGATTGACTGCCCGGTTCCAAGGGATCATAATCATTGGTTACATTAGCTGTACCTTCATTGACCGGGAATCCTCCCCAGCCTCCATTGGCCCCATTATCGGTGGCGTATAAGGCCCCGCTTTCGGTAACTACAATATCGTAAGCATTCCTAAAACCCGGAGCAAGTATTTGGACAGGACCATCTGGGACTATCATTGCCTGATTCAATCCGTCATTCCCCCCCCATGGGTCATTAACGTCTATGCCATCATATCCAGGGGCATTCGGGTCGTCTATCCCATTCATGTTAGTTCGAGTTGGATCATCCAAAGTTGGAAGATCATATATATAATCACGACCATTAACATCAGTTTGCACAGGAAGTGCATTGATGGCATCCAAATCTACTGCCAAAATTGCCCCTGATAGTGCATACTCACAGGTATACACAAAATTTTCCGAAGGACTTCCTCCATTGGTTATACCCCCGGATGCCACGATTAAATATTCAGTACCATTTATGGTTGTCACCTCTAAACCATTGGTGGCGTGATTTTCTTCGGAACGGGGCAACCCCCTTACCAAATCCACTACATCCCAAGAACTGCCTTTCCAACTCAATCTTGTAATTACGCCAGAGTTGGTATCCAAACCTAAATCTCCATTTCCTCCACTAGGTCCGGCACCAATCCTAAAATCACTGGAAGAGACATAAATTATTGGGTTAGATGCGGTACCTCCGACCGTAAGTCCTGTAGTTTCCCTACTGGAGCAGGCATTACCAGACCCACTGCATGGGGTTCCATCATCATCGTGGTTTACAATATTCTTGACCCCGGATAGGGACTCCACTCCCGTTACCACGTAATTGGTGGAGCTAATTCTTTCGATTGAATAAATCAAAATGGTACCCGGATATTCTGCAACATACAACCTTCCATCTGGGCCATACATTAAAGAAGTTACTCCAGAGGGTGCTGCATATCCATTAAAATCCAACTCACTCTGATCAAAATTAATCTGTGCGTGCACATCAGCATAAAAAATACTGGATAAAAAAAGAAAAGCTCCTATGGAAACTTTGAACAAATAAGAAAAGTAATTTTTTTTCATGGTATTGATATAGTTCGTAGCAATTTGGCCAGAATTCTTTCTAACACTCAAAAATAATAGAATAGCCCACCGCCTATTAATTCGAGCGTTTTTATTCGATTAAACCAAATGCTTTATCGTTAAATGACCATGTATCCGAAATGGATGGGACTTTGCTTTTTTGTGGAGAAAAAATAAACAGAAGAAATGTGCAGTTTGTCCAACTTAAAAAAGTGAAAACCGCTAAATAAGCTTTTAAAAACAAGCCTGTTTAGGCTTATTTTTGGGGCAAAGTAAATGAGCCCCGGACGCAAATATCCCAAGCTTATTTAAGTGCGTTATCATGAAAACTTCATGCTGTTCTTACAAGGACAGACAATGAATCTATTTTTAAACTTCCAGAAACAAGGCTTTATTGAATCTTTTCCAGTATTTTATCAATTACCTCCGGGTCTTTGTTCATTGAAAATTTTCGGCTGAACAATGCCTTTGAAGCCATAAGCTCATCAAACTCATCAATGGTCCATGTGTAGGGTTTCCCCCGGTCCCAATCAATCAATCGGGCATAACTCATGGATTTGGAGTGGCTATCTTTAAATTCTGAGTTCATCAAAAGAGTTTGCATAAAAACCTCATCGTTAAAAAAACCATTGTCAAAGTTCTCTGCAATAAATTGTTCTTTGCCCACGACGTATTTTGCAAAATCGTTTGTAATGCTAAACCAAGCCTGTCCCCAATAAAAATCCTTTAAGCTACTGTTCCTAAACCTGTTGATGAACAAACAGGTTTGCAGCAATGCAAATGGATAACGGAGTGATCTGGACCACTTTCTGGGCAACCTTTTGTTTATATTGATAAAGTGATAGTATTTATAGCGGCTGGCTATTTTCCAGTTTTTTACCTTGGTAACTGACAAAAATTGTTGTCCCTTGTGTTTTTCAAAGAAATCATGAATGTAATCCTGGCTCTTGATGGGCAGGTCCACTCCGGAAATCAAGTGATAATAGGCGTAATTTTTTTGGACGGCCGCCTTCAACAATCTCAATTCACAATCGATTTGGCTATAACCAGACCAATAAATCGGTTTTCTTTCGATAAAAAAAACATTGGAATATTTACATTGATCTTTTAGGTCGTCCTCGGATATGGCATCAAATTTTTGGTCCAAATGAAGATAAATGTCATTACGCTCATCATCCAAACAACCTAACAGTTTGCATAGCAATTCGGGTTCGTTATGGGCCATGACAAGGTAAGCATGCTTCCTATTTTCCATTGTAAACGAAGGTGATTTTAATTTTGGTTGCCCAATTGGCAGGCTTGTTTTTTTTATAATTTTTATTGTTTTGATGGGAACGGCTAAAATTTCCACCATTTTTTACTTTGGGCGCCATAGCCGTATCCATATTTTCCACCATAGCCTAGTTCCGATGCTTTTACGCCATTCACCACAAAGGCCAGGTTATTTAATTTCCCTTCTTTTCGGAGCTTAAGCGGGAACTCTATATCACCTATGCTCGATTGGCCCGCTCTCGTTACATAAACCAAAAGGTCGGCATGTTCGCTTATAAGAAGTGTATCCGTAACCGGCATCATTGGTGCGGTATCGACTATGACATAATCATAAACTTGGGAAACTGTGTCCATAAGGTGTCCAAATCTATTATTCATAAGTAATTCGGAAGGGTTTGGAAATGTTTTGCCCGAATGGATAACATCTATTTTGTTCTCGTTTACTTCGGTGCTATTGGTTATATCCTTCAAACCGAGGGAGTCATCAAACAAATAATCCGTCAACCCCGCACTCCTCGTAAAGCCTGACCTCTTGTTTTTAACATTTTCCTTTCCATCGTTAAAAAACATATAAAACTTCGGGTTTCGAATATCTGCCCCGACCAATAAGACTTTTTTGCCCGTACTGGATAAGATCAAGGCAAGGTTGGTGGAGAAAAAGGTCTTTCCTTCTGTTGGAAGACTGGAACTGACATAAATTATATTTTTTCTGGCATTGCCGCCCTTCAGTTCCGTTTTAAGCAAATAATCCATGTTGGTCCTGATAATTCGCAAGGCCTCCGATAGTACGGAGCGGTCGTCCTTTGCTACAGTTTTTATGGATTTATTCTTTAATCGGGGCAATTCTCCGATAACGGGTACCCCGGCCCCTACAACCAATTTTTCCAATGCGTGGGCACTGTGGATCTTGTCATCTATTACATCCAAGCCGTAAACAATTCCGGCCGGAATTAAAATTCCCAATAAAAATGACGCCAGGTATATAATACTTTTTTTAGGCGATACCGGAAACTTACTTGCAGGGAAGGCCGTATCCACGACCTTTGAATTGGGCGATGCCGAAGCGTACGCGATTTGGGCCTCTTCCCTTTTTTGCAATAAATACAGGTACAGGCCCTCCACCGTTTGCTGCTTTCGGGTAATCTCCCGCAATGCCCTTTCGTTCCTTGGGGCGGAATATATTTTTGAGTTGATGGTGGCCAACTGTGAACTAAGGTTGTTTACCCTTAGGTTCAAATTATTGGTCATACTGTTCAAACTGGATTGCATGCTCTTTTTCAGGTTCTCCAACTGTTCGTCTATGTTGACGATAACGGGGTTCTTTTCATTGGAACTCTTCAATAGGCGTTCACGTTCCAAAACCAGTTGATTGTACCTTGCAGTTGTGCTGGTTATCGAAGCATCGGCCAATCCAATGTTAGAGGGAAGAATGCCGTACCCCTCTTGGCTCTCAAGTTCATCACTCACGCTGTTGGCTATCTGCAATTGAATCTGTGCATTCTGCAATTCTTGCTGATTTGCCGCACTTACATTTAAATTGATATTGGATTGTGATTGGATATCCGTGAGCCCCCTATCCGATTTAAAATCTTGTGCACTTTGGTCTGCTTCCGATAAGTCGCTGTAAATATCCGCAATTCTATCATCTATAAATTCAGCGGTTCGGTCGGCAATTGCCTTTTTGTCATTCTTCCCATTGAGGTTATAGATGTGTATCAACTCGTTCAAAAAATCCATGGCCTTTTCCTGTACGGCATCTTGGATGGTCAAATTTATTATTGAGGAGTATTCGTCGGCGATAGCTGCCCCAAGTGCTTTTTGATAGCTTAAGGTAACATCGCTTACGGGGGAAAGCACTATTTTCAATGTTTCCCCAATATAGGGTTTCAACTTTTTGTTTTCTTGTGGAAGGATTGTTATTTTACCTCGATTTGTAGTGATTTCCTCACCAAAAGTTCTGTTTTGCTGTTCTTCGTTCTCTTCTGTCCAGTACAAAAAGTTGGTTTGGGACTGTGGAATGATATAACAACTGAATTGCACGTCCCTTTTAATGGAATCTATCGAAATTTTCACAGGTACATTGCCATAAACTTCGGAATTTTTCACCCTGCCCACATGCATCACTTTTTTATCGAGCCCCAGATTTATGACCACCTGTCTTACATTGGTTCGGGAACGCATCACCTCAATTTCATCCTCGACCTTTTTTGACCCTCCGGGCAACAAGTTCAAATCACTGAAAAGGCTGAGTTCCGAAGGGGCGCTTTTTTCCTCAACAATCTGGATGGTGGCATTGGCTTGGTATTTTGGTGTGGCATATCTTACATAAAGGTATGCAATGGAAACTGCAACTATTGCCGACAGCACAAACCAATACTTGTGCTTCAGATATTTCTCCAGCTCTCCCTTCAAATTGTTTCTTTGCATCTTAGCGTTCAAATTGGGATTTTCCATATATATGAGTGGAAATTTTTTAGTGTAGGTTAATTTCTTGAAATTAAAATAACTGCGGAGGTGATCAAAGCCGTTACAATGGATACCGTGATGCTGGCCCTGTTATCCAATGTGGAAGAGGTTATGGCCGATTTGTTCGGTTCAACATAAACAACATCGTTTTGTGTTAAATAGTATACAGGGGATTCCGCAGCACTATTGCTGGTCAGGTCAATTCGGTAATACACTTTTGTCCCATCGAACTCTCTAACCACCAAAACATTCTTTCGCATGCCTTTAATGGTCATATCTCCGGCCAATCCAAGGGCTTCAAAAATTGTGATTTGCTCCCCATTGACCAAATAAGTCCCAGGCCGTTTCACTTCGCCCAAAACAGTAACAGTAAAGTTTTTTAATCGAATATTGATTATCGGATCTTTGAGGTAATCCGATAAATTTTCTGTCAATCTAACCCGCAACTCTTCTGGGGTCAGCCCAACAACCTCTATTTTACCTACCACCGGAAAATCAATTTCGCCCTCTTTGTCCACTAAATAATCTACCTGCTCTGGCCTAATGCCTCCTTCCTGTGTCCCCCTAAAAAGGTTGAACGGGGCACTGGCTTCCGGGTCAAGGGTGGAAACATAAATGCTGATCAGATCATCCACTTTGAACCGAGTAGTGGATTTACTTTCCTTTACCTGCGTTTCCAGACCGGATAAGGCAGCATTTTGAAAATAAACCACATCCTCTTTGGATGCACAGGAACCAAGAAAAATAATTGAAATAAAAAACAGTACTATGTTACGAGGTTGAAATTTCATTGTTGAATATTTTGGTTAGATGAACTTAAATCGTTTTAAAGCGAAATATAGAATAACTTTGGCTGCCAAAGAAACCTAATTAACACAAATTAGCAACGGCGGATAACTCACGCGTATTAGGCTGTACTTAGCAAAACCATTATTTGATAAATATTTACTTTTATTTGAACAAAACATCTATTTATGTATTGACATAATATTAAAGGATAGTTTGAGTTTTAATAAAACATAAAATCGCGACTAAAAGTATATCAGTCATCCACAAACCTCTTTTTATTTCGTTTAAGCTTATGAAAAATCGTTCAACCGAACTAATTTACCTTTTTATCTTTGTGATTCCATTTTATCGTCTGACAGAATTTTCCCTTGCACAATAAATAATCACACCAAAAATAAATGACCGATTAAATGCAATCTCTATTATTCCCTTTCATCCAAAAAAAAGTGACTTGGTCTAAAATCAAGTGCAAGTCTCATATTTTTTTTACCATCTTTGAATTCAACAAAAATTAAGCATGAAAAAAATCAAGAATATTTGCTGTATTGGAGCCGGTTATGTTGGCGGCCCCACTATGTCTGTAATTGCCTCTAAATGTCCTGAAATAACGGTAAATGTAGTCGATATAAACCAAAAAAGAATAGATCTTTGGAACCATGAAGATTTGGATAAACTTCCCATTTACGAACCTGGCTTAAAAGAAGTTGTGGGAAAGGCCAGAGGGAAAAATCTGTTCTTCTCGACCGAGGTGGACCGCGCCATAGATGAGGCCGATATGATCTTCATTTCCGTGAACACACCAACAAAAACATACGGTAAGGGCAAAGGCCAAGCGGCTGACCTAAAATATATTGAACTATGTGCCCGAAACATAGCAAAAGTGGCCGTTAACGATAAAATTGTGGTTGAAAAATCCACACTTCCTGTTCGGACAGCCGAAGCGCTGAAAAGTATTTTGGAGAATACGGGCAACAATGTGAATTTTGAAATCCTGTCCAACCCCGAATTCCTCGCAGAGGGTACCGCTATTGATGACTTGCTCGATGCGGACCGTATATTGATAGGTGGGGCGGATACCCCATCGGGGCAAGAAGCAAAGGATGCCTTAAGCTGGGTGTACGAGCACTGGCTGCCCAAAGAACGTATTTTACAGACCAATGTTTGGTCTTCCGAGCTCTCCAAACTTGTGGCCAATGCTTTTTTGGCACAACGGGTCTCTTCCATCAATTCAATTTCGGCGCTTTGTGAAAGAACAGATGCCAATGTTGCCGAAGTATCCAAGGCAATTGGATACGATTCCAGAATTGGATCTCGGTTTTTGAATTCCTCCGTTGGTTTTGGGGGATCTTGTTTTCAAAAAGATATCCTGAACTTGGTTTACATTGCCAAAAGTTTTGGATTGCAAGAAGTTGCCGATTACTGGGAACAGGTAATCATAATGAACGATTACCAAAAAAGACGTTTTGCGGACAATATTATTGCTACCCTCTACAATACGGTCTCTGGCAAAAAAATAGCTTTCTACGGTTGGGCCTTTAAAAAGGACACCAACGATACCCGAGAATCCGCAGCCATTTATGTGGCCGATGCACTTTTGGAAGAAAACGCAAACATTGTGGTGTACGATCCAAAGGTATCCAAAGAAACCATTTATGCCGATCTGGAATACCTCGGAAACAAATCTAGGGAGGAAATCGAAAAATTGGTAACCGTTGTAAACAACCCTATCGAAGCTGCAAAAGATGCCCACGCCATTGCCGTGTTAACCGAATGGGACGAATTTAAGGAGTACGATTGGCAAGCCATACACGATCTCATGCTCAAGCCAGCCTTTGTTTTTGATGGGCGAAGAATTTTAGACCACAAAAAAATGGAGGCTCTGGGCTTTAAATTCTACAAAATTGGACAAAACGGAAGCTAACCATAGGGTTTAGCATCCAGTTATGTGCTACACGTACTATATGGCCACACGCTTTTTATTCAGAAAAACACACCTTTTGGGCAAATGAAGATAATTCAGGTTATAACACTTAGCGAACCAATTGGTGGAGCTCAAATGGTGCTTTTCAATAATACGGAAGCCATGGTCAAAAGCGGTCATGAGGTTCAGGTAATGGTCGGACAAGAGGGTACTTTGACCAAACGGCTTGAAGCACTCAACGTAAAGGTTACCTGCATACCAAGTCTTAAAAGGGAAATTTCGCCCATAAACGACTTTAAATGCTACAAGACCATCTGCGAATTATTGAAACAGGAAGCACCGGATATTGTAATCTCACATTCATCCAAAGCGGGAATTTTATGCCGACTTGCTTGTCATAAAATAGGAATGCCCAACATTTTTACAGTCCATGGTTGGTCGTTTACGCCCGGGGTAAAGGGGCTTAAGCGATATATGTACATGGCCATTGAAAAAGTGATGGGCAGGTTTACCGACCATTTGATCACTGTTTCGGCATTTGATTTCAATTTGGCCTCAAAGCACGGCATAGTCCCCGAATCCAGAATGCGGGTGATTTATAACGGAAGTCCAGACTTTTTAAAAGAAGAACGGAAAGAAGCAAAGGAAGACCCGATTACCCTATTAATGACGGCCCGTTTTTCATATCAAAAGGATCACATGACCTTGTTTAAGGCGTTACAAACCTTAAAAGATGTACCAATTCAAGTAGATTTGGTGGGCCATGGGGATTTGCACCAAGAATTTGTGAGCCTGTCCAAGAAAATGAAGATCGACCATTTGATCACCTTTCATGGTGAAAGCAACGATATCCCCTCATTTTTGAACAAGTCGGATATATTTGTGCTTACCTCTAGGTTTGAGGGGCTCCCCCTTTCTATATGTGAGGCCATGTCCGTAGGAGTTCCCATAGTAGCTTCGGATGTGGGCGGGGTTCATGAAATGGTGAGGGACGGCTACAATGGTTATTTAATTCCAAAGGAAAATCCCGAGCATTTGGCAGAAAAACTCTCTCATTTGATACGGGATAGAAAACTGATAGCGGAGTTGGGCAAGAATTCAAGAAAAACCTTTTTGGAAACCTTCTCAACACACCAAATGGCAGCCTCGACCGAAAAATATATCGAGGATATTTTAAAGAAAAACTCAGCGAAATAATATATAGCAATACGAATTTATAAAAAATAACCAATGAACATCTTAGTAACCGGGGCAGCAGGATTTATAGGATACCACCTTTGTGAGCTTCTGATCAAAAACGGACATACCGTAATTGGTATGGACAATATCAACGATTATTATGATGTTGGGTTAAAATATGCCCGTATACAGCAACTGGGCATTCCAAGGGCCAAAGCAGAAGTGGACGGACAAATATCCTCAAGCACATTGCATGGTGAGCAAATGAAGTTCATAAAACTCGACCTGGCCGACCGCCAAGGTTTGGATCGGCTGTTTCAAGAAAACACCTTCGATGTAGTCTGTAATCTGGGAGCCCAGGCCGGAGTACGTTATAGTTTGGAAAATCCCGATGCATACATCCAGAGCAATGTGGTGGGTTTTGCCAATTTATTGGAATGCTGCCGACATGGCAAGGTGAAGCACTTGGTGTATGCCAGTAGCTCCAGCGTTTACGGATTGAACGAAAAAATTCCATTCTCCACGGAAGACACCGTGGATAGACCCATTAGTATTTATGCCGCCACCAAAAAGAGCAACGAGCTTATGGCACATACCTACAGCCACTTGTACCAACTGCCCACTACCGGGCTTCGGTTCTTTACCGTTTATGGCCCTTGGGGCAGACCGGACATGGCCCTGTTCCTCTTTGTGGATGCCATAAAAAAGGGCGAGCCCATCAATGTGTTCAACTATGGCAATATGGCCAGGGACTTTACCTATGTGGATGATATTGTCGGGGGAATGGGCAAAATTATAGAAACCCCCGTAGCGGAAAGCAAACGAAAGGACGAACTTTATAAGATTTATAATATAGGCAACAACAAACAGGTAAAGCTTACGGATTTTATTGATGCCATTGAGTCCTCCTTGGATACACCTGCCAAACGAAATTTAATGCCCATCCAACCCGGTGATGTGGAGAGTACTTGGGCAGACGTGAACGACCTGATAAGAGACTACGACTACAAACCCGATACACCCATTGAAAAGGGAGTAAAAGAATTTGTGGATTGGTACAATTCATATTTTTAATTAACTGTTAACATATCAAATAATCTGTTTTGAAGCATTCTGAAAAAGACAACTTAGCTGTAAATAGGAATAAAAGCGTTTCAAGTATTGAGCATTTGGATTTGCTAAGGGTATTTGCAATAAGTATAGTAGTCTTGAGGCACTGTTTTTCTCCATATACTGGCGCTTGGTCAATTAGTGAATACTACCATTATTCACACTATCTTGATATTTTGGGACGTTATATTTCTTCGATTTCAATGCCTCTCTTTGTCTTTATTTCCGGTCTTTTGTTCAGTTATTTAAGAAACAACCTAAAGAAATACCCGACATATAAAATCTTATTCAAAAAAAAGTTCAACCGCTTAATAAAACCTTATTTCATCTTCGCACCGCTATATATTGTTTTCATTATGGGCATAACAAGCCTTAAAGGTTTTGTTTCAGAATTTTTTGGTGGTGCTACGGGGCATCTTTGGTTTCTCACAATGATTTTTACTGTATTCCTCATTTTTTATCCTTTCGAAGATTATTTTAAGAAGAAGCCTTTTACAGGTGTTCTCATCGTGTCGTTTTTATACATACTTTTCCCTATATTCTCTAAGCTGGGTCTAATTCCCATTTCCAAGGCTTTTCAATACGGAGTTTTCTTTTATGTGGGCTATTTTTTCCATACCAACAATACAATAATATCGAAAAAGCTAGAAGGAAAATTTATATGGTTCTTTTTAAGTCATTTATTGCTTTTCTTTCTTTCCCCATTGTTGATAGAAAATATTGATTCACTATTAATTGCAAACCTTATTGCTGGATATATAAAATTACCATTGGGAATATTATCTATAATATTTACATATTTGGCTTTTTCAAAATTGGGAAAGGCAGGTTTTTTCAAACGCAATCCCTTGATTTCCAAAATCAACAACAGTAGCTATTACATATATTTAATTCATCAACCCGTATTGATGATACTATTCAGGTGGGAAACCCTAATCAATCTAAATGGTATATATGTTGTATTGTTTGCCTTTATTTTTTCTTTTACAATTTCATTTGCTTTAGGACATTTTTTAATGGTCTCACGCTTCGGTCGACAATTGGTCGGAGCCAGATAGATCAAAAAGGTTTTTTTCTTCCTGTGTCTTTTACAACCCTTTTTTACACCATTGTACATTAAAGGCAAATTATTCAAATTTTCTAGCCAGTGTGAACATATTCATAAAAAGTGCTGTCGAATGTTAAAAAAGAGTGTATTTCATCGATAATCAATGCTTTGCACATCCAAAAAAGCATTGCCGACGTAACACAAACGTTTATAATGTATTTCACCTGATTAAAACCGATTTTCATCGAAAAAATAAATAAGTACAGAGAATCAATGGATTAGAAAGTGCATTTCATCGAAAAAAAATAGTTTTACGTCGATAAAACATACAATTAAATTAGATTTGTTTCCCAAGTCGGAAATATAGTTTTTAACCACTTAACCTCTTTATTCTAAATGGCATCCCACAAAACCATTTCGTACGTGAGTCTTTTATTGCTTTTTATTTCCCTGACGCTTTCTTCGTGTAGTAAGGACAGTGATTTGTTCGATGAAACGATTCAAAACCAAATTGAAGAAGAAACAACTGAGGATGGCGAGCTCATAAACTCAGTATCTTTTAGTGTAAACAATGATGAATTCACCATTTCCGGAGCTGTGGAATCAGCTATCTTGGATGTGTTGAAAAATGACAGTATTCCTTCCCAAGATTTGGAAAGCTTTCAAATTGTGGCGGTTTCCGATGCCCTGGAAGGCGACATAAGCCTCAACGAGGATAATACCATAACCTATTCACCAAAACCGGAATCTGCCAACAAGGTCGGTAACAATGGTATGGTAAGCGACGAATTTACCTATACCGTGGAGGTACGAGGAAAAGGTAGTCAAAACAAATATGAAAAAAAGGCCACCGTGGTCGTAAACACCCAATATGGAACTGCGGACATGGGAGCGTTAAAAGCATTCCCATCAGCCTACGGATATGGTGAAAATACAATAGGAGGGAGAGGTGGAGAAATTATTCATGTTACCAATTTAAATGAAGATGGTCCAGGCAGTTTGGTCTCTGCCATGAAAGCATCAGGTCCACGAATCGTTGTTTTTGATGTTGGAGGTGAAATAGAATGGACAAGGGAACACTATATATCTGACCCTTATATTACTATAGCAGGAGAAACTGCTCCTAGCCCCGGAATTACTATAAAGGGACATACGTTCGGAATAAGGGCTTCAGAAGTAATCGTTAGGTTTTTAAGAATTCGAGTAGCTGATGACACAGATGGAAATGTTGATGGTATTAGGATAATCAATACAACGTCCAACACCATAATGAAAAATATTATTGTAGATCACTGTGATGTTTCCTTAGGCACTGACGAAAACATGGCAATTGGCGGCAATTCGCAAGGTGCAACAAATGCAAAGGTACAAAATGTGACTATCCAAAACTGCTTGAATTCTGATGGTATTGGGGAGTATAATTATGCTATGCTTATTGGAAAAGAGTTAACCAACATTTCTGTTATAAGAAATGGCTTCTTTAATTCAGGCAACAGAGTACCAAATCACACCTATGGAGATGGAAGTACTGGTTTGGAATTTGTAAACAATATTTTATACAACTATAATAGGGCAGTAACAGTAAGTTTTGGTGATTCAGAATTTGATTCCGTTGGTAATGTGTTTAAAGGTGACCAAGACTTTCCCCCGAGTCAATCAGACCATGTTTTCTTAAATAATAAATATGAAAATCCTGATGGTCTTATTACTGATGGTTTGATACACCAATCTGACAATATCCAGATTGGATATTCAGATTATGACACAATGAATGATAATTGGAAATCAGCGAACCAAGCCCATAGAGTAGCTGCGAGCAGTTATGAGCCCCTACCTAGTTCTGATGTTGTAAATACACTTCTATACGATTTGGGAGCAAGTGTACTTTTTCCTGATGAAATAGCAGCAACTTTACTGGATGATTTCATTAATTCATCAGGAACAAGAGAACACACCTCCACGGCTGATGCTGGGGGAGTCCCCGATATCAACAATGTGTCACGTCCTCAAAGTTATGACACAGATGGAGATGGTATGTCGGATGAATGGGAAATTCGCACATATGGAGATTTATCCGCAAAACCATCTGGTGATGAAAATGGTAATGGGTATACTAATATCGAAGAATTTCTTTATTCTTTAATTGTAAACTAAGTGGTTGTTAAAAAAAAATTTAAGAATTCCTTTTTTAAATAGTTCGGATATCGATTAATCTGTTTCTTTGAACAGCTTTTTTTGATACTAATACTAAAAAATCAATCTTTGCCTTTCAAAACTGGGAAATGAAAAGTTTTTTAAGGAGGTTTTACCAAAAAAGTGAGATAGGTTTTTTAGTATTAACCCCCATTGCTGGTATTTATTACTTTTTCTTGCATAAGAAATACCTTTCCCCAGAAAAATTTACCCAACAACGGTTTAAAAAGAATTTGGGTTACGAACTTGATTTAGAAAACCCAACAACCTTAAATGAAAAAATCAATTGGTTAAAACTCAATTACAACAACCCTATTGGAAGTAAGTTAGCAGACAAGTATGAGGTTAGAAAGTATATAGAAGAGAAAATCGGAAACGAATACCTAATACCACTCGCTTTTGTCACATCCAACCCTAAGGATATTGTTCCCAAAAATCTTCCTGATTATCCGGTAATTATAAAAACAAACCACGATAGTTCCGGAGGAATTGTGGTGAAGGATAAAAATGAATCAATAAATTGGAAAGAGATTCAACTTCGGTTGCGCAAAAATATGTCCCAGAACTACTATTGGGATAATAGAGAGCTTGTTTACAAAGATATAAAACCACTCATTATTGTTGAAAAGCTACTGGATGATGGCACTGGAAGTTTTCCGGCTGACTACAAACTACATTGCTTCAATGGTAATGTAGAAATGATAAGCGTGGATATGGCAAGAGGTTCCAAAGAACATTTTCGCAATTGGTACAACAAAGAATGGCAAAAACAGCCATATCAGTGGTCCAAAATGCTTAAAAATTCTTCGAATAAAAATTCTAGGGACATTGAAAAGCCTAAATGTTTGGACGAGATGATTAAGCTATCTGAGGATTTATCCAAAGAATTCAAGTATTTACGGGTCGACTGGTATTTAATCAGCAATAAACTCTATTTTGGTGAGTTAACCTTATACCACATCGGTGGAACAGGTCCTTTCAAGCCCGATTCTTGGGACGCCAAACTTGGTGAAAAATTAAACATTAAAGACCAATGAGAATAGACTTCAGCATTGATAGGTTGAGCGGTGGTGGAGCCGAACGAGTTATGGTGACCATAGCAGATGCACTCGCAGAAAATCACGAAGTAAGGTTAATTACATTCAACGATGGTGATCAATATACCGTATCAAATAAAGTACGAAGGATAAAACTACATCAAGGTTCCATTAAAAACCATAAACTAAGATCTATTTATAATTTGTGTAGTTTTTATAAAAAGCAAGAACCAAAACCTGATGTTTTGATTTCCTTCATGCCTCCCAATGGTTTTATTGCCATAGTGGTTGGACTCTTGCTTAAAATCAATGTAATCGTTTCGGAACATATCAATCATACGTTCAATAGAAAAAGTAAAAAAGACTTATTTGTACAAAAATACTTTTACAGATTTGCTGACTTTGTTACCGTTTTAACAAATTATGACGTTGATTACTTTTCAAAGATGGGTGCAAAAGTAAAAGTAATGCCAAATCCTATAACGATACCCAGTCAAATAAAGCCTTTCAATAAAAGGGAAAAATCGATTCTATTGGTAGGTTCTTTAAATCGATACCATCAAAAGGGGTTTGATTCTTTCTTGCCAGTTGTGGCTCCGATTTTAAAAGAACACAGTGATTGGACACTTCGGATTTTAGGGGGAGGAGAAAAAGGGTTGCCACATCTCAAAAATATTGCATATGGCTTAGGAATTGAGCAACATATTGAATTTGCTGGATTTTGTCCTAATGTTTTTGAAATTATGCAGAATTCCCAAATATTTGTGCTACCATCAAGACATGAAGGACTACCAATGGGCTTAATGGAAGCCTTAAGCAATGGTATGGCCTGTATTGCTTACGATTGTGTATCTGGACCAAGTGAATTGATTGAAAATCAAGTAAATGGAATACTTGTGAAAAACCAAAATGCCGAATCGATGCAAGATAATCTGAGGCTTTTGTTGGAAGATGACAAGCTACGGATGGCTTTAGCGACTAAAGCTCCCCAAAGTATGCAAAAGTTCACTTTATCAGAGATTATTAGAAAGTGGGAAGCTTTATTTAAAGAACTAAGTACAGATTAATGGAGTCAAAGCCTGAGATTTTTCCCATACTACGTTATGCTATTTTAGCGCTGATTCTATGGAACTTACCAGGATTTACCCTAGTATACATTAATGGCACACTATCCTCTTTGTTAAGCTATGCTTCCTATGGTTTATTACTTGCCTATGTTATACTCAATAAAAAAACAGGAAACTGTTATGAGCTGTTATTATTTGGAACTCTTTATTTTTTAATCAGCATCTTAGTCAGCCAAGAATATATAGTTGATTTGTACTCTTTCTATGTCACAGTAATAAAGTACTTCATTATTATATGGGGAGGTTACGAAGTAGTGAAAAGAACTAGTCAAAAAGAACTTTGGTTTTTTTTATTGGTTGGTGCTTTTTCTATTTTAGGTAACATTTTTTTATTTCCCAGTCCAATAGAGAATTATGGGCGCTTCAGTGGATTTTATATGGATCCCAATAATGGAGGTTTGGTCTGTTTAATGGGGTTTGCTTTAAGTTTTACTATAATAAAATCATTCAGGCTCTTTAGCAAGCTATCCTTTACAGGCTTAGGATTGATTACTTTTTCCAGAACCTTTATGATTACTTGGTTGCTACTAAATCTGATGTCCATTCGTTTGAGCATAAAAAACGCCAAAATGCTTCTCATTGGGTTTGGAGTGCTGACTTTGCTTGTAACCTTTAACGAGTTTCTGCCGGTTAAAAACGAACGCTTGGAACAGCTTGGAGCTTTAATTAACGGAACCGAACAAAATGATATTAAAGAGTTGAACAAAGATTCACGTACTGAAACATGGGCTCGTTATTACGATGTTTTATTTGAGAATCCTTTTTTTGGTAACGGGTACAGATCATTTCTGGGGCATGGAGTAGTTCCTACAAAATGGGGGGTTCATAATTCATATCTTTTAATTTGGGGGGAAGGTGGAATTCTTCCTTTTTCCGTATTTCTTTTTTTTCTAGGCAAGCTATTTTTAAGGGGGTATCAGCAGTTCAAAGAGAAACCTTATGCTTTGTTAATGATGACTGGTATTGCGCTTTTTTTTATGACCAATCATAATTTTATGACTAATGAGTATGCCATTTTTATCCTCATGTGGATTTCAATTCAATTGAAAAGATACACTTATACCGATCAATTCCGGCGTTTCTCACTAGATAACCAAGAAATAGCTCTAATTAAGGCTGATCAACACTAAGAAATAATGCCAAAAGAGAGAAAAAAAAGCTCCTTTCTTCACCTGTTAAAAAAGTTCCAAGGTCAACTATTTTCTAATATACTTACGGTGGCTTTGGTTTCGCTATTGGTTAAGGGAATAGGTTTTTTTAAAGAAATTATAATAGCTGATACTTATGGGGTCTCTGAACTTTTGGACACCTATTTGATAGCAGTGCTAGTTCCTACTTTTGTGCAGAACGTTTTTTTAAGTTCGTATAATAGTGTTTTTATTCCCAACTATGTCTTGGAAAAGAAACAAGGTCAAGATGTGGGTGCATTCCAAAGTTCCAGTTTTTTCATTACCATTATATTAGCGCTTTTAATGATGGGGATTACCTATTTGGGTATTGATGTTTATCTGGAAGTGCTTTTTCCGGGGCATGAAGCACAATATTACGGACTTATAAAAGCACAATTGTGGCTCGTATTGCCCTGTATGTTGTTTTGGGGCATAACCTCTCTTGTAGCTGGTCTGCTTATGGTCGATGACGAATTCTTGCACTCTAGCATCAATGCTATTTTTGTACCATTAATTACCATTGTTTTTCTAATATTCTTTCAACAGGAACTACAAGAAAAAACTTTGGCAATGGGAATGTTGGTCGGAAGCATATTGAGTTTTTTATATGTCGTTGTTGCGGGTTTCAAGAAAAAAGTCATCCATATAAGTCGGCCCAATTTAAAAAGCAAGAATATTCAAATTCTGCTTAAACAGTTTCCCGCCAAAATATCCTCAGGATTAATTATGGGGCTAACACCAATGGTTGACCAGTTCTTTTCGGCCCAACTGGCAATAGGTGCAATTGCCGCTCTTAATTACGGTAATAAAATACCTCTAGTGGTATTGAGTCTTATAAGTGTATCTATTGGCAACACCCTTTTACCCTATTTTTCCAAAAAAGCCACAGAAGGTCAGAAAAAACTTTACGAATATCTACATAGAGTATTGGGCTCGGTATTGGCAATTCTCAGCATATTGGCAATACTTCTTATTCTTCTGTCAAGATTTATCATTGAAACTCTGTTTGAAAGAGGGTCCTTTACCGCAACGGATACGGAACAGGTATATGTTATTCAACAAATGTTTCTAATTCAACTTCCTTTTTATATATCGGCCATTGTTATGAACAAGTATTTGACTGCTATCAATAGGAACAATTTCTTGGTTGTTTCTTCTTTAGCTAGTTTAGTTTTAAATATTATATTTAATTATATTTTGATTCAGATAATGGGAATCAAAGGAATAGCATTAGCAACGTCATTTATATATTTAGGCAATGCTCTTTTAATTTACATTTATATTAGACGAATCAATAGAATCGAGGTGAGCACTAAGGAATAAACAAATATGAAACTGATTAGGTAATTAATTTATACTAGAAGTGCGGTAAAAATGTTTAGTAAATATATGATTTCAACTAAAGAAGAATACCATTACTATTTGAAACAAGACGCCCTAGCTAGAGGTGATGTAGCCAGCTCTTTTGTGGGGAAAATTAAACAAGCACTTCTACCAAATCCCACTTGGAAGTTTCAAAAAAAATTGAGGAAATTAGAATATTACACAAACTGTAAAAAAGGTTTTTTATCAAAAATCTATTTAAATTTTTTGCGCTTTAAATTCAACAAACTTTCGCTAAAACTTGGCTATTCAATACCTCCCAATGTATTCGGTCCCGGCTTATGTATTATTCATTATGGCACCATTGTAGTTAACAGTAGGGCACGAATAGGAAAAAACTGTAGAATGGAAGTCTGTGTTAACATAGGTGCATCTGGGGGTAACCCTCAAGCACCGCAAATCGGTGACAATGTCTATATTGCCCCCGGCGTTAAAATATATGGAGATATATCGATTGGAAATAATGTAGCCATAGCGGCTAATTCGTCGGTTAATAAGTCTTTTGACGAAGATGGAATATTATTGGCTGGTTCCCCAGCCAAAAAAATAAAAGAAATTGATATCAAAAGAATAATTAAACATATATAAAGATATCAGCAAAAAATTGAAGGTTGACACAAAAAAAAAGATTCTGTTCTTTATCCCCAGTCTTTCCGCTGGTGGTGCAGAGAGAGTAATGTTATTTATAGCTAAAAACCTAGATAAGCATAAATTTGATGTTAAATTAGTTGTAATTGGGTTTAAAAAAGATACACTCTTTGACACCTCAGGCGTAGAAGTAATATACTTAAAACAAAAAAAAGTTAGGCTCGCCCTTTTCAAAATCTTAAAACTATATTGGGTTAATAGACCAGATATAGTTATGGGCTCTCTAACCCATGTGAATTACAATATTGCCCTTGTCTCATACCTTTTTCCGAAAACTATCTGCATAGCAAGAGAGACTTTTGTGTTGAGTGTCGGTAAAAAATTCAATAATTGGGATCAAAAAGCTTTCCACAGAATTAATGCTATAGTATCTAAAATTGCCCACAGGAGAATCGATTATTTCATATGCCAATCCCAAGATATGAAGAACGATATGAGTAGTATTAAAAAATATGAAAATAGAAATATTGTTACGATCAATAATCCGGTGGCAGAGGATATCGAGGTCAAAGATTCAATTCCCTGTGGAGATATAATGCAATTTATAACCGTTGGTAGATTAGTGAAGCAAAAAGGACATCAACGAATAATAAAAGCATTGTCAAAATTAAAAATTCCTTATTGCTATACTATTATCGGAGATGGTGGGGAAAAAGACAATATTTTCGATTTTGCAAAAGAGAAAAATGTCTCGGCTAACATAAATTACATCCCGAAAACGGATAAGGTGTATCAGTTTCTTGAAAAAAGCCATTTGTACCTACAAGGATCATATTTGGAAGGTTTTCCGAACGCACTTATTGAAAGTTTAGCCGTTGGGACACCTGCCCTGGTATACCAAGCTCCTGGGGGTATGAACGAAATTATAGTGCAAGGGGAAAATGGTTTCATAGTAAAGAATGATAATGATTTTGTAGAAAAACTATCATATTTGATAGACCATCAAAAATTATTTCAACCAAATCAGGTGGCCAAACATGTGAGGTCCAAATACTCCGCTCAAAGCATAATCAATAAGTATGAGAATTTATTTGAAAAAGCATCGAGATAGCCAAAAATATTGACAAACAAACCTGTTTTGAAAAAAAACCAGCATATCTCAATCTTCATCAACTCCTTGGCCGGGGGCGGTGCCGAAAGGGTCACCTCCTACCTCCTCCCTTATTTGGTAAAAAAAGGGCAGTCCGTGGTTTTGGTACTGACCGAGGAAGAACTGGCCTACCCTGTTCCCGAAGAGGTTCCCATTCATTATTTGGCCAAATCAAAAAAAAACGAATCCGGTATTCTAAAATTGGCAAAGCTCCCATGGTTGGCATATAAGTATGCGCATTTTTTAAAAAGGAAAAACATTACACATTCCTTCAGCCTTTTAACGCGCCCCTGCTACGTGAATATAATGGCGCGCTGGTTTACCAATCATCCCTACAAACTCATGATCAGCGAACGCAACTTTCCGAGCATGCAGTATGGGGGCAATGAACTTCAATCCCGGATCAATAATTTTTTGGTGAAACGCCTATACCCAAAAGCGGATTTGGTGGTAAGCAATGCCAAGGCCAGTGCCCAGGATTTGGTCGATAATTTTGGCGTTCCCAAAGAACGGACCCAAACCATATACAACCCCATCGATATTGACAAAATCGACAAAATTGAAAAATTGGAAGGCTTTTTTGATGCCAATTATGTGAACGCCGTCAGTATTGGCCGGCTTGTTCCAGAAAAAAACCACAGCTTTTTGTTGGAGGCCGTGGTCCCTTATAAAAACCTACGCCTCTACATTTTTGGGGAAGGTGAACTTAGGTCGCAACTGGAAGCCAAGATCAAACACCTTGGATTGGAAGAACAAGTGTTTTTGATGGGTTTTGAAAGCAATCCGTTCCAATATTTAAAAGCTGCCGATTTCTTTTTGTTCGGTTCCTTAAACGAAGGATTCCCCAACGTGCTCATGGAGGCCATGTGTTGTGGCCTGCCCATTGTAAGCACCAATTGCAAATCGGGCCCCGACGAAATGATGGAACTGAAAGAGGCCAAAACCGATGATATCATGTTTACCGACTATGGTATTCTAACTCCGGTAAACAATGTAGCCTGCATGCAAAAGGCCTTGGATTATGTGTTGCAACATCCCGAATTTTTGAAGGCATGCAAGCCCAAACTTTTACAACGAATCCAAGATTTTAGGCGCGAACCTATATTGGAGGCCTATCACCAGTTGATTACTTCTTAATTGCTATGCAATTACAAACAAAAAAGCCATGGTCAACAACCATGGCTTTACTTTATGCTTAGCTTTTTTTACTAGAACCCGACTATCTCAAAATCGGACCTCCTGTTTTTCGAATGTTGCTCTTCGGTACAACGTACCCCATCGGCACATTCGTTTACCAATTGCGTTTCCCCAAAGGCCTCATGACTGACCCTATCCTCAGATATTCCCTTTGTAATCACATAATCCACGGTACGCTCTGCCCTTCGCTCCGAAAGCCATTGGTTGTACTTTTCCGTTCCCCTGGAATCGGTATGGGCAGTAACCCTGATTTTCAATCCAGGTTCGTCGTTCATGATGACGACCAACTGATCCAACAATTCTTTATCTTTTGAAGTCAAGTAAGAGGAATTGAGCTTAAAGTACACATTCCCCAAATCGTTTATCTTGGTCTGCAATGCATCTCTTCTAGCTTCTTCTGCTTCCCTTTTTGCCTTTTCCGCTGCAGCTAGTTCAGCGGCCTCTTTTTCTTTTTGAAGTCGTTCGGCCAGCAATCTTGCTTCTTCTTCGGCTTTGGCAATGGAATCCTGAACCCTTTGCTGCTCTTTTTCCATTTCCTGCAATAAGGCCAATTTCTCCTCCCCTTTTCTGGAAAGTCCTTTTTCTACATCAAACCTATAAGCTACACCTATTGCATGCTGAATGTGATTGGTTGCATTTTCCGTGTCCATGGCCCATTTTCCTGTGGAGTTGAAATCCAATCCCCAATGGTCAGAGAGCCATGTCCTAAACCCTAAAACAGCGTTATATGTACCTCTACCTTGATTGTTGGCATCGGTATACCCCGCACCAATTCCTACGTAGGGATCAAAAAAACCCATGTGTCCCAAAATCATGTCTAAATCGTAGCTTACCCTAAAATCAAGCCCCCAATAATCCACATCTCCTGGATTCACATTGTTGTCCACAATTTTTCCTTCCTTGTATTTGTTGTAAGAGCCTATGGCCTCCAAGCCAAGACCGTTTTTAAAATAACGGCCAAAACTAAGCCTGGACGGATAGGGCACTGCGTTCCATGCATCGCCTATGTCAAAAAGCCTTCCAAATTCATCTCCGGAGTCATCCACCACATTGGTTCCCAACGATACAAGCCAGTAGCTTTGTACAATACTATCCTTCTTGGTCAGTTCTACGTCTTGGGCATAGGCCATGGCAAAAGAAAAAAAAGCCACGACCAATAGGGTCAAAGGTTTTGAAATATTCATTTTTACTCGATTTGAGGTTTATCGCCTTCAAAGCTATGGCAAGCCCTTAAAAAAAGAAACTTTGCACTTCAAAGTGCGCTTATTTTCGATGAGAGGCAAAATATATTTTGAAAGTCCTAATGGTCAATCCTTTGGAAAGTGATGGTTTTATCGACCAATGGCATTTTGTAGAGGTAAAAGGGAAAATTAGTGGCCTGAACCGTGGTTGCTTCCTCCTTTTTCTGCTCAACAAGCTCCAAGGCCATCGAAATTTCCGCGTCGGTCTCCTTCAATTTGGACAATACGGGCATTATATCCCCTTTCTGTTCCCCCAAACAGACCAAAATTACCAGCTCTTTGGAAAAATCCACAACGGGAACGGGTAGGCCAGGTTTACGGGTTTTGTTTATTTCAGCATAAAATTTTCGCAACGCTTTTGCATCCCGGATCACCCGTGCCCCGAATACATCTATGTTGATAAAATCATCATGGTCTATCAATACCATGCCCTCCATTGCTTCGCCCGCAGGGGAATGCCCCTCTTTTTGGGCCCTACAGGAGAGCAAACAGATCAATGCTATGAAGACGACTATATATCTGATGGTTAAAAAGTGTTTTTAAAGCGTGATTTAAAAGCCTTTTCATAAAGGTCTTCGTACAAGGGCAGCACATGTACTATATCAAATTTTGATGCCACATTGAATGCATTTTCCTTAAACTTTTCCAAAGTTTCATCATCCTTTAAGATCTCTATCGCCCGAGCCGCCATGGTCTCCACATCACCTACATTGGCCAAATAACCGGATACCCCGTCGATGTTTACTTCGGGAATCCCCCCTGTGTTGCTGGAAATTACGGCCACCTTGTTGATCATCGCCTCCAGCGCCGCCAAACCAAAGCTTTCCGTTTCCGAAGGCAACAGGAACAAATCGGAAAAACAAAGGATTCGATCAATTTCATTGCTATTGCCCAAGAACAACACTTTGTCCTTCAGGCCCAAAGAATCGCACAGATCTTCCGCCTTTTCCTTTTCGGGTCCTTCGCCTACCATAATGAGTTTTGCAGGCATTGTTTTTTGGATCTGATGGAATATTTTAATGACGTCGGGGATGCGCTTAACCTTTCTAAAATTACTGATATGGGTAATGATCCGTTCATCTTCCCTTGCCATCATGGTGCGTTGGCAATCCGTATAATTGTTCTTGTACTTGGTGGTCTCGATAAAGTTGGGAATCACCTCAATATCCTTTTCAATATCAAAAAGTTTTAAGGTCTCCATTTTCAAGGCCTCGGAAACCGAAGTCACCACATCCGATTTATTGATACTGAAGGTAACCGCCGGTTTATAAAAGGGGTGTTTGCCCACCAAGGTAATATCGGTTCCGTGCAAGGTGGTGATCATCGGGATAAAGATCCCGTATTCCTGGAGCATTTTTTTGGCCATATAACCTGCATAGGCATGTGGTATGGCATAATGCACGTGCAACAGTTCAATATCGTACAGTTTGATGGTATCCACCAACTTACTGGAAAGCGCCAGCTCGTATGGTTGGTAGTGGAACAAAGGATATTCCGGTACGTGTACCTCATGAAAATGAATGTTGTTCCCCAAAAGTTCCAAACGCACAGGTTGACGGTAGGTAATAAAGTGTACTTCATGGCCCCGCTCTGCAAGGGCAATACCCAATTCCGTGGCAACAACACCACTACCGCCAAAGGTTGGGTAACACACAATCGCTATTTTCATAAGACAAATCTAAGGCAATTATTTATTACCTAATTAATAATGGAATCATAAATGGCCTGCTGAATACGTGTCCGCAATCCAGATTTGATCAATAATGTATTCGTTGCAGACGGGTAGGTTCTGTTCGACAGAAAAACATAGACAATTTCCTCTTCGGGGTCGGCCCAGGTATAGGTTCCCGTAAATCCGCTATG
This sequence comes from Flagellimonas sp. B-3, assembly GCF_056857835.1. NCBI lineage: Bacteria > Pseudomonadati > Bacteroidota > Flavobacteriia > Flavobacteriales > Flavobacteriaceae > Flagellimonas > Flagellimonas sp. B-3. The sequence continues at coordinate 31,418 of NZ_JBSXNW010000010.1, forward strand.
GCCAAAGCTCTGCCTGGACACACAACCACAGGTAGGGCCTTTTTCTTCCAGTTGGGGCTTATCAAAACCAACGCCACGCCTCACATTTTTGTTACAGAAATAGCAGGTATTGAACCGCTTCACCGTACGGGGGTTAAAAAACCGTTCCCCTCCGTAGTAACCGCCCTGTAAGTACATTTGCATGATCTTTGCCACCTCATTGGCCGTGCTAAAGAGTCCTGCATGGCCTCCTACACCGCCCTGCATGGCCGCACCCATATCGTGCACATAGCCCTGCACCGTCTGATACCTGTAATAGTCGTCCTCTTCGGAAGGAACTATCTCCTCTTTGGAAAATTTTTTTAAGGGATTAAAGGTGGTTCGTTGCAGCCCCATGGGTTTGTACAGGAACTCATCGATCAATTCGTTGATAGGCCTTTTATAGGTATCCTCAATATACTCCTTGAACACATAATAGCCCACATCGCTATACCGGTACCTGTTCGATTTAAGGCTTTGTCTGCCAATCCTGCTATAGATGGAATCTTTATATGACCTGGTCAGATATAAATGCTCGGCAACTTTATACGGAAATGCCTCCGATGGGTTTTGCCTGTAAAATTCCGATGATGGCTTTCGGTCCTTGTTCAAGGTATCCAAGTAAAAGGCAATCCAGGAAGGCAATCGCCCATAGTGGGATAGGGCTTTGAGGACGGATACCTCTTTCAACTCGGTATCGGCATATTCGGGAATCAGCTCCCCGAATGTATCGTTCAGGGCAATCTCCCCCTCTTCCTCCATTTTCATGATCAAGGGCAAGGTGGAGAGAATCTTCGTTAGCGAAGCCAGGTCGTAAATAGATTGTTCTGTGATATGCTCCTTGGATCGATAGGTGGGTTTACCAAAATTCTTGTCGTAGACAACCTTTCCCTTTCTGGCAATCAATACCTGTGCCCCTGGAAACATCAAGGAATCCAGTCCATGTTGTACCAAGGTATCGACCTCGGCCAAAAGTTCGGAGCTCATCCCCACCCGTTCTGGAATACTGTACCCCAAACGTTGAATGGGCTCAACATCAACACCTGTGCCCACTGGAAACTCGCCATGGGCCGATACGGGCAGTTTGCCCGATGCCCCAATGGCACCAAAAATAAGCTCGGCCACCTTTTCTTGTGCAATGGTACTGTTCTGATAACCGACCACTACCCCGTCCATAGTATCAAAATTGAGGACATCCAACAAAGCGTACGGCCTAGCGAACAGGGCCAAAATGGTGTTACTGGTCCGCAAACGGGATATTTCCTCCAGCCAAAAAAGCTCGTTCTTTGAAAATTTGTAGCCTTTCCAAGGACTTGAATTGTCCTTATGGAAACCGATGATGACCAAATTATACTTCGCCAGCTCCTTTTTATACTGGGCAATATCCTTGGCCTTGATATGGGTTACTTTGTAATATTTGTTCAATGCTTCGTGGAAAGTGGCCCCGGGATCATCACCAAAATGAACGTATGCAATTTTTTTATTGTCCAGTTTTTTGATGGGCATCAACGAAAAATTGTTCTTGGCCACCGTAATGGCGGCTTCAATGGCCTCTTCGTAAACCACATCGTTTTCAATGCCGTTCAAATCTTCAAGGAGGTTTTCCAAACGTACGGGCCGATAATTGTACAGACCTGCCTTATACTTGGCCATCAATATTTTTTTGACGGACTTGGCCAATCTTTCCTCCGTGACCACACCATTGTTATATGCCTTTATGAAAGTTTCTTTGGCCTTGAGCACGTTTTCCGGCATCAACAATAAATCATTCCCTGCCAAAAAGGCCTGCAATTCCACCTCGCCTTCGGGGGCAAAGTCCGAAACTGCCTTCATGTTCAAAGCATCGGTGATGACCAAGCCTTTAAATCCCAATTGGTTTTGCAACACTTCCGTAACTATGTTTTTGGAAAGTGTTGATGGGTGTCCCTCCCTTGGTTCCAAACTAGGCACATCCAAATGGGCCACCATGGTAGAGCTCAATCCAGTGCTCATTACTTCTTTGAAAGGATACAGTTCAATCGAATCCAATCGCTCCAAAGATGAGTTGATGATGGGCAAGGATTTGTGTGAGTCGGTAGCGGTGTCGCCATGTCCGGGAAAATGTTTACCACTGGTGAGTACGCCTGCTTTTTCCATGCCCCGAACAAAGGCCCTTCCCTTTTCTGCCACATTTTTGGGGTCTTCGCCAAAAGAACGGTTACCTATGATGGGGTTTTGCGGATTATTGTTCACGTCTAAATCCGGGGCAAAATTAATGTGTACCCCAAGACGTTTGGCGTGTTTTCCGATCTGATGCCCCACCTTTTCCACAACGGTACTATCCTGGATTGCCCCCAGGGTCATGTTCCACGGAAAAGCGTAGGTGGAATCCAAACGCATGGCCATGCCCCATTCGGCATCGGAACCAATGAGCAATGGCACTTTGGATGCAGCTTGATATGCGTTGGTCAATTGTGCTTGTTGGACAGGTCCCCCCACTAAAAAGATGACCCCTCCAATACCTTCGGATGCGACAAGGTCTCTTACCCTATCCGTTGCGGATTTACTTTGGTTCGATGCAACGCTCACCATAAACAACTGTCCTATCCGTTCTTCAAGCGTCATGTTTGCATAGTGGTTCTCCACCCATGCCATTTGGGCCACGGAGTCTTTAACGACCAACGGGTTAAATTGCCCGATAGCTTGTAAACAAAACAGTAGAAAAAGGGGGAGATGGAGATTTATCCGCATAAAAATCTTGTCTAAGACCTGAACTTATTGGCAATAAAAATATTGTATTTCATCGAGGAAAGCATAAGATTTAAGATAATTTAAGAGTGTAGCGCTTTAGTTGTTGTAATTCTCTGTTCTACTAAAATCCCAAAAAGCAATATATCCCGTTCGTAGGCAAAGACAGGTGCCGAGAAGTGTCTGTGGTCAATGAAAAAATCTCGGTGTTGGTTTATGCCTTGAAATCAATCGAATTTAAAGGTTTGACGTCCAGTATTTAAAACCTATACAAACCTGGAGTGCCAACTTTCGCTGGCAGGGACTTCCCAATGGTCCAAATATTCCTGTTTTGTGGCCACCAAGTTGTTAAAAACAATGGTGTTCGGGGAAACCGATTTGGCCTTGGCCATTTTCTTGAAATCTTTTAGGGGCTTGTAGGCAATGTATTCACCTTGTTTGAAGGATACGTTCATCCTGTCCAGCAATTCTACATTGTATTGCTGCTCCAGACTTTGGATAAAGTGTACCGAAGCGTCAATGGAGCAACCCGATGCACTTACATTGGTCTGGTCCAATCCGATAACGATAAATCGCTTGTACTTTATCTCGAATCCGGCATGTAAATTACTGCCATGTGCGGTCCATTCCTTTAGGAAAGCTGTCAGGCCCTCTTCCAGTTCCTTCAGTTCTTCTTCGGTAAAACTCCTATTGGATTGATAGATCCAAACTCTGGAGTGGTCTGGCAATTCATTGAAATCTGCTAGCATTTTTTTGTTTATTTCGGTCTCGACCGCCTACCCATATTCGGGAGACATGCGCTCGACCTGACATGTTTATATTCAATTTATAACCCTTGGGAACTTGCCAATAGTTCGGCTACGTCCAAAACGGTGACACTATCTTCTTTTTCATGTGCTTTTATCCCATCCGTCATCATGGTATTGCAATATGGGCAAGCTGTTGCAATAATATTGGGGTTGGTTTCCAAGGCATCCTTGGTACGCAATACGTTAATGTCCATATCCCCTTTTTCGGGCTCCTTGAACATTTGGGCACCTCCCGCCCCACAACATAGGGCAGTTTTCCTGTGTCGTTTCATTTCTACCAATTCAGCACTGGTCTTGCCGAGCACTTCCCTTGGTGCATCGAAAACGGAATTGGCCCTGCCCAAATAACAGGGGTCGTGGAAAGTAATGCGTTTTCCCTTGTATCCGTCCCCCGAAATGGACAAACGCCCGTCATCAATAAGTTCTTTGAGATATTGTGTGTGGTGGACCACATCATAATTGCCGCCTAAACTTGGGTATTCGTTTTTTAAGGTATTAAAAGAATGTGGATCGCAGGTGACTATCCGTTTTATTTCGTAGCCATTCAACAATTCTATGTTCATCATGGCCTGCATTTGGAACAAAAATTCGTTGCCTGCCCTTTTGGCTACATCACCCGTGGAACTTTCCTCGGTGCCCAAAACGGCAAAATCCACATTGGCCTTGTTCAACAATTTCACAAAAGCCCTTGTAATCTTTTTGGCACGATCATCGTAACTGCCCGCAGAGCCTACCCAAAACAAAATTTCCGGCTGTTTGCCCTCTGCCATAAACTCTTGCATGGTCTTTACCTTCAATTGTTCGCTCATAGTACTAGATTTATTCGTTCACCCAATTTAAACGGTCCATTTGATTGTAGGGCCAAGGGGCTCCGTTGTTCTCTATGTTGGACATCATATTGTTCAGTTCGGTAGGGGCGGCCGATTGCTCCATGACCAAATACCTGCGCATTTCCACGATAATGGACAAGGGATCTATGCTAACGGGGCAGGCTTCAACACAGGCATTGCAAGTGGTACAAGCCCAAAGTTCCTCCGTTGTGATGTAATCGCCCAATAATTCCTTGCCATCGGAAACAAACTTTCCTTTATTGGCATCTATATTTTTCCCCACTTCCTCCAGACGGTCGCGGGTATCCATCATAATTTTTCGTGGCGATAATTTTTTTCCGGTCTGATTGGCCGGACATTCCGAAGTACATCGTCCACATTCGGTACAGGTATAGGCATTGAGCAGTTGTACCCAATTCAAATCCATGACATCCGAGGCCCCGAATTTCTCGGGCTCCGCCGTATCATCCTCCGCGGGTGCGGCAAATGGGTCTGCATCGGGGTCCATCATCAGTTTCACCTCTTTGGTGACGGATTCCAGGTTATTGAACTGTCCCTGTGGCTTTACTTTTCCATAATAGGTGTTCGGAAAGGCCAAAAGGATATGCAAATGTTTTGAGTAATAGAGATAGTTTAAAAAAGCCAATATGCCCAAAATATGCAACCACCATGCTGTTCGTTCCACAAAGATCAATGAAGATTCCGATAGCCCGTCAAACAATGGAACAATAAACTGGCTCACGGGAAAGGACCCTGCTTGCACGTAGTGTTCTGCCCCTATCCGCTGTAACTGAAAATCCGTAGCATTCATGGTCAGGAACAAGAGCATCAGCACAAACTCGATATAGAGGATCATGTTTCCATCGGTTTTGGGCCAACCTTTCATTTCGGGTTTTATAAAACGCTGTATTCTGATGATATTCCTTCTGATCCAGAAAACCACTACGGCGACAATGACCAAAAGTGCCAATATTTCAAAAGACCCGATCAAAAAATTGTACACGGGGCCCAAGGGAGAAAACAACCTGTGTGTTCCCAAAAGGCCATCGAGGATAATCTCGAGCACCTCTATATTTATAATGATAAAGCCCACATAAACAATAATATGCATAAGACCGGCTATGGGCCGCACTACCATTTTGGTCTGTCCCAAAGCTATCTTTGCCATGTTTTTCCACCGTTGGGATTTGTTGTCGCTCACATCAATACCCTTTCCGAGTCTGATGTTCCGGGACAACTTTTTAACATTGCGGGCAAAGAACCCAATACCCAGAATCAGGGCTATGGCGAATACTATATTGGGCAGATATTCCATTTACTGATTTTCTTTTAGTCCCGTAGAATCCTGCTGCTCTGCGGGATCGTTCTCGGGGAGCGTGTACTCTTTTTGTTTTTTACCAAATACGGAAACATTGACATAGCGCTTGGGGTTTAGCCTAAAATCCTGCAACAATAGATCCAACTCCCTTGATGCATCGGCCAAATTGTTATAGAGCGCATCGTCTTGGTGCAATTTGCCCAAAGAGCCCTCGCCCCTTTCTATTTTGGCCAATATGTCGTTGAGCTTTTCCACGGTAGTCTTAAACTCGGTAAGGGTTCCACCAAGGTCGGAGTTTACCAGGGAATCGGAGAGTTTTGAGAAGTTGGAAGTGATTTGGTTTACATTTTTCAGGGAACTGTCCAACTGCATTTTATTGTTGTCCAGCAAAGTGTTCAGATGATCTGCGCTTCCCTTAAAGGATTTTACCAACTGATTTAATGAAACTATGGTTTCTTGCAGCTGTTTTTTGGTAGGGTCGTCCAATATCTGGTTCACATTCATCAATAATGTATCGGCGTTGGACACCGCTCCTTCGACCTTCATCTGCAAGGGCGTCAATTTTTGTTGTACCAACTCAGTGATTCCCGGCTTTATTTTGGATTGTAGCGTGTCGCCCGATTTTGCCCTTGGTGCTTTATCAAACACTGGAACAATTTGAACGCCTTTTCCGCCGATGATACCGGTATCGAAAAGTTCAGCAATACTGTTTTTGGAAAATTCAAATTCATTATTGATCGATAAGGTCACCAACAATTTACCGGAACTGTCCTTAAAATTGATACTGGTAACATTGCCCACATTGTATCCGTTAATGGAAACCTGGGTCCCGGGCTGTAATCCGCCTACATTGTCGTAAACAGCGTAAAAAGTCTTGTTGTTCTCAAAAAGTGGAGAGGATTTTAAGTAGCTAAGCCCAAAAATGAAGGCTACGATTCCAGCGACTACGATAATCCCAGTTTTGATTTCCCTGGATAGTTTCAAAAGATTCGGTTTATGGTTTAAACAAATTTAGGAATAATTATAACAAGAGTACTTTTGAGAGCATTCTACTTCAATACATCCGTAATGGGAACCCTTAGCCCGTTCTTGTATGCCACAATGTACGATGTTGTATAGCCTTTGGCATCCGCATTTTTCTTTAACCTCTTGGCCTCTTCATAAGTATTTGCATTACCGTACATATACCGGTACAGGTTTTTATACGGTTCTTTGGACAGTTCATTCAATCCATTGAAATTACTTCCATTGAGTGCAATATTTTTTCCACTGGCCATCAATTGCACTTTAAACACTACCCCTGTCTCTTCTTTGGCTTTCTTTTCTTCATGCTGGACCTCAGAAGACTTCTTTTCAGGCTGTTTCTCTTTTACTTCTTCTTGCTTTTCCGGACTATCCGTTGGTACGGCAGCAGCTATTTTATCCTCCTTGACTGGAGGGGTATCGTCCACTGGTGTGGATGTAAAGCCCATATCCTCTTTATAGGCCAACACGGCATCGGCAATGGCCTTTCCCATTTCCTCCTGTCCTTTTTTGGAGTTAAGATAGCTTCCCTCGTTTTTATTGGTCAAAAAACCGGCTTCCACCAAAACACTGGGCATAAAGGTTTGGTGCAGTACGATGAACCCTGCTTGTTTTACCTTTCTATCCTTGCGCTTGAGTCCTTTGGTAAAATTATCCTGTAGCTTTTTTCCCAATTGTATGCTCTGGTCAAGAAACTCTTCCTGCATAATGGTCAGCCCTATCACAGATTCTGGGGAATTAATATCGTACTCCGCATATCGCTGCTCGTAATCATCTTCCAAATAAATTACGGAGTTCTCCTTTTTGGCCACCTCAAAGTTTTGACGATTGGCATGCAGCCCCAACACATAGGTTTCCGTTCCGTAAGCACTGGAATTATGTGCATTGCAATGTACCGACACAAAAAGATCGGCATTGGCCTCGTTGGCGATCTCGCCCCTTACGAACAAATCGACAAAGGTGTCATCGTTCCTGGTATAGACTACTTTTATATCGGGGTGCTTTTCCAGCTCCTTCCCAACTTTTAGGACAATGGCCAGGGCTATTTCCTTTTCCAGGTACCCATTTCCAATATTCCCCGGGTCGTGCCCACCATGCCCTGCATCCAAGACCACAACAAATTTATCTTTGGGCAATACCTCGGTATCATTTTTGTTAAAAGAGGTCAAAGGAAGGACCAGAAGTAGAAAAACTAAAAATGCTAACCGACTTTTATTCATAAGAACTGAGTAATTATAGCGTTCATTAATGGTTAAAAATATCGTAATCACCAATAAGTAGAACAAAAAATATATGTAAGTTTGAGGCCAAAAACTGGGCCAAACTAGCACAAAAATAGGATTTATCACGTTGCAACCAAATAAACATCTTTTACTTTTCCTATTTGTTCTTCTTTGTGGCACAGTTACCTTAAGTGCTCAAGAAGACCTTATCAGACCTTTGCCCATCAAGGCTTCCAAGGACACCATCACTGCTCCTTTGTTGCCCCCGAACATCTTGAACGATTCGATAAAGACGGATTCCGTTGCAACGGATACCGTTCCCAAAAAACAGCCTTTGCTTTTGGACAAAATCAAATATAAGGCCAAAGACTATGTAAAACTTAGCCAAAAGGACAATAAAATTTACCTGTACGACGAAGCGGAAATCTATTATCAGGATACCGAGCTTAAAGCGGGAGTCATTGTTATGGACTATGTGAAAAACGAGGTCTATGCCGGGCGCATGAAGGATTCGTTGGGCAATTACTCGCAACTGCCTTTTTTTAAACAAGGGGACCAAGAGGTAAGGCCCGATTCCATCCGTTTTAATTTTGATACCCAAAAAGCCCTGATCTGGAATTCCAGAACCGAGCAACAAGCGGGTTTGGGACAATTGGGAAGCGACGCCATGAAAGTGTATGCCGAAAAGACCAAAAAAGAGAACGATTCGGTTTACTTTTTAAACGAGGGAAAACTGACCACCTCCAACGACACGGTAAACCCCGATTATTATATTAGGGTACGAAAAGCCAAATTTGTCCCCAAAAAGAAAATTATAGCGGGGTACAGCAATATGTACATTATGGATGTACCCACACCTGTTGCCCTGCCCTTTGCTTATTTCCCCTTGACCACGGGAAGAGTGGCGGGAATATTGTTCCCCACCTTTGGAAACGATCCCCGTAGAGGCTATTTTATCCAAAATGGTGGATATTACCTCCCTATAAGTGATTATGTGGACTTAAGTATTACGGGGGATTATTACACCAACGGCAGCTATGGTTTGCAGGGAAGTTCCATTTACACCAAACGCTATAAGTTCAAGGGCAATATAAACATCAGTTACGAAAACTTGGTCACCAGTCAAAAAGGTTTTGACGATTACAGCCGAACCAGCAACTACAACATTAGGATATCGCACTCCCAAGACTCCAAGGCCAGCCCCAATTCGCGTTTTTCCGCATCCGTCAACTTAGGGTCCAGTCAATATTACACCAACTCCCTTAACCAGGTAAACCGGAACAATTCGCAAACAAACACTTTTGCATCCTCCATAAGCTACTCCAAAACATTTCCGGCCTATCCATCGGTAAATACAAGTCTAACGCTGAGCCATACCCAAAACACCCGGTCGGAGGAACGTACCATCAATATGTCCCTGCCGAACTTTCAGGCAAGCATGGAACGTATCTACCCTTTTGTGAAACGGGATGAAATCAAAAAAGGGGTTTTTGAAAACATCAATTTTCAGTACGATGTCAATGCGCAGAACAGCATTACCACAACAGAGGAAAACTTCTTCAAAAGCGGTATGTTCGATGATGCCAAAATCGGGGCAAGGCACAGAATACCCATTGCGACCAATTTTAAACTGGCCAAATACCTTAGTGTAAGTTTAAGTGGTAATTACGAGGATGTATGGACCATGAAAACCATTAGGCGGCAGTATGATGCCGAAATGGAAGAAGTGGTCACCGACACCATTTCGGGTTTTGATCGTTTTAACCGATATAGTTTTGGAACCAGTATAGGTACAACAATGTACGGTACATGGAACCGTGGTGAGGATAAAAAGATACAGGCGTTACGGCACGTAATGCGCCCATCGATCAGTTATAGCTACACCCCTTCCTTTGAGCAGTTCTACGAATCCTATACCGATGGGGATGGCGAAGAGGTTCAGTACACTCCCTACGAAACCAGCATCTATGGAAGACCTTCCCTGAACAAAGGTAGTTCCTTGAGCTTTTCCCTTCAGAACTCCCTTGAGGCAAAGGTCAGGGACAAAGATTCCACGGCCACCGAACCCAAGAAAGTAAAAATCTTGAGCAATCTTTCGTTTTCCGCCAGTTATAACCTAGAGGCGGATTCCTTAAAGCTCAGCCCGGTAAGTATGAGCGGGGCCACCGAAATCATAAAAAATGTTCCCATTAATTTTGCCGCCACTTTTGACCCCTATGCCATTGATAACAATGGTCGCCGCATCAACACCCTCAATATAAAAAATGGCGGGGGCATTGCAAGATTGACCTCAGCAAGGATAAATACCAGTTTTTCGCTAAACAGTGAAATGTTCCAAAAAGGAGGCGCAGAGGAAAAAAGCGACGAGGAAAAGCAATCGGATTTTAGTGACAACCCATTTGCTATGGATGATGTTCGTGGAGATCGTGCGTTTGGCAGAGGACAGACCGGGGGGCAACAAAACAAAGGCAACACACAGGACAATCCTATTTACAACAATAAACTGCCTTGGGATGCCCGCTTTACCTATGTGGCCTCATACAACAACAGTAACCGACAGAGTGAAATCACCAATCATTCCTTAATGTTCTCGGGGAACATTCAGCTTTCACCCAAATGGGAGGTAGGCTTTAACTCTGGGTATGATTTAAAGAACAAAGGTTTTGCCGATACACGGTTCGCCTTTAAACGCGACCTTGGCAGTTTTAGACTAAGTTTTGACTGGACACCCTTTGGCAGGTACGAACGTTGGTACTTCTTTATTGGGATAAAGAGTTCCCTATTGAGCGATATCAAATGGGAAAACAGAAGTCAGCGATAATTTTAGCTCGATATTTTTTACCTTGAACCAAAACATTCTCATGAAAAAAATAATAAATACTTCAAAAGCACCGGCACCTATTGGGCCGTACAACCAAGCAGTACTCATAAAAGATACGCTTTATATATCCGGACAAATTCCCATTGATCCCACAACGGGAGAATTGGTTAAAGACGATATAAAGGCTGAGACCAGACAATCCATGGAAAATCTAAGGGCCATTCTGGAAGAAGCGGGAATGACTTTTGAGCACGTCATCAAGTCCTCCATTTTTATAAAGGACATGAACCAGTTTGCCCAGATCAATGAAGTGTACGGCACTTATTTTGATGCAGATACCGCACCGGCAAGGGAAACTGTGGAAGTCGCAAACCTTCCCAAGTTTGTCAATGTTGAAATATCGATGATCGCTGTTAGATAGTACCCTGGTGAAACTCCACAAGACCCTCGATGGGCCTACGTCGGATGACACCCAAGATCAAATCGTTGCGTTCCATACAGGCCTTCAGCTCATCCCTTAAAAAGTGGGCTATGCTCCCTACAAAGCTAACGGGCACCTTGGTGGCCAGTTCGTATTGCATGATGTAATTGTTCACGAACTGCTGAAGTCCCTTTTCAATGACCCCTTTGCAATAAGGGTGCTCCTTGTTTTCAATGATAAAACGTGCAAATGTGGCCAAATACGTGTTTGGGTTGGGTTGCTTGTACAGATGATCTTTAATGACATCGGCATCCAGATCGAATTCCTTGGCAAATTTTATACCAAGGTCTTGTGGCATTTTATGGAAATAGTAATCCCGGATCAGTTTTCTTCCAAAGAAGTTCCCACTGCCATCGTCCATTAAAATGTAACCAAGTGATGTTACCTTCTGGATCAGCTGGTGACCATCGTAATAACTACAATTGGAACCGGTACCCAAAATACAGACAATACCCTGTTTGCCAATTTTAGTGGTGGCATAAATAGCGGCATAGGTATCTTCCCTCACCTCGGCTTTGGCATTGGGAAAGAAATCCTTGAAGATGGATTTCAAAAAAATTTTCATTCTATCGGTACCACAACCGGCACCATAAAAAAACAATTGACGTACTTTTTCCTTGTTTTTGGAAAGTTCAAAATTATTGGCCAACCTGTCCTCTATTACTTCTTTGGTAAGTACTTCCGGGCTAAGGCCCAAGGTTTGGGTAACAAACAGTTGTTTCCCATTATCATCCAAGGCAATCCAATCGGATTTAGTGGCACCACTATCCACAATCAAAACCATACGTCGAGATTTATATTGAAATCCTGAAGAGAGGAATCCCCCCTTCAGGATAAAAAATTATTGAGATAAAAAATTATAGGCTTGCTGCGTGCAGGGCCAAATCAACCAATTTGTTGGAATAACCGGTTTCGTTGTCGTACCAAGAAACCACTTTGAAAAATTTGGAATTTAGCTCAATTCCAGCACCTGCATCGAAAATGGAAGTTCTAACATCTCCAACAAAATCTTGGGAGACTACAGCTTCTTCGGTATATCCCAAAATTCCCGACAATTCCCCTTCGGAAGCAGCCTTCATAGCAGCTTTGATACCTTCGTAGGAAGTCTCTTTTTCCAATTTTACGGTCAAATCCACTACGGAAACATCTGCAGTAGGGACCCTGAACGCCATACCTGTTAGTTTACCTTCCAACGAAGGAATAACCTTGGTTACCGCTTTTGCAGCACCAGTAGACGCTGGAATGATGTTCAAAAGGGCACTTCTACCACCTCTGTAATCTTTTTTAGAAGGACCATCAACGGTCAATTGGGTAGCCGTTGTAGCGTGTACCGTTGTCATCAAAGCTTCAGCAATACCAAACTCATCGTTAAGAACTTTGGCGATCGGTGCCAAACAGTTGGTGGTACAAGAAGCATTGGATATAATAGTGTCCGTTGCCTTAACATCTTTATGGTTAACACCCATAACAAACATTGGAGCATCCTTGGATGGAGCGGAGATCACGACTTTTTTGGCACCACCATCAATATGTGATTGGGCCATGTCCAAAGTGGTGAAAATACCGGTACATTCTGCAACGACCTCAGCGCCGACCGCATCCCATTTTAAATTCTTTGGGTCGCGTTCTGCCGTAATCCTGATTGTATTACCGTTTACTACCAGATTTCCATCTTTCACGTCCACGGTACCTTCAAAATTTCCGTGAACAGAGTCGTACTTCAACAAGTAGGCCAAGTGCTCAACATCCAACAAATCGTTGATTGCCACAACATCTACATCACCTCTTTTTACGGTTGCTCTAAATACCAACCTTCCTATTCTACCGAATCCGTTGATTCCTATTTTCAAATTTGACATGTTCTTCTTTTTTGTGTTTAAATTAAGTTGTCATTATATCCGAAACTCTTATGAGCTCTTCGTCGATTTCCGTATGCGCTTTTATGGCCTCTGCCAAAGGTGTAAGCACCAATTTGGTATCCTTTATACCTACCATTAGGTTTGATTTGCCCTCCAGAATGCTCTCAACGGCCTTAACGCCCATTCTACTGGCGAGAACGCGGTCAAAGCAAGTTGGGTTGCCCCCTCGCTGCATGTGCCCTAGTACGGACACCCTAACGTCATAGATGGGCAAATGCTCTTCCACGTATTCCTTTAGTTCAAAAACGTTCTTACCTATTTTATCCCCTTCGGCAACAATTACGATACTGGATGATTTCCCTGAGGCTTTACTTCGCTTTAGGGAATCCAACAAACGTTCCAGTCCCAGATTCTGCTCAGGAATTAAAATTTCCTCGGCACCTGCGCCCACACCTGCGTTAAGGGCAATGTGCCCTACGTCCCTGCCCATTACCTCAACAAAGAAGAGCCGGTTGTGGGAACTTGCGGTATCACGAATCTTGTCAATGGCATCCACCACGGTGTTGATTGCGGTATCAAAACCTATGGTATAGGAAGATCCCAAAATATCGTTATCAATGGTCCCCGGGATTCCAATTACTGGAAAATCGTATTCTTCGGTGAACAAAAGCGCACCTGTAAAGCTTCCGTTTCCTCCAATGACCACAAAAGCGTCGATACCTTCCTTGGTCAGTTGGTCGTAAGCTTTCTTTCTTCCTTTCTCGGTCCTAAATTCCTCGCAACGGGCAGATTTTAAAATAGTTCCTCCCTTATTGATAATGTTATTTACACTACGTGCATCCAAGGTCTTAAAATCGCCTTCCATCATTCCTTGATATCCTCTGTAGATGCCCACACACTCAATTCCCAAATATGCACAAGTACGGACAACGGAACGAATTGCGGCATTCATTCCAGGAGAGTCTCCGCCTGAGGTAAAAACGCCAATTTTTTTAATTTCTGAAGCCATTCAAATTTTTAAGAGGTCAAAGCTAGGAAACTTTATTCAAATTTTGAATACCTTAATAATTTATTTGTTTTAATGGGTTTTCTCAAACGTTTTCGTAATAAATTAATACAAAAACTTTAAAAAATATAAATTTTATTGTGTTGATTAGGGTTGATTAACAGGCTTTTCCGAAAAACGAATCAAACTGTCCTTTCCCATGACCTGTTCAGGCTGTTTCCGGGGGGTGTTTTTTTGTTCCGTTGCCGACTTTTCCTGCTTGTTGAACACTTTCCGCATCAACTCCCTGAAACTGTCAAAATCCACTTGGTAAGATAGCCCCACTCCTTGGGTATACCCTTGTCTTTCAGCCAAAAACTGCTGCACCTGGTTTTCCCTGTTAAATATCTTGGCACTGAGCGTTCCCTCATCGTTCAACAGTACCTGTACCTCAACATCGCCGGCTACCACTGTTTCCGAAACGCCACCGACCGGCACCCCTACTCTTCCGTTCACCAAAATACGGTCGGACAATTGTGTGGAGACCGTTACCCCTATCCTATCCTCCGTAGCAATATCGGCGTTGGGATCGTTATAACCCTGCTCGTAGGACACCCCGAAGTTAAGTTTGTCGTTGTTTCCCGATAGTATTTGGTTGAAAAGCCCTGAGGCGGTCTGAATCAGATTTCCGGTAACGGCCTGTTGGTTGATCCCTCCCGATTGCGGGTTCACAAAGGTTCCCTGTGCCAACAAAAAGAAGGCGTTTCTTTCCTTTATGGTCGGATCTTGCAAGCGATACTCCAGTTCGGACTGCACTACAGAGGTTGTTCCTGGAAAATCTATCCCAAAATTGATGTTGGGGCTTTCCAGTTCCCCATCCAACCTTATAACAACTTCGGTAGGTATTCGCCCTGTATATCCCGCATTGTCCAAAAGTGGCGCGGGATTGGCATTAAGGGAATATACCGCTTCCAAATTCAATTGTGCCGCCAAGGGATCCTGCTCCCACAGAATGGTGCCTCCAGGACGCACCTTGAACTTTTTATCTATGACGCCGCCATATTTAAAATTATATTCCCCGGACACCACAACAAAGTCCCCGTACATATTGAATTTTCCATTGGTATTGATCTCGATCAACAAAATACCTTCCCCTGTTCCCTTTAGGGAACTTCCCGTGGACTGGTCCACCACGATCTCCACTTCTGCCTCGGGGGTAACAGCAAGGTCAAAGGCCATTTCCAACCCTTGGTATTCATCCAACACCCGTTCTTCCTCAAAGGACTTGGATTGCCCTTTTTCCAAAAAATTGATAAATGAATAATCCCCTACGCTGGTCACATCGCTCAATGGTATCTTAAGGGAAGTGCCCCTAGCCGTTATGGCATCCACAGCAATGGTCAACGCATCGGTTGGACCATAAATACTTCCCGTTCCATTGATGAAACCTGTTCCGTAATAGAGGGTTTCCTCATCGTATTCGGTGTTCAAAATCATGAAGCGGTCGTTATTGGTATCCACATCCAGCCCAAGGTACCAATCATCAAAACCGGTGTGGCTTATGGTACCGTCCAAAGTGGCCGTGGTGCCCTCCTCCACGTCGGAAAGCTCCACATTTTCAAAATAAAAGGTCTGGTCGAACAAGCGCACCTGGGAATAGGGTGCAAAATCATAGTCCACGTTGAGATAGGGAATTCCAATGCCCGCATCATTTAAGCTGAGCACCCCATTAATAGCAGGGTTTTTCACATTACCGGTGATGGTTGCATTGCCACTGACCTTTCCCCTAATATTGGAAATAATGTCCTCCCCCAACGGGTTGAAGGGCTCTAGGGTAAAATCAGCAAAGTCGGCGACCAGATCCAGTTCTTGCTCATTGTTTATGTTGGTGACCTTTCCATTTATGCTCATGAGTTCTTTTCCCTTATCATTGAGCCAGGTGCTCACGCCAAACTCGGTAAGGTCGTTGTTTCCATAAATGCCAACTTCCAAATCGCCCATGTGCATCTTGTTGATACTGAAGTTTTGGATATTTAAGCTTGAAGTGGGCAGATACTTTCCATCTTTCTGTAAAATATTGAGAAAGCCATCCACTTTCCCATCCAGTTTTAGGCTGTCGATCGCAGGGGTAATCTTGTTTAGGGATACCAATTTAAACTGTAGGTCCAAATCTTTATAGGTGGAATCGGCAAACTCTCCCCTTAATCGAATCTGTTCTTGGTTATTGTTGTCCATGACCACATCCTCTATCCTGATGCTGTCCAAGGAGCTGTTAAAGATCACCTTGTTCTTATTGTTCCCGTTCTTGTTGAGCACCCATGTGTTCCCTTTAAAGCTAATGTCCGATTTTTTCAGTCCAATGACCGATCGGTTGTTTTCGTTAAAGGTGTGATAAAAGTTCAGGTTATAGCTGTCGTTGTACTCGCTTCCTCCCTTAAACTCCGTTCTAAAGAAAAGGGTGTCCTTTAAGGTGGTGTTGATCAGATTAAAATCTTTGATATCGTAATACACCGTGGACATGTCCTCCACGGACACAAAGGTGTTGAACAATGGGTTTTTGTTGTCTATCTTCAACTCAATATTATAGAACTTGTTCCCAAAGGCCTCGATACTGGGCGATTTAAAGGTGAGCTTAAAATCACTTTGGTCCGCCTTTATGGCCCCTCGGATATAGGTGTTGGCATCAAAAGCCATTTCCGGGACAAACACATCAACAATCTTGTTGTAAATCTTAAAGTTGAAGTCGAGATGTTGTCCGCCCGAAATCTCAAAAGGTTGGTAATTGGTATAAATACTTCCGATGGAATTCTGGATCAATCTTCCCAGTTCGTTTACCTTGAAATTCCCTCGCATATATCCGGTGATGATATCCGGTGAGTTGATCTCCACGGTTCGTATGGTGTCCCGATCAAAGGAAGAGGTTACATTGAAATCCTCGAAATAGTAGGTGTCGTTCGCATTTTGATAGGTGGTGTTGGAAAAACGCAACTGCCCTGCCATGTCATCAAGGTTGTTGCCTTCAATATCCATATCCACATGCCCTTTGAATATGGAAATGCTGTCGTTGATAAAGTTCAGTTCCTTAAGGTCGGCGTAGTCCACTGCGGCCACAAAGTTGAATTTGTTCTCCCGGGACCCAAAATTGGCCAATCCTTGAAAATCGAACCTAAAGTTATCGTCGTTGCACAAAAGCACGCCATCAAAAAGTTCGTTCCTCAAAATACCGGAAACCTTTATTTTGTTATACTCGTAATCGTTGAATTCAAATTTGTAGATGTCCCCGGAAACTTCAGTATTCAAGCTCTCCGCTACAAATCCCTTTCCTTCCACGTTCATATCCATTGAAGCAAGTCCAAGGTCTTCATTATCTATAAATTCCCCGATATCAAAATCGATCAAAGAAATAAAACCAATGTAAGAAGCATCTTCTATGGTCTGCACATTGGTCATTTGAAGATCCACGTAGCTATCGCCCACAGCAGTGTTCAAATTAACGGTTACGTCGATGGAGGTCTCTGTGATCTCCGTATCCCCACGCACTGTAAACTGACCCAATTTTTGAACGGATTCCGGAATGTTCCTGCCCAATATTTGGGGCAAAATACTCCGTAATTGATAATAACTGGAGGTAAGGTTGTCTATATCCCCACGTAGTACAAAGGGAGCCTGCCGACTAAAAATGTTATCGAACCTAAAGTCTCCCCGAATACCTGTATTATCGGTAAAAAGGAACAAATTATCAACCTGGAGTTGGTTGAGCACCCCACTAAAACCCCCGGTAAAAGTCACCGTTTTGTCCTGACCAAATTCATCGTAAAACGCATTTATCTCGTTTAGGGCCACGGAAGATTCCGTAAAATTGGCATCTATCTTCACCAAATCAACAAAATTGGCCAGATCTTCCCGCTCATAATTGAACACCAAATTACCTTTTAGCTCGGATTGCTCTGTATCGATGAGCAGGGAATCAAAGCGCATCTGTTGCTTGGTGTATTTAAAATCGGTCGCCAATTTCTCAAGGCGTATTCCCCGTTTTGCCAAGGTGGAAAGGTCATCTATTCCTAAGGAAACATCTGGCCCAAGAATCTGAAAATCGTGTGCCAAAACTTCAATTTCCGAGAAATTCAACACTTCTGGTTTTTCCAAGTTCTCATCAACCAACCTAAATTTCCCACCATGTATCTCAATCTCATCAGAAGACATAAAAAATGGTGGGGTTCCGGGGTCTCTGGGTTTACCGTCGTCCAATTTGGCCACAAACACATCCAGATTGGTGTCCGTCTCCCCTTCGTAGGTCTTTAAGTTAAAGGTAAGACCGTCCAATTCCATATCGCCAAACTCCATCTTATTATTGGCCATATTGCGCAAGTTTAAAATGGATGTGGTCAGTTTGTGAATGTAAATTAGCGTGTCCTTCCTATAATCTTCCACATAAATGCCCTTTATCCCTGCATTCATGTTGAACAGGGACATGCTTATACGTTCAATTTGAATATTAGTGCCAAACTCGTCGTTTAAAGCATCGGTAGCGTATTTTCCCAACTTGGTCTGTACCGCAGGCAAGGACAATACCAAAGAGCCCAATACCAGAATAAGGATAATGGCCAAAAGGAAACGCAACAGTATTTTACGAAGTTTTTTGATAGGGTTTTTATGTTTTACCTTTGACAACCAATTTTTGTTCCAAAACGCGTGGAAAATCCAAAAAAATATATTCTTGCAATCGAATCATCCTGCGATGATACCTCTGCTGCCGTACTTTGCCATACAAAAGTACTGAGCAATGTGGTAGCTACACAAGAAATTCACAAGCAATATGGGGGTGTTGTCCCAGAATTGGCCTCAAGGGCACATCAACAAAATATAGTTCCCGTGGTACACCAAGCCTTGGCCAAGGCAAATATCGACAAAAAACAGCTATCTGCCATAGCATTTACACGAGGCCCCGGACTTATGGGATCCTTGTTGGTGGGCACCTCTTTCGCCAAGTCTTTGGCACTGGGTCTGGACATACCCTTGATCGAGGTAAACCACATGGAAGCCCACATTCTCGCCCATTTTATCGAGGATGGGGACCAGACTTCCCCAAGATTTCCGTTTTTAGCGATGACCATTAGTGGGGGACACACCCAAATTGTGAAGGTCACGGATTACTTTACCATGGAAGTCTTGGGCGAAACCTTGGACGATGCCGTGGGCGAAGCCTTTGACAAAAGTGCCAAATTGATGGGACTGCCCTACCCCGGTGGTCCATTGATCGATAAATATGCAAAACTGGGCAATCCAGATGCTTTTACCTTCCCAAAACCAAAAGTTGATGGACTCAACTTCAGTTTTAGTGGATTAAAGACCAGTATTCTCTATTTTTTACAACGAGAGACCCAAAAGAACCCAGATTTTGTTTCCGAAAACATGAACGACATTTGTACTTCGGTGCAATTCACCATTCTGGAGATATTAATGGAAAAGCTGCAATTGGCTGTTGACCAGACCGGTATAAAGCAAATTGCCATTGGCGGGGGTGTTGCTGCAAATTCGGGAATTCGGGGAAGACTTAAGGATGCCGAGGAAAAGTTGGGCTGGCAAACCTTTATTCCTAAATTTGAGTATTGCACGGACAACGCCGCCATGATCGGTATTGTTGGTTACCTTAAGTTTGAAAGGGGAGTGTTCACAGACCAAAGTATTGCTGCCAAGGCACGTTACGCCATCGGTAGCTAATTAGCCTATAGGTTTCGCCTAAAGAGTCCTCCCCCAGCCCCTCCAAAGGAGGAGAGAACGGTTCTTCCCTATGGTGAGATTGGGTGGGGACAGAACGTGAAATAAAAATAAACCAAAGTCTTCGCCCAAAGGCGAGGGATTTCCCAAAAAGGGGACATTAATGTAAACTTTAACTATGCAGCTTTTCTACAATCCATCGTTGGACAATAGTGCCAAGCAGTTCATTTTTCCACCCGATGAAAGCAAACACATTGTCCGGGTCTTGCGAAAATCCGAAGGAGACATTGTACACATCACCAATGGCAAAGGCTATTTGTTCGAAGCTGAAATCTTGGAGCCGGACCAAAAAAGATGCAGGGCACGTATTACTTCGCAGCGTAAATCAATTCCAAAAAGATATAAACTGCACCTAGTGGTTGCCCCTACAAAAATGAATGACCGATATGAATGGTTCTTGGAAAAGGCTACCGAGATAGGCGTGGATGAGATTACCCCGATCATTTGCGACCACTCCGAGCGAAAAACCATTAAACTGGAACGAATGGAGCGTGTACTGCAAGCTGCCATGAAACAATCTTTGCAAACAGTTTTACCGCAAATCAACCCACCAATATCCTGCAAGGACTTTTTGGAATCCGATACTACCGTTGGCCTAAAATTTATTGCCCATTGCCAAAATGGAGAGAAAATGGAGTTAAAACGAAGAGTGATCGCCGACAACGATGTTACGATACTTATCGGACCCGAAGGTGATTTCTCCAAAGAAGAAATCGACCTGGCCAAAGAAAAGGGATATGTCCCCATTGCCCTGGGAAGAAATCGACTCCGCACCGAGACAGCGGCCATTGTGGCCTGCACAACAGTGGCCACGATCAACAACTAATGGGGACGTACTTTATTTTTTTACAAAGGAATACCCTATTTTTGAAAGGTTGGTCAACTGCTTCTATATGAAACAACATATCCATTTAATATGTACCCTACTGTTTTTTGCGGTAACTGCAACACATGCCCAACAGATTGCCGTACTCAAATATGGCGGCGGTGGCGATTGGTACTCCAACCCCACGGCACTTCCCAACTTAATTCAATTTTGCAATACCAATATTGATACAAAGATCGATCCAGAACCGGAAACGGTGGAAGCAGGCAGCGTCTCTATTTTTAAATATCCATTTTTGCACATGACAGGGCATGGCAACGTCTTTTTCACAGATGAAGAAGTCCAGAATTTGCGAACCTATCTATTGTCCGGAGGGTTTTTACATATTGACGACAACTACGGCATGGAACCTTATCTGAAAAGGGAATTGGAAAAGGTTTTCCCGGACAAACCCTTGGAGGAACTGGGTGCCGACCATCCCATATTTTCGCAAAAATTCGAGTTTGTGGATGGACTTCCCAAAATCCACGAGCATGATGGGAAAAGACCGCAGGCCTTTGGGGTTTTTGATCGTGGAAGATTAGTTTTGCTCTACACTTACGAGTGCGACCTTGGGGATGGCTGGGAAGATCCAAGCGTGCACAACGACCCGGAAGAAGTTCGGTTGAAAGCCTTACAAATGGGAGCCAATATTGTGGAATATGCCTTTAAAAGTTAAAACATGAATGCCAAAACAATCGCCAACGGAATATTACGGGCAGTGGCCATTATGGTCGGTGTGGTTCTTTTAGGTTGGTTTTTTTACAAAATCCAGTCCGTGTTGGCGTATTTGGCCATTGCAGCGGTTTTGGCCTTGCTGGGCAGACCCATCGTATTATTCCTGCGAAGAAAGCTCAAGTTTCCCAATACCCTGGCTGTGGTAGTCACCATGATCTTTATGCTGGCCATTTTTTTAGGGATACTCGCCCTATTTATCCCCCTGATTGCCGAACAAAGTAAAAATCTGTCCTTACTGGATATTGAGGCACTTAAAGCCGACCTTAACACGCTTTACATTCAAACCTTGGACTATTTTGGTGCCTCAACAGGGAGTTTCAACACCTTGTTGAACGAATCCCGAATCGAGGAAAATGTGCTGCAAGGTTTGGATTTAGGTTTTATCCCAAATTTTCTTAACTCATTTGTCAACGCACTGAGCAATTTTAGCGTTGGCCTTTTTTCCGTTCTCTTTATTTCCTTTTTCTTTTTAAAGGATAGCAAATTGATGCAAAACGGTATTTTGACCTTTGTGCCCGATGACAAGGAAAGCAACTTGGTCAAGTCCGTTGATAAAATCAATAATCTGCTCTCCAGATACTTTGCCGGGATTTTACTTCAACTATTTATACTCTTTGTAATTTACACCATAGCACTATTGATCGTGGGCGTTGAAAATGCCATTGTTATCGCATTCTTGTGCGCCCTTTTCAATATCATTCCCTACATAGGTCCGATCATTGGGGGAGTAATTATGATTACCCTGACCATGACCAGCTCGCTCGGGGCGGATTTCAGCACTGTTCTTTTGCCAAAGGCCATGTATGTTTTTATTGGTTTGACGGTAGGTCAACTCATTGATAATTTCTTTTCACAACCCTTTATTTTTTCCACAAGCGTAAAGTCACACCCTCTGGAGATTTTTCTCATCATCATTATTGCAGGGCTTTTATTCGGTGTGGTCGGAATGGTGGTCGCAGTACCCGGATATACGGCCATAAAGGTTGTTTTAAAGGAGTTTTTAACGGAATATTCCTTTGTGAAGAAATTGACCAAAAACTTATAGCACCGGTTTGAACGATATTATTTTAAATATCGATGTCCAGGATTTTATATCAAAAAACATCTCCGCGGACACCATGTCAATTTTACTTAAAAAACCTGTTTTTGAGGGCGTTTCCCAAAAGGAGCTGGTCGATCAGATAGAAGCTAAAAAAAAGAGTCGGGATAAGCTGCCCACTTGGTTTGCCTCATCCCATATCTACTACCCAAACAAACTTAATATTGAACAAACTAGTTCCGAATCGACAGCTGAATATAAGGCCCAAATTGTACGTGGAAAAACGCTGGTAGACCTTACGGGGGGATTCGGTGTCGACAGTTACTTTTTTTCAAAAAAAATGGCTTCCGTTTTTCATTGTGAAATCAATTTGGAACTGAGTGAAATTGCAGCCCATAATTTTAAAGTTTTAGGGCAGAACAATATAAAATGCCTGCCCGAAGATGGCATTACATTTTTAAAGGAATCAACACAAAATTTTGATTGGATCTATGTTGATCCTTCCAGAAGAAGTGATAAAAAAGGAAAGGTTTTTCTCTTAGAGGATTGCCTGCCCAATTTACCCGAACACCTCCCTTTGATTTTTGAAAGAACACAACATATTCTCGTAAAAACATCCCCGCTTTTAGATATAAAAAAAGGGGTTGAGGAACTGGAATTCGTAAAAGAGGTTCATGTTGTGGCCATTAATAACGAAGTAAAGGAACTCCTCTTTATTTTAGAAAAAGGGTACAACGGAAGCATTGGAATAAAAACCATCAATTTACTGCCAAACCGAACCGATACATTTAATTTTAAACTGGAAGAAGAACAAAATACCGCCATTGATTTTGGGGAGCCTTCCGGTCATTTGTACGAACCCAATGCCGCTATTTTAAAGTCCGGTGGGTTTAAATCCGTAGCTAAAACCTACAAGCTTAAAAAACTCCACCCCCACTCCCATTTATACACTGCTGACACTCTTGTAGATTTTCCCGGGAGAAGGTTTACCATTGAAAAGACCCTTCCTTATTCCAAAAAGCCCATAAGATCAATGGCCATCCCAAAAGCGAACATCACAACAAGGAACTTCCCCATATCGGTTGCCGAGCTTCGCAAAAGGCATACTATCAAAGATGGGGGCGAGACCTACCTGTTTTTTACCACCGACATCAACGACAACTTGATTTTTTTGCTGTGCAAAAAGATTTAATCGTCGCATTCCCATTTAAAATTGGCGACCCTATCATTGGTGGCAGCTGAAAGGTTATAATGCCACCATTCGGTTCTGATGGACCAAAAACCGTGTGCTTCCATGGTCTCCTTAAGTAGTTTCCGGTTATCCAAAATCTCTTGTGGCAAATCCATATTATCGTGATAGGCCCTTTTCCCGAAGTAATCAAAATCGGTTCCCATATCAAGTTCGTTGCCCTCCAGGTCAACCAAGGTAATATCCACGGCACCGCCCTTGTTGTGAATAGATCCTTTATCTGGATTGGCTACATATTGGGGGTTGGGGACAATCTCCCACATTTTGTATTGTACGGAATTGGGTCGATAACAATCAAAAAACTTGATTTTTACCCCCTTTTCCATAAAATCTTTATTGGCCTTGATCAATGCCTTTGCTGTTTTTACCCTTGTATAGCATTCGGCACAATCATACACCTTGGCCTTTAAAAAATTATTCTCGGTGGCATAGCGCATGTCATACGCAAAATCTTCACTAAAATCGGCCAGTCGCACAAAAGTGGTATCGGACAATCCTTCGAATGTTTTTAAAACAGGTTTTTCTTCCTTGATACTGGTGTCACTGGAAACGGAGTCCAAACGAATTGCTGTTCCGGTTTGGACAGATTCATTTTGGCTTTTGGCTTTTTGTTTACAGCTAACCGTCAAAAGAAGACCTAGGAAAATAATCGGGTATTTCATCAAATTTAGTTTTTGCGTTTTTGCGCTGCCAACCAAGTATAGAGTGAGTCGGTCGTGTAAGCCCGGCTCCATGCGTTGTGGCCTACGCCCTTATATCTTGTGTAGCGGACGTCGCGGCCCATCGCCCTCAACTTTTCCACCATCTTGTCAGATTCCTCTACATGGATTACCTCATCCTCATCGCCATGAAAAACCCAGATGGGCATGTTTTTATCTATCCAATGGGCATAGGGCAAGGGCGTCATACCGCAAACTACGGCCATGGCCGCAAACTTATCCGGGTATTGCGTAGCCAGTTCCCAAGATGCGCTTCCACCCCGGCTCAATCCGGTCAAGTAAATTCTATTTTTATCCACCCTATTGGTATTGACAACGGAGTCCAATAATTGGACGACTGCGTCCGTATTCCACCATTTTTGTGCGTGGGGATTTTGCGGGGCCAAGATCAAAAAGGGAAATTGTTTGCCCTCGGCAAGCATTTTTGGCGGGCCGTTGTATTTGACCTCTTTGATGTCCCCTCCAGATTCACCCCCGCCATGAAGAAACAGCAACAGGCCAAAATCCCTGTCTTCCGATGCGAAGTAGTCTTCAGGATAATAGAGGTAGAACTTTAAATTTTCTTTGGTGATGGTCTCCATTTCGTCCTGTACCAAATGGGATTGTGCAGCACACGCCTGAAACATAAATGTACCGGCCAATAACAATAACTTGGATAATTTTTTCTGCATTGCGGTTACAAGTTACAAAAGTTTGTCGGCGATATCCTTCCAAGTATCCGCACGTTCAAAGGCTGTGACCTTTGTATTATGTGGTGATGTAAACATAATGGACCTGCCTTCAAAAGGCTTGAGGTTCTTGCTACGGTCGTCTATGAGCACATCACCCTTTAAAACATGTTTGTTTCCGCAGAGGATTCGGTTTTGCCATGGAATAAAGGGAAAATGTTTGTCCAACCAGTCTGACTTTTCCCTTAAGGACTGTGGAAACTCCATAGCTGCCGAAGCAATATATACTTCATACTTTTTGCTTAACGCCTCAAGCACTTCTTGGCTATCGGCAATTACTTTTAAATCACCAAAAAAACCATCTCGCCTAGTGTGGTCTTTTATCGATTGTTGATGTTCCTTTGGAACACATTGCCAGAATTCCTTGCCATGGCATTCTTCCAGTGTTAATTGAGCATTAAATTCTTGATTGTAAATATTTAAATGGGCATTGTAGGCATCTGCAATTACCTCGTCCATATCAACAAAAATCGTCATGGTTTATCTTTTTTAGTGAAGTACGACAAATCTTTATAATTATTAAAACCAACCATCTAAATCTATTGTTAACGACATTGAATTTCTTTAAAAATACTTATTGTTTTTCTAAAATTTATTTACCACGCTACAAACTTTATTGCTGGGTTTTACTTTTGGGAAATATCCACTACCTTCACACAACGAGATTAATGGATGCCTAAAAAGCAACACAACCTAACGGATAACAAGATTTTTAGACAGCCTCCTACTTAAAACCAACCTTAATGTTGCCCAAAGGAAACTTTCCTGAAAAAGTCTATCTGAATGGAAAAATAGTAACGGCCGACAATGCCAAAATATCGGTTTTTGACCGCGGATTTTTATTCGGGGATGGTATTTACGAAGTAATGGTGCAATTGGAAAATGGCATGTTCTACAAAAAGGCACATTTGGACCGATTGCAGGACAATCTGGACAAAATTGGCATCCCATACAACGTCAAGGAAATTGATGATAATCTGGACGGACTTCTTCATGCGGCTGGTTTAGAAGGGGAATCGTGCTTAATTTACATGCAAGTTACCCGCGGAGTCGCCCCCAGAAAACACGCGTACCCCAAAAACGTTCCCCCTAGCGTTATGATGTATGCACTGCCATACAATCTCCCTCCCATCAACCTTAAAAACATGAAGGCCGTTCTAGAACCCGACTTTAGATGGCACAGATGCGATATCAAATCCATTTCACTATTGGGCAACATTATGACCAACGAAACGGCAATGAACGCAAATACAGATGAAGCTGTTTTGGTCCGAAACGGTGTAATCTCTGAAGGCTCCCACACCAATATTTTTTTCGTGAAGGACGGAAATGTAATCACACATCCGGCCAACGAACATATTTTGAATGGCATAAGCAGGCAGATTGTTATAAAACTCTGTAGAAAGTTGGAAATACCTGTTATTGAAAAGCCTGTGGCAGAAAATGAGATTAAAAATATGGACGAGGCCTTTTTTACCGGCACCACTACCCAAGTGGCATCCATTGCACAATTGGGCAATCATGTTTTTTATGAAAATGATGCCATTGGAGAAGTAACAGCCAAACTCCAAAAAGCATTTGCCGAGCTTAGAAAATTGGATACATCCCAAATAACACTATAAGAAACCATTGCGATAACTTTACATAAACACAAAATCAGAAACAGCTTTTTAGAAAACCAATACTATACTTGATTATGAAACAACTCACATTCGGCCTTTTTATGGCCTTTGGCCTGCTATCCGGTTCGATAATGGCCCAGGAAGAAATTGAAAAAAAATACACCAAGGAAGTGGAACGCTTGGCCAAGAAAAAACAGGTCAAGAGAGCTTTTGAACTGATAAAGGCCCAAAAAAATCAAACTACGGAAGACCTGATTACTTTAACAGAGGTTTTGGCCCCTCCTTTTATGGAAGATGAACGGGGAAAGGTTTTTGCCAAAATGTTGAAAGAAGCAGGTGTTGATAGCATTTGGACGGACAAGGTAGGGAATGTCATCGGGTTGCGAAAAGGTACATCCGGCCAATCGGGCTATGTTGGGGTAGATGCCCACTTGGATGTAGTTTTCCCAGAGGGAACCGATGTTACTGTTAAAAAAGTGGGGGACACCTTAAAAGCCCCGGGAATTGGCGATGACACACGTGGCCTGGCCATGCTCATCAGCATGCTCAAAGCCATGAACAAGGCAGATATAAAAACTGAAAAAGATGTATTGATCGTAGGGTCCGTTGGTGAGGAAGGCCTTGGAGACCTACGGGGCATGAAATATATGTTCAATGAATCGGGATTGGACATTGATTCTTGGATTGCTATTGATGGTGGTGGTTTGGGAAGAATAAGCAACGCTGGATTGGGCTCCAAACGCTATAAATTGCTCATAAAAGGGCAAGGCGGACATTCTTGGGGGGCCTTTGGTCTTGCCAACCCCCATCATGCTTTGGGAAAAGCTATAGCTGTATTTTCCAAGGATGCATGGGCATATACTTCCGGGGATATCCCTAAAACAAGTTTTAATGTTGGTAGAATTGGGGGGGGTACTTCTGTAAATTCCATTCCATTTGAGTCTTGGATGGAAGTTGATATGCGTGCCATCGACCCCAAAAACCTTGATGAAATCGAGTCCATCTTTAAAGCCTCCGTGGAAAAAGCCATTACGGAATACAATGCCAGCGGTGTACGCGGCGAAGTTAGCTACGAGCTCATAAAAATTGGTGATAGGCCATCTGGGGAACTGCCTGCCTCACTGCCCTTGATCCAAAGAACCATGGCTGCCACCAAGTATTTTGGGGAGACCCCGCGTTTGGGGCGCGGCTCAACCAACATCAATATACCGGTTTCCAAAGGAATTCCGTCCGTTTGTATTGGTCGTGGAGGACAAGGAGGCGGGGCCCATTCCTTGCACGAGTGGTACTTGAACGATGAAGAGGGCGATGAATCCATTCAATTGGCATTGTTGATCACATTATCTCAGGCGGGACTTAGCAAATAGCATATAAATAAACATGGTTTGCTCTTTTGAGTGAGCAAACCATGTTTATCTAATTTCGACTAAAAAGTTATTTTGTTTTGGTAAAAACCAATGCTTTGCCCCTATTCTGTGTTACAATAATAAAGGGATTTCCTCCCCCGGCCCGTTCTACTTGAACCATATCCTTGGCATCTCCGGTAACCTTAAAACCACTTTCTTCCGCATTTTTAAAATTAAAGCCCCCATTGTTGTCTCCAAGCAGCACTCCACCGTTAAACGCATCGTACCTACCAATAAAGGCCTCATTGCCAAAATCGTTCCCTATCATCAACACATCGGTAGAGGCGTTGCCCCCTGCCTGTGTAGTAATCATACATTTTATGGGGGACGATTGTGTTTGCCACGGAAGTTTGCCCATCTTAAACTGTCCGTTGCCATTATTCTCAAAATAAGTGGTTTGATCGTGATTTGCCATTAATTCATCGGCTCCCTCAAGTTCTTCGGGCGTAAACAGCCCACTCTTGGTGGTCGTGGCAAACTCCCGGAAATAATTGAACTTTTTCCTGAACATAGGACTTTGACTCATAAGATCACCCCAAAAATTAACAGGATAGGGCTGGTATGTCGAGTCCTCAAAATCGCTTTTAAAATACGCGAACATTACAGGGTCAATAGCTCCATTGTTGTCAAAATCTTTGGCCAGCATGGTTACGGGTCTTTCTTCGGAAGGATTATATAGATTGTTCTCCCCTAAGTTTCCTGCCAGTAAATCCACATCGCCATCGCCATCAAAATCTTCTGCCAAGACACATTCCCACCAACCTGATAGTTGCTGCATGCCTGTTTGGTCCATTTGCTGAAAGGAATCCTTTTTGTTCATAAAAACGGTTACGGGCATAAATTCGCCGACCAAAATAAGATCCTTTAAACTGTCGTTATCCAAATCGGCCCATTTGGCATCGGTGATCATTCCCGGGGTCCTGAGTGCTTTACTATATGTTTCCGTCACATCGACCAGTTTTCCCTTTTCATTTTTCAACAGGTAGCAATTGTCCGGTTTGGGGTATTGTGAAAATGGGGTGCGCCCACCAACAAAAAGGTCCACATAGCCGTCTCCATCAAAGTCTTCGGCCTCTACTACCGACCCACTAGAATTTATCTCTGGCATTTTATCTTTTGCCATGGTAAACTTGCCGTTGCCCCGATTGACCATTAAGTAGTCTTGATAGTATGGTGAGTCCAAATCAAATTCATTACTGCCCGCAACCATATAAATATCAAGGTCCCCATCATTGTCCAAATCAAAAAGGGAAATACTTGTCTCTTCGTATTTTTTATATTCTTCATCTTCAAACAAAGCTGTGCCGTTAAATGTTCCTTTGGAATCCTGCATAAAGATCATTGGGGAGTGGCCGGATGAGCTTCCAATGATAAAATCTTCAAAGCCGTCCCCGTTGATGTCCCCCTTTGCAAGGCGAGGGCCATTTTGGGTTAGCTTGTGGGGCAATGTGGGCTGCACATAAAAATCAGCCTTGTCCGTTTCCTTATGGAGATAATTGACACCAACTTCCTCCGATATTTCCTGATATATGGGAGTGGTCTGTTTGGGTGCCAAGGGAAATGCCAATTGCTTGCCTTCTAAGGAAGAGGCTTCCTTATAATCGATTGCCAAGGTTTGATTGCTCGGTACATTGGTCAACTCTTGGTATTTTCCATCGGGCCATACTATTTCGAGGGATGCGATTGTTTTTTGAGGCCCCAGACCAAAATGGGGCATACTTTGTACTGTTGATAAATAGCCCCTGTTCAACTGATGCTCGTAATATTGAAAGGTGCCGTCCTCAAAACGCAGTGCCACCTTGGTCCCCAGACCTGCCTGATTGTTTTTTGGGCCTTTCAAATCCAACTGAAGGAAATTTTTATCCTCTTTTTGCTTTGTTTCAAGGTTATTCTTGAAAAGAAAGGCTTCATCATTGATGTTGTTCACCACATAATCCATGTCGCCATCGCCATCCAAATCGGCAAATGCCGCTCCGTTTGAAAAGGAAGGGATACTCAACCCCCATGCTTCACCTACATCCTTAAACTGTCCATCACCTTCATTGCGGTAAGCATAATTGGGTATTTTGACCACCGGAATGGAGTCCAAAATTTGTGAAGGGCTAAGGTACTTCTGAACATTAAAATTGAATTCCCCAAAATCCAGGTCGGTAATGTCCCGTGGAAAACCATTGGTAATCAATATATCTTTGCGTCCATCGTTATCGGCATCAACAAAGAGTGGTGACCAGCTCCAATCGGTTTTGGCGATGCCCGCCATTAGGCCAATTTCACTATAAGGTATATCAGGACCTTGCCCCATTTGAAGCATGTTACGCATATATTGATAATCGTATCCATACCTGTCATTCATGTGATAATCGTTGTACTTGGTTGCCTTAATGGTTGTTTTTAACCTATAATTTGTTTCCCCGAGCATATCCAAAGTAAGGATATCGAGGTAGCCATCGTTGTTAAAATCGGCCACATCGGAACCCATGGAAAATTTACTTTGATGTTTTATGGACTCACTTATTTTATCGGTAAAGGTCCCATCGCCATTGTTAATGTACATAATATCATTGCTCAGATAGTCATTGCTTACATAAATATCCGGCCAACCGTCGTAATCCAAATCGGAAATGGCCACGCCAAGACCGTAGCCCTCAATGGTAATGCCCGCCTCCATGGTTACATCGGCAAAGGTCCCATCTCCATTGTTGCGGTATAAACGGTCGTTGCTCAAAGAGGAGCCATCGGTGATCTTTTCCCTGTAGTTGGCTGGCAGTACATGTATATCCACATTGTTAAGCACGTATAAATCCAATAAGCCATCTTTGTTATAGTCTATAAATGCTGCATTCATGCTATTTCCGGTATCCGCAACGCCATATTCTTTGGCCATTTCTTTAAAAATGGGAATGCCATCATCATCCACTCCTTGGTTGATGTATAGCATATTGGCCTTTTCCTCTGGGCTTTCATACATAGCGGCACAGACATAAATATCTAGAAGTGAATCGTTGTTTATGTCGATCACCGCAACACCTGTTTTCCACTTATCGGCCGCTTCCACACCAGATGCCTTGGTTACGTCCTTAAACTCAAAATCACCTTGGTTGAGGTATAGCTTGTTGGTTACTTGGTTACCTGTAAAAAAAAGGTCAGGTTTGCCATCATTGTTAAAATCACCTACGGCAACCCCTCCTCCATTGAAGATGTATTCGCTTGTGAGAATGTTAAAACTATCGGTCTCAACTATTTTATTGTTGAATGTAATCCCGGAATGGTCGGATGAAACTGGAGTAAACAAAGTGTCCCCTTGTTTCTTGGAACAAGAAATGACCAGTAATGAAGCCAATGCAATTAAAATATAACTTTTGCTCACTGTGTTGAAGTTTTTACGGGTTAACCAAAATTTTGATGTTACACCAATTTTTGAATACTGAAAAAACCAGTGTGCATCAAAAAGAAATCAATTGGATTAATTTTTTTAGCTGATGGATTCACCTCATACTAAAAATATGCTCCTTGTGCCTTTTGATTGAAATTCATCAATTTGAGCAATCTTTTGAAATCAAATTGAAGAAAGATTGTCTACCTGCGGTAGACAGATGTTTTTCAAAGGAAAAACACTCGAACTGACTTTCGTTGTTATTAAAATGCACAACGGGTAAAAATACAAATTCGGGTACTGTATTTGAATCATCCATGGTTAATGTTCAATTAATAATGATTAATTTTTAATTAACAGGACTTGTCTATAATTAAAATAGGTTGCCAATATATATTGGCAACCTATTTACTCGAATTAAATTAAACTAACTCAGACTACTTTTATTATTTCCACAGCGGACTCTGTTCCAACACACCACCACTTTGGTCAATGGCGTTAATAGGAATAGGGAATAAATCATGTTTTGGTTGATATGTTCCAAATTTAGTACCGTAACCCGCTTGATCGAAATCTTCTCCTTCGTTTTGGATATACGTATTTATCGTTTCCATCGCATTGCCCCATCTTCTCAAGTCGAACAATCTGTGTCCTTCCATACCAAATTCCAAACGACGCTCAAAACGGATTGCTTTTCTAGCAAAGTCTTGACTTCCAAAGGATGCATATGGCTCAATTTGATAATTGGCAGCATCTCCTGTACCATCGACTGTTTGCACTGGGTTCATATTTTTTGCCCTGTTACGTACTCGGTTAACATATTCCAAAGCCAAAGGCAAATTTGGGTTAGCCTGCTCAACAGCTGCTTCAGCTGCCATCAACAACACATCTGCGAAACGCATTACGTTGTAGTTGATACCTGACCAGTCCGATCCCCAACCACCTGTACCGCGTTGGGCATCCACTTCATCGGCTTGATACATATTCTTTTTAGGCAAATAGGGTCCAGAAATATCACCAAAGGTTGCCCTTATCCACTCTTTACCCGGGTTTAAACCGAATCCATTGTAATCAATACCTCTTCGACCAATCGTAAAATCAATACGTGGATCTAGTGGCCCTGTGTGGGGCGTAAAAGGCTCGTCACTGTTGATTCCGTAATCATTGGCTACATCAGTAGCGGCATAGGAATCCAATAATGGCAATCCGGAACCGTCTGTTTGAAAGGCATTTGCCAAGTCTTGTGTTGGCTGATAAAAACCACAACAGGTTTCCAAAGGTCCTCCACCAGGGAAGTTTAACGTACCGGCACCATTACCATTAAAAGAACGCCCGTCGTCTGCTGCAAACTGAATGGCAAACATAGATTCCGGTCCGTTTTCACCGGCAAGGTTGAAATTGTCCACATATTGCTCGTTCAATGAGTATGGTCCGTTGTTGATCACATCATTGAACAATGGCAAGGCCTGCTCGTATTTTCCTTGGTACAAATACACTTTGCCCAAAAAGGCTTTTGCTACCCAAGCATTGGCTCTACCAACAACAATGTCATCCCCTAGTCTATCAATGGCTGCCTGAAAATCAGCTTCAATTTCAGCCCAGATTGGACCGGGGTTGGGTTGGTTAAACTCTGTGTTAACCAAGTTCTCCACAGAAATAAAAGAAGGGTATCCATAAAACTTCTGCAGGTCAAAGTTGTAATAACCCCTTAGAAAATATGCTTCTCCCTCTTGTTGGGTAAAATCACCTTCCTCAATCTGATTGATCAAGTCTAAAACAGCATTACAACGGTTTACCCCGCCATAAAGTGCACTCCATCTTGCCAAGAACCAGTTATTACCAGTCTGCCAGTCTAAGGTTTCAACCTGGAACAGGGCCGTGTTGTCCCCATCGGTACTACCCCTGTGGGCATCATCGGAGACCACGTCTGTCCACCAATTATCACCACCAGCGGCAACAGCTTCTCCTTGTCTATTTATACGTTCACCGTCCATTGCGGAATAGGCCGCAGTCAACTTTAGGTCTACCCCTAAAGCATTTTGTAAGGCTTCATCCGAAAGTGCCCCTGTAGCGGGCTTTTCCGTGAAATCTTCGCTACAGGCCCATAGCAACAGACCTGCAAATATTGTTGAAAATAATATCTTCTTTCTCATTTTTTTAAAATTTTAGATTAACTCCGAAGGAATAGATTGCAGCTAATGGGTAATTGTTGTCCGAAACCCCTATAGTAAGGTTATCTACAGCACCGCCATTAAATCTGGGTTGCAATTCTGGGTCTACTCCATCATAATCGGTTATAGTCAACAAATTGGTTCCCTGAAGGTAGAAACGAACACTGTCCATTCCCAAATAACTGGAAACCTCTTCATTAAAGGTGTAACCAATTTGAAGGTTTTTCAATCGCATATAGGAACCATCCTCTACGAAGAATGAACTTGCCGTACCTTCATTGTTTGATATACTCTGGCTCAACGCCGGCAATTCGGCATCCAAATTATCAGGTGTCCATGAGTCCAGAACCCTTACACTTCTGTTGGCATTAAAGAAGGTTGGGAAGTCGGTATATACCTTATCGTTGTTGAATATTTCGTTCCCTTGCGATCCTTGGAAGAAAGCTGACACATCAAAACCTTTATAGGCAGCTCTCAAGTTGATACCATAAGTGAAATCAGGGTGGGGAGAACCGATAAAGGTCCTATCGTCATCATTGATTACGCCATCATTGTTCAAATCTGCATATTTAAATCTTCCTACACCATCTGCAGGAGTCGCAAATCCTTGATCCGCCGCTGAGGACACTTCGGATTCCGAAGCAAAAATACCTTCGACCACTCTACCATAGAAAGATGAGATTGGCTGTCCTTCTTGCGTTCTAGTAACAGTTCCCGTAGTTCTAAAACCTCCAAAACCTGTTTGGAAAGCACTGATCAAATCAACCACCTCGTTTTTGTAATGCGAGAAATTAAGGTCAATCCCGTAGCTAAATCCAGAATCGGTTTGATCAGAATAGCTTAAGGTTGCATCCACACCTGTGTTCTCAATAGAACCCAAGTTTACAAAAGGTGGAGCGGCATCAATAGCTGTTGAACTGAACAATTGCTCATCCTGATTGATCAAATCCTTGGTTTTGATATTAAAATATTCTGCAGAAAGGCTCAATCTGTTATCAAAGAAACCTAGCTCCACACCAAAGTTGGTGGTTTCACTGGTTTCCCATCTCAAATTAGGGTTACCTGCTGCTGATAGTATCGCTCCTTGTGTAAACCCTCCGCTACCTGCATAAACATAATTCGCATATTGCTCACTCAAGGCCGAAATATTGGTTGTTGGGTTATTAACCGGAAGTGTTTGGTTACCCAATTGTCCCCAAGAACCTTTAAGTTTCAATCGACTCACAAAGGAATCTACCGGCCAGAAAGATTCGTTACTCACTACCCATCCTGCACTGAACGAAGGAAATATATCGCTCTTGTTGTCTCCGACAAATCTAGAGGATTCATCACGACGTACTGTTGCAGTTAATAAATAACGACCATCGTAATCGTAATTTACAGTTCCGAACAAAGAGAAAAGGGAGTTTGCGTTATCGTAAGCATAAGCTACGTTAGGCGCACCACCACCATTGCTCAACAAATAGTAGTCCGGTGTTTCGAAGAAATAATCCGTTCTGGAAATTTCTTTTCCTTTCCCGTGGTTATCCAAAGCTTCAATACCAATCAAAGCATTTATACTGTGATCACCAAAAGATTTGTTGTAGTTCAAAGTATTTGTCCAAACCCACTCATAATTATCCTGATCGGCCTCCGTCAATGTATTTGTGGCGATAGGCTCGGAAGATTCTGGAATCAACGGCCTAAAACGTCTATCATTGAAGGCTCTAATAGATCCACCAAAGGAAGTTTTGAACTGTAGTCCGTCAATAATATCCAATGTGGCATAAATATCTCCGAACACCCTAAAGGTCTTGGCAAAATTATCCTTTTGGCGTGTAGCTTCCGCAACAGGGTTGTTAGGGTTGGATAGGCCCGTATCGTTACTGTAGTTACCGCCAAAATTGCCATCCGTATCATAAACAGGGACCAAAGGAGACATTCTTTGTGCAAAATTGAACCAAGATTGTCCTCCGCTTCTTCTATCAAAAGAAATGTTGGCGTGCTGTCCGATCCTTATTCTATCCCCGATCTTAAACTCGGAGTTCAATCGTACATTTCCTCTTTTAAAACCAGTATGGATTTGAATACCTTGACGGTTCAAATATGATGCAGAGAAAAGGAATTTAGACTTTTCGTTACCATTTTCCAAAGTAATGGAAGCATTCTGGGTAATGGCACTTCTGTAAATTTCCTCCACCCAGTCAGTACCTCCAGGCTTAACATTCATAGTAACAGGAACCCCTTGAATCGTAGAAGGAATTACTGGGCTTGGACCATTACCATATTGCGGGTGCGAAGGTGTTCCTCCATCATTTAGGATACTTTGCCAAAGCATTTCCCCATGTTGCTGAGTGTTCAACATATCCGGCAAATTGGTTGCTACAGAGAATCCTGTGTACATATCCACCGAAACTTTTGCCGTGTTCAGGTTATAACCGCCACCTTTGGTAGTTACAATCACAACACCATTGGATGCCCTTGCCCCATAAATAGCGGCAGCACCATCCTTAAGAACGTTCATCTGCTCGATATCGGCAGGGTTTATTGAGTTTAAGATGCCAGGATCGTCTGTTTGTACCCCATCAATAATATACAAGGGATCGTTGCTGTTACCTGTTCCGTATCCCCTAATACGCACCACTGGAGATGCTCCTGGAGAACCATTGTTGGTAATTGTAACACCGGAAACACGCCCTTGTAAGGCTTCCGCGGCATTGACAACAGGTGTTTTAGTGGCTTCTTCCACATCTACCGTTCCCACAGAACCTGTTAATTCCCCTCTTGTTTGGGTACCATACCCAGTTACCACAACCTCATCCAATGCGGCGGCATCCTCTTCCATAGTAACATCAATGGTAGTATTGCCGTTTACTGGAATCTCAGTGGTTTTAAATCCTACATAAGAGAAAATCAAGGTAGCATCAGAAGCAGCTGTAATGGAATAATTACCATCAAAATCTGTCTGTGTACCATTAGTGGTACCCTTTACAATAACGTTGGTACCAGGTAAAGGGGTTCCAAAGTTATCCACAACTGTACCTGTTATGGTTACTTGGTAAGGGGGTGAAGTGGCTTCACCCAAGTCCGGGGCCGCTGCTAATGCAGATCCACCCACCAACATCATTGTCATTGACAAAAAGAATGTCTGAAACGCTTTTACCGAATCAGCCCATCTTGTCAAAATCTGAATTTTGTTTTGATTCATAGATAGTCTATTTAGTTTAGTTATTTTGATTGATCTCGACCGTGCATATTGTCTCAATCAGGAACAATAATAGTTAAAATTTTACAATTGGCAATATTTTAACATTATATATTGCAAAAATAAAATTCAACTCCCTGATAAAATGTGATTTGATATTTACGAAAAATCCGCAGCCAACTGTGCATGGCGGTCAAACCAGTGTTTAATGAGCTATAAACATTCCTTTTTTTTGCGTTTAAAAAACAACAAAAAAGCACCTAATTGTTATGGTTCAACCTTTCATTCATCAACACATTTTCCACCCAAAAAATTCGTGGCTATCCTCCACACTCAAGAACAGCTATTTAAGCTCCTAAGCAATAATCATTTTAAGTGGATTGCCATCAGTTGTTTTGGCATTCGGTCAATTGTGCAATTTCTCACCATTGGGACTAGCATGCAAAATAGAATTGACAAAATATTTCTGAATGGCTATCGTAGTTCCTTTCTACATTAGCATTTTCAATATAAACCTAAACGGGAAATGCGTTATTTTTTTCTTTGACCGTTCCTGAAGCCAGAAACATGGGCAAATCATATTTTTATATTCTCAATTCACCCCTATTTATTGTATCAATTCGTTACAATAATATTTTCTTTTTTTCGTAATTATATTTTTTTGATGTAAATTTTGCGATGTTTACAACATGCTACCATTAGAATCAGAACATATAACCAATATTGCCTATGATACGGTAATCCTAGGTTTTACTGGAAAAGAATTGAAAATATTGATCTTGGAATATCAAAATTCCGGCCAATTTGCATTGCCCGGAGGGTTTATTCGGCGAGATGAAGATTTGTACGATGCTGTTAAAAGAGGGGTTCGGGAAAGAACGGGCCTGGAAAAAATTCATTTAGAACAGTTTCACACGTTTGGAAAAAAGAACAGGGACAGTTCCTACCCCTTCAAAAAGATTGCTGCCGGAAAAGGCTATTCCATATCTTCCGACCATTGGGTTTTGGATAGATTCATCACCATTGGATATTATGCATTGATCAATTACAACCAAGTACAGCCCACTCCCGACAAATTTTCGGATTCCATCAATTGGTATGACATCAACAAATTGCCAACTTTAATGATAGACCACGCTGAGATTGTTGAAAAAGCATTGGAGTCCATTAGAAATGACCTTGGAAAAAAACCCATCGGAGAAAATCTTTTGCCCGAAAAGTTTACCATGAAGGAATTACAAAAAGTGTATGAGACCATTCTAAACAAAGAATTTAGACGTACCACCTTCCAACGGAAAATGCTTAGTATGGATATTTTAAAACGACATGAGAAATTGTATACCGGTGCGGCCAACAAGGCCCCTTACCTTTATAGTTTTGACAAGGAAAAAGTTGAAAAGACATAAATTATAACAAAATCACTTTAAAAAATAAGGAAATAATCCCAACCTTTAAATCCTAAACCGAATACGCCAATGCCAAATTTTAATATAGATGCCGACCCCAAACACACCTATGATGCCATTGTAATCGGCTCTGGGATCAGTGGAGGGTGGGCCGCCAAAGAACTTTGTGAAAAAGGACTAAAAACCTTGGTTTTGGAGCGCGGCCCCATAGTGGAGCATCCAAAAGACTACACCACAGCCCATCTGGATCCTTGGGACATGGAACTTCGTGGCGGACTTACCCCAGAACAACAACAAAAACATTATAAGGCCATACGCTCAGGGTTTATTGGTCAGGATACCGAACATTTTTTTGCCAATGATGAAGAAAACCCATATACCGAAGAAAAACCATTTTTATGGATCCGCGGTCACCAAATGGGAGGACGTTCCCTATTGTGGGGCAAACAGACCTACCGTTGGAGCGAAATGGATTTTGAGGCCAACGCCAAAGACGGTCACGGAGTAGATTGGCCCATACGCTACAAAGATTTGGAACCGTGGTACACCTATGTGGAGAAGTTTGCGGGTATCAGTGGCGAGGCACTTGGGCTGCCCCAGCTTCCCGACAGCCACTTTCTACCTCCCATGGAGTTGAACTGTGTTGAAAAACACATCAAAAAAAGAATTGAGCGTGACTTCCCCGAAAGACATATGATCATAGGCCGTGTAGCGCATTTAACGCAACCATTGAATGGAAGAGGGCAGTGCCAATACCGTAATCGCTGTAGCCGAGGATGCCCATACGGTGCCTATTTTAGCAGTAATGCCGTAACCTTGCCAGCAGCCAATGCAACCGGGAATCTTACTTTTAGACCTTACTCCATTGTGCAGTCCATTATGTATGATGAAGGAACAGGCAAAGCATCGGGAGTACGAATTATTGATGCCGAGACCAATGAAGACATCGAATTCAAGGCCAAAATTGTTTTCTGCAACGCCTCTACCTTGAGTACCACCCAAATACTGTTGAATTCCACCTCTAATCGCTTTCCCGAAGGGATGGGCAACGATAGCGGTGAGCTGGGCCATAACTTAATGGACCACACCTACCGTGTGGGGGCACTGGGCAAGGTTGAAGGCTTTGAAGACAAATACTACAGTGGTCGCCGACCCAACGGAATTTATATCCCCCGCTATTGGAACATCGACGAAAACTCCAAAACGGATAAATTTTTGCGTGGTTTTGGTTATCAAGGCGGCGGTTATCGCATGGGAAACAGTGAAGCTGCCAATCGTAAAGAATTCGGTGGCGAATACAAGGACAGCATCATGAAGCCAGGGCCTTGGGAGTTCTTCATCACAGGTTTTGCCGAGTGTTTGCCTTATCACGATAACAAAGTATTCCTCAACAAAGAGGTTACCGATAAATGGGGACAACCTACACTATCAATCGATTGTGAGTACAAGGAAAACGAACTGGCCCAGAACAAACAGATTCAAGAAGATGCCGTGGAAATGTTGGAAAAAGCGGGAGTCAAGGACGTTCTTGGATTTGACAACAAACACGAACCCGGGTATGGGGTTCACGAAATGGGAACCGCACGTATGGGCCGCGACCCAAAAACCTCAGTTTTGAACGGAACCAATCAAATCCATTCCGTAAAAAATGTTTTTGTGACCGATGGTGCTTGTATGACCTCCAACTCTTGTGTGAACCCGTCACTTACCTATATGGCACTTACCGCAAGGGCTGCTGACCATGCCGTGAAAGAACTTAAAAAAATGAACATTTGATCATGGACCGCAGAAAAGCTTTAAAATTTACAGGAAGTATGGCCGCAGTTGCCGTTGCAGGCCCTTCATTATTTTCCATACTTCAATCTTGTAAAAACGAAACACGGGTTGATTGGCAACCGCAATTCTTGACCATGGACGAAGCGGCATTCATATCCAAAATAGTGGACATGATCTTACCGCGCACCGAAACACCCGGGGCTTTGGATGTAAAAGTCGATATTTTTATTGATAAGGTCTATGCCCAATTGTATGATGCCAATGGCCAAAACCATGTTAGAAAAGAAATAGAAAAGTTCAACGCCGATTGTATTTCCGATTTTGGCGACAACTTTGTGAACCTTTCCGAATCAGACCAAATCAAAGTTATGGAAAAGGCTGAACAGAACTCGGGACAATTTGGTAGTGGTGTTTGGGGAACCAGCGTGGGCAACCCAGAACCCGTAGGTTTTTACAGATCCTTAAAATCAACAGCCTTGTGGGGCTATTTTACCTCCGAGGAAATCGGTGAACATGTATTGAACTATGACCCAATTCCTGGTACCTATAATGGATGCCTATCTTTAAGCGAAGTAGGCAATAAATGGAGCCTTTAATGGATTCTAAAAAATTTTACATCAACCGAAGAAAATTTCTGACCAGCACCTCTGC
This sequence comes from Flagellimonas sp. B-3, assembly GCF_056857835.1. Lineage (NCBI taxonomy): Bacteria > Pseudomonadati > Bacteroidota > Flavobacteriia > Flavobacteriales > Flavobacteriaceae > Flagellimonas > Flagellimonas sp. B-3. Next base: position 72,217 of record NZ_JBSXNW010000010.1, read on the forward strand.
TGCCTTGGCCTTATCATCATTTGGTGCGTATGGTATGGAGTTGATGTATTCTTCGAAAAAGTGGAATGTAGGACTAATAGGCTGTGGTTGGTACGGAGTAAGTGATTTGTTCAAACTGATCCAAGTAGCCAATGTCGAAGTAGTCTCACTCTGTGATGTAGATCAAAAACATCTGGAAGATGCTGCACATTTGGTGTCCCAACGACAAAAATCCGGTAAAAAGCCAAGATTGTACGGCGATTACCGCAAAATGCTGGCCGAAAAGGATTTGGACATCGTTTTGATAGGTTCGCCCGATCATTGGCATGCACTACAAGCCATAGAAGCCATGGAAGCCGGGGCACATCTTTATCTACAAAAACCCATTAGCCTCGATGTTTTGGAAGGCGAAGCCATTTTGTCCGCGGCCCGAAAACTGGGCAAAAAGGTGCAAGTGGGCACACAGCGCAGAAGCACGCCCCACTTGATCGAAGGCAAGAAAAATATTATTGATGCCGGATTATTGGGAAAGATATCCCATGTAGAAATGTGCTGTTACTATCACATGCGTTGGAATGCCAATCCACCGGTACAACAAATCCCCGATCATTTTGATTACGATCTTTGGTCCGGACCAGCTCCATTAAGGCCCTACGTAGGTCTTCCGCACAGAAGATGGCGGGCATTCATGGAGTACGGAAATGGTATTGTTGGCGATATGTGCGTTCACATGCTGGATGCCGTTCGGTGGATGCTCGGTCTCGGATGGCCCAAAAAAGTCAGCTCCACCGGAGGGATTTACGTGCAAAAAGATTCCATAGCCAATATTTCCGACACACAAACCGCCATTTTCGAATTTGAAGAGCTCAATTGCGTATGGCAACACCGTAGTTGGGGTACTCCAACAGACCCAGATTACCCTTGGGCCTTCTTTATTTATGGGGAAAAAGGAACTTTTAAGGGAAGTGTGCACCAATACGAGTTTATTCCCAACGATGGTAAAACCATTAAAAAAGAAGTGGTTTACGAACGTGAAAAATATCCAGAGGATTTAAAGGAAAAGGATATCGAGCTCCATACCGCACCAGCTACACGGGGCCACATGTTGGATTTGTTGGATGCCATCGAAAGTGATAGATTTCCTGTTGCCGATGTAGAGCAGGGCCATATTTCCACAGCCAGTTGCATTATGGCCAACCTTGCCATGGGATTGGAACGCCCATTGGTTTATAATCCACAAAAAAGGATTATTGTTGATGATGCGGAAGCCTCTGCATTGCTCAAACACCAGTATCGAGGGCCATGGAAACATCCCTCGGAAACCATTTTATGATCAAACAAACCCACTATCAACATAAAAATTGATAGCCATCAGAACCAAAATGACAAAATTCAACCTTTTATTGCCACTCATATTCATGTCCTTTTCCGTTATGGCGCAACAAGGCCACAAACGAACCATTGTTACCACCGATGGTGAAATAGACGATGTGGACACCTTTATTCGTTTTTTGATGTACACCAACGAATTTGATACCGAAGGATTGATCTATTCCAGTTCCATGTGGCATTGGAAGGGTGATGGCAAGGGAACCACCATGGTCTCCGAAATGGAAATGACCCGAAATATGTATGGTGAACGAAGCGAATTGAGATGGCCTGGAACCACTTGGATACAGGAACTGCTGGCCGAATATGCCAAAGTACATCCCAACCTATTGCTTCATGATAAAAACTACCCCACCCCAGAAGAACTTTTGGCGCTGGTAAAAGTGGGCAACATAGATTTTGAGGGAGAAATGGACCAACGCACCGAAGGTTCGAAATGGATAGCAAAAAAATTGCTGGATGATGACCCTCGCGAAATTTTTCTTCAGGCCTGGGGCGGAACCAATACCATTGCCCGTGCCCTAAAATCAATCGAAGAAGACTATTCCAGCCATACAGATTGGGAAGCAATCAAGGAGAAAGTATCAAAAAAGGCCATCATCTACACCATCATGGACCAAGATGCCACCTACAAAAAATACATAGGGCCCAATTGGCCCAACATACGGGTCTTTTACAATGCCAACCAATTTTGGTGCTTTGCCTACCCATGGAAACAAGTGGTTCCCAAGAGCCAGCAACCCTATTTAGAGGGGAGTTTTATGGGGCCGAACATCATCAATAACCATGGTCCATTGTTTACAAAATATTATTCTTACGGGGATGGACAAAAACAAGAAGGAGACCCTAATCATTTTGAGGGAGATATTTCAAAAATTGCCCATACCGATCGCGGCAATTTTTCCAAGTACGATTTTATCTCAGAAGGAGATTCCCCTGCGTTTTTACATTTGGTGGATGTGGGCTTGGACAACTACGAAGACCCGTCCCGAGGTGGTTGGAGCGGTCGTTTTGAGCAATCGACCGAAAATCCATACCGTTTTGAAGACGGTGAAGCCGCGGCCGATCTAAATCCTGAAACGGGAGAAATGGACAAAAGCTATCCCCAGACCCGTTGGATAAAACCTATGCAACTCGATTTTGCCGCCCGTGCCGATTGGTGCATCAAACCATTTGAAGAGGCCAACCATCCTCCACAGATTTCTGTATCGCAAGGGAATTCGATTAATGCAAACCCAGGAGAAAAGGTTGTTCTCAATCTTTCATCTGAAGATATTGACGAACACCCTGTCTATTTTAAGGTTTGGCCCTATGCCGAAGCTGGTGATGGAGCTGCGACCGTTGAAATAAAAACTGATGTGGTATCGGTTAAAATTCCAAAAACCGCCAAAAGCGGGGAACAATACCATATCATTGTTGAAGGTACGGATACTGGCTTCCCTGCTTTGACCAGGTACCAAAGAGTTATCATTTCAATCCAATAAATTAAGAAACATATTAACGCTTAATTAAAAATCCTCCACTTTTGCTTTTAACCAGTCTGCTTATCATCATTGTTTTATTGGTACTTATCCTAACAAAAAAGATGAGTGCCATGGCTGCCCTGATTTTGGTACCCGTGGTAGGCGCCTTACTAGCTGGGTTTGGCTGGGAAACGTTTGATTTTGCTCTGGATGGCATCAAAAGCATTGCTCCTGTTGTGGCCATGTTCGTATTTGCCATCCTATTTTTTGGGATTCTGACCGATGCGGGTATGTTCAATCCCATTATAAACACCATTTTAAAATGGGTGGGCACCAACCCAACTTTAATTGCCATTGGAACTGCCTTGTTGGCCATGACCGTACATTTTGATGGCTCTGGAGCCACCACCTTTTTAATCGTGATTCCCGCCATACTGCCCCTTTATGAGAAACTCCAAATGGATCGTCGCGTTTTGGCTTGCGTCGTATCCTTGGCAGCGGGCACCATGAACATGCTTCCATGGGGCGGCCCCACCATCCGTGCAGCATCAGCGCTCAACTTAAGTGTGGCCGAGATATATTCCCCTATTATGCTACCACAGATTTGCGGACTTTTATTTGTTGTTTTTATTGCCTGGCGGTTGGGCAAGAAAGAATCCAAACGCCTCAATATTCAAAAAAACACGGTAGCCAAGGAAGAAATTGAAACTATGGAGGCAGATGTGCCGACCATGCCTTCCAAAACCAGAAACTTTTGGCTCAATATTATTATAACCATTTTGGCACTTGTATTTTTAATTTCCGGCACCGTTCCTCCCGCCCTCGTTTTTATGATCGGGACAGTTTTGGTTTTGATGTTGAATTTCCCAAGTCTGGAAAAACAAAAAGATTTGATTTTTTCCCATTCAAGAGCTGCCATTTTAATGGCCTCCATATTGTTGGCCGCTGGTGTTTTTACAGGAATCATGAAAGAGTCGGGTATGATAGCCAACATGGCCGAAAGTGCCGTGGACGTTATTCCGACCGCTGCGGGTGAACGATTACCGCTCATTCTTGCGGTGTTGAGCATGCCGCTCAGCTTTTTGTTCGACCCCAATTCGTTCTATTTTGGATTTTTGCCCATATTGGCACAAACGGGCAACGAATTTGGTATAGCCTCTGCAACCATGGGCCAAGCGGCAATTATGGGGCAAATGACCACGGGCTTCCCTTTAAGTCCATTAACGGCTGCAACCTTTTTATTGATCGGTTTGGCAAAAGTGGATTTGGCGGACCATCAAAAGTTTACTTTTAAATACGCCTTTTTGACCACATTGGTCATGACATTAATTTCAGTTTTAATCGGAGTGATTCCCATATAATGAAGAAAACAATTCGCATAGGATCGGGAGCTGGCTATTCGGGAGACCGAATCGAACCAGCCGTAGACTTAATAAAAGAGGGGAATTTGGATTATATCATCTTCGAATGCCTTGCAGAGCGTACCATTGCCTTGGCCCAATTGCAGAAAATGCAAAACAAAGAGCTTGGTTATGATCCTTTATTGGAAGACCGCATGAAAGCCTGTTTACCTTATTGTGTTTCAAACAATGTAAAACTTATCAGCAATATGGGCGCCGCCAATCCTGTAGCCGCGGCAAAAAAAACGGCCAGAATAGCCAGCGAATTGGGTTTAAAAAGCATCAAAATAGCTGCGGTATTTGGTGATGATGTTCAATCATTGTTGGATTTTGAAACACAAACCTTATTGGAAACCGGTGAGCCCTTATCTGTTTTGGATGATAAAATCATTTCTGCCAATACCTATTTGGGGGTTGAAGGAATTCTATCCGCCCTCAAGGATGGTGCGCATGTCATCCTAACTGGCAGAGTGGCCGACCCCGCCCTGTTTTTGGCTCCCATTATCCATGAATTTGATTGGTCCCTCAGCGATTACCCTCTTTTGGGCAAAGGAACTGCTTTGGGTCATTTAATGGAATGTGCCGGTCAAGTATGTGGTGGTTATTTCGCAGATGGAGTAAATAAACACGTTCCTAATTTAGGTAATTTAGGGTTTCCCATTGCGGAAATCAACGAAGAGGGTTCTTTCTTCATCACCAAATTGAAAGATTCGGGCGGTATGGTAACCCCTGCAACCTGCAAAGAACAATTGTTGTACGAGGTACATGACCCATCAGAATATTTAACGCCCGATGTCATTGCCGATTTTTCCAGCATCAGTTTTAAGGAAATAGAGAAGGATAAAGTAGAGGTTTCTGGAGCTACAGGAAAACCATTGACCGGAAAATTAAAAGTATCCGTCGGCTATCATGATGGTTATATGGCAGATGCCCAAATAAGTTATGGTGGAAGTCATGTATTGGAACGGGCCAAATTGGCGATTGACATCATCAAAGAAAGAATACAATCCATTGATTTCGATGTGGAGGATATCCTTTTTGACCTTATTGGGGTTGACAGTCTCTTCAAAGAAAAGATTGCAAACATGCCCCCAACGGAAGTTCGACTGCGCGTAGCTGCTAAAACAAAAGACAGAAAAGAGGCCGTACAGTTGGTCAATGAAGTAGAAACACTGTACACCAATGGTCCAGCGGCTGGAGGCGGTGTTAGCAAAACAGTCACGGAAATTGTTGCCATCCAATCTGTTTTGATCGATAAAAATAGGGTAACCCCCATAGTTGAATACTTTGAAAGCTAACAAATGAAACTAAAGGATTTAGCACATTCAAGAACAGGAGACAAAGGAGATATTATAAATATCTCGGTCATTGCTTTTGATGAAAAAGATTATCAAACCTTGCAAAAATTGGTGACCGCCACTTCAGTGAAAAAGTTTCTTGGGGAAATGGTCCTGGGCGAGGTAATACGGTATGAGCTCCCAAACCTTGGTGCGATGAACTTTGTGATCCACAAGGCACTTCGGGGCGGTGTAACGCGCTCCCTGCGTTTGGACAAACACGGAAAAACACTATCCTCCTACCTCTTGGAAATGCCACTGGAAATAAAAAACTAAAACTTGATTGATGAAAATATTCTTAAAATTGATATTGGTCATTTGTACCCTACAGTTGACCTATGCACAAACAACAAAGGGAACCATAGTAATTGATTCCATTTACTCTGAGAATTTGGAAAATAATTTTGATGAAAACCCTACTCGCGAAGTTGGGGTTTATCTTCCTCCCAACTATGACAAGGAAACCAAAAAATATCCCGTAATTTATTTTTTACACGGCTTTTATGGCGACCACAACATGTTGGAGCCCATGAAGGAAATCTTGGATTTTGCCATAGAGACCAAACGAATTCGACCTTTTATTTTGGTGATTCCCAACCAAAAAACCACCTACGAGGGCAGTTTTTACTCCAATTCCGGCATTTTTGGAAATTGGGAGGACTTTACCGTACAAGATTTGGTGAAATACATGGACGAAAACTATCGCACGCTAGCCAAAAAAGAAAGCCGTGGTATTACAGGCCACAGCATGGGGGGTTATGGTGCTTTGAACATCGCCATGAAACATCCCGATGTTTTCAATACCGTTTACGCCATCAGCCCGGGAGCTTTGGCCATAGTTCGTGAGTACGGGCCGAACAGCAATACCTTTAAAGAGCTTTCGGAAATATCGACCTACAAAGCATTGGAAAAAACATATTTTGGCAAAGTCATGGTTGCTTTTGCCCGTTCCTGGTCCCCCAACCCGAACAAACCTCCTTTTTATTGTGATTTCCCGTTTGGATATAAAAATGGCGAGTTGGTCATACACCAAGAAACACTTAAAAAATGGCACGACAATATGCCTTTTTACAATCTCGAAAATTACATTGACAATCTAAAAAGCTTGAAAGCCATCAAAATGGATTGGGGCAGAAATGCTGGGGAACGATTTACACAGCAATGTAAAATGTTCAGTATAAAATTGGAAAATCTGGGCATTGACCATTTCGCCGAGGAATACATCGGCACCCACGTGAATAACATTTATACCAAAAATGGACGTTTGCCCCAACAAGTGCTGCCCTTTTTTGAATATTATCTTGAGTTTGAAGAATAAAACTATTCAAAAAGGAGACAACATATTATTTTTCTAATCACAAGTCGTTAACTTGCAATTGATTATCACATAGACAACTAAACATCAAACTATGCATAGTTTAAAACAAAACCTTCGATGGGGCAGTCTGCTCTTAGCAACGCTTTTTATAGGTTGTAGTCCAAAATTTACCGAAGAACAAAAAGATGGTTTCAACCTTGTACATAATGAAAACGGCGAAACATTAGGGTACAGCCCGGATTCCGAAGTATCTATTTTAACAGTTGACCGTTTGGCCTTCAAAGACCTGAATAAAAACGGCACTTTAGATCCTTATGAGGATTGGAGGCTTTCCGCAGAGGAAAGAGCCCATGATCTTGCCTCAAAAATGAGCGTGGAACAAATTGCGGGATTAATGCTGTACAGTGCCCACCAATCCATTCCCGGAGGAGGCAATAGTTTTTTTGGAGCTGTCACCTACAATGGAAAACCATATGATGAAAGCGGAGCCAAACCCAGTGACCTTTCCGATGCACAAAAGAAATTTCTTTTAGAGGACAACCTACGCCATGTTTTGATTACCAGTGTGGAGTCGCCGGGAATATCGGCACAATGGAACAACAATGCACAGGCTATGGTAGAAGGAATTGGATTGGGCATCCCCATCAACACCAGTTCGGACCCTAGACACGGAAGCGATTCTTATGCAGAATTTAATGCAGGTGCAGGAGGGAAAATCTCAATGTGGCCCAGTACCTTGGGATTGGCGGCTAGTTTTGACCCATCACTAATGCAACAATTTGGGAAAATTGCTTCCAAAGAATACCGTGCTTTAGGAATTGCCACTGCCCTATCCCCACAAATAGATTTGGCTACAGAGCCGCGTTGGTCCCGTTTTGACGGCACTATGGGAGAAGACCCAAAACTTGCCGCTGACATGGCCCGAGCATATGTTGAAGGCTTCCAAGCTTCAGAAAATGGTGATTGGGGCAACCAAAGTGTAAACGCCATGGTAAAGCACTGGCCTGGAGGTGGCCCCGAAGAAGGTGGTCGTGATGGTCATTTTGGATATGGATCCTATGCCGTTTATCCTGGCAAAAACCTAGAAGATCATTTAAAGCCGTTTACCGAAGGGGCCTTTGATTTGGAGGGGCCCACCGAAATGGCCACTGCCGTAATGCCTTACTATACCATTTCATACAATCAGGACACGGAGAATGGCGAAAACGTGGGCAATGCCTATAACAAATACTTGATTACAGACCTGCTACGTGGCAAATACGGTTACGATGGTGTGGTGTGCACAGATTGGGGGATTACAGGCGATGCTCCCAATGTATATGAATTTAGGGGCAAACCTTGGGGAGTTGAAAATCTGAGTGTTGCTGAAAGACATTATAAAATTATTGAAGCGGGCTGCGACCAATTTGGGGGCAACAACGATATGGGACCTGTTATCGAAGCCTATCAAATGGGCGTGGAGGAACATGGAGAGGAATACATGCGCAAACGTTTTGAAACTTCTGCCGTACGGCTTTTGAAAAATATATTCAGGACAGGGTTGTTCGAAAATCCGTATTTGGATGTATCAGAAACAGAACAAATCGTGGGTAATGCCGAGTTTATGGAAGCGGGCTACAAGGCACAGCTCAAATCCGTAGTGATGCTAAAGAACAGTTCAGAAACCTTGCCCGTGCAAGCCAAGAAAAAAGTGTACGTACCCCAGCGCTATGTTGCCCCTACCGTTAACTGGTTTGGCGTTGCGACCAAAGAACGTACAGAACATCCATTTAATATGGAAGTAGTGGCCAAGTATTTCGAAGTTGTGGATGAGCCCAGTGATGCTGATTTTGCACTCGTAGGCATACAAAGTCCAAATGGTGGCGTTGGATACGCCGTTGCCGATACGGAAAAAGGAGGCAATGGATATATTCCCATTAGCTTGCAGTACGGCACCTATACGGCAACCAATGCCAGGGATGAAAGTATAGCTGCTGGAAGCCCTCTAGAAGATGGTATAACAAACCGATCCTACAAGGGCAAAACAACAACCGCTGTCAATATTTCGGATATGGGCCTGGTTACGGATACCAAAAGAAAAATGGGAAATAAACCCGTTGTTGTAATTGTTAAAGTATCCAAACCTATGGTCTTTGCCGAGATTGAGCCTTCAGCCGATGCTATTTTGGTACATATGGGCGTTCAAGACCAAGCATTAATGGATATTGTCTCCGGCAAAGTGGAACCCTCCGCCATGTTACCATTCCAAATGCCAAACGATATGATGACTGTTGAATCTCAATTTGAGGATGTCCCAAGGGACATGGAACCCTATACCGATTCCAATGGAAATGCCTATGATTTTGCCTTTGGGCTCAACTGGAACGGCACAATTGATGATGCACGGGTAAAAGAATATAAATAACAGCGAACAATCGGACTGTGTTTTTAAGAAATTACCGCCATGTGATAATACCCACGTTTGTGCATAAATTGATGCAAGTTTTTAACTGAAGTTTATAAAAACAGGCAGCGAGCATTTTTATGGACTATCAAACTTAGGGGCGTCTACCTAAAAATATGATGCTGGGTAGCGGTAAAGTAATCCTTGAACACTTGGTTCAAAGGATGGTTTTCTTTACTGGCGGCAATACCCAAGGTGGGGTATGCCCTAATTATGCCGTCTGACAACAACCGTACAGAATCCAAGGCCTCTTGGTGTATTTTATCTGTCATCGCATTCGGCAACTCACTTCCCATATCTATCATCCGCTGTATTTGTTCGGCATATCCCATAGTTAGTAAATCCGCTTTCAGGATCACTTCTTGCAGTTTGTCCATACTTAGGTTTTGGCCGGAAATCTTTAGGGCCTCTTCCAAAAAATGCGCTGCCATGCCTACATAGTTTACCCACAAGGTCAGATCGGCAAATATGGAAAAAGGTATTTTAAAAATGGAATGGGGTTGGTGCAGCTCATTATATACAAAACTATATTTTTCATGTACCCACTTGGATCGTACCTCAAAAGAATCTGTGGCAGTGGCCTTTAACCCCATAGTATTCCAATCCTTGATAATTTGAACTTCCTCCTTTTTAAGAACAAAGGAGAGCACCAAGGGAGTACCATCCTTCTGGAGTACATCTTTACCGTCTTCGCGAATCTTTGCATTTAAGGTAAAGTGTGTGAGGTAAGGTGCCCCAGTGGCGTATTTCCATGTTCCCGAAATAACATAGCCCTCGCCTTTTTTCTCAGCTGTACCAAAAACACCTCCACTGCCCCCAAAGCATACGGGCTTTTCCGGGTCGGTGAAAATTTCATTGGCCACTGCTTGTTTTAAATTGCCAATAAAGAAATTGGCGCCACTGCAGAGCGTAATTGTCCATCCCAAGCTTCCATCGACCTTTGCCAGCGACCGTAATTTTTTCAGCCCTTCTGGAAGGCACATTTCCAATCCACCATAAGATTTAGGAACCCATAGATTCCAAAGGTTTTCTTGGACAATCCAGTTCAACACCTCAGGGGAGAATTCTTCTTTACCAAAATCAAGACTGCTAAGCCCCGGCATAGGTTCCATCACGCTCATGTGCAATAATTTTTTTCCATTTGATATACCCGGATATGGCCACTGCGAACAAGAAGGCCGTCAAACCTGCATAGATGTACAATTCCTTATAGATTAACAGGGGAATGGATATAAAGTTGCTAATGTTCAAATAGATCCAATTTTCTATTTTCCGTTTTGCCATCAACCACATACCGGCCCAAGCAAAAGCGCAGACCAGGGCATCCCAATAGGGAACATCGGAATCCGTGTGTTGTGCCAACCAATAGGCCATCAGCCCAAAACAGCCCAAAACAATTCCTCCCGCTATGGTATGCTCCCTACGGTTGGAGGTAGATATGGGTGTCTCTTGCTTTTGTTTTCCCATCTTCCAATAAAACCAACCATAAACACTCATCACCAAATAATAAAGGTTGAGCAAAATATCCGCATACAATCGGGATTGGTACAATACCCAAATACTGATCAGGATGGCAACAATTCCAAAAAGGTAATTATGGATATTGTTCTGACGGGCCAAAAGGACCTGAACCACACCAAAAATGGTTCCCAGCCATTGCAATAAGGTAAGTTGTGAAAGAAATTCCATTGTTTTGAGTTATCCATTTCTAATGATCATGGGGTACCCAAATTGGAACACGGGCAAGATTGACTCACCAAATTCCCTACGCCAGCATTACCTGGATCAGGTGCGAAGTATTCAACTTCCGGGTATGATCTCAGCCCCTATCGGGACACCCCATTCATTTTGTAAAGGTATGGAATAGTCATGATTTTATAGCAAAGTAGCTACCGAATCACACACTAACCCCCTTGCGTTGGAAATCTGTAAAAAACAATGGCACCAAATAAAGGAAAAAAAAGTGTTTCTTACTTAAGCACTCAATAATTCTCTTTCCATGGCTATAAAATGGGTCAGTTCTTTTTTTGAATCATAAAGCGGTAGTATTTTAATCTGGCATACATAGGATTCCCCGCTCTTTCTATAATTTACAATGGATCCAGTATAGCCATGCTTACGATGTAACTGTTCGCCAATGTCCTTAATCTTGCTTTTTGAGGTCTGCTCTCCCTGAAGAAATGTAGGCTTTTTTCCCAGAGCGTAGTTTTTGGCATAACCGGTCATCTCCGTAAACCCATTGTTTACCCAAATAATTTGTTGATCGGAGCTTGTTAAAACCAGGGCATCATAAACTTCTTGCCGTAGCACATCTTGAATATTGGGCCCAATATTTCCTTTGAGGATGTATTTTAATTGTTCTATATCTGTTTCCTTTTTTAAATTTTTGATGAGATGATGGTATGCCTCTAAATACAAATCAAAACTGAGCAAAGGTGAAATATATGTGCTATTCTCTTCACTCATGACCTTAGTTTTTGATGGTTTGTACAGCCTTGGTAAAAGGCTCTTTACATAAACTACATTTTCCCATAGGATTATTGACACTTTAGATTTTGGCACTCCGATTTCAATAGCCTCAACTATTGTTAAAAACAATCAAAATACTTGAAGGATCGATATACTCTCCCAATTGTTGTTGATCATTACCACATTATATTGGCACAGGGAAACAAGCCCCATCTGCATTCGAACCTTGCATTGTATCGTTGACCATATTTTCCTCGCAATGTAGCATAAAAAAGAGACTATCTAAATAAAGTACAGCAATCCGTCATTACAAGAACCAGTATACTACCCGTCCAATAGCTAGATAAGTTCAGCTTAACGAAAAACGATATTTTAGACAGTCTCCCAAACTTTAAATTGATCTACTTAGAAAAATCCTGTAGCGTTTTGGTGATTATGGAAACACAATCCATCAACTGCTCACGGTCCATTACCAAAGGTGGCGCAAAACGGATAATGTTGCCATGCGTAGGTTTTGCCAACAATCCATTCTCCTTTAATGCCATACAAATATCCCAAGCGGTCGAGCTCTCTTCCGTATCGTTGATTACAATGGCATTGAGCAACCCTTTACCACGTACTTTCACTACCAAATCACAGGAAGGGATAAACTTGTTCAGCTCTTCGCGGAACAATTCGCCCAATTCTTGGGCGTTATGGGCCAAGTTTTCTTCTTTAATCACCTCTAGGGCAGCCGTGCTTACCGCAGCGGCAACAGGATTTCCACCAAAAGTACTACCATGGCTTCCCGGTGTAATCACTTCCATAATATCGTCATTGGCCAACACGCCCGAAACCGGATAAACCCCTCCAGAAAGGGCCTTGCCCAAAATCAAAATATCTGGCTTCACATCTTCATGGTCTACCGCCAACATTTTGCCCGTTCTTGCGATACCGGTCTGAACTTCATCAGCAATAAAAAGTACATTGTATTTTTCGCAAAGGGCCTTGGCTTTTTTCAAATATCCTTCGAATGGCACATAGACCCCGGCTTCACCTTGAATGGGTTCCACTAAAAATCCGGCAACATGTGGATTACTTTTCAAAGCATTTTCCAGTGCCGTCAAATTATCGTATTCGATTTTTACAAAACCTTCGGTGTACGGACCATAATTTTTTCTCGCCACTTCATCATTGGAGAAAGAAATAATAGTGGTTGTTCTGCCATGAAAATTGTTTTCGCAAACAATCACTTTGGCTTGGTTTTCTGGGATGCCTTTTTTCTGGTAAGCCCATCTTCTGCATACTTTTAAGGCGGTCTCAACGGCCTCTGCCCCTGTGTTCATAGGCAACAACTTATCAAAGCCAAAGGTTTCGGTTGCGTATTTTTCGTATTTCCCCAACATATCGTTAAAAAAAGCCCGCGAAGTCAAGGTCAATGTTTTTGCTTGCTCCACCATGGCCCCAATAATTTTGGGATGACAATGTCCTTGGTTTACGGCAGAATATGCGGAGAGAAAATCATAATACTTTTTTCCTTCCACATCCCACACATAAACCCCTTCACCCTTGCTCAAGACCACAGGAAGTGGGTGGTAATTGTGTGCTCCGTACTTGTTTTCCAACTCTATCGCTTGCTGCGATGTTAAATGCTCTAAAACAGCCATTTCATTAAATGATTAAAATTGATAAAATAACCATTCCTACTGTACCTTTATTCTTTCGAAGTCTCGAAAAAGCAGCGTGGGAGAGAAATCATCCCTTGGAGTGCCCGCAAATTACAAATTAATTGATGAAAATGTAATTTTTCAGAATGTGATTCCCGATTGAACCACCGAAAGTTTAGATGCAATTTAAGAAGCTGCGTTCTGTGAAATACCAAAAAGAACTTACTTTTGCGGCATGCGTAAAAACAAAAGGAGAAAAACGTTTGAAAACGTAGAGGTAGTCGATGCCGGTGCAAAGGGAAAATCCGTGGGCAAGGCCCCCGACGGACGTGTAATTTTCCTTACCAATGCCGTTCCCGGAGATGTGGTGGATGTAACGACCACCAAAAAACGAAAAGCCTATTTTGAAGGGGTTGCCACCAACTTCCACACCCTTTCCGATAAAAGAACCGAACCTGTTTGTGAGCATTTTGGTGTATGTGGTGGTTGCAAATGGCAGCACATGGGGTATGAGCATCAGCTCTATTTTAAGCAAAAAGAGGTCGAGAACAACCTTAAGCGCATTGGTCATCTCGATCTTCCGGAAATAACCCCCATTCTAGGTTCCAAAGCGCAGTACTTTTACAGGAACAAGATGGAGTTCTCGTTTTCCGATAGCCGATGGTTGACCCAAGAGGAGATCGACTCCGATATCGAAATTGAGGACAGAAATGCATTGGGATTCCATATTCCTGGCATGTGGGACAAGATTTTGGATATTAAAAAGTGCCATTTACAGCAAGATCCTTCCAATGCCATACGGTTGGAGGTGAAAAATTTTGCCAATAAAAATGGGCTTACCTTTTTCAACCCTAGAAGACAGGAAGGCCTTTTAAGAACATTGATGATTCGAACATCATCAACCGGGGAAATTATGGTGCTCGTACAATTTTTTGAAGAAAATACAGAGCATCGCGAACTGCTCCTAAATCATTTAAAGGAAACATTCTCGGAGATAACTGCCTTGCTCTACGTCATCAATTCCAAAGGAAACGATACGATTTACGATCAGGAAGTAATTTGTTTTGCGGGCCGTGACCATATTTTTGAGGAAATGGAAGGGCTTCAGTTCAAGATCAATGCAAAATCATTTTATCAGACCAATTCGGAACAAGCCTATGAGCTTTATAAAGTGGCAAGGAATTTTGCTGGACTTACCGGGAGTGAATTGGTATACGATCTCTATACGGGCACGGGGACCATAGCGCAGTTCATCTCCAAAAACGCCAAAAAAGTAGTTGGCGTTGAGTCCGTTCCCGAGGCCATTGAAGATGCCAAGGCCAATGCGCTTCATAACAACATTTCTAACGCTGAATTTTTTGTTGGCGATATGAAAAATGTGTTCAACGATAGCTTTATTTTAGAACACGGTAAGCCCGACGTGATTATAACCGATCCTCCACGGGACGGTATGCACAAACAAGTGGTGGAACAACTCTTGCAAGTGGCACCGCCCAAAATTGTGTACGTAAGCTGCAACAGCGCAACCCAAGCCAGGGATTTGGCTCTTATGAAAGAAAAATACCAAGTCACCAAGGTACAACCCGTAGATATGTTCCCGCAGACACACCACGTTGAAAATGTTGTACTTTTGGAAAAACGGGTGTAGTTTTTGAATTAAAATCCACAGCTAACCGGAATGAAGAAAATAATCCCCATCCTACTTATTGCATCAATGCTCTATTATGTTTCTTCCTGTGAAAAGGATGATATCTGTGTTGAAGGTGACACACCACTGATGGTCATTGGTTTTTTTAACATTGATGATACTACGGCAGTAAAAAGAGTTTCATCGATACGGATCAAAAGTTTGGATATAGACAGTATTTTGACCAATGATTCTTTTAGTGACAGAGCAAATTCGCCAGATTCATTGATGGTTCCCTTAAGGAGCAGTGCAACAAGTACCATGTACCAGATTATTTCTGGTTCACGGGACGATGATGAAACGGAACAGGAAATTGGGAACATTGACACCTTAACCATTTCTTACGACCTTGGTGAAGCTTTTATCTCAAGGGCCTGCGGGTTTGTGGTCAATTATAACAACATCACCGTTACCGTACCGGAAAGTGCCGAGAATTGGATCCAAGATATTAAGGTCGTTCAACCTAACGTAGAAAACACCGATAACATCCATGTCAAAATATTTCATTAGCATTTTTATTGGCCTGCTGCCAATTTTGGTGCAAGCACAAAGTGAACCTATCGACCTTCAACAAAAGGATACAATTGAATATAAAGATCAGTATGGGCTTCGCGTAGGTGCAGACATTAGCAAATTGGTACTTTCCTTTATGGATGAAGATTACACGGGCTTGGAGCTGGTGGGCGACTACCGACTTACCCATAAATTGTATTTGGCTGCCGAATTAGGGAACGAAACCAAGAGGCAGAACGAAAGTTTGAACAACACCCTTTTATACGATTACGAAACCTCGGGAAGCTATATTAAAGCAGGTGTGGATATGAATACCTACCAAAATTGGTATGGAATGAACAATGCCATTACCATTGGGGGGCGTTATGCGGTGGCAAGTTTTAACCACACCTTGAACGATTACAGCCTTTACGAAACAAACCGTTTCTTTAATAAAGAGTTTTTGCCCGGCGAAAACCCCAACCGTGAATTTAGCGGATTATCTGCGTCTTGGCTGGAATTTGTTGTGGGTGCAAAAGTTGAGCTGTTTGCCAATATTTTTGTGGGCATGAGTGCCCGATTGGGCTTTTTGATCACCAATACTGAAGATGAAGCGTTTCCCAACCTTTGGATTCCCGGATTTAACAAAGTGACAGAAGGGAGCAATTTTGGTGTGAACTACAACTATTCCATCTCTTACTTTATCCCACTTTACAAAAAGTCCAAAAAACCAAAAGAAGATAATCAACAATAATATGGAAACTACCCGTATCGACTATATCGAGTTTAAATCAAATGACATTGAAAAGACCAAAGCATTTTATTCTCAAACCTTTGGTTGGACTTTTACCGATTATGGCCCAACCTATACCGCATTTTCAGAAAGTGGGATCAATGGTGGTTTTGAGCTGACCACTGAACCTATCACCAATGGGGTTCTGATTGTACTATACCATAAAGACCTAGTTGCAATAAAAGATAAAGTAATTGCGGCAGGGGGCTCTGTGACCAAAGAGATTTTTGAGTTTCCGGGAGGAAAAAGATTCCATTTTACGGATTCTTCTGGAAATGAGCTTGCCATCTGGTCGGAAAAATAAAAGGAGCCACATTGGACTCCTTTTATAAAATTTGGTTGAGTTAGTTAGTCGTGTTATAAACACATCACCAAATCTAAACAATTCTTTTGCACTAAGCCAAATCAATTTTTATACGATTCCTCATCCTTTTAAAGTACAGGTAGCCGACCTTAGCTCTGTTTTTTCGCCTTTTTGCTTCCTTCATAAATTTCATACTTTACCAGTCTTGCTTCCAGTTTACCATTAAAGGTCTTTATTTTTTTGGAAGTTTTAAGGCCTATGTGCTTTAGCGCCTCCAAGTTGGAAGTAATCAACCAGATATCCGTACCTGGATAGATCTTTTTAAAGGTGTCCCCCATTTTGCCATAGAAAATTTCCATATCAATGGGCAATCGCTCTCCATACGGTGGATTGAACAACATGTGTAATTTACCATCAACTGGTTTGTCCACTCTAAAAAAATCCTTTCGCTCCACGGTAATGTAATCCGACAAATTGGCGTGGTCCACATTTTCTTGTGTTTTTCTTACCGCAGATGGGGCTTTATCGTAACCAATAATCTTATGATGGAACTCTCGCACCTTTTTTAAACTCGCATCCACGATTTTAGTGTGCAACTCAGCATCATAATCGTTCCAATGCATAAATGCATAAGACTCCCTATTAATGTTTGCAGGTATATTGCAGGCAATCATTGCAGCTTCAATCAGAAAAGTTCCGCTACCGCACATGGGGTCAAAGAAATCCGATTGCCCATCCCACCCACTTTTAAGCAACAGACCGGCTGCCAATACTTCGTTGATGGGCGCAATATTGGTCAACATACGGTATCCCCTTTGATGAAGGGAGCTCCCGGAACTATCCAAGGAGACCGTACAGGTATTATTATAAATGTGTATGTTTATTTTTACATCGGGATTTTGGGTCTTTACATTGGGGCGTTCCCGAACCACTGCCCTAAACTTGTCCACGATGGCATCCTTGGTCTTTAGGGACACGAACATGGAGTTGTCAAAAACCTCTGTATTGGCAATACTGTCAATGGCAAAAGTTTTTCCTACATCAAAAATTTCGGGCCAATCCAGATCATAAATATGCCTGTAAAGATCCTTTTCATTAAAAACTCGAAACGTTTTTATGGGTTTAAACACCTTTAAGGCCGTTCTAAGGCAAAGATTTGCCTTGTACATAAAACCTGTATCTCCCTCAAAAGTTACATTACGGACTCCCTCTTCCACATGGCCAGCTCCCAAATTACGGAGCTCCTTCGCCAAAATAGGTTCGAATCCGTAAAGGGTTTTGGCCATCATCTTAAAATTTCCTGCCATACTATCTTAAAAACTTTCTGCAAAAATAGGCTATTTTTGCTCCTTTAATTCCACCTATGGATTTTCCTTCCGCTATTATTTATATAATACCCATCTTGGCCGTTTGGGCCGGTTTTGGATTTGTTTGGTTCACAAAACCAAAGAACAACAACAATATTAAGCTCTTGTTGGCTTTTAGTGGAGCATTTCTGTTGTCATTAACTTTTTTTGAGCTGTTGCCCGATGTTTATAATGGCCATGACCCAAAAATAATTGCCCTGTACATTTTGGGAGGGATACTTTTGCAGATATTCTTGGAGTTTTTTTCCAAAGGGGCCGAACACGGGCACATGCACGTCCAACTAAAAGAAAACAAATTTCCCACCTTGTTATTTTTGAGTCTTTCCATCCATGCTCTGGTCGAAGGTGTGCCCATTCATGGAAACGATTCCATTTTGTACGGCATCATCATCCACAAAATTCCGATAGCCATTATCTTGAGCATCTTTTTGATCAATTCAAAGATGAAACTTGTCACATCCCTATTATTTATTGCTGCATTTTCTTTGATGACGCCTTTGGGCAGCTATGTCTCCACATCGCCTTGGATGGAAAATTATGGACATCTGCTCACGGCATTGGCCATTGGGGTATTTTTCCATATATCCACCGTTATTTTGTTTGAAAGTGCGCAAGGACATGCCTTCAACTTGCGAAAATTAGTGGTGATCATCTTGGGAATTGGGATGGCTTACTTTGTATAGGAAGGTCAATAATGCATTTCCAGCAAGAAGATTTGCTGAACGTAACATCATTTACGTCTTAACGAATTTTCTTACTTTTCAAGGTGATCTGATTTGTCTTATTTTTAAAAAGCTTAGATTTCGTTTTTTTAAATCTCACAATGAATTCAACCAAACTAAACTACCTTGTCCTTTTTGCTGTTTTTATTCTATTTTCCTGCTCTTCTGATTCCGAAGACCCTACTCCAGAGCCTGATACCGTAGCACCAACACTGAATTTTACCATTTCGGGAACCTCCAGTGGTTCCGCACCCATCGTTGTAAGCGACCAGATGGAAATTAACATCAACGCACAAGACGCGAACGGCATTACAAAAGTGGAAGTCTTTATCGATAATGAAAAAGTTGGTGAGGACACTAGCGCACCATTTAAAATAATAGTTGATTTATCAGGGTATACAGCTAAATCTTTGACTGCCAAATCCCAAAATTATACTCTGCGTGTAAATGCCACGGATACCTCAGAAAATACTTCCTCCAAAGAACAAACAATCACTATTGAATCAAAGACCCAACTGATAACCATTAATTTTCCGGCACAAGTCGAAAATCCAGAGTTAGTAGATTTTTACATATTTGCCTCGCGCATGTCTGGCGAACTTTTAGGTATTGCAAAATTGGAATCAGGTCAAAAAACAGTTTCCATAAGTACAATCGAAGATATTGGCGAGGACGAAGAGTATATGTTGACCTTTGCCCAGAAGTTTGATGCTTACAATGGGGAAACCAATCAATTGGCTACCATTCAAAACATCGAAATTTCCGTTTTAAAAGAAATCAACATTAAAAATTATCCGATTTTTTCCTCTAACTTTTTTGAACGTGAAAGTCCGGAGAAATTCCTCATTGAAGGTTTTTGGGATGAGAATACCGCCGAAACCATAGCCATAGGTGCTCAAGGGTTTGATTATGGTATCAGTGGAAACAATTGCAGCTGCAATTATACAGGTCAAAACAACACTATTTCAATCGCACGGTACAATGAACATGGCAACGGATTCGCCACAGATAAAATCTATTTCAATTTGGTCAATACCAATCAAAACACAGCACAATATGCATTTTTAGACAAAAGCATGTTCCAAGAGGGGTTTAAACTAATTCCCGAACTGTTTTCTACTGAAGGTATGTCATTGGAAAGCTTTGAATACCTCAATTTGGACACTTCAAATTCTAAAGGTCCCAATCTTAAAATATTTGTTTACGAAGATGGTATTGATTATTTGAACAATATCTTTCACACAATATACCCGTATACATTTAATTCAAATATTGAAACGGAATTCAATTATTGGTTGGACAATAATTTTACTAACTATATCACTGAACTGATTTACCTCAATTACAAAATAGATCACACTGGACAACCATATCAAAACTACAATGGAAACGATTGGACATTGAGCCATACTTTTCAAGATGAAACTTTTACCGTAAATAAAAATACGGAAAATCAGGATTTTGTTGGCAGGATTGGTATATCAGATTCCTTTTCTCCAAAAAATGGAGGCCAATCAACCGTATTGGATGGACTCAACTCAACCTATAGATGGCATATTTTATTTGATAGCCAGAACAATTCAACGGTACGGTTACCTGTAATACCCGAAGCCCTACAAGAATGGGTGTTTATTGACAAATACAATAGTCAAACTTTTGAAAGTTCAGAAAATAGTGACCAGCGACAGCTGGAAGTTATCAAATATGAGAGCCTTATTTCCTATAATGACTATTTACAAAAAGTAATACAAGACAACGAAAAATGGTATATGGTTTCTCCCGAAAGGGAAGCCATATTTGATAACCCAAGCTTTTGGAGCGATAACTACTTTTATCCCAACCACTTTTTGTTCGACTAGGACAACAAACCAAAATACACTTAAATAACCATCACAATATTATATAAAGAAGTAAATGAAAAATCTGGAAAATTTCAATCGAATCATATTGTTAGGTATTACAATAATAACGTTCCTTTCCTGTTCCTCAGATTCTTCGGACCCGGCTCCAGAGCCTGATACCGTAGCACCCACCGTAGATTTCACAATAGCTGGCATATCAGATTCCTCCAACTCTCAAACCGTAGTGGTCAGCAGTCAAATCCAGATAAATATTGATGCAGAAGATAAAAGTGGTATCGCAAAAGTGGAAGCTTTTATTGACGGAGAAAAAGTTGGTGAGGATACAACTGCACCTTATCAAATAACTATTGATGTATCTGGTTTTGCTTCCAAAGTGGCTTCAACAGCAAAATTTCAGGATTACGTTCTAAAGGTTGTAGTAACAGATTCTTCCGGAAATAGTACATCTAAAGAACAAATAATCAACATTGATAATGAGATTCCTGTTATTTCAAATCTTTCTATTTCAGAAAATCAAATAATAGGAGGTGATTTTAACGAGGTAACTTTTGAAATCGAAGAAAACCAAGGTTTGGAATCCGTTGAAATCTATATCAACAACCAACTGTATCAAGAACTTGATACGGACAATTTTAATTTCAACTTGCAAACGTCAGAACTTACAGATGGAGCAAACACACTGAAGATTGTAGCACGAGATTTAGCGGACAATATTGCTCTTTTTGAAGTTCCTTTCATTTCTGACAACACAGGTCCTGAAATATCCATTGAGAATTTATCCGACGACCAGATAATTGATGGTACAATTACCATAGCACCCAATCTTACAGATGAATATTCCGAATTGTTTTCGCTTTCCATAGAAATTGATGAACAGGCACTTTTAGCAGTTGAAAATCCCGGAAATGAGTCTTATGTCTTTAATTCCTTACAGTTTCCAACGGGTCCTGGCACATTCAAGATCACAGCTAAAGATGTTTTATTGAATACTACGGAGGTTGAAGTTCCAATAACCATTTTAAGACGTCTGCTAGAAGTAAATGTTCCTGCCAATTATTTTCACAGTAACCTCGAAGTAATACTTTTTCTTTCCAAATTGGATGGCTCTCTATTGGATGAGGCCATAGTTTCACAAGATGAACAGCAAATTGTTTTTAGAACTGCTTTAGATTTGGAACCGGAGGAAAAAACGATGTTAACCTTCGCCTTGAACAGTCCTAGCCCCGGTAATGATTTCGCAAGATTTTATTCCATTTCTGATATTGACATCAATAGACTTCCTATCATCAACCTAGACTATAAACCGATATTGGAGCACAGCTATCAATATTATGAAGCGAGTGGTTTTACAACGGATGACATACATGCGGTAAGGGCTGCAAGTACCAAATATCAAGGTAATTTGGTTTGGGATGATCCCAATAAATTCCAATTCTATAATATGGATTGTTCTACTTGTCCTGCATACGAAATGGAGAATTACTACTTTATAATACTAGATTCTGATACACAACCTTACCAATATACATGGATACCCGCTCCGATTGATGCTAATACCATTTTAGATAAACAAAACTTTACCACAGCAGGTATCGAACAAAGATTCGTACAGGCTTACAACCTCCCATCGAGTAATTACCAACTACATTTGGAAATATTGGGTTATTTAAATGAAGAAGAGTTTAGAGGTGATTATTATCATCTAATGGATGAAAATTCAATAAGCTATTGGGAACTAGGCCCCAATGGCATTGGATATAATTACAATGATGACTTTGAATCCTACGCTACTAAAATCAAACTACGCAATTATCAACCCTCAACTCAAGGTTACCAACTTACAAGTTTTGGAGCAGTAATCGAGTCATTCACAATTCCTGACTGGACTGTTGATTGGGTTGAAACAAGTAGGGTAATTACTATAAACAAATCTGGTTCAGGTGATATATTGGGAAAAATCGAACTTGGTATAGATAATCATGGAGATGAAAATTTTGTTCCGTACGATTGGAACATCATTTTCAACAGTGCTGAAACAAGTTCGGTTAAACTTCCAGAATTACCTGAGACCATAAAATCATGGGATTTTTATTCCGATTTTGTGGAAAAACCTCTCTTCATTCAACAAGTGGATATCAAAAAATATGAAGGAATTTCTGATTATAACGATTACTTACAAAAAGTGATAAAAGATAATAAATCCCCTCATTTGGCATCTCCTAGAATAGAAAGTGTATTCAATAGAAATCCATTGGCTACCAGCGATTCCTTTGATTACTATTATTGGCTATTTGATTAGAACTATACTCTTGATCAATTTAGTTTAAGATTTCAAGTACTAGGCACCAATGACTTATTGCCCCTCCCAATACAAAAAAATGCCATATTAAATGATTATATGGTATTTTTTTTACTGCATAGAATAAGATACCAATGGTATAAAAAGCACCACCAGCAGCAAGGTATATTAGTTGGGATGAGGACATATGCTCCAGTAGATAAGATAAATCAATCACTATGAGCCATCCCATGACCCCATAAAGCACTAGTGAAAAGGCTTCAAACTTACCGGTGAAGAATATCTTGAGTATGGTACCGAAAAGAGCTATTCCCCATACCAAGTAAAACAATAAACAACCCTTGGACGGTAACAGTACCGATAAGCATACTGGAGTATATGTTCCAGCAATCAAATAATAAATACTGATATGATCTAAAACCCTGAGTCGTCTTTTCAATTTAGGGTTTTGCACTGCATGATAAATGGTTGATGCCGTAAACAATACTATCAATGAGGAAGTATAGGCAACAACACTACCTTTCATATACGGTATACTTTCCAAATCATTTTGAAAAAGCAATATGCTGCCGATTACTGCCAATATAATTCCGAGAGCATGGGAATAGGCATTTAGTTTTTCTTCTAGTAGGACAGGATTGGATTGGGTACTCAATGGGATGCTATATTTTGTGCGTATAAATATACCTCAAAAACGGAGCATAAAAAAAGCCCCTCACATATGTGAAGGGCTTCAAAGAAGGCGGCGACCTACTCTCCCACCTGGTGTGGCAGTACCATCGGCGCAAACGGGCTTAACTTCCCTGTTCGGAATGGAAAGGGGTGGGCCCCGTCGCCATGGCCACCTAGATTTTAATGCCAAACTTTTACACTGAGCGAAGTCGAAGTGTGCTTTGGCATCTCTTTGCATGAACATCGAACCTTGCCGATGTTCATGCAAAGAGAACAGTCTTTTAATATGACATATTATGGGACGGACCTTGCGGTCGTCAAAAAAGAGCCAACGAAGTTTGTAGTTTTAAGGAACCGCCGAGAGGGCGGCTGCGCAAGCTTACGGGCAATTAGTACCGCTCGGCTGCATGCATCGCTGCACTTCCACCTACGGCCTATCGACGTGGTCATCTCCCACGGCCCTTTAAAGAGATCTCATCTTGTGGCGGGTTTCGCGCTTATATGCTTTCAGC
>NZ_JBSXNW010000011.1:0-157161 GCF_056857835.1 Flagellimonas sp. B-3
CCGATGGCACGGCCAAAGTAGATGCCACGGTGACCATAAAAGTGACAGCGGTCGACCCAGATAATCAGTCCCCGGTGATCGAGGCACAGGAATTTACAGTGTCCGAAGCGATCACCGATTCCGATGAGATCGGACAGGTAGCGGCCACCGACCCAGAGGATGACGACCTTACCTTTGAGCTGATCGCGAACGACAACGACCTCTTTCTACTGACCACGGCAGGGATGCTGACCTTGGCCGAGGGCAAGACATTGGACTTTGGGACCGCCACGGAGCACAGTATAACGGTAAGGGTGAGCGATGGCAACACCACGGCCAATGCGGAGATCACCATAAAAGTGACCCAGGGCGCCACCAACTCGGCCCCGGAGATCGAGGCACAGGAGTTTACCGCAAAGGAGGACATAGCCGATACTGATGTAATAGGTACGGTGACCGCCACCGATGCCGACGAGGACGAGCTTACCTTTGAACTGACCGAGAACGACAACGACCTCTTTATGCTGACCGCGGCAGGGGAACTTACCCTCGCCGAGGGCAAGACCTTGGACTACGAGACCGCTACGGAGCACAGCATTACCGTAAGCGTAACCGATGGCGAGGAGACCGCCGAGGCCACAATAACGATAAGCGTGGAGAACGTGATAGAGGGCATGGCCGAGGACCCAGACTCCTTTATTACCACTTGGAAGACCGAGACCGATGGAGAAACCATTCATATGGGAATAAACAACGATTACAACTATGACTTTACCATTGACTGGGGCGATGGTACGGTGGAAGAGCTTACCCAAGCTAATAATATCCAAGAAACCCATACCCATATCTATGCCACAGCGGGCACCTATACCGTGGCCATACAGGGTGAGTTTTCAGCTATTGATATGTCTTTTCCTGCTAGTTATGAAAACCTTATAAGCTTGGAACAATGGGGCAACATACAATGGAAGTCTTTTAATCGGGCTTTTTACAATTGTGAAAATATGGTGTACAATGCCACGGATGTCCCCGACCTTTCCAATGTGACCGATATGAGTAATATGTTCGATGGAGCCACTTCCTTTAACGGGGATATCAGCAGTTGGGATGTAAGCAGTGTGACCACGATGTATCAAATGTTCTATGATGCCACTTCCTTTAACGGGGACATCAGCAATTGGGACGTAAGCAATGTGACCAGTATGAGTTATATGTTCTATAATGCCACTTCCTTTAACGGGGACATCAGCAGTTGGGACGTAAGCAATGTGACCACGATGAGTGGTATGTCCCGTGATGCCTCTTCCTTTAACGGGCATATCAGTCCTTGGGATGTAAGCAATGTAATCTATATGGGCAAAATGTTCAAAGGGGCTACCTCTTTTAATAGAAATCTTGGCAGTTGGGGTATTGGCAGTGTAACAGGCATGAGTAATATGTTTGATAACTCTGGGATGTCCAAGGCCAATTTGGGCAGTACATTTATAGGATGGAACAACTTTGTGGAACAGAACAATGGCCCCCAAGGAATTACTTTGGGATTGGACAATCTAGCCATTTGTTTAGGTAGTGAAGGTTACAGTGCTTTCCAAAACCTGTACGACAACCATTCGTGGGATTATACAGGTCAATATACATTTGAGGAATGTAATTGATTTTTCAAAATAGATTTTGAGACATACCACTGAGAGGCCTAGATGCTTCTCGGTGGTTTTGTTTTTGGTTGTTTGCTGCTCGATGCTCGGTGTTAGAAGTCGGGTGTTCGTTTCTGGTTTTAGGTTTCAAGTTGCTGAGTTATTGGTTGTTTGATGGCTGATGCTCGGTGTTGGAAGTTGGAACATGCACTTGACACTTGATGTCTGTCATTCTGAAAGAGCAGAGCGATTGAAGAATCTCCCAGACATTGAGGAGGTGGAGATTTTTCGCTTTCGCTCAAAATGACACTGTTGACCGCCCACTGCGTTATTCGGTTATTTGCTGCTCGATGTTGGAAGCCCGATGCCCGAAGCCCGAAGTTCAAAAGCAAATCTGTTCGTGCAAATTCGAGAAATTAGTGTCAAAGCGCAATAACCGAATAACCCAATAACTTTGTAACTCCGAACTTGATGCCTGAGTTTGTCATTCCTGCGAAGGCAGGAATCCATTTTTTAAAGAAAGCTGGGAACACATCATAAAAATAGATTTCTCACGCTCCCGTTGGTCGGTTCGAAATGACATAAAGCAATTCGTGGCCATTCGTGGAATCCGTGTCTGCCGTAGGCAGGAAATTTACTTTGCTGCACTCGTCCCCTCTCTGGTCTCCCCCAAAGGAGAGAAGAAGGATTATGGGAGGACTTCAAACCTATCACTTCTTGTCTGCCTTTGCCAGCAGGCGGGCGCTCGAAAAGTTATTTTTTGTTTCTTACAAACATCAAACATCAAACATCAAACATCAAACATCAAACAGCAATACTTACACCATTTGCAGAAGCATTTTTGTCCGTATCAAAATAGAAATCGATGCGGCCCAGATTAATGCCGAAGCACCCCACTTGATTCACTAACACGGAATTTCCGTTTTGGTTAGTGCGTACATCGGGTTTGTCCAAAAAGGTATGTGTGTGTCCGCCAATAATCAAATCAGTATGGTAGGTTTGTTGTGCCAATCGGGTATCGCACGGTCTATCGGTATTTTTGTAATCGTAGCCCAAGTGCGAAAGGCAGACTATCAAATCGCATTGTTCTTCCTCTTTCAGTTGCTTCTCCATATCAAGGGCAATTTCGTAAGGGTTCAAGTATTGGGTTTCTTTGTACAGTTTTTGGGTCACCAATCCATCCAATTCAATACCAAGTCCGTATACTCCGATTTTTACACCATCGACCATGTAGATTCTATAAGGCTTTACATAACCATCCATCACGGTATTGGAAAAGTCGTAGTTGGCGGAAATCATTTCAAAAGTGGCATGGGGCATCTGTGCCAACAGTCCATCTATGCCATTGTCAAAATCGTGGTTCCCAATGGTGGATGCGTCGTACTTGAGCTTGCTCATTAGTTTAAATTCCAATTCGCCCCCATAAAAGTTGAAGTAGGGCGTACCCTGGAAAATATCCCCGGCATCAAAAAGCAGCGTATTGGGATTTTCGTTGCGGATCTGTTCCACCAAAGTGGCCCTGCGCGCAATTCCTCCCAAGTTTGGAAATTTGGAGTGGGAAGCGGGGAAGGTATCAATATGGCTGTGCACATCGTTGGTATGCAAAATTGTGATGTGCTTTTTCCCTAAATTGGAACACGAACTTAAACTAAGGCCTCCCAAACCAATTAAGGTGGAGGCAGCAGTGGTGTTGGTAATAAAGTCCCTTCTTTTCATTGGTCACTTGTTAGTTTATATTGCACTTTAGTGCAAGGCTTTGGGGTTCTGTACATATCATCATAAGAGTTATTGAGCTATAGATTATTGAGTTATTAAAGTGTACCGTCCAAATAACTTAATAAAGGTTTACAGTTTCATTGTTTTTCAAAACCTATGGATTTTCAATCAATAGTAGTTTTAAATTTTGTTGCTCAGTTTAGCTTAATCCAATTGTATAAAACGATTATCTACCACAGCTTTTAAGGTGTCTACTTTTTTAAAGTAATCGATTATGGCATTTCGTAAAAGATAATCGGTCTCGGTCGTTGAAATAATTTCATCAAAAAAACCAACACTGGGACCGCCATTTACCAAATAATCGGATGTAGCCACGTAGTAATTCCGGTTTTCGTCAAAAGGTTGTCCCTGTATATTCACGTTTTCCAGGGAACGGTTCTTGTCCGTAATAATTTGAATACCCGATACAGGGTGCCTGCGGGAAGATTTTGCCACAAAATTGATCAACTGTCGTGTAGCAGAACCGCTTAGTTCAACCACTTCAATATAGTTTTCAAAGGGCATTACTTCATAAGCATTGCGGGCACTTACATCGCCTTCGGAAATTATAGAACGTACCCCGCCAGCATTCAACACCACAAAATCCAATTTTTTTCCTGTTCTGGAATTGAAAATAGGGGAAGCCTGTTCAAAAACAATGTCCGCCATTAAGTTGCCCATGGATGAGGTGCGTTCTCCATCGTTCAGTAACAGCGGTTTTGGAGCGTAGGCCAAGGTGCTGTCCAGTACTTCGTTGATTCTGTTTTTGTAGGGTTCCACAAAGCTGGCTATGGAATCGGTTTGGGCAATGGTAGAGTCGATGGGAATTTGCTTGCCTTTGATTTCCGTAAGTTTCCCCGTATCATTTTTACAGGAGAGCAAAAAACAAAAAGTTATAAATATAACAAATTGTTTAAATTTTAGATTATCCACGTGCGTATCTTTGTTAAGTCGTCTTGGTAGATTATTTACCTTTGTAAAAATCATCAAAAATATGTTTTTGAAAGGACTCCAAGACAAATTTAAGGTTAAATCCGGGCTTAAATATTTACAGGGAGAAATGGAAAAGCCCTCGAAGTCCGTGACCAGGGAGAAGGGAATAACCAGCGTTGGCTGCATAGTGGATGTTGATAATTTCCAGAAGGCGGAGACCTTTTATGAGCTTATTGATGAGTTCGGATTAAGGCCCAACGCTATAAAAATTATTGGCTATAAGCGGGAGTACGACAAAAATTCACCGTATACCATACAAATGTTCTCTGATAAGGACTTAGGTTGGAAGGGCCAAATAGAGAACAGCTACGTTCTTGAGTTTTTGGGCAGGGAATACGATATGTTGGTCAATTATTACGAGGAGGACAATTTAATGATGAAGCTGTTGTCCGTAAAAACCCCCGCTCGGCTCAAGGTTGGATTAGGTGCCCAAGACCCCAAGCTCAACGATTTGATCTTAAACATACCCTTGAATGATTTTAAATTGTTCAAGAGTGAGTTGAAAAAGTATTTAAAGATCTTAAACGAAATTTGAACAAATGGAACAGTTGATCGGAACAGGAGTAGCATTGGTAACCCCGTTCAGAGAAGATTTATCGGTAGATGTAGCTGCCTTGGAAAGGATAGTTGAACACAATATTCAAGGAGGTGTGGATTATTTGGTGGTATTGGGAACAACAGCCGAATCCGCAACCCTTTCCCAAGCAGAAAAGCAATTGGTGGTCGATATTGTAGTGCGCACCAATGCTGGCAGGCTTCCATTAATACTTGGTGTGGGAGGAAACAACACAATGGCCGTGGCCAACGAATTAAAAACATTGGATCTGTCCGAGATTGATGCCATTCTCTCCGTATCGCCATATTACAACAAACCTACGCAAGAAGGCATATACCAACATTTTAAAGTGATTGCCGAAGCATCGCCCATACCAATTGTACTATATAATGTGCCTTCTAGGACAGGAAGCAATATGTTGCCCGAAACGACCCTAAGGCTGGCCCATGAATTTTCCAATATCGTGGGAATTAAAGAAGCATGCGGGGATTTGGTGCAGATTGGTGAAATCATCAAAAACAAACCGGAAAGCTTTTTGGTGATTTCCGGTGACGATGCCACAGCCTTGCCAACCGTTTTGGCCGGTGGGGCCGGAGTTATCTCGGTTTTGGGCCAGGGATTGCCTACGCTTTTTTCGGATATGATCAAACTAGGTTTGGAGGGCAATGCAAAAGAAGCTTATGGAATACACCATAAACTGTCGGCGTTAATGTCGCTTATTTTTGAGGAAGGTAATCCGGCAGGGATCAAAAGTATTTTTGAAAGCAAGGGTGTTTCAAAAGCAACAGTTAGGCTGCCACTGGTTGAAGCGACCCCTGTATTAAAAGAAAAAATAAGTGCTTCGCTAAAGTCACTGGACAGGGCACATGTTTAAAATTCGTTAAATGTTGCCCAAATTATTGGGGATTGGCCATTGTACCCTTTACATTTGAGTGGTGAAAATTCATTTTTTATATCCATTCAATATCACTAATTTTGCAAAATGTTTTTGAATATGAGGTCAATACTCCTTTTTTGTTGTGCAATGGCACTCCTTGTATCCTGTAGCGAGTACCAAAAGGTACTGAAGGAAACCGATGTGAAGGCCAAATACGATATGGCCGAAAAGCTGTACAACGAGGGTGATTATAAAAGGGCAGTTCGTTTGTTCGAGCAAATTGCGCCCAAATACGTTGGTAAGCCCCAAGGAGAGCGGGTAATGTTCTTTTTTGCCGACAGTTATTTCAAAAACGGTGACTATTATTTGTCAGGCTATCAGTTCGAACGCTTTATAAAATCGTATCCACGAAGTGATAAAATCCAAGAAGCGAGCTTTTTGGGAGCAAAAAGTTACTACATGCTGTCTCCAAGATATTCTTTGGATCAAACGGAAACAGACAAAGCCTTGTTGAAACTCCAAACCTTTATCAACAATTATTCCGAATCGGAATATTTTGAGGAAGCCAACGCCATGGCCAAGGAGTTGACCACCAAGAAAGAGAAGAAACAGATAGAAATAGCGAAACAATTCAACAAATTAGGAAAATTTAACCTACCTGTTTTAATTTCAGCTATAACTGCGTTCGATAATTTTATAACTGATAATCCAGGTTCGGTATATAGGGAAGAAGCCCTTTATTACCGAATTGAAGCCGCTACAGAGCTGGCTTTGAACAGTACAATGGACAAGAAGAAAGAGCGATTGGAAGACGCTCTTGACTCCTATAATAATTTAATACGCTATTTTCCGGAATCGAAATTCAAAAAAGAAGCAGACCAACTTGCTGAAACGATTCAACAGGAATTGAGCGTATATTCAACTTCCTTATCCAAATAAAAATTAGTTTTTAAACCACTGCACATGCAAGATTTGAAAAACACCAAGGCCCCGGTTTCCACAGTAACACTCAATAGAAACGAGTTTGACGAAAAAACCGAAAACATTTACGAAGCCATTTCCATCACGGCCAAAAGAGCGATCCAAATCAATTCAGAAATAAAAAAGGAGTTATTGGAAAAGCTTGAAGAATTCGCCACATACAGCGACAGCTTGGAAGAAGTGTTCGAAAACAAAGAACAAATCGAAGTTTCCAAGTTTTACGAAAAGTTGCCAAAACCACACGCTTTGGCAGTACAAGAGTGGTTGGAGGATAAAATTTACTACAGGAATACAGCGAAAGACGCTTAAGAAATGCTTGGCGGTAAAAATATCCTTTTAGGAATTTCCGGGGGAATTGCCGCGTACAAGACCACATTTCTTGTTCGTTTACTGATTAAAGCTGGTGCCCAGGTCAAAATTGTAATGACCCAGAGCGCCAGCTCTTTTGTTTCTCCACTTACGCTTTCCACACTTTCCAAGAACCCAGTTTTGATGGATTTTGTGAACGAAGAGGATGGAAGCCTGTCCTGGAACAACCACGTGAAACTCGGTCTTTGGGCAGATATAATGTTGATTGCGCCAGCCACGGCCAACACGTTATCGAAAATGGCCAATGGAACCTGCGACAATTTGCTTTTGGCAACCTATTTATCGGCCAAATGCCCTGTTTACTTTGCTCCTGCCATGGATTTGGATATGTACAAGCATCCTTCCACCAAGAACTCTCTGGATAAACTTGAATCTTTTGGCAACACCATGATTCCAGCGGAATCTGGCGAATTGGCTAGCGGCTTGCACGGAGAAGGTCGTATGGCAGAACCTGAGAACATTGTAACATTCATTCAGGAAGATTTAGCCAAAGGACTCCCGCTATCAGGAAAAAAAGTACTGATTACGGCAGGCCCAACACAGGAGGCTATTGATCCCGTTCGTTTTTTGGGAAATCGCTCCACCGGAACCATGGGATTTGAACTGGCCAAAAAAGCAGGCGATTTGGGAGCAAAGGTTATTTTGGTTTCAGGTCCAACGCATTTGAACATCAACCACAATTCCATTCAACTGATTCGGGTAACTTCTGCACAGGAAATGTACGAAGCATGCCATAATTATTATGCAGACATGGATGTTGCCATTTGTGCTGCTGCAGTGGCTGATTATCGACCTAAATCTATCGCAGCGGAAAAAGTAAAGAAAAAGGAGGGTGAAATGTTCATAGAGTTGGAACGTACTCCGGATATTCTCATGTCGCTCGGCGAAAACAAAAAGAATCAATTTTTGGTAGGTTTTGCCTTGGAGACCCAGAACGAACTGGAAAATGCCAAAGGCAAGCTCAAAAGAAAACATTTGGACGGCATTATCCTTAACTCATTAAAAGATGATGGTGCGGGATTTGGAGGCAACACGAATAAAATCACCTTTATAGATAAGAATTCGAACATAAAAACGTTTGATTTGAAGACGAAGCCCGAAGTGGCTTCCGATATTTGGCAAGAAATTATCTCCAGAATCCATGCGTAACATACTGTTTTCCATTTTTCTATTGCTTGTTACCCTTGCTCTCCCAGCGCAAGAACTGAATTGTGAGGTAACCGTGAACTCTGACCAAGTGGGACAGACCAACCAGCAGATTTTTAGGACTTTGGAACGTTCCCTCAACGATTTTGTGAACAAAACAAAGTGGACGAACAGGACTTATCGTGAAAATGAGCGGGTAAATGCACGTATGTTTATTACGGTAACTCAATACGAATCGGACCATTTTGAGGCCAATATCCAAATTCAGTCTACACGACCCGTATTCAATACCACTTATGAAAGTCCCGTGTTCAATTACAAGGACAATTCCTTCAATTTTCAGTATCAGGAATTTCAACCTTTGGTGTATAATCCAAACAATTTCGATTCCAATTTAGTAGGTGTTATTTCGTACTACATGTATATTATTTTAGGGTTGGATGCCGATACCTTTTCCTTGGAAGGCGGAAACGATTTCTACCGCCAGGCCCAAAATATTGTAACACAGGCACAAAGTTCCAGTTACAGCGGATGGAGTCAGGATACAGGTGATCGTAGCCGTTTTGAATTGGTCGACAACCTATTGAGCAACTCTTTTAGGGAATATCGCATCGCCATGTACAACTACCACAGAAAAGGGCTCGATATCTTGGCGGACAATAACAGTACGGGCAAACAAATCATTGCAGGAAGCCTACGTTTATTTGAAACCCTTATAAGCCGAAGGCCCAATGCCTTTTTGATTCAGACTTTTTTTGATGCCAAGTCCGAGGAAATCCAGAACATCTTTTCCGATGGTCCCAAAGTGGACATTGTAAAACTCAAGGAAACCCTAAACAAAGTGGCTCCATTTTATTCCAGCACATGGAATGAAATAAATTACTAGTTCAATCTGTTGTGCATTTTGAACATACAGCTCAGTTCTAGGCGTCAGTTCGAGTGATTTTGAGGAACGAAAAATCGCGTTGCATTGAGCGGTGCCGAAATGTATCGAGAACTTTTTTAGACAAAAATTCTTTTTCTCGATACAAATTTCACTCATGCTATCGTGAAATCCACTCGAAATGACGAATTTTTTCAAAATGCACAATGGGTTAGTGCAGTTCTATAAAGAGGTTTATCTTTACGGGTAAAATCTTCGATATTGCTAGTAAATCTATCCATCCAAAATTATGCACTCATTGATGATGTAAGTGTTTCGTTTTCCAACGGATTCACTACAATAACGGGTGAAACGGGCGCAGGGAAATCAATTCTTTTGGGAGGTCTTTCCATGGTATTGGGAAAACGCGCCGACCTATCATCGTTAAAAAATACGGCACAAAAATGCGTGATAGAGGCAGAGTTCGATGTGTCCAAATACCAACTCCAGTCTTTTTTTGAGGACAATGATTTGGATTATGATGACAAAACCATTCTTCGTCGGGAAATACTGCCCAGCGGAAAATCCAGGGCATTTGTGAACGATTCCCCCGTTACTTTGGATGTGATGCGGACATTGGGCGACCAATTGGTGGATGTGCACTCCCAGCACCAGACCATGCGACTTACCGAAAATGATTTCCAGATGAAGGTATTGGATGCTCTGGCCGACAACTCAGAAAACTTGTCAACATACGCCGAAGAGCTTGAAAGATTACGAACGGCATCCAAAGAACTTCAAAAATTGGAAGATTTTCAGACTGAAGCAGATAAGGAACACGACTACAACAGTTTTTTGCTTGAAGAATTAGAGGCTGCAAAGCTCAAAGAAGGCATGCAGGAAGAGTTAGAGGCCGAATATGAGCAATTGAACAATGTGGAGCAGATTATGGAGCAATTGTCCGCAGGCCATCAATTGTTGAACGATGAACAATTGGGCATTGTGGGCCGCCTTACCGATTTAAAACGGGCATTTCAAGGTTTAACGGATTTTGGGGCTGACTATAAATCGTTGAGCGATAGAATTCAATCCGTATTGATTGAAACTGACGATATTGCTTCTGAACTGGAGCAATTACAGGAAAGTGTGGAAGCTGACCCAGAACGTTTGGAAGTAGTCAATGGGAAATTGCAGCAACTCTATGATTTACAGAAAAAACACCATACCGATTCAGTATCCGAATTGATTGCCATTCGCGAAGATTTGACTCAAAAAGTGGATGCCGTGGCCAATATTGAGTCCAAAATCAAAGCAAAAAGAGAAGAGGTTTCTGAGATTACCAAAAAAGTGGAAGCATGGGCCCAAAAAATAAGCGATGGTAGAAAAGCCGTCATTCCAAAGTTGAACGAAAGGCTTCAGGCAAACTTGGCATCTTTAGGTATGCCATCAGCTACTTTTAATATTAAGGTAAATCCGTCCAAATCGTTCAAAACCAATGGAAAAGATGATCTGGTATTCTTGTTTTCTGCGAACAAGGGTTCCAATTATGGCGAACTGAAAAAAGTAGCATCAGGCGGGGAACTTTCCCGTATTATGCTGACTATAAAATCTATTTTGGCCGAGTATGAAAATCTGCCCACCATGATGTTCGATGAAATCGACACAGGGGTTTCGGGAGAAATATCAAACCGAATGGGGGAGATTATGCAGCAAATGAGCAGTACCATGCAAGTCTTTTCCATTACCCACTTGCCGCAGGTCGCATCAAAAGGAAAATACCAATTCAAGGTCTATAAAGAAGAAGGTGCGGAAGGAACAAGCACACACATCAAACAATTAAGCACGGATGAGCGTGTACGTGAACTGGCCGAAATGTTAGGTGGTAAGTCCTTATCCGAATCCGCTTTGGCCCACGCCAAGGAGCTATTGCAATAAAGTATTTTGATGAAAAACTCGTCACCCTGAATCAAGTTCAGGATGACAGAAATCTATATTCTTAAGGATGTTAACAATCAAAATAGTTTAAATATCTTTGTCACACAATCAACAATTGCAAGAAATTATGGCATACAATCTTTTAAAAGGTAAAAAAGGAATCATTTTTGGTGCTCTGGATGCAAACTCCATTGCTTGGAAAACTGCAGAACGTGTTCATGAAGAAGGGGGTGAGTTTGTGCTTACCAACGCACCCATCGCCATGCGAATGGGGCAAATAAATGAACTTGCGGAAAAAACCAATTCAGAAATTATTCCCGCCGATGCCACTAACGAGGAGGACTTGAAAAACTTGGTGGAGAAATCCATGGAGATTTTGGGAGGAAAACTGGATTTTGTGCTCCATTCCATCGGTATGTCCGTAAACGTTAGAAAAGGAAGACATTACACAGATGAAAACTATAGCTTTACGGAAAAAGGCTGGGACGTATCGGCATTATCTTTCCATAAAGTTATGCAGTCGCTTTATAAAGCTGAAGCGATGAACCAATGGGGAAGTATAGTTGCTTTGACCTACATGGCTGCGCAGAGAACATTCCCAGATTATAACGATATGGCGGACAACAAGGCCTATTTGGAGTCCGTGGCAAGAAGCTTTGGTTATTTCTTTGGAAAAGAACACAAGGTGAGAGTGAACACAATTTCCCAATCTCCGACCCCGACCACAGCCGGACAGGGTGTAAAAGGGTTTGATGGATTCATCAACTACGCGGAAAAAATGTCGCCATTGGGCAACGCCACCGCAGATGATTGTGCCAACTATACGGTATCACTTTTCTCGGATTTGACCAAAAAAGTGACCATGCAGAACTTGTTCCATGATGGTGGGTTCTCCAATACAGGGGTAAGTCAAGAAGTAATCGATGAGTTTTCGAAATAAACTTTAAAAAATATATGGGAAGCCACTCTTTTTAGGGTGGCTTTTCTGTTTGAGATGAACACTTTTTTTTCCATAGTGGTCCCGGTTTACAATAGACCCGAAGAAGTTCGGGAACTCTTGGAAAGCCTTCAAAAACAAGACTTCCAGAAAGATTTTGAGGTGGTTGTTGTTGAGGATGGGTCTTCACAAAGTTCGGAGGAAGTAG
Organism: Flagellimonas sp. B-3; assembly: GCF_056857835.1. Taxonomy (NCBI): domain Bacteria; kingdom Pseudomonadati; phylum Bacteroidota; class Flavobacteriia; order Flavobacteriales; family Flavobacteriaceae; genus Flagellimonas; species Flagellimonas sp. B-3. The sequence goes on from NZ_JBSXNW010000011.1 coordinate 12,233, forward strand.
TGGATAGGTTTCAGGGCAAGTTGAACATTTCCTACTACTTCAAGAAAAATTCGGGACCCGGGGACTCCAGAAATTTTGGAATGCAACATGCCAAAGGAAATTATTTCATCATTCTGGATTCGGACTGTATCCTGCCAAAGCAATATTTGTCCGAAGTGGACAAGGAACTAACAAGGGAGTTTGTACACTGTTTTGGTGGCCCCGATTCCGCAGATGCTTCGTTCACCACTGTACAAAAGGCCATAAACTATGTAATGACCTCTTTTTTTACCACTGGAGGCATAAGGGGAGGGGAAAAGGCTGTAGGAAAGTTTCAACCCCGTAGCTTTAACATGGGCATTTCCAAAAATGCTTTTGAAAAAACGGGAGGTTTTGGCAGAATTCATCCGGGCGAAGACCCGGACCTTACTTTCCGGGTTTGGAAAGCAGGGTTTGAAACCCGATTGTTCCCAAAAGCTTTTGTGTACCATAAAAGGCGTATAAACTGGAATAAATTCTATATTCAGGTGAATAAATTTGGGATGGTTCGCCCCATACTCAACAAGTGGCATCCCGGAACGGCAAAACCGACTTACTGGTTTCCAACTTTGTTTATGTTGGGATTGTGCGTTGCCATAATCTTGGCTATTGCAAGGCTTTGGTTGCCTTTAATGCTGTATGTGTTTTATTTTTCAATATTGTTTTTGGATGCTTTAATACGGAACAAAGACATAAAGGTGGCCATTTTAGCCATTTATGCGGCTTTGACCCAATTTACGGGATATGGAATTGGTTTTTTCAAGTCCACAATGTTGCTTAACTTTAGTAATAAGAATCCAGAGGAATTGTTTCCCAAACTATTTTTCAAGAAAAATTAAAGTGTTTAAAAAGGTATTGAACGGCCTCAATCAAAAGAAAGCGAAAGTGTTTTCGCTGTTTCTGTTATGCTCTTTTTTGGCGTGGTTTATTAGCAACCTGTCCGAAACGTATGAGTCTCGTACCTACTTTACGCTAAACTATCGTAATCTTCCGGATTCGTTGTTGTTGGGGAAGAATTCAAATGATGAAATTGAAGTCAAACTCAGAACCAGCGGTTTTCAATTTTTATACTATAAAATTTTTAAGCGCCGTATTGATGTTGATGTCTCTGAAGTAGAATTCCAAAATGGGGATTATGTGTTGAGCAAGGAGGTGTTGAGGAGACAAATGGATCAGCAATTATCACAGAACATATCGCTTTTGGATTTGGACAGGAACCAACTGGAAATAGACTTGTACCAAGTGGATTCCAAGAAGATACCCATACAGGCGAGAGTGGATTTACAGCTTCAGCAAAACTATATTCTGGATGGGAAAATTAAGGTTTCACCGGATTCGGTTGAGGTGAAAGGACCAAAAAATGAAATTGATACCATTAAATCAATAAAAACATCATCCATACAACTAACCAACGTCAATGCCGATTTTTCCAACGAAGTTACCCTGATCTTCCCAAAAGGATTGGACAACAGTATTTTTTCGGTAGGTAGGGCAAAGGTTTTTGGTAAGATCTCAAGGTTTTCAGAAAAGATTTTTGAGGTACCTGTGCAAGTGCTGAATATTCCAGAAGGGTATCAAGTAAGGACCTTTCCCAATTCAGTAACCGTGTTGTGCAAGGCGACTATTGAGCGTTTGAAGGAAATTTCGGCCTCCGACTTTGAAATTGTTGCAGATTATGGACAATTAAATGGGGCTGAAAGCAGTACTTTGTTCTTGGAGATTACACAAAGCCCACAAAAAGTATACGATATAAGGCTTGAAGAAAACACTGTAAATTTTGTTTTGGAACAGCAATGATGATAGTTGGACTCACAGGAGGGATAGGAAGTGGAAAAAGTACCGTGGCCAAAATGTTCAAGGAACTTGGTATTCCTGTGTATGATTCTGATATGGAGGCCAAAAAGTTAATGGAGACATCAACAGAAGTTAAAGCAACCATCATGGATTTGTTGGGTAGGGAGGCTTATGGTAAAGATGGTTTGAACAGGCCGTACATAGCGGATAAAGTGTTTAAGGACCCTGAGTTGCTCGAAAAACTCAATGGGATTGTACATCCGGCGGTTCGAAAGCATTTTTTGGAGTGGGCCAACCGTCAAAAATCGCCCTATGTAATACAAGAAACTGCATTGATTTTTGAAAATGATGCCCAGGACAAATATGATTGTACTATCTTAGTAACAGCACCTGTAGAAACTCGGATTAAAAGAGTAATGGACAGGGATAAAGTTGAAAAGCAAGCTGTTGTTGATCGGATAAACAACCAATTGAAAGATAAACAAAAGCTCGATTTAACCGATTTTTCAATAGAAAACCTTGAATTGGGCAAAACCAAAAGAAAGGTTAAAGAACTACACCTCAAACTTTTAGCTTTAGCATCTAAATTTTAACATTTATGTTAAGTTTTGGTTAAACGCTAAAATTACTAAATGTTAAATTTTTAATTTTACACCAATGAACAAGAAGCTATTCGTTCTTCTGGTTGTTCTTATGAGTTTATCCCTTTTAGGGATAATTTTCGTGCAAGTTTATTGGATACAGACGTCCATAAACGATAAAGAGGAACAATTCTCAAGAACAGTCACAGATATATTGGACAAAGTGGCAAGTAGGGTGGAGAAGCGGGAGATGAAGGAATACTCCGACCGTTTGGCTTCTCTGGCGGATAGCGTTGGTGAACCTAAAAGTGCACAATACAAAAATTTCATGTTTGTAGAACGGGATCTCAATTCCGATGAAATTCTTTTTTACTCCCATGGAATTCTTGAAGAAGATTACAATATAACCTCAGCGTTCTTTGATAATACATTGGGTGGCAAGGATACCACTACTCTTAAAAACATTACAAGCCGAAGAACCAAAAGTGTTTTTAAAGAGGAGTTCGGTCTTGATGGAAAAAGTTATAACCTAACCCCCATAGAAAAAGTAACCAATATTGGTAAGCTAAGCAGTATTGAAAAGGCCCAATGGGAGGATGTTTTTATGGAATACGCCAAAATTCAACCTATCCATAAACGGGTCTCCAAGCAAGAACTGGAACTGCTCCTTAGCCAAGAACTTAGCAATAGGAACATATATATAGACTATGAATATGGAGTGTACAGCCAAGGTTACCCCACCAAAGTACGGTCTAGGAAATTTAAATTTTCGGGCTCTAAAATGTACAAGGCTCCCATTTTTAAGGATAGTGAAGGCATGTCCAATTTTTCACTATTGCTAACATTCCCCAGTATGAAGCGCTACATATTTGGTTCTGTAATGGGAATGGCATTACTCTCACTGGTTTTTACATTGGTGATTATGCTGGCATACTCTAGCGCCATTTACCAATTGATCAAGCAAAAGCGCATCTCTGAGATCAAGTCAGACTTTATCAATAACATGACGCATGAGTTCAAAACACCCATTGCGACCATAAATTTGGCGGTAGAGGCAATTCGAAATCCAAAATCCATTGAGGACAAGGAAAAAGTGTTGCGCTATTTGGGCATGATTCGAGATGAGAATAAACGTATGCATGCACAGGTGGAAAATGTTCTGAGAATATCCAAATTGGAAAAAAACCAGTTGGACATTAGTAAGGACAGGGTCAATATGCACGATATTATTACTGACGCCATCGCTCATATTGAACTGATTGTGCAGGATAGGGGAGGATATGCAAAAGCCCACCTTGATGCCGAACGCTCGGAAGTATTGGCGAACGATATGCACATGACCAATGTGATGGTGAACATTCTGGACAATGCGGTAAAGTATTCTCCAGAAACACCTAAAATTGATGTATACACCGAAGTGGTGAAAAACAGCATCATTATAAAAGTGCAGGACCAAGGAGCAGGTATGAGCAAGGCTGTGCTCAAAAAAGTATTTGAAAAATTTTACCGGGAACATACCGGCGACATACACAACGTTAAAGGCCACGGATTAGGGTTGGCCTACGTAAAACGAATTATAGATGATCATCAAGGTGAAGTTTATGCAGAAAGTGAAAAAGGAAAAGGAAGCACCTTCTTTATTAAACTACCTTTAATTTAAAAGCAAACTATGGAAACAGAGAAAAAGAAGATACTATTGGTAGAGGACGATCCAAATTTTGGAATTGTCCTGAAAGATTATTTGAACATGAACGATTTTGATGTTGTTCTGGCCAAAAATGGAATGGAGGGTTTTGAGAAGTTCAAAAAAGACAACTACGATGTCTGTATTTTGGACGTAATGATGCCTTATAAGGATGGATTTACCTTGGCAAAGGAAATCCGTGAAAAGAACGAAAACGTTCCGATTATCTTTCTTACTGCCAAGACCATGAAAGAGGATGTTCTAAAAGGGTACAAAGCGGGAGCGGACGATTACCTGAACAAACCTTTCGATTCTGAGGTTTTACTTATGAAATTGAAGGCTATCCTTCAAAGAAAAGCTTCAAGTTCTTTGGCCGATAGCAAGCAATTTGAATTCGAAATCGGAAATTTCCATTTAAACTCCAAACTTCGTTTTTTAAAATATAAGGAAGAAGAGCCCATCAAACTATCTCCAAAAGAGAACGAGCTGTTACGTTTGTTGGCACTTCACGAAAACGATTTGATGCCAAGGGAGTTGGCGTTGACCAAAATCTGGCGAGATGACAACTATTTCACTTCCAGAAGTATGGATGTGTACATCGCCAAGTTGAGAAAATATCTCAAAAAAGACGACTTGGTAGAAATCCTTAACATTCATGGAGAAGGTTTTAGGCTTGTTGTAAAAGCTGAAAACGAGCAATAGAACAAATTTCACCTCTTGTTGGCGCGAGCCTCATGGCTCGTGCCATAATTAAGTGAAAAAGACAGCGTAGGCACAAGCATGATGCTTGCACCAGCGAGGGGAGTAGTCTAATTACAGTCGCTCTATATGGGGGCACAGCAAAGTTAACTTATTTGAATTCATTGGTATTTGGAAATAGCTTTGCTGATTCTCCAGAAATTGATGATGTTGTGTGGGGTAAAGTACTTGCTACTGATAAATTATCATCATTAATGTTCAAGACAAAGCCTATTCAGTCTACTAATAACTTTTTACTCATAGTGATCAAAATAGATTAAATGCGATCATTCTGAGGTTTACAAGACCTGAGCCGCTAAACAAAAAAAAGGCTGGTTATTTGGATGCCTATTTTGCGTCCAAACTTAATCCAAGTAATTTTAACAGCTTAGATTTAGGAAACCTACAACACCTTTTTTTTTTCGTTAATTTGTAGAGCTAGTTAGTCAAAAACAAAACAGAATTATGTTTCGAAATGGAAGATATATTATAAACAAATGACAATGCATTTAAGCAACAACCTTTTAAAATACGTAATTGTAGTTGGGATTATGAGCAATTGTGTAGCTACTGATAAATTTCAAGAAGGTGGTTCACTGAGAGGTGATTGGTATATTTCTAAAAATACGATTGACCATCAATTTTCATATCAAGAAGTATTCTTTGATGGAAAAGAAGTACATTTCTTTGTCTCTGAAGTATTAGATTTTAGGATACCAATCGACTATTCTTTTTCTGGAGGAAAACTACATTTTTTGAAAAATCAAAGGATGGATACGGTTAATTCATTTGAGGTACATTTTTATAATGATAGTTTTAGGTTAATTACTGAAGAAGGCGAAATAGAATATTCCAAGATTTTTGGGGAAAACACCCTGTCAAAATTATTTTCAAATGGAATATCTAGAGAGAAATTTGAATCCTCATTTATAGAAAGAAGAATGGAAATCATGGTAATAACTAGCTAGTAGTTTTAAGAAGTAAGTTTTCAAGTAAAATTCGATCATTTAGTAAAACATTAATTTTAACACAATATCCAATAATCAACAGCAACTCATTTTGGTAATGTAGTAAAATAGTTGTTTTTTCAATTATTGAATTTAAATAATTAAAAACCAGTATTTTGGATGCTTTTCGGATACTGGTTTTTGTCGTTGTATGGGGTTCTTTGTAACAAGAACATTCATTAAACCTTATGATATAAGGTTTCTTCTTACCATCGTGTAGTGGATTAGTGGATGGAAAAAAACGCTGCCCCAACTGTAATAGATATGCCATAAAGAATGGAAAACAAAAAGGCAATCAGCGCTACAAGTGCAAACTATGCCAAAAATCGTTTCAACTACAATACCATTTTAAAGCCTATGAGCCCCAAGTGGATCCACTTATTAAAGCGTTGTTAAAAGAAGGTTGTGGGGTGCGGGGCATTTCAAGAATCTTGGGGATTTCTCCCAAAACAGTACTCACCAGAACAATAAAAATAAGTAAGTGTATAAAGTCGCCATGCATAGCAAAGCACGGTTGCATTTACGAAGTTGATGAGCTTTGGAGTTTTATAGGGCAAAAGACCGAACTTTGATTCGGAATCCCATACGAGTGAGACCCTGAAGCCAGTTCGTTCAGGGTGACGAGATTTTCCATATTCCATTCGGCTACGCTAGGATAAACTAAAGTCAAAACCCATTGATTATCAATATGTTTAAGATTATCGGCTGTAATCGTACTAACCAAATCAGAATTTAAAGCTTTTTCATGATCTCCTCAACAATCTTTTTTGGTGGGTGCTCTATGGAAACGGTAATTGCTTTGGATGGGGGTTCCAGTGTATCAAATTGTGATTGCAAAAGTTGAGCACTCATAAAATGCCCTTTTCTTTTGTTCAATCTAGATTGTATTAATTTAAAAGACCCGTTCAAATAAACAAAGGCCATATTATCCCCCATACCTGCACGTAAAATGCTCCTGTAGTTCTTTTTTAGTGCGGAACAAGCAATTATGGCACCCTTGTCCCGATGTTTTACGGCCAATTTATTGAGCTGTATCAACCATTCTTTACGGTCGTCATCATTTAGAGGGTTCCCAGAGCTCATTTTTTTTATGTTCGCTTCGGGATGAAAGTCGTCACCATCGTAAAATGGGCGGGAGAGTTTTTGTGAAAGCAGTTTTCCGATTTCTGTTTTTCCGGAGCCACTCACTCCCATAACTACTATCACTGTTTTACCGTTAGGCATAAAGGTTGGTTTTTAGTTGGTCTGTAACCATTTGTAGTACCTGGTTTGGCTCACCATCATAAGGCACCCACAAAATAGCTTCATTTTTGCGCAACCATGTAAGTTGCCGCTTTGCAAATCGTCTTGTGTTTTTTTTAATTTCTGAAACAGCAAAGTCTAAACCGCAATGCCCACCAATATATTCAAAAAGTTCTTTGTAACCAACTGTTTGCAAGGCATTCAGTTTTCTGTACGGATATAGTTTTTTTGCTTCCTCCAGCAATCCTGTCTTCATCATAAGATCTACTCTGGCATTTATCCGTTCATAAATAACTTCTCTTGGTGCTTCAATGCCAATATAAAGCGTTTTGAACCCCCTTTTGGCTTTGGGTTGGCCCAAGAAAAAAGAGTAAGGTTTGTTGGCGGCTACGCACACCTCCAAAGCTCTAATCAGCCTATGTGGGTTGCCCCGATCAACAATTTTGTAATAGTCGGGATCTCTTTGCTTCAATTCTTTTTGAAGACTTTCCAATCCTTCCTCCTGTAGTTTTTTATTCAACAATTCCCTTATTTTCGGGTCAACCTCCGGGAATTTGTCCAATCCGGATACAACCGCATCAACATAAAGCCCACTACCGCCAACCATTACGGCAATATCTTTTTTTTGAAATAAACTATCCAATAGCTTAATGGCTTCCTTCTCAAAATCACCAACGGAATAGGGTTCAAAAATGCTTTTGTGCTGTATAAAATGATGGGGTACCTCGTTCAATTCCTCTTTGGACGGAACAGCCGTCCCTATTTCCATTTCCTTAAAAAACTGTCTGGAGTCGGCGGAGATTATTTCAGCACCAAAGTGCTTTGCCAATTGGATTCCAAGTGAGGTTTTCCCAATAGCGGTAGGCCCTACCACAGCTAATAAAATTTTTGTACTCATAACGGGTGTCCACAATTATAGCAATGCGTAGCATCATCTCGATGGCCTTCTGCCGAACAACTGGGACAGGCTTGCGTGTTTAAATGAACTGTACCCTTGTTACTTGCCTCGTTGCCTTTTTTGTTTCGGGTAAATTCCGCAGTCACGATTCCAGTAGGTACGGCGATGATTCCGTAACCCAAAATCATGATCACAGTAGCAAGGAGTTGGCCCAAATTGGTCTGTGGAGCAATATCTCCATACCCAACGGTAGTGAGCGTAACTATAGTCCAATAAATGCTCCGTGGAATACTGGTAAACCCTGCCTCGTCCCCTTCAATAAGATACATTAAAGTGCCCATGATTACCGATAAAATCAAAACCACGTAGATAAAAACAACAATTTTGGCCCGACTGGCTTTTAAGGCTGACTGTAACTGGGAAGCTTCGCCCATAAATTTAACGAGTTTCAGTATTCTGAAAATCCGTAGCAAGCGGAACGCCCTTACCGCCAACAAGACTTGTGAGCCCGCCAATATATAGGAGAGGTAAAGGGGTATAGTTGATAAGAAATCGATGATCCCATAAAAACTAAAAACGTACTTCCATGGTTTTTTAATACTGATCAAGCGTGCAATATATTCCAAGGTGAAGAAAATCGTTACCACCCATTCAAGGGTTAACAAGGTTTTATGGTAGTGTTGGTCAAATTCATCAACACTCTCCAACATCACCAAAATAACACTGATAATGATCAGGATAAAAAGAACAATGTCAAAAAGCTTACCCGATGGAGTGTCCGCCTCATAAATAACCTCATGAAGTTTGTTTTTCCATTTAGATTGTGGCTTATATTCTTTCAACGATCAAGGGGTTAGTGGTATGGTCTTAAGTCGGTTGTTTTTTCTCAGATAGGTTTCCACGATAAAAGTGGTGTTTTCATCACTCCGCATTGGGGTCATAATAGACTCCAAGATATGAATATTATTGATTTGATGGTTGAGTTCCACATAACCAAATCCTTGAAGTTCACCATTCTTGATTAATATAAAACTGCGCTCCCCGGTTTCCCTGCCGCGGTCTATCAACGCCATATTTTTATTTTGGATGCTGTACCGATCAAAAGCGGAAAGCACTTTTTCGTTACAGTCTAATGCGTTGATGCCTACTGACTCTTGATGGGAATTTGGCACATCTGTCCCCAAAGAGGAAGGGCAAAGCTCAAATTCGTCCGATATTTTGTTTAAAAAGCTCTTTGCCGCTTGAGTTCCGTTAAATGCCATTTTTTTAGGTTCGAGCGACTTGTTTTTTTCTACCTCCAAAACAATATGTTCGGTTCCATTTTGACTAAAATCTATGGTGTGGGTAAAAAGTTTTTTATTGGAAACGTGGTTGTATCTTGGTTTGTTCTTTTTTTGCTCCAAATAAGCCTTCAATATGGCTATAAGCTCACTTCCCGTGGTTTCGTATGTTACTCTTTTTGTTTCTTTTTGAAGTTTCCGTGCCAGTTTGCCCACATTGGTAAAATGTTGGTTTACCCGCTTCTTGATATCCTTTGTTTTTCCCAAAAAGATGATTTCTCCGTCTTTGTCGTGCATATAGTACACACCCGTTTCCGATGGCAGACTAAAAACCATATCCAACTGGTTGGGAGAAAGCTCCCCATGGGTCTCCTCGCGGATGACCTCGGTAATAATTCTTTTGTCCGAATCTTTGTTCAACAACAACTTAAAGAGTTTCAAAGTAGCCAGTGCATCACCGTTGGCACGGTGCCTATCGCTCATGGGAATACCGAGTGAACGGGCCAACTTTCCCAAACTGTGCGATTCTGCTTCTGGAATCAGTTGTTTGGATAGGTCGACAGTACAAAGCGTTTTTCGTTGATAATCGTAACCAAGTCTTCTGAACTCAGTTCGGAGGATACGGTAATCAAACTGCGCATTGTGTGCCACCAAAATAGTTCCTTCCGTTATTTCCACAATGCGTTTGGCCACTTCGTGAAACTTGGGTGCGGAACGTAGCATTTTGTTGTTGATACCTGTCAACTTTGCTACAAAAGGTTGTATTTCCCTTTCAGGATTGACCAAACAGATGAATTTGTCAACTATCTGGTGCCCATCAAACCTATGGATGGCAATCTCGGTAATGCCTTCCTCATTGTATTTTCCTCCCGTGCTTTCAATGTCGAGTATAGAGTACATGGAAAATGAATGGTTTATGAATAGTTTCTAGCCCCAAATATACTGCTTCCGATCCGTACCATATTGCTGCCTTCCTCAATGGCAATTTTGTAATCGCCGCTCATGCCCATGGAAAGTATGGTAATATCGTCCAATTTTGATTTGAGGTCATCGAACATGGATTTAAGTTGTGCAAACTCCTTGCGCACTTGGTTTTTGTCATCTGTAAAAGTCGCCATACCCATCAAACCTACAATTTTGATGTTTTCCATCGCCTTGAAGTCATCAGAGCTGATAAGCTCGTACAATTCCTTTTCGTCCAGACCAAATTTGGTGTCTTCTTCCGCAATATGGATTTGGAGCAAGCAGGGAATCACGCGATCATGCTTTTTAGCTTGTTTGTTGATTTCCTTCAACAACCTTGGGCTGTCCACCCCGTGGATCAAGGAAACAAACTCGGCCATGTATTTGACCTTATTGCGCTGTACATGGCCAATCATGTGCCATTCGATGTCCTTGGGCAAATCTTCCCATTTTTGAACCATCTCCTGCACTTTGTTTTCACCAAATATGCGTTGTCCGGCTTCGTAAGCCTCCAAAATGTCCTCTTTAGGCTTGGTTTTGGAAACAGCGACCAAGGTAACTCCCTCGGGAAGTTCAGATTTTATTTTATTAAGATTATCTTTTATAGGCATAATGTTCTTAATGTCATTCCGCACTTGATGCGGAATCTTTTTTGGTTAATGGATTCCTGCTTTTTTATCCCGTTGAAGAACGGGGCGCAGGAATGACAATAAAATTACTCGTAGTGCATTTTGATGAAAAATTCGTCATTTCGAGTGGTTTTTTGAACCGAAGGTCAAAAAAATGTATCGAGAAAAGAATTTTCTTAAGCATAAACCTTGTTCTCGACCTGCCGGCAGGCAGGCAGGTACTTTTTCCTTCTGAAAAAACTCGAACTGACGGTTTTTGACCATAATATTATCAAAATACACTATGGGTTAAAATTTACAATTCATAAATAGCCAGCCCACTACGGAGCTTAGGCTCAATATACGTGCTTTTTGGGGGCATTACCAAACCTGCATCGGCAATTGCCTTAATTTCTTCAATAGTGGTGGGGACTAGGCTAAAACCAACGGCGTAGCTGCCGGAGTCCACCAAATCTTTCATCTGGATAAGGTTGTTTTTGCCATACCCGTAGCAAATCCGTTTGTCGTTCCTCAAATCGGTAATGCCCAAAATGGGCTCTAAAACGGTCTTGTACAGAATTTGAGTATCCAATTTACTCAGGGCATCGGTAAACTCGTGGTTTGTTTTTCTAAAATGGAGCGTGTAGAACTCACCTTCCAAATACATGCTAAACTCATGTTTTTTAGAAGGTTTGCAAAGCCCATCATCCCTTTTTTCGATTCTAAAATGTTGATCAAGTTTTATTAAAAACTCTTTTTTGGAGAATCCGTTCAAATCTTTCACCATACGATTAAACTCAGAAATTCGCATTTGTGATTCCGGAATCAGGTAGGCCATAAAATAGTTGTAGGCTTCCTCACCCGTGTGATTCTCGTTCTGTGATTTTTTTAGGTTTGCCAACAAGTTCGATGAGGCACTGCGGTGATGTCCATCGGCAATATAAAGCGCATCGAGGTCGCCAAAGGCCCTTTCCAATTTTTCAATCCCTTCGGGATACGAGATTTTCCAAAGTTTATGGTTGACTCTATCGGTGGTGGTAAAATCGTACTCGGGTTTCCGTTCTATTTTACGCTGAAAGATTTCATCCACTAATTCATTGTCCTCATAGGTCATTAAAACCGGCTCTGCGTTAAAGCCTACGGTATGCAAGTAGTCGGCAAACAACTCTTCACGATCTTGAATGGTGTCTTCGTGCTTTTTGATGACATTGTTTCGGTAATCATCAACGCTGCAAGCACAAAAGAACCCCAAGCTCTTAAAATCATCTTTTTCAATTTGATATAGATAAAAACTTGGTTCCTCATCTTTTTGAAAGATGTTTTCCTCCAAAAACTCCAAATACCGATTGTGCACGAGACCAAATCGTTCTTTGCCTTTGATGTTCTTTTCAAACTTGAATCCCGGGTTGATGATGTGCAGAAAAGAGAAAGGATTGTACTGAAGTATCGCCTTTAACTCCTCTTTGGAATACTCTTCGTAGGAGCGCGATGCAACAAAAAAAGCTTTGTCCCTTGTAGGGCGTATGGCCTTAAAAGGCTTTACAATGGCCATGAATTCTTATTTGAATTGAGCGGAAACCTTTTCTGCTTTTCTGGATTCGGAATAATCGTAAAAACCTTCACCTGATTTTACACCGAGCTTGCCCGCCATCACCATATTAACGAGTAGGGGACAAGGAGCGTATTTTGGGTTTTTGAATCCATCGTACATCACGTTCAAAATGGAAAGGCAAACATCCAACCCAATAAAATCGGCCAATTGAAGCGGGCCCATGGGGTGTGCCATGCCCAATTTCATTACGGTGTCAATTTCCTCAACCCCAGCTACGCCATTGTAAAGTGTCTCGATGGACTCATTGATCATGGGCATTAAAATACGATTGGCCACAAATCCAGGGTAATCGTTTACCTCGGTTGGGGTTTTACCCAATTTTTTCGATAGATCCATAATGGTCTCCGTTACCTCGTTCGATGTGCTGTATCCACGAATGATTTCCACTAACTTCATAATCGGAACAGGATTCATAAAGTGCATTCCGATTACTTTTTCAGGGCGATTGGTGGCAGCACCAATCTGAGTTATTGAAATGGAAGATGTGTTGGTGGCCAAAATGGTTTCTGCTTTGCAGATGTTGTCCAATTCCTTAAAAATCTTTAGTTTAATGTCTAAATTCTCCGTAGCAGCTTCAACCACCAAATCCGTATCGGAGACGCCTTCTTCTAAATTGGTATAAGTGGAAATATTGCCAAGAGTAGCCTCTTTTTTGGCTTCATCAATTACCTCTTTGGCAATCATTCTATCCAAATTTTTGGTAATGGTGGCCAAACCTTTGTCCAAGGAAGCCTGTGCAATATCCACCAAATTGACCTTATATCCGTTTTGTGCGAAAACATGGGCGATTCCATTTCCCATGGTTCCAGCACCGATTACCGCTATTTTTTCCATAGTATATTGTTTAAAGTATTGTCAATTCGAGTATGGTCGAGAACGACAATATATTAATTATCGAAAGATTCAATTATCTGAAGGGCCACGCGGAGTGCTTTGGTGCCTTGTTCCAAACTTACAATGGGATCAGTATCGTTGTTTATGGCATCGGCAAAGGTTTCCAACTCGTCCAAAATGGCATTGTTGACGTCTATCTCGGGGTTTTCAAAATAGATTTGTTTCTTTTCTCCTTCGGCATTTTGAAGGATCATATCAAAATCCCCTGGGTTTTCGGGAGCGTCCTTCATTTTTACCACTTCCACTTTTTTCTCTAAAAAGTCAACAGAAATGTAAGCGTCCCGCTGAAAAAAACGAGACTTACGCATATTCTTCAAAGAAATACGGCTAGAGGTAAGGTTGGCCACACAGCCATTTTTAAACTGAATGCGCGCATTGGCGATATCGGGCGATTGACTGATTACGGAAACGCCACTTGCATTGATTTTTTCCACTTCGGAAGGAACCACGCTCAAAATCGCATCAATGTCGTGGATCATCAAATCCAAAACTACGGGGACATCCGTACCTCTGGGGTTGAACTCCGCCAAGCGATGCGTTTCGATGAACATGGGGTTCTCGATTTTGTCCTTCACGGCCAAAAATGCGGGGTTGAAGCGCTCCACGTGTCCTACCTGACCTTTTACGCCATGTTTTTTGGATAGTTGCAGTAGCTCCTCGGCTTCTTCCAGCGTGTTGGTAATGGGCTTTTCTATAAAGACGTGCCTCCCTTTTTCAATGGCTTTTTTTGCACAATCAAAATGGGACAATGTTGGTGTTACAATGTCAACAACATCCACAGCATCTATCAAATTGTTGATGTTTTCGTAATGGGAATAACCAAATTCGGCAGCTACTTTTTTAGCATTGATCTCGTCCGGATCGTAAAACCCTACAAGTTCATAGTTGTCCGATTGGTTTAAGAGCCTTAGGTGTATTTTTCCTAAATGTCCTGCTCCCAGGACACCAACTTTTAGCATATTACCTGTTTTTGTCAAAAATACGGATATGAAGCCAGTTTCCATAAATTTTTGATCGGAACTAAGGGGATATTTTGGGGAACTTTATAAATTCGTGCCACCAGACCACAGACGATGAAGGATACGCTCAAACATAGGGGAATGCGCAAGAACTTGGCCGAGATTGTTGCCGCCAAAGGAGTTACGGACAAAAAAGTGCTCGAAGCGATCAAAACCATTCCCAGACATTTGTTTTTGGATAGTAGTTTTGAAGACCATGCCTATCAAGATAAGGCGTTTCCCATTGGTGCCGACCAGACGATTTCACAGCCCTATACGGTTGCTTTTCAGACTGAGTTGTTGGAAGTAAAACCCAACGCCAAAATTTTGGAAATTGGTACGGGAAGTGGTTACCAAACAGCGGTTTTACTGCATTTAAGAGCGAAGGTTTACACGATTGAGCGTCAGTTGGAATTGTTCAAGACAACTCGCTTGTTCTTCAATAAAATGCATTACCGCCCCAAGAAGATGATTTTTGGTGATGGCTACAAAGGTTTGCCCGAAGAGGCTCCTTTTGATGGTATTATTGTAACCGCTGGTGCGCCAGAAGTCCCCAGACCGTTGTTGTCGCAGTTGAAAGTAGGGGGCAGGTTGGTAATTCCTGTTGGAGTTAATGAGCAAATCATGACTTTGTATGTGCGAAAATCGGAAAAAGAGTTTGAAAAGAAAGAATTCGGTTCGTTCCGTTTTGTGCCTTTGTTGGAGGACAAGAATTGATAGCTAACTATTTGATTGACCATGTATGTGCAGTAAGCAGTTACAGTAACTCAGTGATTGAACAATCTTGTCATTTTCGAACCGACCGACGGGAACGTGGGAAATCTCACTACCCTGAACTGGACTACCGGCAGGCAGGAGTTTGGAATAACGATTGGTTATAATTGACACGGATTTCACAAATGACCACGAATAGATTGTACTCTTGAATTTTTTTCTTCGTGCTTCCGACCTCCGACTTCTGACTCCCAACAACAAAATAACCAAAATAACAGAGTAGGCAGTGACAGTAGGCAATCATCAAGTGCAAGCTCAAGTATCAAGTTTAAGCTCAAATACAAATAACCCAATAACAAAACAATCGAATAACGCAGTGGGCAGTAACCTGAAACTTGAAACATCGAACTGCAGGTAAACATTAAAGGCAGGAATTACTGCTGACTGCGCACTGTATACTGACTTCCAACTTCTAACACCTCAACAATTTTAGTTATTGAAACTCTTTTTGATTCGGTCCAAGTTTCGTTTGCTGTCCCGACTTTTGATAGTTTCCCGTTTGTCGTAGAGTTTTTTACCCTTGGCCAGGCCAATGTTCATTTTGGCCAAACCTCTATCATTGATAAAAACCTTGAGCGGAACAATGGTGAGCCCCGTAGTGGCAACCTCCTTTTGAAGCTTTTTTAGCTCCCGTTTGTTGAGCAACAATTTACGTACAGCCTTGGGGGCGTGATTAAAATGACTTGCGTGGCTGTATTCATCAATCTGCATATTGACCACAAAAAGTTCGCCTTTGTCATTGAATTCACAAAAGCTTTGTGAAATGGAAGCTTTGCCCAATCGGAGCGATTTTATTTCGGTGCCACCCAATACTATCCCTGCCGTATAGGTGTCCAAAATTTCGTAATCAAATCGGGCCCTTCTATTTTTTATGTTGATATTTTTCTGCATCGTGGACAAAAATATAAACTCTTTGCCAAGAAAATTGTAATGTTATGGTAGATTTTACGAATAACTATCAAAGCAACCTTATGAAACGAATTTTAATCCCCCTATTGCTTGTTTTTGCCATTGGATGCAAACAAGAACCCAAGAAAGCATTGACGGCCCAAGAAATTATTGACAACTCCATTGCCGATAGTGGTGGAAAACTGTTCAATAGCCATAAAGTATCTTTCGACTTTAGAGATAGAAAATACATTTCTGAAAATATTGATGGGCAAAGAGTGTTCAAACGAATTTTTGAAGCGGATTCCACAACAACCATCACCGATGTGAAGCGTGGAAATGATTTTGAAAGATATGTGAACGATTCCCTTGTTATGGTGCACGATACCATGGCCATAAAATATGCCAACTCGGTAAATTCGGTCCATTATTTTGTGCGGTTGCCCTATGGTTTAAACGATGCTGCGGTAAATAAGGAGCTTTTGGGCAAAGAAACCATCAAGGACAAGGAATATTACAAAGTAAAAGTAACTTTTGACCAACAGGGCGGGGGCGAAGACTTTGAGGATACGTACTTGTATTGGTTTGATTTAGAATCTTTTAAACCCAATTACCTGGCTTATGACTTCCATACTGATGGGGGTGGGCAACGTTTCAGGAAAGCCTATAATGAGCGTTATGTAAATGGTATCCGTTTTGTGGATTATGAAAACTATAAACCTAAAAATGACTCCTCAGGAATTTTGGAGATCGGTCAACAATACAATGAGGGCGGGTTGGAACTATTATCAAAAATAGAACTCAAAAACATTGCTGTAACAGGTGAATGAAAATTCGTCAGTTCGAGTTCATTTTCATAACAAAGCGGAGAAAATGAGTATCGAGAATAGAATTTTTGCATCAAAAAAGGTATTCTCGGTATAAATTTTTTTAAAAATTCCGATCCGAATTGACGCGGTTTTAGAATCGTACTATCTGTAGTAAAAATCTAGTCCATTTTTAAACGGATATCCGTTGGTACCCCATCAATAATCCGAACAATAAAGAGACTGCTGTTGTCCGTATCGTCCATTTGGTCGTATTTTTCCAAGCCTATTATTTTGTTCACGAGCATGGGGGTGGTGTTGCTATGACCTACCACTAACACATTTTTGCCCTCGTTTGCAAGCTTAAACTCTTCCATATCCAAAGCATTTGGGTCGTAGTACTTAATGTCAATATCTTTTTTTATCGATGTTGGAGCGGCCGTCATTGAAGTACGCTCATAATTCGTTGAATAAACCATATCCAAAGGAATGGGGTCGAATACCTCGGCCCATCGAATGGCCCTGTCCAGTCCATTTTGGTTTAGTTCTGGGTCCGGATTTTCTGGGTCGGTTCTGTCTTTTTCGGCATGCCTAATAAAATAGAAAGTGGAAATAACAGGGTCTTCTACAATTTTTGTATCTTTTTTGCAGCCAATACTTCCAACGAGTATAATTGCAAGGGCAATTAGAGGTTTGATGGTTCGCATAGTTCTATTCAAAGTTCCCGTATATTTTTGTTATTCGGTTTTAAAAGTAACGTTTAATTTTCATTTTCTTGTATGCCTAAGTTTTTGGTTTGTCTGATTTTATTGGTGATTTACAACACAAGTTGGGGTCAAGAAGTTGTTTTGCCATCCGATTTTAGACAACACTCACTTACGCAATTCAATGCCAGTTTGTTCAATCCAACGTACGCTTTGGATTGGAACACCCCGAATTCCCTTTCCGTTTGGACCCGTTGGCAATGGCAAAGTATAGACGGTGACCCAACATCCATTTTTGCCAATTACACACATCAATTAAACTCAGCTTCGGTTGCCTCGGCCGGCTTTTTGCAACACAATACAGGGGTATTCCTCTATACAGGTGCAAATTTGACATTTGCGCAAACTTTTGAACTGGATAAAGGAGTGAGCTTAATGGCGGGGCTGAATATATTTGCTTTTCAACAGACCGTAGCGGATGAACAATTTGTTCAAGGAGATGTGGTAGACCCCATAGCTTTGGAAGATTTCGAGGGCTTTAAAGTTCAATTTTCACCTGGATTACGTTTGCTGGTCAACCAATTTAGCGCAGGATTGGCTTTTGAGAATGCCATTGGTTTTAACGTTTCTGGTAATAATAGCGAAAGTATGGAGAGCTTTCAAAGCATTACGGGAACCCTTAGCAACGATTTTCCTGTGATGCTATCCGAAAGTTTGGGGAATAGCTATGTACGACCTGTGCTTTACCTTAAATCAGTTCCCAATGGCGATACCCAATTTGGGTTGAACGGATTGTTCTCCACATCAAAATTTTGGGTTCAGGGCGGATATAATAGTTTTTACGGACCTTCTGGCGGATTGGGTGTTACCATATCCAATGTATTCTCTGTTGGTGGGCTGATGGAATTTGGTACGGATGATTTATTGAGTGAAGAAGACCCCACAATAGAGATTGTTGTCTCCTATCAATTTGGAAAAACAAAATCTAAAGATAAAGTGCCACCCGAGGAACCTGAAGAGATTTTGCCCGAACCTGAAGAAGAGGAAGAAGCAAAGCGAAGGGAGGAAGAAATCGAGCAACAGCGTAGGGAGCAGGAGAAAAGGGAACTGGAAGCAAGAAGACAGGTGCAACGCGAAAAAGATTCGTTGGCCGAAGTACAACGAATTAAGAAAGAACTGGAATTACAGCGCGAAAAAGACAGCATTGCTCGCCGACAGAACCAAAAAGTAGTGGTGCGACCCAACGAAAGGTATGAGGAGGTGGAAAATGAGGACGGTCTAGAGCCTGGCTTCTATTTGATTGCAAACGTTTACGGTACCAAAAAGTATTTCGATAATTTTATGAAGACCCTTAGGGAGCAAGGTTTGGAACCAAAATCTTTCTACAGGAGCTTCAACAAATATAATTATGTGTATTTGGAGCGCTATAATACCATGGATGAGGCTAGAAAAGCCCGTGATAGCAAGTTTTTTGGAAAATACGAGGACAAAACTTGGATTTTCCGTGTGAAAGGGGATTGATTTACTTTTTAAGTTCCTGCTTCACCAAATGCTCCAAATAGGTGATGGTGTTGACTAAATATTTTCGGTCCTGGGTCATGGTACTCATGGCAACTGCACCTTGAATCATGGTAAACAATTGCTTTGCAAATTGCAAAGGAGGTACGGGAAGACGGATTTCATTCTTTTTTGCGCCGTTCTCCAAAACAAGGGCAATCTTACCTTCAATTTCTTTAATAGTTTCCTTTACCGCAGCAGCCAGGAGTTTATTGTTGCCTTGGGCATCCACTCCAACATTCAATATGGGGCATCCACCAAGGGGAAGCGTGAAAACATCATACTGTTTGTAAAAACTCAATAGGGAAAATAATTTATCGAACGCTCCAACACCGATTTCCAGTTTGTTGTCAATTTCTTGAAGCAATAAGCTCCTATTGTGCTCAAAGGCGGAAAGCGCCAAGGCTTCTTTGTTTTCAAAATTCCCGTAAATGGCACCCTTGGTAAGGCCGGTGGCTTCCGTAAGGTCGCTCATACTTGTGCCGATGTAACCATGCTTGTTGAAAATAGGAGCTACGGTCTCAATGATGTAAGCTGTGGTTCTTTCTGCTTTCTTGGTCATTTTGTGGGTTGCTGTTGGTCGAATCTAAGATATAAAAAATCAAATACCCTTTGGTATTAAAAAAGGCAAAAGCCTGTATTTTAACAGGTTTCTTGTTGTTTTTTGACTGAATTTTGGAGTAATTGGGTCGACTTTATCAATCTAAAGCGAACAAATCAACTACCGACCATCTTTTTTACCTCCAAACTTTTCTCAAGAAGTTGATAAAGTTTTGACTCATGATTTTTTCAATATCCAACCCACTGTAACCTCTTTTTCTCAAAAGATTTGGAATTTTTTGAAGGTCGGCAATAGTTTCCAAATCCCATGGACTCTGTTCTTTCCCAAAAGCTCCGTCCAAGTCGGTTCCAATGCCAATGTGATCGGTGTTGCCTGCCAATTGGCATACATGATCAATATTGTCAACGGCAATTTCCAAGGTCACATCCATTTCTTTTGGGGTTGATTTGCCACGGACCCAATTGGGTACCATCATCCAAGCATCCAAAGCAACGCCGATTACAGCATCCCTACTAATGAGTTCCTTGATTTGTTCATCGGAAAATTGGCGGTTGTGGTCCACTAATGCCCTGCAATTGTTGTGGCTGGCCCAAACGGGACCGTTGTACACCTTCATGGTTTCCCAAAAGCTTTTGTCGCATAGGTGGGTGGCATCCAAAATTAGGTTGAGTTCCTCCACTTTTTTGAGCAACTCACGGCCCTTTTTCCCAATGCCGCCTACGGAGTCAGTTCCATGGGCGTAAACCCCAGGCCCATAATGTGCAGGACCAATCGCCCTTAGCCCCGACTCATACGATTTTTCCAAATAGCTTAAATCCACAATGGAATCGGCACCTTCCAAACTTAAAATGTATCCGATTGGCTTTTTGGGTTCATCCCTGCTCCAAAGTTTGAGATGTTTTTCCAAACTTTCGACATCTTTAATTTGGGCCATCTCCCCAGCCTCTTCCATAGTTTTGTACCACGCGAGTTGACCTTGGGTCTGTGCCCAAGCTTGATGCTGGGAATTCCAACCGGGTATTGGACTGTCTTTTTTTACAAAACGAGCAATTTGGGTGGCCATGCACAGTCCAATATTGCCTTCTCGCATTGCCGGAAGGGACACGGTGTTCTTAGCTCGATCTGGTTTGTCGCTCATTCCTTCCTCACGTTCCCTAATTTCCGAAACGGGAAGGGTAAGGTCGCGGTTCCATTCCAAGGCATTCATGGCCAAGTCTAAATGCGCATCAAATATGAACATATACTTTTTTAAGGGTGAAGTTCAAAAATGGCTTCAATTTCTACGGCAATATTTCCTGGGAGCATCATACCTACGGCACTCCGTGCCCCGATACCGTTTTCTTTTCCAAAGACATCCGCCATCAATTCACTAAAACCATTGATTACATAAGGATGCTGGCCAAAATCTTGCGTACAATTTACCATTCCCAATACTTTCACCATTCTTTTGATTTTGTCTAAACTCCCAAAATGCGTAGTAATAGTAGATAACATGGTCAAACCGACTTGTCTGGCTGCCAATTTTGCCTGTTCTGCATCGAGGTCATCGCCGGCTCTGCCCGTCATTAAGGAGCCATCAAGATTAACAGGGCCTTGGCCCGATACGTACAAAAAGTTATCGACCACTAAAACGGGTCGGTAAACTCCTGCAGGAGACGGGGCAGGAGGCAATTGAAGGTTTAACGCTTCCATACGTTGCGATGGTGATTTTTCCATAAATTATATTGTTAGATTATACTGTTGATGGCCAAAACGCCCAAGAGTCCCATAACACCTACCAAGGTTTCCATGACGGTCCATGTGGAAAGTGTTTCCTTGACGGACAGGTTGAAATATTCCTTGAACATCCAGAAGCCCGTATCGTTGACGTGGGAGAGCATCAAACTTCCTGAACCAATGGCCAATACCATTAATTCTGGACTGGTGCCCGTACCGGAAGCCAATGGGAGTACAATCCCCGCTGCCGTAAGTCCTGCTACGGTGGCCGAACCCACACTTACGCGTATGGCGGTGGCAATAAGCCATGCCAGTACCAGAGGTGATATGCTTGAACCCTTAAGGCTATCTGCGATATAATCGCTTACTTGACTATCTATCAAAACTTCTTTTAAAGCCCCAGCCCCTGCAATGATCAATAGGATCATCGTAATACTGGAAACCGAAGCAGAGAGCGAATTCATAAGGGTACTCATTTCTTTACCCTTGGCCAGCCCTAAGGAGTAGATGGCGATTAGGACAGAAAGCAGCAAAGCAATCACTGGATTGCCGATAAAGCTTAGTATGTTCCGTAGCAGTCCTTCTTCCAAGAATTGTTCGGCTCCAATACCTATTCCAATAAAGATAATAGGGGAGAGCGCGCTTAAAATACTAACTGCTGTCGATGGCAGTTCATCTTCAGGAATGGGTTCTGCGTTGTAAAATTCCTTTAAGGGTTTGGCCTCAATTTTTTTGATGGTACGTGCAAACAACGGACCAGCCACGATAATGGCGGGAACAGCTACGATGAGTCCGTACAACAATGTTTTTCCAATATCCGCATTAAACATGGCTGCGATGGCCGTAGGAGCAGGGTGGGGCGGGAGATACCCATGCGTAACCGATAAAGAGGTGAGCATTGGCAATCCTACATAAAGCAAGGGCAGTCCCGTGGAAAATGCTATGGTAAATACCAAGGGGATCAAAATAACAAAGCCAACGGAGTAGAACATAGGTATTCCCACGATAAATCCAGTGACCACCATGGCCCATTGGACGTGCTTTACCCCAAATTTGGCCACGAGTTGTGTGGTGATTTGTTGTGCAGCCCCACTATCGGCGACCAATTTCCCCAACATGGCACCAAGCCCAAGTATTAAAACCAGAAAACCTAAGGTGTTACCAATACCTCGTTGAATGGATTGTACCAGACTTTGCAGTTCCATCCCTTGAAAAATGCCTACAAAGAGGCATACGATAATGAAGGATAGGAAGGCATTGAGTTTGAATTTGGCAATAAGCAAGAAGAGCAATAAAATACCTAGAACGGCAATAATTAGTGGCATATTTAGGGTTTGGTTTTGAAGCTAAAATAAGGATTTAAATATAATAGGCATTCATTATTGCGAATTTCTAAGGATATGGTTTGAGATTGTGAAAGAATTAAAAAACCTCCCCCAAAAAGTTATGGGAGAGGTTTTTACTGACTGAAATGTATTTTGAGAACTTACTCTACAAGTTCATCTTGATTTCTAAATACCAATTGATCATCAAAAGAGTCTAGGAGTACAATGCTATCAGTAGTTATTTTTCCTGAGAGCAACTCTTTGGATAGGTTGTTCAACACTTCTTTTTGAATCAATCGTTTTACGGGTCGTGCACCATATTGAGGGTCAAAACCTTTTGCGGCCAAATAGTCTATTGCCTCTTCGGTGGCATCCAAGGTGATATTTTGCTTGGTCAGCATTTTCTTTAAGTTGTCCAATTGAAGCCCTACAATATCCTTAATATCAGATTTGCTCAATGGAGTAAACATAATGATGTCATCAATGCGGTTCAAGAATTCGGGTCGGATGGTCTTGCGAAGCAATCCCAACACTTCCACTCGTGCAGACTCCGAAGCACTTTCCAAGTCTATGGCATCTTCAAACTTCTCTTGAATAATGTGGCTACCCATATTACTGGTCATAATAATGATGGAATTCTTAAAATCTGCCACCCGGCCTTTATTGTCGGTCAACCTACCTTCATCCAACACCTGCAATAGTATGTTGAAGGTATCGGGGTGTGCTTTTTCAATTTCATCCAATAATATTACAGAATAGGGTTTCCTGCGCACCGCTTCTGTCAACTGTCCGCCTTCATCATAACCCACATATCCTGGAGGTGCACCAACCAATCGGCTCACGGAGTGACGCTCTTGGTATTCGCTCATATCTATTCGTGTGATGGCATTTTCATCATCGAACAGATAGGCTGCCAAGGTTTTGGCCAACTCGGTCTTACCTACCCCGGTTGTACCCAAAAACAGGAATGAACCGATGGGTTTCTTGGCATCCTGTAAGCCCGCTCTACTCCTTCGAATAGCATCGGAAACAGCGATAATGGCCTCATCCTGACCTACCACTCTTTTGTGCAGTACATCTTCGAGTTGCAACAGTTTTTCGCGCTCGCTCTGCATCATCTTGTTCACTGGAATACCGGTCCATTTGGCCACTACTTCGGCAATATCTTCATAAGTTACTTCTTCTTTGATCAAAGTACCTGCGGTTTGCTGCTCTGCCAATTCATCCTGCAACTTTTCCAGCTTTTCTTGGGATTCCTTGATTTTACCGTAGCGCAGTTCGGCCACTTTTCCGTAATCTCCATTTCGCTCGGCACGTTCTGCTTCAACCTTATAGTTTTCAATAGCCTCTTTTGTTTTTTGGATATTGTCGACCACGGTTTTTTCGCTTTCCCACTTGGCAAATATTTCGTTGCGCTCTTCTTTAAGGTTGGCCAAGTCCAAATTCAGGGTTTTCAATTTAGAGGTGTCGTTTTCCCTTTTAATGGCTTCTATCTCAATCTCCAACTGCATTATTTTACGGTCCAGCACATCCAATTCCTCTGGTTTGGAATTGATTTCCATTCGAAGTTTGGAAGCGGCCTCGTCCATAAGGTCAATGGCCTTATCGGGCAAAAACCTGTTGGTAATGTAACGTTGCGATAGCTCCACGGCGCCGATTACAGCATCATCTTTAATACGGACCTTGTGGTGTGCTTCATATTTTTCCTTGATACCCCTTAGAATGGAAATGGCACTCTCGGTATCGGGTTCGTCCACCACAACCTTTTGGAACCTACGCTCCAAGGCTTTGTCCTTTTCAAAATATTTTTGGTACTCGTCCAATGTGGTTGCACCAATGGCTCTCAATTCACCACGGGCCAAGGCAGGTTTCAGTATGTTTGCGGCATCCATTGCCCCTTGACCGCCACCGGCACCTACCAAGGTGTGGATTTCATCAATAAATAGGACAATGTTCCCATCTGATGAGGTTACTTCTTTAATAACGGCTTTTAAGCGTTCCTCAAATTCGCCTTTATATTTGGCACCAGCGATAAGCGCACCCATGTCCAAAGAGTAAATTACCTTGTCTTTTAGATTTTCGGGTACGTCGCCTTGAATAATTCGGTGTGCCAGTCCTTCGGCAATGGCAGTTTTACCCACTCCGGGCTCACCTACGAGCATAGGGTTGTTCTTGGTGCGTCTGGATAAAATTTGCAATACCCTACGGATTTCTTCATCTCTTCCGATTACAGGGTCCAATTTACCACTGTCGGCCATTTGGTTGAGGTTGTTTGCGTATTTGTCCAGTGAGTTATAGGTTTCCTCGGCACTTTGCGAGGTGACCTTACCGCCCTTGCGCAGTTCTTGAATGGCAGCTTTCAAATCTTTTTCGGTTACGCCTTGATCTTTTAGGATTTGCGCAATTTTGCTTTTGGACTTGAAAATGGCCAATAACAAGTGCTCAACGGAAACGTATTCATCGCCCATGTTTTTGGCAACAATGCTCGCTTCGTTGACGGTTTTTCCAGCTTCTCTGGAAAGCATTATTTCCCCTCCCGAAACTTTTGAAAAGCTTTGAAGTTCCTTGTCCAATATTTGGTTGATGAGGTTGGTGTTAACGTTCAATTTTTTCAAAATGAAAGGCAACACGTTTTCATCGACCTCGGCAATGGCCTTGAACAAGTGTTCGTTTTCGATTTGTTGGTGTCCAAATTCTTGGGCCAATTGCTGGGCCCTTTGAATGGCTTCCTGTGATTTTATTGTAAAATTATTAAAGTTCATAGTCATCGTTTTCCTCTAATATGTCAACAACCCTACCAATGCATCCACACCGTCAAAATGTCTTGTAAATTCAACAAATACAGGACATTTAGTCAGTTGTAAGCTTTTTGTTCGCTCACGACTTATCTTATAAATTTGCAACATGGGAATATTTGACAGCGTTTTCGGGAAGAAGGATAAAACCGTTAAGGAAAAGAAAGAATTGCCTTGGATTCAATTGGAGTCCACGGCCCAGTTGGAAACAATTGTGGAAAACTCAAAAAGTAAAGCACAAGTGATTTACAAGCACTCCAGCACTTGTGGCATTAGCAGAATGGTGTTGAATATGTTTTCGGAGGGATATGACACGGACTTGGATATTGACCTTTATTTTTTGACGATTCAGCACCATAGGGATGTATCCAATGCAATCCAAGATAAGTTTGGTGTTCGACACGAATCTCCCCAATTATTGGTGATAAAAAGCGGTGAGGCTGTTTTTCATACTTCGCATGGTGCTATTTCGGATACGGACTTTACGAAGTATTTATAAATAAGAAGAAGTGTGTGTCAGTTCGAGCGCAGTCGAGAACTTAAGACATCTCGACTGCGCTCGATTTGACATTGTTTTTAGTTGAACTGATATTTGGAGACGATGTTCTTGAGACGTAGTTTCAGGTCTTCCCCGGCATCGTAAACCATTTGTTCGTTGGAGGGGAATGGGACTTCCCTAGCGTTTAGGTACAACAATAAATCGCTTTCCAACGCTCTTTTATCACCTTGGTAATTGGCGAAAATGTGCTCAAATATAAATTCGCTGGATAGGGGATAGGAATTGATTTCCTGCCCGCTCCTCAAGTCTGTGAAACTTACTTTGGCCCCAATTTGTGCGCTCTTGGTTTGGGTAAATTGGAACAATTTACAAGTAACGGTCCGCATCTTGTCCACTTTTATCTTGTTACCCAAACTATCTTTTACCACATTGCCATCACGATCCAAAAGATATTCCCAGCCATCTTTAATTTGTTTTTCCTTGATTACCTGGGTTTCGTTGATTCGCTCTGGGGACACATTGATTTCCATAAAATCCAAGTTCATGGCGTAATCATATTGGACATTGGAAAGTGGATTGGTATGGTACTGCAACCAGAAGTTGTCGATTCCAAAAGCATTAAAATCCAAAAGTTCCGATTCCAAACGTTCGGGAATGATCTGTTGGGTTTGGTTTGCAATTTCCACCCTTACGAATTCCACCCCTTTGTTATAGGCTTCGTCCATTTTGGACACGGTTTCTTTATACCCAGGATTTATTTCCTGCAAATATTTTAAATCTTCGTAGGCGGCTCTATAATCCGCTTTGTACTTGGCCGATGCCAACAGATTGGAAGCATTTTGGTACAAATGTTCGGAAAGATCGTCCTTGGTGTTGAGGATTTTATTGTCGTAATTCACAAAATTAAACTTGGCATTCCTGCCTTCATCATTAATGTACAACGGCAATAATGGCCTAATGCGCTGTTGAATCTGCTTCAACTGCAAATATTTGTTGTATATGGTCTCCAAGTTGGCCGGGTTTCCATCATTCTGAAGAAATGTAATTTCCTGTTGTTCTCTGGCCGTATTCTTGGCAAATGCTTCTTCCAGCAAAATAATATATTCCTGATGCCCTTTTTTGGTCTTGTTCTCGGCCAAATTCTTAATGGCCTTGTTCATGGCGGTGGAATAATTCCCCGTATTCAAGGCCTCTTGGGTTTTTTTTACGCCGCTACAGGCACTAAAAACTATGATTGCGGTTAAGAGTATAAATCTTTTCATACTGGTCAACTTTATGGATTGGTATTTTTGGGAATTCAATAGCTGTGCCAAAAAACCTTAATCTTTAAACGTAAAAGCGTGAACGGTAGTATATTTTGGTTAAAAAGCTTGAAAAACCAATACTAGTAAGGGAATGGATTGTTTTAAAAATTGTTAATTGTCGTTTAATAAAATTAAGTTCCAATTGTTTTTTTATTAATGAAAATCCCCTTTCAATTCGTAATTTTACGCCCTTAATTAAACAATGGGCAACATGCAACGAGATCACAAGATTTTTGAACTAATAGCGCAAGAGAAGGACAGACAGTTGGAAGGCATTGAACTGATAGCTTCCGAAAACTTTGTAAGTCCACAGGTAATGGAAGCTGCTGGCTCCGTGCTTACGAACAAATATGCCGAAGGATACCCAGGAAAGCGCTATTATGGTGGTTGCGAAGTAGTGGACCAAGTGGAGCAGTTGGCCATTGACCGCGCCAAGGAATTGTTCGGGGCTGTTTATGCCAATGTTCAACCGCACTCGGGTTCACAGGCCAATGCCTCGGTGTATCATGCCTGCCTTAACCCAGGAGATACCATATTAGGTTTCGATTTGTCACACGGAGGTCACCTTACCCATGGCTCTCCTGTTAATTTCTCTGGAAAATTATACAACCCTGTTTTTTATGGGGTGGACGAGGAAACAGGCTTGTTGAACTATGATAAAATCCAAGAGATTGCCGATAAGGAAAAGCCCAAATTGATCATTGCAGGGGCATCCGCTTATTCCAGGGATATGGATTTTAAACGATTCAGAGAAATTGCAGATAGTGTTGGGGCTTTGCTCTTGGCCGATATTTCACACCCTGCCGGATTGATTGCCAAGGGAATCTTGAACGACCCCATTCCCCATTGCCATATTGTTACCACCACTACGCACAAAACCTTGCGTGGCCCCCGTGGAGGCCTAATTTTAATGGGCGAGAACTTCGAAAATCCGTTTGGTATCAAACTAAAGAACGGAAACCTAAGAAAAATGTCCGGTTTGTTGGATTTGGCGGTGTTCCCTGGGAACCAAGGCGGACCTTTGGAACATATTATCGCCGCTAAAGCAATAGCCTTCGGAGAGGCACTTACCGATGAATATTTACACTATATGGTCCAAGTAAAGAAAAATGCCGCTGCTATGGCCAAAGCCTTTATGGACAAGGATTACAAGGTAATTTCCGGTGGGACGGACAATCACATGATGTTGATTGACCTTAGAAACAAGGATATTTCGGGCAAGGAGGCAGAACAAGTGTTGGTTAAGGCAGATATAACGGCCAACAAAAACATGGTTCCGTTTGATGATAAATCGCCTTTTATCACATCTGGAGTGCGTTTTGGCACATCCGCTATCACTACTAGAGGCCTCAAGGAGGAAGATATGGAGACCATTGTTGGATTTATCGATGAAATTATCACTGATGCCGGGAACGAGAAAAAAATAGCAGGTATAAAACAAAAGGTCAACGATTTAATGAAATCGCGACCTTTGTTCAGTGTTTAGTATTTGCTAGTGGATTCTACTCAAAGAGGAAAATATTCTCTTCGTAAAATTTCTTTTTTCTAAGGGAGTATATTAAAGCTTCGTGTTCTTGTCCTTTATCAAAAAAGTATAGCCCCCAATAGTTATAATATCCACATTTATAGCTTGTGCTTGGTTGTTTGGAAAGTATGGAAGTATCTTCAAAAATCGGAACAAAAATTTCACAGGGCATCTCTGTCAATCCTTTGGTAAAATATATAAAGTGTTGATTGATCATTGATATTATTTTTCCCAAATGTTCCGGAATGCTATTTGGATAGAGTCTGGATATAACAATGGAAGTATCCGTAAAATGAAGGGATGTTTCCATAATATCGGCGGGGTAGGTGCTTTTTTCGTTTAAATTTTTCAATGCATTAGCCATTGTCATGCACACATCGGATTTACTTTCGTCGGTAATGGTGTAACCGCTCCAGTCACCGTTGTTAAAATGGCGAAGACAATCAGAAATACTAAAATTAAAATGTAGTTCCACCACCAAATCCAGACGGTTGTTCAATACATCTTGCTTGCATTTAAGCTTCGCAGTTGCAAAAAAGTATCTTTCCAGATCCTTTATAAAATCGTCTAAACCTTCTGTGGCCTGAAAAACTTTTGGGCCTAGATGGTTGTTTTTACCATTGTTTTTATTGGGGAAAGCCATGCTGATAGAATTCTAATTTTCTTTCAACATAAAATTAGGATGAATCTTTTTTATAGTATTATAGATAATCCTTAAAAATTCTGGGGGTTTCCCTCTGTTTGTAAGATTTTTATGATTTATTAGGTTTAATCAAGCCACAAATGCACTGTTCGCTACATGACAATTGTCAATTTTTTTAAATAAAGCCTCTGTTTTTGGCAGCCAATATTAGGGCCATATCATTTTCGTTCTCAGTGCCGAACAATGTTTTTAAATGTCGTTTTCTATTTTCAATGGAGGAGGGGGAAAGCCTGATAAATTTCTCCAGGTCTTTGTTCTTGGTTCCTTTGGAAAGGTGGTAAAGTATCTGTTTGTCTTTTTCATCAATTTCGAGGTCGTTGGCCATTTTCTTTCTAATGGCACCAAGAGCTTTGGATGAATAATAGGGAGGGTCTAGCATAATGGTCTTCACCGCATCTTCAAGGGTTTTGGGATCTATATCCGTTTTTACCAGATAACCGTCGGGGTCAACGGATTTTAGAATACTGTTGATCCTAAAATTATCACTGAAAGAAGACATGAATACAATCTTGCTTTCAGGAACGATTTTCCGGGCCAATATGCCCAAGTCCTCACCCGTGTAGGGTTGTTCCTCGTTTGGTGCAAACAACTGCACATCCAAGAATAAAATATCGTACCGGAACGTATTTACAGAGTCCTCAATAAGTTTTTTGCCTGTTTGGTAAGATGTTGCAGTATCCACAATAATATTATGACCTTCAAACTCTATGCCTTCGAGTATAAACTTATACCCGAGCATGGTCATTTCATGATCATCAATAGCTAATATTCTCAGTGTTTTCATGGTAGGTTTATTGCTTTATTTGGGGGATTTAAGCGTTTAATGCGTTTGTTTTCTCGGGAATTTGCAATTCCACGTATTTAACAGGGATGGTTACCTTAATTGTTGTGCCTTTTCCGGATTCACTGTCAATATCCAAGACTCCTTTTATCTTTTTTGTTCTCGAAATAATGTTTCTAAGGCCAATTCCTTTCTTTTTTCTGTTGATGTCAAACCCAACGCCGTCATCTGTAATAACGAGTTTTAATTGATTGTCCATGGCTTGAAACGAAATGGACACATGTTGACATTTTGCGTGCTTAACACAGTTTTTGAGCGATTCTTGTATGATCCTGTAAGCATTGATCTTGATGTCTCCCAACAAATTGTCCCAAGGAACCTTGTCGCTATAGGTAAAGGAACACGAAATGCCAGAAGATTTTTCTATGCCCTGGATCATATCTTCCAGCGACACGATAAAATTATGAAATTTTTCATACGAAGCGTGGTTCAGCTCGTGGGAAATGGTCCGTATTTCTTCTTCCAATTCTCGTAGTTTCTCGATAAGGGCTGCCCGTTGCTCAATGGAAGCTTGATCTTCGCGTTCGTTAAGGCCGCTCAATATTAACCGGATACCGAGCATTTCACCCAAAATACCATCGTGCAGTTCTTCGGAAATACGTTTTTGCTCCAATTGTTTTCCTTCTTCCAGTTTTCCTTGTTGCGAAAGCATTAAGTTGTAGATTTCCTGGTTACTTTCTTGCTGTTTTTGTTTAAATTTTAGCTGGTTGTTGCTTACATAGAGCGAAACAATGATCATAGCGGTTGTCCCAAACAAAACGAGCAGTAGGGAAGCCCCCACCCAAATTTGTTTTTCTTTGGTAAGGATTTGGTTTTCCTCTATAATGTCGTCCGTTTCCATTCGGATTCGTGCAAATTTATCTCTTTTGGTGCGTTCCTCAACTTTAATGGCTTCGTTGAGTTGGTAATATTCTTCCGCGTAGGCGTTGGCATTGGCCGTGTCCAACTTGGTCAACAACCGCAAAGCATCCAACGAACGGTCGTTGTTATAGGTTTCCTTTGCGATGGTATAGGATTCCTTAGCTTGCGAAATAGCCCTTGTTGTGTCGCCTTTGGCTGCCAAAACCTCGGCGTAAAAGTAGTTGAGTCGAGCCTTGTCGTATAGGTCGCCCGTTGCCACGTTAACTGCAAAGGCTTCATTTAGAAGTTTCTCTGCAAGCATTACATCTTTGTCCGCATTTAGGATAGAATAGGCCAAACTGCCCAGGGCTTTTTCGTATATGGAAGGAAGGCTTTCTTTTATATCTATGGTAGAAAGTAGTTGCTCATAGGCCTGTTTTGCTTTAACAAAATCCTTGTTATTTAGATAAACACTTGCAATATTATTTTGGATTTTCCATATAAGTTCAGGCTTATCGGATCTATTGGATTTGGTCAAGTATTCCTTAGCTTTATTATAGGACGCTATGGATTTTTCACTGTCACCCATTCCGTTGGCCAAAATCCCAAGCACATTGTAAGCATTGTATAGCCTGTAATCATCTTCTAATTCGTCAAATATTTTAATAGCAGCAGTGGCACTGATTTCTCCTCCCAAATAATCTTTATAGGAATCTTGAACCCGTGCCATTCCATAAAGCATTCTTCCCTTTAGCGATTGTGAAGTAGAATCCACGGGTAACTGACTGAAACTGTTCAGTGCCCTTCTGTAGTTATAGAAAGCACTGTCCATAACCCCTTTCCCTTCCAAGAAAGTAGCAAGATCCCAATAGGAGTACCCCAATATTTTATTTGCGTCAGCTTTTTCGGACAATTTTAAAAGTTCAGCGTTGGATTTTCTAAAACCAAGGGAGTCTTTTAATTTCAAATATGCCAAAGAAATCTTGGACAGTTGTTCCAGTTGAATACTATCCTTAGATAGTTCCATGGCCTTGGATTCGGCTTCTTTTACATACGCTATGCGATCTTCCAATGATAGTTCTTTGGCTGTTTTGGCGATAGTCAACAGTTTTTGAATAGAGTCTATCTGTGGACTGGCAGTCACTTCCTCTTTAGGTTTTTGCATGTCGCATCCCCAAAAAAGTATTAGCATTAGTATGAAGGCTCCGTTTTTCAAGCTGATTTGGTTCAATTATAAATCCAAGGTAACAAAAAACCCCCAAATCCTTCAAGGATTGGGGGTAGGGTTCTATTTTGAACACCAACTAAAGTTGACGATAATCGTTGGTACTTTGTTGTAATCTGAGCAATTTATATTTGGAAAAGCCAAAATGAATATTACTCTTTAAAGATTCTCTTTGGAAATGTTCCAAAAAATCTACTTTATTTAATGTGGTATCATCCTGATATTTTGCTTCATCTCTTTGACAAAAAAGCACAATTGTTAATAAAGAAATCGAAACAATATTTCTTGGAAAGTTGGTTATTGAGGTAAAGAACATTTATTTATTCATCATCGCCACGTCCATCAACTTCTGAAATCTCATCATCCGAAGCATTTTGATCCACGGTTATTTGTTCGAACATGGCTTCGGTTTCTTGTACGTCGGTTTCGGTTTCACAAGAGTAGAAACCAACTGTTAATAATGTCATGGCCAAGATGCTAAATACTTTTTTCATAATGTTAGGTTTTAGGTATGAATGTTAAGTTTGTACCGCTAAAGTATGTGGCATTTTTAGTGGCCCGGGTATTTTTGGGAAGGGGATAGTATTCTTGTATAATCTGCTAGTATTCTTGTATAATCTGCAAGAATTTTGCTAATTAAGGGCCTTTGCTGCCGTTTTGGAGAGCATTTGCTTTAAGCTGTCTATCTTATCTTTATAGGTTTTGGAGAAAGGAAGCTCTTCCTCTCGCCCATAATTTAAACTGCAAATGGATTTTCCATAATTGATCCGCGATACATAACGGCTGTTGAGAATGTAACTCTGGTGTACGCGGATAAAGTCTTTGGGGAGTTTGTTTTCGAAAGATTTCAAGGTTTTAAAGGCACTTATCACACTGCCATCTTTCATAAAGAAATCCGTGGTGTTATTATCAGATTTAAGGTAAAGGATGTTTTTGGTGTCCAAGTACCGATAATCCTTGTAAGATTTTAAGCAAATCGTGGATGGAGTCTCCTGTTTTGGGTGCAATTTTTTTAAGCGCAGCATTGTTTTGCGTATATCGAACTCGTTGTGCGGCAAGATCCAATAATCAAAAAAACCGCTTTTAATGGCATTATAGGCGTATTTTTTGGATTTTGCATATCCTATTATTATAGGAAGGCTTTGCATATACTGGTTGAGTTCGGTAACCATTTGAAAGTAATCCATGCCACCTTCCCCAAGATTTACAAGTACAAGGTCCGGATTGTATTTTAAAATGGAATTGAGTCCTGCCGAAGCATTGGTTTCCACCCCGGCACAAACCAAGTCATCATACTCTTCCAAATAAAGCTGCAACTGAAGCTTTGAGGAGGCATCCGAGTCGATTATGTTATAGGTGTATTCCATGTGCAAAATGCTGATTGCAAGTTACTAACGTAGAAAAAAAACTCATTGCAGTTTTCCCTTAAAAAAACTATGGGTTTCTCCCTAAAACGGGCTTTTTTCCTACAATTTTTTATAAAAAATCGTTAAAACAAGGATGACAGCACCAAATTTGAAAGTTTAGTGTGCTTGTTCCACATCATATTCAATCGCGAAAAGGGAACTGTTTTTTAAAGAGTCAAATCAAGGGAAATATAAAATGTAAAAAGGGGATGTTTTGGGTTTAATTGGTTCAACAAATAGGTTTAGTTTGTGTTTTGGCTATGTACTATATTACAATTTGTTGCGTGGGCATCAAAATTTTGGTTGGTGCTTTTTTAAAGATTCGCTTAAAATTCGATGAAATGCACAGGTTTTTTATTAAAAATGCGAAAACAGCTTTTCAAAACTTTGATTTTGTTTAACCTTTAGGATTACGCCGGTAGTTTTTTTTAGTCTGTTGGGTGTTTTGGAGATTTCAATAGTAAAGAGTGCCTGTTTGAGTGGTTTTTCTTTGGTTTCGACTTCGCCCAACCATCAAAAAATCACTCGAAATAACGAATTTTAAGCATAATGCAAAGCAGGTGTTCCTTTACACAAAAAGCGATTGTATTTCCTCGGGAACTCTTTTGGGGCGGAAAGTCTTTGCATCCAACAAGCACCACTCGGTAACTGATTTGACCAATAGCTCATCAGTGTTATTGTTCTTAACTTCTACCACACGGGTAGAAATAGGTCCTCTGTTACTTTTAATATAAGTGCTTATTTTAATGGTGTTGCCCAAAACGGCAGATTTGTGGTAGGTAATGTTGTGGTTGCGGACCACCCAAATCATGGATTGTTGAATGTCTTTGGGAGCGACCTGCGTCCAGTGCTTTTTGGAAATATCCTGAATCCACTCCACATACCTTATATTGTTTACATGGTCAAGGTCGTCCAGGTCATCGGGAACCACATCAAAAACTTCGGAGTAGTTTTTCATTAGAGCATGTTTAAAAAAGATTGATTGAAGCGAAAAATGATAATTTTTGTTTTATATGAAGGCTTTTTTGAATCACATAGCCGTAGCCATGGGGTGATAAAAAGACGAATAAGGGGCAAAAAGGGGTTTTTTTTAGCCAATTGAATTGTTTTTAAACATGCTCTTATTCCTTTTTACGGATTTTCACCTCAAAGAGTTTGTTCCAGTTTTTTCCGGTAACAAAAAAAGTTTCTCTTTCTGGGTGGTAAGCTACACCGTTTAGCACGGAATTTCCTTCGTCCCATTCCGGCCCCTTGTTCACCTTGTTTTTAAGACCACCAAAGTTAATGACGCCTTCAATGGCACCGGAAGTGGCATCAATGATCATCATACTTTCTTTTTGGTACACATTGGCATAGATTTTACCATTTACATATTCCAGTTCGTTGGCGCTGTTAAATATAGATTTGTTGGTCACGATTTCAATATGGCCTTGTTCTTCCAAGGTCTCTGGATCCAGGAACCATATTTTTTCAGTACCATCGCTTTTAAATATTTTTTTACCATCGTTACAGAGCCCCCAACCTTCACGACTTTTACCATAGGTAAAGTTTTTTATCTTTTCCAAGTTGGAGACATCATACACATACCCCATACCACTTTGCCAAGTAAGTTGGTACAATTTGTCGTTCATTATAGTAATTCCCTCTCCAAATACGGAATCGTCCATATTTATTTGCTGAAGGACTTCGCCCGTTTCAAAATTTACTTTCCTTACCGTTGAAGCACCTCGTTTACCAGTGCTTTCATAAAGTGTTCCCTTGTAAAACTCAAGTCCCTGTGTGTAAGCACCCGTATCGTGCGGATAACTGTTCACGATCTCGTAGGTGTAAACTTCTGGGGCAGCGGCAGCCAGTAGTCTTAGTTTTTTTTCAACCGCTACGGTCTGTTCCTCAATTTTAAATTTGGCCACCAAGGTTTTGTTTCCCAAAGTTGGTAGGCCTAAGGTCAATTTTCCGTTTTCAACGGGCAATTCTTTCCCGTCCATATAATAACGAAGGTCGGAAATTTCAATGTCCTTTTTGTTCTTCAGTGTCACACCCACTTGCTGGTTTTGCTGTATGTTTTTGTTTTCCAACTGAATGGAAAAGTGCTTGGCGGGATCGGCACTTCCGCCACAGCCCAAAAAGAAGAGCAGTGCCCCGGTTATAGAAAAAAGTTTGCCCATTGTTCTTATTGCTTGTGTCATAAATCGTTAATCCAAAACACCGAAATTAAGAAGGAATTAGGATTGCCACAAATATAAAAGGTCGTATATTTGCAGCTGGGCAAGTCCTACACGACCAGCTCCTGCAGAATCCCCCAGGGCGGGAACGCAGCAAGGGTATGTGGTCGTAGCGGTGCGATGTAGGTAGCTTGCCTTTTTTTGTACCCAAAAATCAGATGATCATGGATAAAAAAGTTGTACTGATCACCGGCGGTTCTTCAGGTATTGGCAAATCCATCGGAACATACTTGGCCCAAAAAGGATTTACCGTTTATGGTACTACACGCAATCCAAAAAACTATCCAGACTTTAAAACTTTTGAACTTGTTCAGTTGGATGTAAAGGATGTGGAGAGCATTCAAAAGGCAGTTTCCTATGTAATTTCCAAAGAAAACAGGTTGGATGTGTTGATCAACAATGCAGGTGTCGGCATTACAGGCCCTATTGAAGAAACGCCCCACGAGGAAATCCTTCATGTTTTTGACACCAACTTCCATGGCCCCGTACATGTGATGAAGGCCGTTTTGCCACAAATGCGCAAGCAGGGTAGTGGAGCCATCATCAATATAACATCCATTGCTGGTTATATGGGGTTGCCCTATCGCGGATTTTATTCCGCCACCAAAGGTGCTTTGGGACTCATTACCGAAGCATTGCGAATGGAAACCAAGGATTTTGGTATAAAGATAACCAATGTAGCTCCGGGAGATTTTGCCACCAATATTGCATCGGGCAGGTACCATTCTCCTGTGATAACGGGTTCTGCCTATGAAGAAAAGTACAGTCAAACCCTAAAAGGGATTGACGAGGACGTGGATGGCGGAGGAGACCCGATACAAGTGGCCGAAGCTGTTTACAAAATCATCAACCAGAAAAAACCGAAGGTGCATAACCCCGTCGGAGCATTTTTGCAAAAGTTTTCCCTTAGGTTAAAGAAGATTTTACCCGACAAAGTCTACGAAAAGTTACTCCTCAACCATTATAAGTTGTAATTTTACACGTATTAGTGAACAATTTATAAATACTTAGAAATGAAGTTTTTTATTGATACTGCCAACCTTGATCAAATTAAGGAAGCCCAAGAACTGGGTGTGTTGGATGGTGTGACCACCAATCCTTCCCTTATGGCGAAAGAGGGTATTACCGGAAAAGATAATATTTTAAAGCACTACGTGGACATCTGCAATATTGTTGATGGAGATGTTTCTGCCGAAGTAGTGGCCACGGAGTTTGATGCCATGGTTAAAGAAGGTGAGGAGCTAGCGGAACTACATGATCAAATTGTAGTGAAGGTTCCCATGATCAGAGATGGCGTAAAAGCATTGAAATATTTTTCAGATAAAGGTATCCGTACCAATTGTACTTTGGTGTTTTCGCCAGGTCAGGCACTTTTGGCGGCCAAAGCTGGTGCCAATTATGTTTCCCCTTTCTTGGGAAGATTGGACGATATTTCCACAGATGGCCTTAACCTAATAGCGGAAATCCGTTTGATCTATGATAACTACGGATTTGAAACAGAAATATTGGCTGCATCCATCCGCCATACCATGCACGTAATCGATTGTGCCAAATTGGGTGCCGATGTTATGACAGGACCGTTATCTTCTATTGATGGATTGTTGAAGCACCCATTGACGGATATTGGTCTTGCCAAGTTCTTGGAAGACTACAAAAAAGGAAATTCCTAAAAAAGGAATTTGTATAGAATTTAAAATGGGCCCTGAATGTAAATTCGGGGCATTTTATTTTCTATTAGTTAAAAGTTAAAACATCCGAAGTATCTGAGCAGGCCTACAAACTTGCCCGACGGCAGTCAGGTTTAATTGCAGTTACTTTAGTTTTTATAAATTTTATGGATAGTCCCCTCTCCGGTCTCCCCAAGGGGAGAAGTTTCCCTCCTTTGGAGGGATTAAGGGAGGACTTGATGCCAGATGACAAAGAATTTCATTTTTCTTTAAAACTATGGGTTTCAAATCTATAGTGGTTTATTTTCTATTAATTAAAGGATAAAACCTTCGAAGTATCGGGGCAGGCCTGCAAACTTGCCCGACGGCAGTCAGGTTTAATTGCAGTTACTTTAGTCTCTATAAAGAAGTAAAAAGGTTGGCAAAGCCATCAACCACCACGGTGTCCTTTGCAATAACGCACTTATTGAGCCCGTCAATGATCATGGCCATTTGCAGCTCTTTGAAGTTTTCCCCGTAAAACTGCTTGTTCTTGTCCAGTTTATACTCGTCCATAAGTTGTTTCCATTGAGAGTGACTGGTTCTTATATTAATGCCTACAAAGTTGTAATGCGGATATTTTTCTTCGAGAGAGATAATGTGTTTGTTAACGTTGATAAAATGTCTCTTTTGACCAGCAGTCCAAAAATAGAATACGGTGCTCTTTCTTTTGTTGGCCAAATCTTTTAGAGAGATATCTTCGTCATTAAAATTTTTGACCGTGATGTCCGGGAGTGTCGTGTTCGGCTGTAGGTTTTTGATACCATTGTACAGCAGTTCAATTTCTTCCCTGTGTTCCTCATTGGTGGAGAGAGATTTGAACTTATCAATAAAAACAACGGCTTCTTTGCTAGGGTTGTGTTCCCGTAGTAGATAGTCCACGACAACGTTCCTAAAAAGAATGTCCCTAAGCTCTGTTTGATTAACCAAACTATCCACAAGGGCAAGTTTATGTTTGTTAAAATGCAGGCGGTCGCTTACAGGTTTTTTATCTGTGGAGCAACCTTCCAAACAAGTCATGTAGGACATATTGCCAAAATGCCACTTCATAAAATCAAAATAGGGCCTAAAATAGGTAAGGTCCTTATTGTTAAAGTCTATTCTTTTTCGGTAACCATAAAAATCATCCCCAAGTTCATGAATGGTTTCTTCACCAGTTTCCTTTTTGTGATAGAACGGATACTTTTCTTTATTGATATAGGTGTTGTAATCTATGGAAGCCTCTGCCATGGCCAAAACTTTGGTCGAGAGCACATTGTCTTTTGATAACTCTTCGAGCTGTTTGACTTTTAGGGCATGTAAGGAATCTATCTTTTTACTAAAATCTTCAGGATCTAAACCGTAATAGCTTTTTATGATCGGTTCTTCTTTTTCGGTGGCCAAGAAAATCTCGATTAAAAAATTATTGATTTCGCTACCTGTTCCCGAGAATACCAAAGATTCATCAAACTCTACAGTGTTCAAGCGCGCCAAAAGGCTATCCCCTTGGCTCAAATATACATATTGAAGTTCTGGTGCATGGTCAAAATGATAAAGCCCATCCTCAATGTTATTCAGGTTGAAAGAAAAGTGGTTTTTATCGTCGAGCTTTACGGAATCCACATAAGAATCGTTGTGGTAAAGCACCACGTAATCGCTAGTCGGATTTACAATTTCACCACCAAAAAAAACTGAGGAACCGCTTTCTGAAGAATCAGAGCACGATACAAAAGTTGACATGAAGGTGAGGCCGAGTAAAAATCTTACCATAAACAGGGAACGATTCATTAGACAACCAAAAGTAAGCAACCCATGAAGCTAAACTTGTTAAGGGGTAGTTAAATGTTGCTGAACGGTTATTTTACATCGTTTAAATATGCGTTTTAAAATTAGAATTACGAATCACATTTAGCTACTTTTGCAAAAAAATAAAGATAGTTGCATGTTATCAGTATCGAATTTATCCGTACAGTTTGGCAAAAGAGTTTTGTTCGATGAAGTTAACGTAAC
The DNA here is from genome assembly GCF_056857835.1 of Flagellimonas sp. B-3. Lineage (NCBI taxonomy): Bacteria > Pseudomonadati > Bacteroidota > Flavobacteriia > Flavobacteriales > Flavobacteriaceae > Flagellimonas > Flagellimonas sp. B-3. The sequence goes on from NZ_JBSXNW010000011.1 coordinate 51,937, forward strand.
CTTTGCCCAAGGGAATTGTTACGGTATCATTGGCGCCAATGGCGCCGGTAAATCCACATTTCTTAAAATTTTATCCGGGCAGATAGATCCCACTTCGGGCCATGTGCATTTAGAGCCAGGAAAACGGATGTCCATCTTGGAGCAAAATCACAATGCTTATGATGAATACCCTGTTTTGGAAACCGTGGTGATGGGAAACAAGCCTTTGTTCGAGATAAAAAAGGAAATTGATGCCCTGTATGCCGATTATACCGACGAGAATGCAGAAAAAATTGGCGAGTTACAGGTAAAGTTCGAGGAAATGAACGGTTGGAACGCCGATAGTGATGCCGCTGCCATGCTTTCCAATCTAGGAATCACGGAAGACCTCCACTATACCAACATGGGCGATTTGGATTCCAAACTTAAGGTACGGGTACTTTTGGCCCAAGCCCTGTTCGGAAGCCCGGATGTGCTGATCATGGATGAGCCTACCAACGATTTGGATTACGATACCATCAACTGGTTGGAAAACTTTTTGGCCAACTACGACAACACGGTGATCGTGGTCTCCCACGACAGGCACTTTTTGGATGCAGTTTGTACTACCATTGCCGACATCGACTTTGGAAAAATCAACCTATTTTCAGGAAACTATACATTCTGGTACGAGAGTAGCCAATTGGCTGCCCGTCAACGTGCGCAACAGAACAAAAAGGCAGAGGAAAAAGCCAAGGAACTCAATGAGTTTATTCAGCGTTTTAGTGCCAACGTGGCCAAAAGTAAACAGGCTACATCCCGTAAAAAAATGCTGGACAAGCTTAAGGTAGAGGATATAAAACCATCGAGTAGAAGATATCCCGCCATCATTTTTGATCGTGAGCGCGAAGCTGGTGATCAAATATTGAATGTAGAAAAACTATCTGCCACTTCTGAGGATGGAGATTTGCTGTTCAAAGATGTGAACATCAACTTGGCCAAAGGTGATAAAGTAGCCATCCTTTCCAAAGATTCGCGAGCCACCACAGCTTTTTACGATATTATTGCCGATAAGATCAAGCCCGATAGCGGCAAATTCCAATGGGGGGTGACCACTACGCAATCCTATTTGCCCGCGGACAACTCATCCTATTTCCAAGAAGATATCAACCTTGTAGATTGGCTGCGCCAGTGGGCCAAGACCGAAGAGGAAAGGGAAGAGGTTTACATTAGAGGATTTTTGGGCAAGATGCTTTTTAGCGGAGAAGAAGCCCTGAAAAAATGTACTGTGCTTTCCGGTGGGGAAAAAGTACGTTGTATGCTCAGCCGAATGATGATGCTCCGTGCCAACGTTCTTATGTTGGACGAACCCACAAACCACTTGGATTTGGAAAGTATTACCGCTTTCAACAATTCATTAAAAAACTTTAAGGGCACCATCTTGCTCACGACCCATGACCACGAGTTTGTAAATACAGTGGCAAACAGGATCATTGAGTTGACACCAAATGGAGCCATTGACCGTTACTTGACGTTTGACGATTATATGTCTGACAAGTCCATAAAAGAACAGCGCGAAAAAATGTACGCTGTAACTGCTTAAGCGTTAAAGTATTTGCTTTTCCAAATAGCTGGGTTAAAATTTTTGCCCAAGGCAAATCCGTAGAAAATAACTATGGATGCTATGCATTTGAACATAAAAAAGTAAATGATCCAAAACTCTGCCGTGGTATTTTTTTTGGAGAACAATCCTTCGGGAACCATAAGTGTAACCAAGTAACTGATCAAAAGAACCACAACGACCAGATTGGCAATATTTTTAAAGGGCCATGCGAATAACTTTCGAAGCGGATGTAGGTCGTTGCCCCATTTGTGGACCAAATAGTAATAGTCATTTCCGATAGGGGCGAAGAGAAGCGGATCGTCTTTATCTTCCAGCTTGAACAATTTGGAAGGGGCCATAATTCTGAAGCCTTCGAGCTTGGTATTATGGGCAGCCTCCAGTTGTTTGATTTTGGAAATGGCTTCTTGTGGAATCTCACCTTTAAAATAAGAACTGTTCAAAAAGCGTAGTCGGTAATCAATGCAAATTTCTTTGATTTGATCAATATGAAAGATTTTTTCAGTTTCCAATTGGTCAAAATCAAAATCATTGGCGCTAACATTGCTTTTTGAGCCCAATTGATGAGCAATTTGCTCTTCTTTCTTGGAATCTTCGCTCAAAATTTGCTGGACTTCGGCCAGAATATGTCCGCTATCCCATTTCTTATCTCTCCTGTTTTGAAGTTTGTGCTCTATGTTTATTCCTTTCAAAATCGTGCAGTTTTTTTAGTAATACACTCAAATTTAAGGAATTGAATTTTCGATCCTGACATTTGTCAGAAAAACACAATGTTAAGTTTGTGTTAAATGGATTTTAGGGGTGAAAAATGTGGATAATATCATTAAAAAAGATGTATCTTATCGAAGTTTTTGGTAGTTAATCGTATAATCATACTAAGAAAACAAGCCTAAAATTCGAACAACTTTATGAATACCCCCGTAACCAAATTTTTGCTTGGCCTTTGCTTTGCTTTTTCTATTTATACGACTACTGCCCAAAATACATCCAACGCATTATCATACGCGAGTAAGCTGGACAATCATAAAATTCTATTGAGTGCGGTAAATGCAACGGAATTGGGTGCTTTACTTCAAAAATCAGGGCCTTTTACCATTTTTGCTCCTTCTGATGCCGCCTTTGAGAAATTTTCGAACAATAAAATAGCTGAATTGATCAAATCGGAAGATAAAAAAGCCTTGAAATCTTTGTTGTCTTACCATATTGTTGCCGGGCAACTTACCGCTTCCCGTATGTTGCGAGCCATTGGAAGAGGTAATGGAATGGCCAGTTTTACAACCGTTCAGGGCAAAAAATTAACGGCACACTTGGATGGATACGATATTGTGCTTACCGACCCCATTGGCAATACCGCAAGAATTACGGCGGCCGACCTTAATCTGGAAAATGAAGGTGTGGTTCACGAAATAGACAGTGTTATCCTACCTGCACAGATGTAATTAGCGAAGTTCCGCCCCCAATTCCTTTTGGTATTGCGACAATAGTTTACCCATTATCTTTTCGATCTGCTTGTCTGTCAAAGTCTTTTTCTCATCCATTAGGGTAAAGCTCACCGCATAGGATTTTTTCCCTTCAGGAAGATTTTTGCCGGTGTACACATCGAACAGGTTTACTTTTTTAAGCAGTTTTTTTTCTGTGTTCCAAGCAATATCGTATACCTTTTGGAAAGAAACGGAATCGTCCAATAACAAAGCAAAGTCCCTTGTTACCTCTGGGAACTTAGGGATTTCCTTGAAAGCTATATTTTGGGTGCTGATACATTCCAGGATGGCATCCCAGTCCAAATCGGCATAAAATACTTCTTGCTTAATGTCGAATCGCTTTAGAGCTGCCTTTCCGACCAGTCCTAAAGACACCAAAACCTTGTCGTTTTTCACATAGGAAACTCCCTCTGCAAAATCCGAATCCGTAAGTGGTTTTGTGTCAATGTCCCTTATGCCCAAACGCTCAAAAACATTCTCTACAATACCTTTTAAATAGAAAAAATCAGATCTTTTTGAGGCAACGGCCCAACTACTTTGTGTGCGTTCCCCAGAAATGAAAATGGCCAAGTGCTGCTTTTCTTGATGGTTACCGTCCACTTTGTGGTAGGTTTTACCAAACTCGAACAGTTTAAGGTCTGTTTTTTGTCTATTGTGGTTGTAGCTAACCGTTTGTAGGCCGGAATGTAGCATGGAAGTTCTTAAAACCGATAAATCGGAGCTCAGCGGATTCAACATCTGTACGGCGCTTTCATCTTCTGAAGCAATATCGGACGAGACCAGGCTATTGGTCATAATCTCAAAGAACCCTTTCGCGGCCAATGTATCTCCGATCACATCTTGAATCCTGTAGTTTTCAAAACGTGATGATTTGGCAATGGAGGCGTTCAGTTTTTCCTTAAAATCAATATTGTTGTAACCATAAACCCTTAAAATCTCCTCGATCACATCAACCTCTCTGGTAACATCTACCCTGTATGTTGGTATGGTAAGGCCCAGTCCGGACTCCGTAACGTTGTTGATTCGTATTTCCAATGCGGAAAGTATGGATTTTATGGTATCCTGCGGAATTTCCTGTCCAATCAAAGAGTTGATTTTGTTGAAGGTCAAGAATACCTGTCTCTCCTGTGGCTTTTTGGGAAATAAATCGGCAATTTCGGAAGTAATATATCCGCCTGCGATTTCCCTAATCAAAAGAGCAGCCCTTTTTAGGGCATATTTGGTCATGTTGATGTCGATACCCCTTTCGAACCTAAAGGAAGCATCAGTATTCAATCCATGTCTTTTTGCTGTTTTTCTTATGGAAACTGGGTCAAAATAGGCACTTTCCAAAAAGATAGAAGTAGTGTGCTCGGTAACTCCGGAGTGAAGCCCCCCAAAAACACCGGCAATACACATAGGGCTGCCTGAGTCGCAGATCATCAGGTCATCTTCGTGCAGTTCGCGCTCCACTTCGTCCAAGGTGGTAAACTTGGTTCCGGCCGGCAAAGTTTTGACCTCAACTTTGCTTCCTTTTATTTTGGATGCATCAAAAGCGTGCAAAGGTTGACCCAATTCGTGAAGTACGTAGTTGGTAACATCCACAACATTGTTGATCGGGGCCAATCCAATCGCCTTCAATCTGTTTTTTAACCAATCTGGAGAGTCTTGAACTACAAGATTACTGATCGTAACCCCGCAATATCTTGGGGCAAGGTCACTTTCCAGAACCTCTACATCGACTTTTAACGATCGATTGTCAATAGAAAAATTACTAACCGAAGGTGTTACCAACTCCTTTTGAATCTCTTTTTGCTCCAATCCTGCCTTAAGGTCGCGAGCCACACCAAAATGGCTCATGGCATCGGACCTGTTGGGGGTGAGTCCTATCTCAAAAACTTCATCGTTTTCAATTTCAAAAACTTTGGAGCAAGGCGTACCGGGAACCAGCTCTTCGTTTAGTACCATAATTCCATCATGGCTTTCTCCAAGGCCTATTTCGTCTTCGGCACAGATCATGCCTTGGCTCACCTCGCCACGAATTTTCCCTTTTTTTATTACCCAAGCCTCTCCCTCTTTGGTGTAGAGCGTAGTGCCAACGGTAGCTACGGGCACTTTTTGTCCCGCCGTAACATTGGGTGCTCCACAAACAATTTGTAGCGGGGCTTCTTGGCCAACATCAACAGTAGTTAATTTTAATCTGTCCGCATTTGGGTGTTTTTCACATGTGAGCACATGTCCTACGACAATGCCCTTTAAACCACCCTTAACTGATTCAAATTGTGATATGCCCTCAACCTCTAGGCCTAAATCCGTTAAAAGTTCGCCTGTTTTTTGAGCATCCCAATCAATTTGCAAAAATTGCTTCAACCAGTTGTAAGAAATCTTCATACCCCATTTTTAGAGGGCACAAATATATAACAATAGGGGAACAGATTCAACGATAATAATGACCTTAAGCCGCAAGCAATGATTTGTTTTAAAATGTATTTCCTACATTTAGGTAAAATCTTTCACTTTATGAATAAGATAGGGTTGGCGATAGTAGGCCTTGTAGTTATATTGACCTCATGCGTAAATGCTGAAAAAAATAAATTGAATGTGGGCGATTGGCTGGGAAAAATTGAAGTTTCAGAGTCGCAACAGTTGCCTTTTGAATTTACACTTTCACAAAATGTAGATGGCGGATATGAGATGAAAGTATTCAATGCGGAAGAAGTTATCACTATTGATGAGTTTACCTTTAACGGGGATTCCATCGATATCCGTATGCCTATTTTTGAGGGGCATATTTCGGGTACTTATTCTGCAAATGAGATAACCGGTGAGTTTATTGAAGAGAGTAAAGGGCGAAAGGTCCCTTTTAGGGCCACTTATGGTACTCAGGATCGTTTTGAGGCAGAAAAGGATGCAGCGGTTAATATTTCGGGCATTTGGGAAACTTATTTTAAGGTAAATACTGAAGATGAGTATCCTGCAAAAGGTATTTTTATGCAGAACGGAAACAAGGTTAAAGGAACTTTTAGGACCAAAACAGGGGATTACCGCTATTTGGACGGCGTTGTTACCGGGGACAGTATGAAATTATCCGCTTTTGATGGTTCGCACGTGTTTTTATTTTTGGCCCAAGTGACCGATAGTACTTTGGATGGTAAATTTTATTCGGGCAAACATGCTGTCCAAGAATTTATGGGAGCTAGAAATGAAGCTTTTGAACTTCCAGATTCCGACGACCTCACTTATTTGCGTGAAGGGTATGAGAAGTTCGATTTTTCCTTTCCAAATTCAGACGGAGAGATTGTGAATTTGGACGACCCTATGTTCGATGACAAGGTTGTGCTGGTCCAAATTATGGGAACCTGGTGCACCAATTGTTTGGACGAAACACGGTTTTATGTGGATTTTATCAAAAACAATCCGGATTTGGATTTGCAATTTGTGGGATTGGCGTTCGAATACGCAAAAACCCAGGAGAAAGCCTTTGAGGGCATAAAAAGACTCAAGGAAAGAGAGGAGGTGCCTTATCCAATCCTTTTGGCACAATACGGAACATCTAACAAGCAAAAGGCCAACGAAAAACTGCCGATGCTGAACCATATCCTTTCTTATCCTACTACAATTTATATTGATAAAACCGGGGAAGTCCGCAAAATACACACGGGCTTTAATGGGCCGGCAACGGGTGATAAGTTTGTCGAATTTAAAAAGGAGTTCAATAAAGTAATCAAAGTGTTGACCTCTGAAGCGCCTGAAACTGAGAGCTAGTCAAATAGTGTGGACTGCCACTGCGTTATTCGGTTATTTTGTTGTAAGAAGCCGGAGGTCGGAAGCTTGATGTCCGAAGCACGATGTCTTGACTCTTGAACTTGATACTTGGGTTTGAACTTTTTTGTGCAATTTGAATCCAACCCTTTACCATTCATTTTTCTATCAAACTAGAGATTTTTCACTATCCCCTTCGATTGCGCTCAGGATGACAGTTCGAAATGACACAAAGCTTATTCGCGAAAATCAGTGAAATTAGTGTCAGAGGTTACAGAAGATGCTAGGCCTTTAGAGTTAGAGCTTCAGTTAATGAGTTATTCGGTTACCGCTACGCCTATTATTTTGTTGTCGGAAGTTTTGAGCTTGAGCTTGCACTTGAGAAAGTCAGAAGTCGGAAGCACGAAGTCGGGAGTCTGGAGTTTTGTTGTTTGTTGTTTGGTGTTTGGAATTTGGAATTTGGAATTGGGCACTTGTTATTTGCGTTTGCTCTTGAACTTGACACTTGAGCTTGCGCTTGATAAGGACATTAAATAATCGTGGACTTGCCCAAATCGATGTTCTCATCATTCATAAGGGTATCATCTTCAATATCCACAATATTATGGGCAATAAAGTCCCCAACTTGATTGGTTCCGTATTGACTGTTTTCCCTTAAATCGGGAGTAACGATTCCTTTCTTCAAAGACTTATCCACCGCCTTTTTTACCGCCCAAGCCTCTTCGTTCAGTCCAAAATGCTCCAACAGCATAGCCGCGGAAAGTATAGAGGCAATCGGGTTGGCAATATCTTTACCTTTGGCCTGTGGATAAGAACCGTGAATAGGTTCGAACAACGCATTTTCCTCACCAACAGAAGCTGAAGCCAACAATCCGATAGAACCACCAATAACGCTACCTTCATCAGAAATAATGTCCCCGAACATATTCTCCGTTAAAATAACATCAAACTGTTTGGGGTTGAGTATGATCTGCATGGCAGCATTGTCCACGAACAAAAAATCCAACGCCACTTCCGGATAACTTTCACCGATTCGTGTAACAACTTTGCGCCAAAGCCTTGAAGATTCCAAAACATTGGCCTTATCTACCAAAGTAAGCTTCTTTTTACGACCCTTTGCGGCCTTAAAAGCCAAATGGGCAATACGGCTTATTTCTTCTTCGGAGTATTCACAAAGGTCAGAGGCTTTTGTGCCTTCTTCATTCAATTTTTTCTCCCCAAAATAGATTCCTCCGGTGAGTTCACGGTAGATTACAAAATCAGTTCCATTGATCACTTTCTTTTTTAGAGGGGATTTATCCAACAAAGTTGGATGCGAAAGTATAGGTCTAATGTTGGCAAACAGCCCAAGTGCTTTGCGCAATTGAAGTAAACCTTGTTCGGGCCTAACTTTTGCATCGGGGTCGTTATCGTATTTTGGGTCACCAATAGCGCCAAAAAGCACGGCATCCGACTCTTGACATAATTTTAAGGTAGTATCGGGCAGTGGAGTCCCATTTTTGTCTATAGCAATGGCACCAATAGGAGCTTCTTTAAAAATAAAATGGTGATTAAAGGTCTCTTCAACGGCATTTAGGCATTTTACCGACTGGGCCAACACTTCGGGTCCAACACCATCTCCAGCTAGCAATGCGATTTTCAATATCATATGACAGTTACCATGATTTAAGCCAAGCTCTTCATTCCGATATTGCTGGTTTCAACAATCTCGTGGATGTCCTCATCCAAAATTTCTTTTTTAACGTCGGCGTACTTCAAAAAGTTTTGGTATACCGTATCCAATTGAAGTTTTGTGAGTTCGTAACCTACATTTTTGGCACGGTAAGCCAATGCTGCGCGTCCACTTCTTGCAGTCAATACAATGGAAGATTCGCTGACCCCAACATCTTTAGGATCAATGATCTCGTAGGTTTCCCGGCGTTTGATCACCCCATCTTGGTGAATACCGGAACTGTGTGCAAATGCATTGGAGCCCACAATTGCTTTGTTGGGCTGTACGGGCATGCCCATTTTTTGAGAAACCATGGTACTGGTGTCCCAAAGTAGTTTGCTGTTGATGTTGGTATCCAAATTCAAGTGCGGATGTTGTCTCATTATCATTACAACCTCCTCCAAAGAAGTGTTCCCAGCTCTTTCGCCTATACCATTGATAGTACATTCAATTTGTCGTGCTCCGTTGATTACGCCTGCAATTGAATTTGCTGTGGCCAAACCAAGATCGTTATGGCAGTGACAGGAAAGAATGGCTTTATCAATGCCTGTTACGTTTTCTTTCAAGTATTTCATTTTGGCACCATACTCTTCTGGAAGGCAATATCCTGTAGTATCGGGAATGTTAAGTACGGTTGCTCCGGCTTTAATTACCGCTTCGCAGATTCTCGCTAAAAACTCATTGTCGGTACGGCCGGCATCCTCTGCATAGAACTCAACATCCTCTACAAAGGTTTTGGCATAAGCCACGGCATCAACGGCACGCTCAATAATTTTATCTTGGGTTGAGTTGAATTTATATTTGATATGCGACTCGGAAGTTCCGATTCCCGTGTGTATTCTAGGTCTTTTGGCATCTTTGATGGCTTCGGAGGCTACTTCGATGTCTTTTTTTACGGCACGGGTCAATCCGCAGACCGTTGCATTTTTGACCAATTTGGCAATTTCGTTCACCGATTTGAAATCACCGGGACTGGATATGGGAAACCCTGCTTCGATCACATCAACTCCGAGTTCATCCAATCGTTCGGCAATGATTAATTTTTGCTTGGTATCCAGTTTGCAACCTGGTACCTGTTCCCCATCCCTTAGTGTTGTGTCAAAAATTTCTACCTTATCTTTACCCATTATCTCAACCTGTTTTTTACTATGGCTAACGAAAGTAGTAAAGGAAGGCTGAAGACGAAAAACAGCTGGGAGCATGTTACAACGTTAAACTGCTTTTGGTGTGGTTTAAATAACTGAAAAACAATAGTTTAAACAATATTTTTTACGATGACAAATGCCCACAAGGACGCTTTGTTTGTACTGATAAAATCGCTTTCCAAATCAGAAAAGCGGCAATTTAAACTCTATGTTGGCCGATTGGGGGTCAATACGGACGCTAAATTTTTGGCGCTGTTTAATTTATTGGATAAGATGCGGAAGTACGATGAGCGTCAAATTTTGGACAGTGGCATTGTCAAAAAATCACAGCTTTCCAATCTAAAGGCACATTTATACAAGCAAGTTTTGGTGAGTTTACGCTTGAATCCCGTGAACCAAAATGTCCGGATTCAAATTAGGGAACAACTGGATTTTGCCACCATCCTTTATCAAAAGGGACTTTACAAACAAAGCTTGAAGATTTTGGAGAAGGCGAAAAGCTTCGCCATTGAGAATGAAGAAAAGAATGTGGCGTATGAAATCGTGGAACTGGAAAAGGTGATTGAAACCCAATACATTACCCGAAGTATTCCGGATAGGGCGGATGAACTTGCGGTTGAAGCCAAAGAACTTTCTGCACTAAACGTAATGACAAGCAAGCTTTCCAATCTTTCGTTGCAGCTGTATGGAATGATGTTGAAAGTGGGATATGTGAGAAGTGATGAGGATCTTCAAAAAGTAAAGAGTTATTTTGACGAGCATTTGCCCAAATATGATATTGAAAAGTTGGGTTTCCGTGAAAAATTATGGCTGTACAAAGCACATCTATGGTACAGTCTGTTGATTCAGGACTTTTTGTCAGCCTATAAATACGCCAGTAAATGGGTGGACCTTTTCTACGAAAACAAACATATGATTCCGCTGAACCCTGTGTTCTTTTTAAAGGGCAATCATTACTTGTTGGAGTCGCTTTTCTTTGTAAAATACGCATCGCAGTTTAGGGAAACCTTGGAGCGATTGGAGGATCAGGTGCAAGACCCTAAGTTTCCCAAAAATGACAACATAAGCTCATTGGCCTTTCTGTATATCAACACAAACAAATTGAACCTTCACTTTTTGGAGGGAACTTTTGACAAGGGCATTTATTTGGTGAATATTATCGAGTACGGCATTAAAAAACACCGACAACAAATAGATGAACATCATGTAATGTTGCTCTATTATAAAATTGCTTGTCTATATTTTGGTAACGGTGACAACAAAAATTGTATCGCTTACCTCAAAAAAATTATTTCCAACAAAAAATTAAAGATGCGCGAGGATTTAATGTGTTTTGCAAGGGTGTTGAGCCTTGTGGCACATTATGAAGCGGGAATGGATTATCATTTGGAAGTACAGCTTAAGAGCACGTACAAGTTCTTGCTGAAAATGAACGATTTGCACGAGGTTCAGAAAGAAATGATTAAGTTTCTAAGAAACCTTGGAAACATTTACCCTACCGATTTAAAAGGGGAGTTCCAAAAGTTGTACAATGAGTTAAAGAAATACGAGAACCATCCTTACGAGAAAAGGGCATTCTTGTATTTGGATATTCTTTCGTGGTTGGAAAGCCACTTGCAGAACAAGCCCGTAGGACAGATAATCAGGGAAAAAGCCTTGACAATTACTCGCTAGCACAGGCGCTCCAGACGGGGTCTTCAGGTGGAGGCGCCAAAAATGACATGGGTTCTTTTTGCACGGGGTGTACAATTTCCAAACTTCTAGCATGTAGGTGGATGCCGCCATCCTTGTTACTGCGGTCGGCACCGTATTTTAAATCCCCTTTAATGGTACAACCTATGGCTGCCAATTGCGCCCTAATTTGATGGTGCCTGCCCGTTTTCAAATCAATTTCCAGCAAGAAATAATTATCCAGTTTTTTTATGATTTTGTAGTCCAGCTCGGCCTTTTTGCTATTCGGAACCTCTTTGTTGTGTGCATAGGACTTGTTTTGCTTTGGGTTGCGCACCAACCAATGAACTAAAGTTCCGCTTTCCTGTGGAGGTGCATTTTTAACGACCGCCCAATACATTTTTTTGGTTTCCCCTTGGGCAAACATTTTGTTGAGTCGGGGCAGGGCTTTGGATGTTTTGGCGAAAAGCACAATTCCTGATGTAGGACGGTCCAATCGATGCACTACACCCAAATACACATTTCCAGGCTTGTTGTATTTCTCTTTAAGATATTGTTTTACCACTTCGCTGAGGGGATCGTCGCCTGTTTTATCTCCTTGAACAATATCGCCTACGCGTTTATTGACCACAATTAAGTGGTTGTCCTCATAGAGTACTTGAAGATTCGATGGATTTGAATGTAGGGAATTGGTAATTGACAATTGATTATTGTTAATTAATACGATTCTTCGTCATTGGGGAAATCTTGACTTTTCACATCATCCACATATTGGGAAACGGCTTTGCTCATTTCATCGTACAGATTCAAATATCTTCTCAAGAACCTGGGGTGGAACTCGTGGGTCATCCCCAACATATCGTGGACCACCAGCACCTGTCCGTCCACATGGTTTCCTGCACCGATTCCAATAATGGGAATGGAAACGCTTTCTGCTACCTCTTTGGCCAATTTTGCTGGAATTTTTTCCAAAACAATGGCAAAACAGCCCAATTCTTCCAATAATTTGGCATCAGACTTTAGTTTTTCGGCCTCTTCTTCTTCTTTTGCACGAACCGTATAGGTGCCAAATTTATAGATGGATTGCGGGGTAAGCCCCAAGTGGCCCATCACAGGAATTCCCGCCTCCAAAATTCGGCTGATGGATATTTTAATTTCCTCCCCACCTTCAACTTTTACAGCATGTGCGCCACTTTCTTTCATAATTCGGATGGCGGAGCGCAAAGCTTCCTTAGAGTCACCTTGGTAGCTCCCAAAGGGAATGTCCACCACAACTAAAGCCCTTTTTGCGGCCCTGACTACGGAGGTGGCGTGGTAAATCATTTGATCTAGGGTGATGGGCAAAGTGGTTTCGTGTCCTGCCATTACGTTACTGGCGGAATCTCCCACCAAAATGGCATCCACATTGGCACCATCCACAATTTTGGCCATGGAATAATCGTAAGAGGTGAGCATACTGATTTTCTCACCGGTCTTTTTCATTTCCACCAACGATTTTACCGTTACCCTTTTATATTCTTTTTTAGCTGTAGACATCGTAATTTTATTTGATGGCTAAAAGTAAGCAGATTTGTTTAATTTAGGCTTCAATCAAAAAACTAATACCATGAGAAAACTGTTAAGTTGCGTAGTATTTTTTGCTTTGGGTGTGTTTGGATATGCTCAAGGCCCAAATCCTTCAAATGAAGAAGCCAAAGAACAAGTTAAACAGGTGGTCGAAACTTTTTTTGAAGGTTTCCACAAGCAAGATTCAACCATCATAAAAAGTACCGTGGCCAACGAAATCGTGCTTCAAACCACGGGAAGAAACCCCGAAGGCAAGACACTTTTTAAGACGGAAGAGTTTTCAAAATTTTTAAAATCAATTGTTGGCATACCTGAAACCACCAAGTTTGAGGAAAAACTTACTTCTTTCTCCATTCAGGTGGACAGAACTATGGCCAATGCCTGGGTAGGATACGAATTTTGGTTGAACGGGGAGTTCAGTCACTGTGGCATTAATTCCTTTCAGCTCATCAATTTTGATGGAGAATGGAAAATCATCTACCTGATCGATACCAGGGGCAAGGAAGGTTGTATGGATTAACAATCACTCAAAAATACGCCTACGGCAAGTCCTCCTTCAGAGGTTTCTTTGTATTTGGAGCTCATGTCCTTTGCGGTTTCCCACATGGTGTTTACCACTTTGTCCAACGGTACCTTTACTTCACTTGGGTCGGTATCCAATGCCAGTTCTGCCGCGTTTATGGCTTTAATGGCCCCCATGGCGTTACGTTCTATGCAGGGTACTTGAACCAAACCACCGATAGGGTCACAAGTCAAACCTAAGTGATGCTCCATGGCAATTTCGGCAGCAATCAATACTTGTTCGGGAGAACCACCCATAAGTTCGGTGAGCCCCGCAGCGGCCATGGCCGATGACACACCGATTTCCGCTTGGCAGCCACCCATGGCCGCGGAAATGGTAGCTCCTTTTTTAAAGATGCTTCCCACTTCGCTGGCAACCAACAAAAATTGTTTTACATCATCAAAATTGGCATCGTGGTTTTCAATGACCATATAATACATTAAAACTGCGGGGATAACCCCTGCGCTACCGTTGGTTGGAGCAGTAACCACTCGACCCAAGGAAGCATTCACTTCATTAACGCTGAGTGCAAAACAGCTTACCCATTTAATGATTTGTCGGAATTTAACTTCAGTATCCCGGATGCTCTCCAACCATTCCTGCGGATTGGAGTAGGGGACGTCCCCTTTAAGTTTTTGATGCATTTCAAAAGCCCGCCGCTTTACGTTTAAACCGCCCGGTAGTTTACCTTCGGTGTGGCAGCCAACGTACATGCATTCCAGCATGGTCTTCCAAATGCGGGCAATACCTTCATCAATTTGAGCTTCGGTTCGCAGCGACAGCTCGTTTTCCATCACAATTTGAGAGATGGACTTGTTTTGGGCATTACAGTGTTGAAGTAGTTCATTTCCAGTTCTTACAGGGTGTGGAAATGTTTTAAAGGTCTCTTTGTTTTCTTTGGCATGAACGAGTTCTTCTTTAACCACAAATCCACCACCAATGGAGTAGTAGGTTTCGGAGATTGTTTCTCCGTTGGTCAGTTCGGCTTCAAACCGCATACCGTTGGCATGAAAAGGAAGGAACTCTTTCTTGAACACAATGTCATTCATAAAACTGAACGGAATCTCTCGCTTTCCACCAAAATTGAGTTTGTTTTCGACCTTGACGCCGTCTATTCTTCCTGAAATACTGTCAATGTCAACAGTTTCAGGGTCAGTGCCCAACAATCCCATTACCACTGCAATATCGGTGGCGTGTCCTTTTCCCGTGAGGCAAAGCGACCCGTACAAATACGCCTTAATGGATTGGACATCATCAAAAACCGCTTGTTCCTCAAGCTCAGCTATCCAACGTTCGGCGGCACGCCAAGGGCCCAAGGTGTGGGAGCTGGAAGGCCCAACACCGATCTTAAGCATATCAAACAAACTTATGCACTCCATAAACTCAATTTACAGTCTCAAATATAGGAAGCTAAACGGGATATAATGCGAATATTTATATATCCAAATAGTTTTTTCAAAATTGATTAGAATACCTGCAATTTTTACTGAGATTTTGAAAGGTTTTGATGATTGTATGACAGCTTGTCATATTCTTGGTCGTGGCATAATCATTGACATTTTAAGAGCGAAACGAAAACGAATTTTTAAACAGATATAACTTTAGATACGATGAGCAAGATTATAGGTATAGACTTAGGTACGACCAACTCCTGCGTCTCTGTAATGGAAGGTAACGAACCTGTGGTAATTCCAAATGCCGAGGGTAAACGTACCACTCCATCGATGATTGCATTTGTTGAAGGTGGGGAAATCAAGGTCGGCGACCCTGCAAAAAGACAAGCCGTGACCAACCCTCACAAAACAATTTATTCCATTAAGCGATTTATGGGTAACAAGTACTCGGAATCCAGCAAGGAAGCCAAAAGGGTTCCTTACAAAGTGGTAAAGGGAGACAACGACACTCCTAGAGTGGATGTTGACGGACGTATGTACACACCCCAAGAACTTTCAGCGATGATTCTTCAGAAAATGAAGAAGACTGCTGAGGATTATTTGGGACAAGATGTAACCAGAGCGGTAATTACAGTTCCAGCATATTTTAACGATTCACAAAGACAGGCCACCAAAGAAGCTGGTGAAATTGCAGGTCTAACCGTGGAACGTATCATTAACGAGCCAACAGCCGCATCTTTGGCATATGGACTCGATAAAAAAGATACCGAGCAAAAAATAGTGGTGTTTGACTTTGGTGGCGGTACACACGATGTTTCCATTCTTGAATTGGGTGACGGTGTGTTTGAAGTATTGGCCACAGATGGTGATACCCATTTAGGTGGTGACGATGTTGACCAAAAAATTATTGATTGGTTGGCCGAAGAGTTCAAGAAAGATGAAGATATGGACCTTCGTGAAGACCCAATGGCGCTCCAGCGTTTAAGGGAAGCTGCAGAAAAGGCCAAAATCGAGTTGTCTTCTTCTGGACAGACAGAAATCAATTTGCCTTACGTAACAGCAACGTCTTCAGGACCAAAACACTTGGTAAGGACATTGTCACGCTCCAAATTTGAGCAATTGATTGCCGATTTGGTAAAAAGAACAATCGAGCCTTGTGAAAAGGCATTGAAGTCTGCAGGACTTTCCAAAAGCGATATCGACGAGATTATCTTGGTAGGTGGTTCTACCCGTATCCCTGCGGTACAGGAAGCCGTTGAGAAATTCTTCGGCAAAAAACCATCCAAAGGAGTAAACCCAGATGAGGTTGTGGCCATTGGTGCCGCTATTCAGGGTGGTGTATTGACTGGAGATGTAAAAGACGTGCTCTTGTTGGATGTTACCCCACTTTCTTTGGGTATCGAAACTATGGGAAGCGTGTTCACTAAATTGATTGAGGCGAACACCACCATCCCAACCAAGAAATCACAGGTGTTCTCCACTGCGGCTGACAATCAACCATCGGTTGAAATTCATGTGTTGCAAGGGGAAAGACCTATGGCAGCGGATAACAAGACCATTGGTAGGTTCCACTTAGACGGTATTCCACCAGCACCAAGAGGTACGCCTCAAATTGAAGTAACCTTCGATATTGATGCCAACGGTATCATCAAGGTTTCTGCGACTGATAAAGCCACTGGCAAATCGCAAGACATCCGAATCGAGGCATCTTCTGGATTGACGGAAGAAGAAATCGAAAAGATGAAAGCGGAAGCTGAGGCCAATGCCGAGGCGGATAAGAAAGCCAAGGAAACTGCTGATAAGTTGAACGAGGCCGACGCCATGATCTTCCAAACTGAAAAGCAATTGAGCGAGTTCGGCGATAAATTGTCCGACGACAAGAAAAAGCCGATTGAAGATGCTTTGGAAGAGTTGAAGAAGGCTTTTGAAGGCAAAGACCTAGCGGTTATTGAGCCTGCTTTGGAAAAAATCAACGAAGCTTGGAAAGTAGCTTCCGAAGAAATGTACAAAGCACAAGCTGAAGCACAAGGCGGCGCTGCAGGAGCAGGAGCTGCTGGAGGAGACGCAACCGGTGGCGATAGCGCTGGAAAGGGAGCCTCTGAAGGAGACAACGTGGAAGACGTAGACTTCGAAGAAGTCAAGTAGCTCGTCCAGAGCGAAGTCGAAGGATAGACTTCGAAGAAGTGAAATAAGCTTACATAATTTATATAAATAGAAAAACCCTGACGATTTCGTCAGGGTTTTTTGTTTGTCGAAGTTTCCGGTTTAAGCCGCATTCAATTGCTGCATCTCCATCTCTTTGAGCTTGCGCAAAGCTTCGGATTTTGAATTCACGTTCAGCTTTACATAAATGTTCTGAATGTGGAAGTTGACTGCGCTGGGAGTCACAAAAAGCTTGTCAGCAATCATTTTATAGGTAAACCCTTGGGTAAGGAGTTCAATGATTTCGTTTTCCTTTTTCGAGAACACCTCAAAAGACTTTGTTTGGAAAGAACCGATGATTTTTTTGGCTACATCCAGTTCCAAAGCAATGCCGTGTTGGTTAAGCGTGTCCAAAGCATTGAACAATCTGTCTTTGGTCATTGGTTTAATCAGGTAGCCGCTAGCTCCTTTTTTAAAGGCTTCTTTAATGAGTTTGAAGTCGTTTTTTTGGCTCATAACCAATACCTTTAGGTCTTTGTTTTTACGATAAAAGTACTCAAGACCGTCAATGCCCGAAATTCCATTGAGCATGGCCTCGCAGATGATAATATCCGGATGGGAACGTCCAAAATTGGACAACAAGCCTTGAACCGAACTGAAAGTGCCGAGAAGTTCGTAAATTTCGTTTTCCTCAAAATACTGCTTGTAAATGCCGCCGATAGCATCATCATTGTCGATAATGGCAATTTTTAATGGTTTTTTTTCCATGATAAGAAAGATTAGGGGGATTAATACTGTTACATAATGTATAGTAGGTTAAGTTTTAGGACACAATGTCCTGCTCCACATTATTGAAGTTGGGATAAACAAATGGAAAACCATTGCTTTGCGCCTTGGAGCAAAAACAATCACAGATCCATTCAAGTTTACTTCAAAAACGGGTGTAATCCCTAAAGGGATTGAGTGCTATAATTTGTGTTTAGTTGAGGTGTTGCCTCATCAAAAAAGTAAGGTAAAAAGAGGTTTTGGGACGCCTTTTTTTCGAGTGTTGTAGTTCTTGTTCATGACATAATAGATTTGGGATTGTATTATTTCAAGAGTTAAATTAGAATTTTTTAACAATCGAGAGTAATTTTTGTAGTTATTTTCGTTCAAATGCACTTCCTGAAAATTCGATTTGCTTGAAATTGAGAAGGGTAGGAGCTGCCTTTTAAATTCTAAATAATTGTATTTCAGCTTTTTGCATAAAAAAATAGGATGCCGTCCCATCAGCATCCTATTCTTGGTGTAAATCGGTCAGATTGAAATAATACAACCCGCTTTCTATGATAGTCTGTCAGTTTCCCCCTGTCTTTCTTATCATTGCCATGAGTGTTTCTAAGTTCGGCTATGAAACAACATCATAAGACACTTTTCAGGTTTTTTTGACCGATTCAATAAATAGTTGGTAATCAGTTATTATTCTTCGTCTTGAAAAGAAGTATCCACATATTCGTAAGTAGCTTCATTCATAACGGTTTGGAGTTCTGCATCGTTCTTGGCAACATCGTTATACTGATCCTGCTTCTTTGAACGTCCATAAGCAACAGTATATTGTGATATGGTGTTGTTGAATCCTCTGTTGGATACCACGAAGCCCATTTTTTTCTCTGGACTCAATTGAATGGCGTACTCATCGCTATTGCTGTTGATGTGTGCACCAAGGTTAACAGATGTGGTAAGCGTGTTCTGGACCACTTGAGAAGCATAAAGGTCCAATCCGCCATATCCACCTCTTCCTTCGGAGGCAAAGAACAATAGGGTTTCGTTGTATATGCTAGGGTAAAGCTCGTCTTCTTTGGTGTTTACCTTTGGTCCAAGATTTTTAGATACACCAAGGCTCCCATCTGCAGCGATATCGGCTACATAAATGTCGTATTTTCCAAAAGTTCCCTTCATGTTGGATGCAAAGAACAAGCGAGATCCATCGGCAGTAACTGTTGGGTGTTTGGCCGAATAATATTTTGGACATACATCCAATTTCGTAATATTGGTCCATTCGCCATTTACTTTCTCGGCACGGTAAACATGGTACACCAATTCTTTTTTGGAGAACACACCATAAAGGGGCTTTTCGTAAACACCCTTACTAAAGTATGCCGTTTTTCCGTCTTCGGTAATGGACATGTTTGGTTCGTATCCATCAATAGAGGAAACACTACCATTCATAGTGTCGTTGATTATTTTTTCATTAGCCTGTGCAAAAGTAGGTTGACTGGCTAGTATTGTTCCTGAAACAAGTAGACTGTAAATAATAGATCGTGTCATGATGTATAGATTTGGGGGTTAATACATTACAAAGGTCAAAAACAATTGGAGCGAATACTTATCAATTTTTCACAGGTTTTTACTTTTAACGACGAAAAAGTGTATTTCAACGAATATTTTTTCGACGTTTAACACATCTAAATCATTTAAAATGCGTTTGAACGTTCTTTTGTGTGTTTTAACGGGCTGATTTAATTATTGAAATAAAGGTCAATTTTGTCAGCATAAAGGTTTTGTATATGTATTTTGATGGTATCCACGATATTTTTTGCATTTTAAATCATACAAATTGAATTAACTTCGCTTTTTTTGATAAATACCTTCTATTATTTGGAAGCTATTTTCATAAACTTTTTAAAGTAACCCCAAACCTAGATAGTCCCTCCATTGAATATTACCATTGAAAATATCATCTTAATCGGTTCTGTACTCTTACTGATCAGTATTTTGGCTGGTAAAACGAGTTATCGTTTTGGTGTACCCACCCTTTTGTTGTTTTTGACCATAGGGATGCTTGCGGGGTCGGACGGTATAGGTGGTATTTATTTTGACAACCCAAGAATCGCACAGTTTATCGGCGTGGTCTCCCTAAACTTCATTCTTTTCTCAGGAGGGCTGGACACAAACTGGCAATCGGTAAAACCCGTACTTCGAGAAGGAATTGCACTTTCAACCCTAGGTGTACTGCTTACGGCGGTGGGTCTGGGGTACTTTGTTTATTTGGTTACCGACTTTGGCCTTTATGAAAGTTTGTTGTTAGGTGCCATTGTATCATCTACAGATGCTGCTGCGGTTTTTTCTATTTTAAGGGGTAAGAATCTGGCTTTAAAAAAGAACTTAAGGCCCACCCTGGAACTTGAGAGTGGAAGTAACGACCCCATGGCCTATGTACTTACCATTGCTTTTTTGACGCTTGTGCAGTTCCCCGAAAAAAACATTTTGTCCGTTTTGCCCATGTTTTTTATGCAAATGGCCATTGGCGGGGGTGCCGGTTTTCTTTTCGGAAAGCTGAGTAAGGTCATGATCAATAGAATCAAGCTGGATTTTGAGGGACTTTACCCCGTGCTTACCATAGCCCTAATGTTCATTACCTTTTCCGCAACGGATTTTATAGGAGGCAATGGTTTCTTGGCCATTTATATATGTTCGGTTTACTTGGGCAATCAAAATTTGATTCACAAGAAAACCATTATGCGAATGTTTGATGGCTTGGCTTGGTTAATGCAAATTGTACTTTTCCTAACATTGGGATTGTTGGTATTTCCCACTCAAATTGTTCCTTATATGGGAATAGGTTTGTTAATATCTTTAGTTCTGATTTTTGTCGCCCGTCCGTTGGCGGTTTTTATCTCCCTTATGCCATTTAGGATGAAGCTGAGGCGAAGGTTCTACATTTCCTGGGTAGGTTTGCGTGGAGCAGTACCCATTGTGTTTGCCACCTATCCGCTTTTGGCGGGGATAGAAAAGGCCAACATTATATTCAATATTGTGTTTTTTGTCTCTTTGACCTCGGTACTGATTCAAGGGAGCACGTTGTCCATTGTGGCAAAATGGTTGCATGTTGGGCTGCCCGAAAGTGCCAAGCCCCTTTCACCAACAGACGAACTGTTGTCCGAACATCCCAAAGCGATCATGAAGGAAATTACGATTGGGGAATCGTGCCCGGCCACGGGGGAAAAAATCGTAAACCTGAACTTTCCCAAAAAAGCGATTATTGCCATGATAGTGCGTGATGGCAATTACATTACCCCAAATGGGTTAACAGAGATAAAGGCAAACGATAAATTGGTGGTACTTACGGACAAACCAGAGATCTTGGAGAAAGTTTACGCATCACTCTCATTGTCCAAATCTGAAGCTTTGGATGGCATCGAGGATTGATTTTTTTTTCTTTGCACTGCATAGCATTTATAGTTTTTATTTTGAAGATCTATTAATTGTATTAAATTTGCAGCTTCAAAAAATGGGCAAGACCTCAGTTACATATCATTTTGTATTGCCAGTGGCGACTCCGCCCTAAAGCATCTCCCTTATTGGACATTATCGTCCAAAGCATTTCAGTATAATATTTTTTACCTCATACGGTTTTGACCGTTTGGTCTTGACCATCATCCACAATCATTATGAAACAATATTTAAAACTATTTGATTTTTCACAGAAAGTAAACTATAAGACCGAGGTGCTTTCAGGGCTTACCGTTGCCATAGCCTTGGTTCCCGAAGCTGTAGCCTTTGCCTTAATTGCAGGCTTGTCACCCTTGGTCGGGCTGTACGCCGCTTTTGTCATGGGATTGGTGACCTCTATTTTTGGTGGTAGGCCAGGGATGATCTCTGGGGCAACAGGTGCCGTTGCAGTAGTCATTGTTGCTTTGGCAAGTAGTCACGGAGTAGAATATGTGTTTGCCACAGTGGTACTGGCGGGTATCCTTCAAGTCCTTGCCGGGACTTTGAGGCTGGGTACGTTAATGCGATTGGTGCCATTACCTGTGGTATATGGTTTTGTAAATGGTCTGGCCATCATCATCTTCATGTCACAATTGGATCAGTTCAAGGATCCCTCAGGTAATTGGCTCACAGGCAATGCACTGTACATTATTTTGGGACTTGTGGTTTTGACCATGCTAATCATCTGGGGGCTGCCCAAGATCACGAAGGCATTCCCGGCATCCTTGGCCGCTATTTTGGTGGTTTTTGGTATTGTGGTCGCTTTTGGGATAGATACCAAGACGGTTGGGGACATTGCATCCATAAAAGGTGGATTCCCCCCGTTCCATATCCCTGAAATTCCCTTCACATTGGAAACCTTGACGCTTATTTTTCCCTATGCGGCCATTGTGGCCGGTGTTGGTTTGATAGAAAGTTTGCTGACCTTGGAACTCATCGACGAGATTACCGAGACCAGGGGACGTACCAACAAAGAAGCTGCTGCACAAGGGGTGGCGAATATCGCCTCTGGACTGTTCTCTGGAATGGGCGGATGTGCCATGTTGGGACAAAGTTTGATCAACATATCCAACGGTGCGCGTGCTCGACTATCCGGAATTGTTGCTTCAGTAGCACTGCTTATCTTTATCATGTTCGGCGCACCCTTGATAGAAAAATTGCCCATGGCCGCCTTGACCGGGCTAATGATAATGGTGGCCATCGGAACGTTTGAGTGGGTAAGCTTTAAAGTGCTCGATAAATACCCCAAATCGGATATCATCGTCATGGTCATCGTGATACTTGTAACGGTATTTTTGCACAACTTGGCACTTGCCGTTTTAATCGGGGTCGTGATATCTGCTTTGGTCTATGCCTGGGGCAACGCCAAGCGCATCCGTGCCAGAAAGCGAATCGACGAAAAGGGCATCAAGCATTACGAAATTTATGGACCCCTGTTCTTTGGTTCCATAAAAATGTTCAATGAAAAGTTCGACGTGCTCAACGACCCCAAGGAAATCATCATCGACTTTAGGGAAAGCCGTATTGTGGATATGTCCGCAATCGAGGCGGTGAACAAGCTTACCGAACGGTACCACAAGGTGGACAAAAAGGTATATATTACCAATCTATCGAGCGCGAGCCATAAGCTCTTGATCAAAGCAGACAAGATGATCAATGTCAATGTCTTGGAATAACCCGTGGGTGGATGTTATAAACAATAAGAGTGTGAACGATGCAGCTCTTAGGGAGGCCGAACGTCGCTAAAGAAAGCTGAAATTGGTACTGGGCAAGGTCAACAAAACGGATTTTGGCATTTGCCGTATATGCAGGCGGCCCTCTCCCGATGGCCGCCTTATGATTCGTTCTGAGAATGTACTCTGCGTAAAGTGAGCTGTATAAACTTACCCGATTTTTGTTCCATTTTTCGCTTTCCTTTCCGGTTGGATCAGCGTTACCTCCCCATTTTCGCCAACACCTCCTAAAACAAGACATTCACTCATTATGTTGGCAATTTGTTTAGGGGGAAAGTTGACCACGGCCACTACTTGTTTTCCTATAAGTTCGTCAGGGGTGTATAGCTTTGTGACCTGCGCAGAGGTTTTTCTTTTGCCGATGTCGCCAAAATCGATGATCATTTTATAGGCAGGATTTCTCGCTTCCTGAAAAATTTCAGCTTCAATAATGGTTCCTATTCGCATCTCTACTTTTGTAAAGTCACTCCAAGATAGATTGTAGGGTGTTTTCTTGTCCACTTTCAAATAATTTTATCCCAAAAGTAAAAACGACAGGGTCAAGAGTACTACAAATCAGTATAATTTTTATTGAGAGGAATATGCGAACGGTGCAGCCAAACCAAAATCACACAGCAAACAAAAGTAATCCATGCGAGAAGGAACAATGTGCCTCCATCGTTTTGGACAACCACCCCTAATTTTGTAAAATGCGAAAAAATGGCACCGCCCATAATACCAATACCCAACAACGCGCCCAGCCATGTGGTTTTAGGAACAAGAATAAGAATGGCCACTACAAGTTCCAATATGCCCAAGCCTATTCGTCCCCAAGGCTCTAGTCCCAATGTTTTAAAAATATAAACGGATTCGGGGGCTGCGGAAAACTTATAAAATAAGGTCTGTAATAAGATAACTGCAGGGATAATTCTCAAAATTGTAGTTGCTATGGACTTAATTGTCATAATATTATTGATTGGTTTATTTGATGAATTGGTCGTTGTTTTATCGTTTAAATAACCTTTATCTAAGAAGTATGGGGAAGTGAGGGGCAACTTTTAAAGGCAGGAATTAGAAATACTTTCTTTTAAAAAGTTAATTTTATCGGTATGAAATATTTGCTCAGAGCCTTAATATTGCTCGTATTTTTTTTGATGTCCTGCTCGCAGGAAGCATGGTTGACAGGCACTTTAAACATGACCGATGGAACCGATTGGAAGCCGATGGTGTATTTGGTTCAACCTGAAAAATTTAATGAACTCGCCCAAAGTTTTACAGCCAAAATCTTGGATTCGGCCAAAGTAAATGGCAAAGGCCAATTTCAATTTGTGAATTCGCCTGGATTTCAAGAACCAGTATTGCTGAAAGTCGTGGTCCAAAGAAAAAACGAAAAGTTTCCCAATAGGTTGATCAACCAAAACCCTGAAACAGATAATTATTTTCCATTGGTTTACGAACCCAATGCTAAAATTAAAATAGATGCAGCTATGGCTAGTTTTCAAAGTTCTTTTTCCTTGGAGCAGCCGTCCCAGGCAAATAAAGCCATGCTGCAATTAAGGGACAAGCGAATGGCCGCTTTTAAAAAGTATTTAAAAGGGAAAGCAAGCAAACATAACATTGATGACAATTTATTGGAGCGCGAAAAAAATCTCCGTTCTTATCAAGAAGAGTTAATCCATTTTTCGGATTCCACTGAAGAATTATTACCAGCTTTGATGGCCTTGCGGTGGGCAAGTCCCGAAGGGGATTATGAACGCATTGCTGAATCTGTTTATGCACAGGCCCAAAAATGGAATGTCATATTCCCTGAACATGATTGGGTAAGGGAACTTGTTTCCGTGACCGATAAAGGAGAGCTTCCCATTTTGATCGGAGACACAATTACTGATTTACAATTCCCTATGCATAATGGGGAAAATGTTTCATTGCAAGAACTGATCAATGGTAAGAAATTAATTCTGTTGGATGTTTGGGCATCTTGGTGTGCTCCATGCAGGGTGGAGAACCGAGATATTTTGGTGCCCCTTTGGGAAAGATATAACTCCCAAAATCTTCAGATTGTTGCTTATGCTTTGGAAAGCAGCAAAAAAGCATGGGAAAATGCC
Source organism: Flagellimonas sp. B-3 (assembly GCF_056857835.1). Lineage (NCBI taxonomy): Bacteria > Pseudomonadati > Bacteroidota > Flavobacteriia > Flavobacteriales > Flavobacteriaceae > Flagellimonas > Flagellimonas sp. B-3. The sequence continues at coordinate 76,997 of NZ_JBSXNW010000011.1, forward strand.
ATTGAGAAGGACGGAGCCCACCGATGGTTGCATGCTTCTCATTTGGAGGGCGATCAAAATCCTTTTATGGATGCATTGCGTTTAAAAACGATTCCGGCTAATTTTCTACTGGATGAAGAGGGCAGGGTACTGGCAAAAAACCTTCATGGGAAGGATTTGATTGATTTTGTGGACGATTATATGGAGAAGAATTAAACTATCAATCTTTTAGATTGACTTTTTTTAAAATAAAAAACCCCGATAATTATCGGGGCTCTTCTGTAATTAAATCTAGAATTTATTAGTTGCCACCATCGGTAGAACCATCATCAGTATTTTCACCTTCGGTAGCTTCAGGATCCACTTCCAATACAAAATCTTGAGTGGTAATGTTGGCAGCATCAACCTGTACATCCAATGTGTCGCTTGCCAAATAACCATCAAGCTCAGCTACTACTTTGTACATACCGGCCTTAAGTCCAAGGATGGCATAGTTGCCATCTACATCGGTAAAGGAGGTTGTATTCAAGGTATCTGCAGCAATTACAGAGATTTGGGCGCCTTCCAAGGCAACTGACGCTTCTTCTTCAACGGTACTTACATTACCAGAAAGTGTACCCGAAGTAGATAGGTTACTTGCTTTGATCACTGGGGTAAAATTGAATCCGTTGATTCCTGCTGGCGTGCTAATGTCACCTTTGGCAACAAAGGATTGACTTACATCAAAATCCAACAACAAATCGGAAGAAAGGCCACCGGCAACCGTGATAGCTGGGTCAACAAAAACCTTTATTCCAGAGGCGTCACCACTAGGAACTTTTAAATCGTAAACGGTTCCATCGGTCAAAACCACATTTACTCCCTTTACATAAATACGAATTAGGTCGTAGGACCCTGTGGGAACATTTATCTCCGCCAATTTTTCTGTTAATCCATTGGTAAGTTCCAAAAGGTTTACTTCAATTTCTTCTTCCATTAGTGTAATGAAAGGAGAACCATCGTCGTCATCGGCATCATCATCATCATCATCAGAGTTGTCATCATCATCAGAGTTGTCATCTGAGTTATCGTCGGAACTATTGTCTGAATCATCTTCAGAATCATCGTTCATATCATCGGAATCGTCGTCATCGCCGTCCACTAGGCGAGCTTCAACTTTATAAACGGTTACATTGGCCTCGGCCATTAGTTCGTAGGGAAAAGGAGCATCTGTTAATTGTACCGATAATGTACCGGTACTTTCAGCATTTCCTGATCCTTGACCTTCACCATCTGAGCAGCCCATTATAATCAGGGCCAGCGTCATTAGTAAACTAAAAATTAACTTTGTTCTCATAGTATGGGGTTTTTAAATTTTTCAGGGCATAACTATCCCTGTTCTGATTTTATATGTATAAAACAACCAAAGGTTAAAAAACCCTACTTTTTAATGAAAAAAAATTTTTTATCGATAAAAGGCACTTAAAAACCTTATGAGAAATGCTTTATTCTGCAACATTAATTTTTGTAGATAAAGTTGGGAGCTTGTTGATATTGAAAGGTGGTATCGGTCAAAATTTCCATTTCCTTTGTTTCCCAATTCATCAAACCAATATGAAACTGTTGTTCATCATCAAAAAGTTCCATGGCCAGCCATTTACCATCTGGGCTCCAATCATGCCATCCTTCGTTCTCGCTATTTTCTGTCAATTTCCATGTTTTATTGCCATCTAAGCTCACGGCATATAAACTGTACTTTCCGTTTTGCTTGCTTTGATAAGAAATGAAGTTTTCTGTAGGGTGTAATTTTGGGGCTCCCGCTCTGTAATCAAACTTTCCTGCAGTGGTGTCCTTTTGGGGGTAATGGGTCAATTGTTTAAGGTTTTGGCCGTCTTCATCTATAATATATAGTTCCTCATCAAAACCATCAATATGTTTTTCCACAGCTTTGCCGCCCCTAAACACTATTTGCTTTCCATCATTAACGAACAAAGGGTCTGCGGCAAAAGGTAAACCGGTATCCAACCGATTGATGATTTTCCCATTTCTGTCAAGAATATAAAATGTGGATTCGGTAATCAGTTTTGGCTTTACAATGAGTTCATCTCCATCTTTTCTAGAGCTCATCCAGCTATCGGCCAATTCCAAATCACTGACTTTCTTTGGATTTTCTCCTTTAAAATTGCTTTTGTACAAAAAGTAGCAACGCTTGCAGGCGCCTCTATCAGAAATAAAATACAAAGTGTCCTCGTAAGAATAATAGGTCCACTCTACATTATAAAGGTCTGTGATGTTTTTTTTGTTGGAACCATCAAGATTCATCGAGTAAACCTCGTAATTATCAATATCAACATCCCTTAAAACATTGTAAACCAGCCCCAATTCTTGTGGGGAAGTGTCCTTTTTTGAATTACAGGACAGCAGTAACACTAGAATTCCGAGAATAGTAACTCCTTTACCCATGATGAAATTAGTTTGTTTGAAGTTTTTACAGGGTTGAATTTACTAAACTCTTAGAATTTTTAAAATAATGTTTGACCTTATGCTCTAGCGCTACCGTAGTATTTCTTTTTTAACCAGAATGAAACCTTTACCAATAAAATGAGCGCAGGTACCTCTACCAATGGACCGATTACCCCTGCAAAGGCCTGTCCTGAATTTAAACCAAATACGGCAATGGCAACCGCAATGGCCAATTCAAAATTGTTTCCCGCAGCGGTGAACGCCACTGAAGCCGTTTTGTCGTATTCGGCACCCATGGCTTTGGTGGTGAAAAATCCGATAATGAACATCAAGGCAAAATAAATCAATAACGGCACGGCTATGATCAAAACGTCCATGGGGATCTCAACGATCAATTCGCCTTTTAACGAAAACATTACAACAATCGTAAACAATAGGGCAATCAATGTAATAGGAGAAATGGCAGGGATAAACTTTTCCGTATACCAAGCCTCACCTTTTAGCTTCACCAGAATTTGTCGACTCAAAATTCCCATTAAAAATGGAATTCCAAGATAAATAGCTACGCTCTCGGCAATGGTGGCGATGGAAATATCGACTATGGCTCCTTCAAATCCAAAATAGGGTGGGAGTACGGTGATGAAAATCCAAGCGTAAAAGCTATAGGCAAATACTTGAAAAACACTGTTCAACGCCACCAATCCTGCACCATATTCACTGCTGCCTTCGGCCAAATCGTTCCAAACCAAAACCATAGCGATGCATCGAGCCAGACCGATTAAAATAAGCCCAACCATATATTCAGGATAATCCCGTAAAAAGATGATGGCCAGCGCAAACATTAAAATCGGACCTACAATCCAATTCAAAAAGAGAGAAATGGAGAGAATTTTGGTGTTTTTGAACACTTTTGGCAACAGGGAGTATTTCACCTTCGCCAAAGGCGGGTACATCATTAAAATTAATCCAATGGCAATGGGAATATTGGTTGTTCCACTGCTGAAGGAGTTGACAAAATCGGGAAAACTTGGAAAAAAGTAACCGATTCCAACCCCAAATATCATCGCCACAAAAATCCAAAGGGTCAAGTTTCTATCTAAAAAGCTCAATTTTTTGGTTGCCATTACTTTTTTATTTGGGAAAAGACATAAAACATTTCGGTAGCGATTTGTTTGCTTCGCTCGCTGTACTTTTCAGCTTGTTGGGATGTGCCGTCAAACGCTTTGGGGTCTTCGTAAGTGATTGGAATCCGTTTTTCGGCTCCGGGCACAAACGGACACCCTTCGTCAGCCTGAGAGCAGGTCATAATGGCTGCAAAGTCTGATTTTGGGTTGAAATCATCATCCATTCTTTTGGAAAAACCTATTACTGCATGTTCGTTCTCTGAAAATTTAATACTGTATACTGGATTATTTCCTCCGGAAAGTGTTTTCACCTCAAACCCTGTATTTGTTAAGGTTTCCGCCACCATCGGAAATAGGGCCGTAGCTTCTGTTCCGCCAGAATAGCAATTCACGTTTTTCACGTTAAAATGATGTGCCATAGTTTGCGCCCAGATTTGAGATAAATGGCTTCTTCGGGAATTGTGTGTGCAGATAAAGTTGATGTGAATGGATTCGCCATCATTTACCTTGGCCTGAATATAATCAACAAGCTGTGACAAGGTTTGTTTTCGCTCCGCCGTTATGGATTGCGTATCCAAATTGGAGACAAAATCGGTCAATGCTTTAAAAAGTGCCATATTGTTTTGGTTGCTATAAATTTATAGAAGCTCCCCTCTCCAATCTCCCCAAGGGGAGAAGTTTCCCTCCTTTGGAGGGATTAAGGGAGGACTTGATACAGGATGCGACAAAGATTTTTCTTTCTTTAAACCTATGGACCTCAAGTCCAGAGTGTTTTAGTAGGATTAGCAGCATCCGCTACCTGGGGTGCAGCATTCAGAACTTTGTAATTCGGACAATTTTGCTTTGGGCTTTTCGTCCGGCACACCACATTTGTCCTTGGCCAAGCAATCCGTTTGTTTGGTGGTCAATAAAAAGTTGGTTCCGTCAAAATCAAGAGAAAACTTCTCAATCGTCCGCCCTTGGTACTCCACTTCAACTTCTAAATTGTCAATATCCAAGGTTTTTTGGGATAGGTCAATAATGTGCGCCAATTTTTCAGGATGAAGTCTATGGTCGTAATCGTTGGCATTCCAAAGTTGAAAATTCACTACTTCTTCATTACGGACAGTACCACCACAATCAATAAAATGTTTTGTTATTTTACCCACTTCGGTAACATGAAAATGATTGGGGACCAATTCGCCGTTAGGTAATTGAAAGGCGATGGTGTCCAATTGTTGCAAGGCTGATTTTACTTCTTCTAACTTCATGATTATATATATTTATTGTAATATTACGATTAATAGATTCAAATTTTTTTAACAACACGCTTTTGAGGCGAGGTCTTGGTCCAAGAAATCGGATATCACCGATTTCATTTTTTTCCAATTTTCAGCGTCAATACAATAACAAACGCTGGTACCTTCAACATTGCCTTTGATCAACCCCAAATGTTTCAGTTCTTTTAAATGTTGCGAAATGGTAGGCTGGGCCAAACCGATTTCATCCACCAAATCCCCACAAACACAGGCGTTCAGTTTAAACAAGTACTGTAATATGGCGACACGTGCAGGGTGACCAAAAGCTTTGGCGTACAGTGCAATTTGGTTCTGCTTATCGGTGAATATTTCAGTCTTGGTCAATCCCATTTTTAATATTTATTCATTGCAATATTACGATTAATAACTGAAGAGCCAAAAAAAATTGAAATTTATTTCATAATGGTTTGAAAAATGTAATGAATTCACTGTTATTCTTATTAAATTGCGTTATGCATACATGTACATAACGATGATAATTTGTCTCTAAACAAAAAAATATATCTGGATTATAATGCAACTACTCCCACGGCCACGGAGGTAGTGGAGGCCATGCTACCTTATTTCACCGAGGATTTTGGTAATGCAAGTAGCGACCATTCCTTTGGGTGGTGTGCCGATGATGCGGTAGAGACTGCGCGCAACCAAGTGGCAAAACTTGTGAGCTGTAGACCTACAGAGATAACTTTTACTTCGGGCGCAACGGAAGCCGCGAACTTGACCTTGTTTGGGTTTTGCAAGCGGAACAGGGGTAGAGGCAATCATATTATTACATGTAAAACAGAGCACAAAGCCGTACTCGAATGTATGGAAGCGTTGGAAGCCGATAGATTTGAGGTCACCTACCTAGATGTGGACAACAATGGAAATATTGATTTGAACGAGTTGGAAGAATCCATAAAGAAGACCACAATTTTGGCTTGTCTGATGCTGGCCAACAACGAAACAGGCTTGATTCATCCCATAAAAAGTATAACCGAATTAGCGCACTCCAAAGGAGTGGCTGTGATGTCCGATATTACACAAGCCGTTGGTAAAATTCCCGTTGATCTTCAGGATTTGGGAATTGATTTGGCCATTTTTTCGTCTCACAAGCTATATGGCCCTAAAGGGGTCGGAGCACTTTATTTGAACAAAAACAACAATATATCAATTGCGAAACATCTTTTTGGGGGAAATCACGAAAAAGGAGTTCGACCAGGAACTTTGAACGTGCCTGGAATAGTCGGTTTTGGAAAAGCTTGCGCCTTTGCCCAACAAAGCCTTGAAGAAAATCACCAAAAGCAATTAAACTTGCGAAACCAATTGGAGCAAGAGCTTTTGACTATCGAGGGAGCAACAATTAATTGCAATGTAGGGGAACGGTTGCCCAATACAACCAACGTTTCTTTTTCAAATATGGATGGTTCTAAATTGCTGCGGTATCTCAATAAGTTGGCTGTATCTCGCGGTTCTGCCTGTAATGCAAACCTTGTGAAACCATCGCACGTGCTAAAAGCTATGGGGTACGATGATGCAACTGCTTTGGCGAGCTTACGTATCAGTACAGGTCGCAACACAACTTCTGAAGATATTGAACAGGTCGTATCCGAAATCAAAAAAGCCATCAACCAACTAAAAACCGTTAGTCTATGAGAGAGTTGGACGTCATCATATCGCGTTATTCGGAGTTGAAAGCACAGCACATTCGCTGCGTATTGGCCACTGTGGTTCATGTTGATGGTTCATCGTACCGTAGACCGGGCGCACGAATGTTGGTAGACGAATATGGGAATATCACCGGGGCCATCAGCGGCGGCTGTTTGGAGGGCGATGCACTCAGAAAGGCACTTTACGCCTTGGATAGACAAGAAAACAAATTGGTAACCTACGATACCAGCGACGAAGATGATGCGGTAATCGGGGCACAATTAGGTTGCAACGGGATCATTCAGGTGCTTTTTGAGCCCATTGATTATTCCGATCAGCACAATCCCTGTGAACTTTTACGCAAAGTCATTGAAAAGGAAGTTCCCGTGGCAATTTCGGTTGTTTTTGATTTGGAACAGTGTAATAAACAACTCGGAACAGCAATGATTACCAATGAAGAAGGCCATTTGAGCAGTAAAATTTTAAATGCCGATTTGGAAGAAGCATTGCTTTTACAAAGTAAAAAAGTATTGAAGAAAGATAAATCGTGCTTTGGCAAGATGAATGCCCCTGAAGGAGAACATCATGTTTTTATGGAATTACATCGCCCCCCTGTCAACTTGGTTTTGGTTGGAGCGGGCAATGATGCTCAAATCCTTGCCCAACAGGCCGAACTTTTGGGCTGGAAGGTAACCGTAACCGACGGACGCCCCACCCATGCCAACAAAGAAAGGTTTGTGGGCTCGTGCCAAGTCATTGTTGCCAAGCCCGAAGAAACACTGGCAAGCATCAAAATAGACCAGCGCACTTGCTTTGTGTTGATGAGCCACAATTATAACTATGATTTGGCTGTCCTGAAGCTATTGCTGGGCAAAACCGAGATACCTTACATCGGTATTCTTGGGCCTTTAAAAAAATACGAGCGTATGCTCAACGAGTTGGCGGATGAAGGTATTGAAGTATCTAAAGAGGATTTGAACAAAATCCACGCACCCGTAGGGCTGGAAATAGGAGCAGAGACACCTGCAGAGATTGGATTGTCCATTCTGGCAGAAATTCAAAGTGTATTGAAGCATAAAAATGCCCGACCCTTGAAGCAGAAAACAGAACCCATTCACGATACAACAGCAAACCAATTTCAAAAAATAACCCTTTGAGCGCAGAAGAAAACATAGCGGTTGTGGTTTTGGCGGCAGGAGGCTCATCAAGATTGGGCCGACCCAAACAGTTGGTGGAATTCAAAGGAAAGACCCTCTTGGAGCACACGATGGATAAAGTGGATATGTTGGGGTTTCAGACCAAGATTTTGGTGTTGGGTGCCAATCAAGACAAAATTCAGCAAAAGATAAGCTCGGATGGTTTTAAAGTGGTGATTAATCCCGATTGGGGGCAAGGAATGGCCTCTAGTATAAAGATTGGGCTAAAAACTGCATTGGCAGAAGAAAATGGATTGGACCACATACTTTTTTTGGTTTCGGACCAACCCTTTTTGGAACGCGCCAACTTAATCAAGTTGGTGCACACCCAATTGACCAAGAATCCTAAAGCGACGTATTCAAAGTATGGTGATAATATTGGCGTTCCAGCCATTTTTGGTAAAGCAGCATTTCCGCTGTTGTTGAAATTGGAAGGAGACGAAGGAGCCAAGAAGCTAATGCACTTGGAAAATTTTAATTTCTGCACGGAAACTTTCAAAAATGGAGGATTTGATGTGGACACCGAAGAAGATGTACAGCAACTAAAACAAATGGATGTATGAAAGTGACCGTTAAATATTTCGGTTTGGTGGCTGAAGCCGCCGATAAGTCCGAAGAAGTGATGGAACTCAAAGGACAACTTACCGCTTCGGATCTAAAAGCACAGTGCCTGAATGGACTTTCGATTGCGGATAAAGATTCGGTTCAAATCGCGGTAAATCAAAATTTGGATGATAAAATAACCCTAAAAGATGGGGATGAAGTGGCCTTATTGCCACCGTTCGCAGGAGGATGAGCAGATATGATAGACAAATAAAACTCAAGGAAGTTGGCCTAGAAGGTCAGGAAAAGCTTCGCAATGCCAAGGTCTTGATCGTTGGTGTTGGAGGTTTAGGCTGTCCCGCTGCGATGTATTTAACAGGAGCAGGAGTAGGCAAAATTGGTCTGATGGATCACGACAAGGTCGATATGTCCAATTTACACAGGCAAGTGTTGTTCCATGAGTCGGATGTAGGAAAGTCAAAAGCAGTTGTTGCCAAAGAACGTTTGGAAAAACAGAACAGCGAGGTGCAATTTGAGGTTTTTGAAGCCCCCTTGACCGTTGACAATGCCGAGGACATCATCAAGCAATACGATGTTATTTTGGACGGAACCGACAATTTTGAAACCAAGTATTTGCTTAATGATGCCTGTATATTGGCCGATAAACCTTGGGTTTTTGCCTCCATTTACAAAAATGAAGGGCAATTATCGGTCTTCAATTACCAGAATGGGCCTACGTATCGCTGTGTATTCCCGAAAAGTACGAGACAGAACATCAGCTGTGAGGCCACAGGGGTATTGGGCGTGTTGCCTGGTATTTTGGGAACGCTTCAGGCAGCCGAGGTTCTTAAAATGATTCTTGGGGTAGGTGAGGTACTGTCATGTAAGCTAAAGTTGATCAATATGATGCAGGGCAGCGAGCAGACCATCAAAATAAACAAGCGCCCCGAAGAAGTGGAAAAAATTTGCAAGAACGGGATATCCCCTGTTTACATTGATTGCGATTTAAAAAATAAAGAGCAGTGGTATCTCGATGTACGCGAAGTGTTCGAACAGCCCAAACCAAAAGGTAAAAAAGTGCTGAGTATTCCAATGAATGACCTTACATCACGATATCGAGAAATACCTGAAAACCAAGAGGTTTTTGTGTTCTGTCAGTCTGGAAAGCGAAGCAAAAACGCCATAGAAATCCTTAAAAATGAATTTGGCTTTCACAACCTTAAAAATGTGGAAGGCGGCATAGAAACCATAATTGATGGATAAGAAGAAACCAAAAAAAGTATTTGTACAAGGAGCGATTCCTCCCGAAAAAATAGCCAATTCGGTGGCCAACCACCAAAGTAAGACCAATATTGGTGCCCAGAGCATTTTCTTGGGACAAATCAGAGCTGACGAAGTGGATGGAAAAACAGTCGCTGCTATCGATTATACCGCCTATGAAGAAATGGCGGAGAAAGTCTTTCACGAAATACGTGAAGCAGCTTTTGCCAAATTTGATATTACTTGTGCCCATATTTATCACAGTTTGGGCAAAGTGAAGGTAGGAGAGTTATGCCTGTTTGTGTTCACCTCATCGGCTCACCGAAAAATTGCGATAGCCGCCACCAACTTTTTTGTGGAAGAAATCAAGGCGAAAGTGCCCGTATTCGGCAAAGAGATTTTTGAGGACGAAACCCATCAATGGAAAGTAAACAAGTAAATGGTAGACATCATACATAAAATAACCACTTTGCGGGAAGCCACCGCAGAGGCTATCGTAAAAACGAGCAGTCAGGCTACGATAGATGCGATACAAAACAACGAAGTTCCCAAAGGGAATGTGTTTGAAATGGCCAAGGCAGCCGGGTTGTTGGGCGTCAAAAAAACGCCGGACTTGTTGCCCGATTGCCATCCATTGCCCATCGAATTCACTGGAATCGATTATGAAATCGATGGTTTGGACATCATCATTTCGATGAAGGTGAAGACCATTTACAAAACTGGGGTAGAGGTAGAGGCGATGCACGGAGCCAGTGTTGTGGCCCTGACGATGTACGATATGCTCAAACCGATTGATAAAAGCGTTGAAATCGGTACTATTCGCCTCAAATCAAAAAAAGGAGGGAAATCCTCATATAAAATAAATTCAGAAGGACTGACTGCGGATGTAGTCGTTTGTTCCGATACCATTTCCAAAGGAAAAGGCGAGGACAGGGCAGGCGAGGCCATTGTGGAAAAACTGAAAGCATTGGGGGTGGCATCGCAAAAAAGCATAATACCCGATGACGCTGGGGAAATCATCAAAAAAGTGGAGAACACTTCCGCAGACTTGTTGATCTTCACGGGAGGAACGGGCGTGGGGCCGCGAGATGTCACCCCACAGACCTTGGAACCCTTGTTGGACATCAAACTAAAAGGAGTAGAAGAACAAATGCGAAGCTACGGGCAAAATCGAATGCCTTATGCGATGTTCTCGCGTTCCATCGCGGGCATCAAGGATGGTAAACTCATTCTGGCACTGCCGGGTTCCACCAAAGGAGCAGCAGAATCCATGGATGCGATTTTCCCCCACGTACTGCATGCATTTAAAGTGATAGAAGGAAAAAGACATGATTGAAAAGAAACCACAAATAATCGACAATTTCGGTAGGCCACATACCTACCTCCGCATTTCGTTGACGGATAGATGCAATCTTCGATGCTTTTACTGTATGCCCGAAGAAGGCATTGAGTTGATGGAAAAGCCCAGCATTATGACCTTGGAGGAAATCATTGAAATGACGAGAACTTTTAGGGATTTGGGCGTGAACACGGTACGATTGACGGGCGGCGAACCTTTGGTTCGGAAGAATTTCGGCTATTTGGTCGAAGAGCTTGCCAAACTGGGCGTTACCTTAAAATTGACCACCAACGGCATTGTCTTGGACAAATACTTGGACCTGTTCGATAAAATCGGACTTCGCAAAATCAACTTTAGTCTGGATACGCTGGACAAGGCCAAATCCATTTTCATTACCAAGCGTGATTATTACGAGCGCATTATGCGCAACTTGAATATGGCTTTGGATATGGATATGGACCTCAAAATCAATATTGTTCTGATTAAAGGGGTAAACGACAATGAAATCAATGACTTTATTGCCCTGACCAAGGATAAGAAGATTACGCCCAAGTTCATTGAGTTCATGCCTTTTAAGGGCAATAAATGGGACTGGAGCAAGGGAGTCTCCAAGGAAGAAATCTTAAAGACTGTTGGCGACAAATTCGGGGAAATCGAGACCCTTGACAATCCAAAGCACAGTACCTCCACCAATTTTAGGGTGAAGGGCCACAAAGGCAGTTTTGGCATTGTGAGCACGATCACCAATCCGTTTTGCGACGAGTGCAACCGTATTCGTTTAACGGCCGATGGTAAAATGAAGAATTGTCTGTTTGCCACATCAGAAACAGATTTGTTGACACCGATGCGGAATGGGGAAAAGATAGATAAGACCATTTTGGAAGCCATCAAATCCAAGAAACATTCCCGAGATGGTATGGATGTAAAGATGGATGCCGAACACTACGAACAAAACCGTTCCATGATTTCAATAGGAGGCTAATGGTTACGATTGAAGAAGCACTTCGCATTATTGAAGACCAAAAGATTTCTTTAAAAAGTGAGTCAAAATCTTTAGAAGATGCACTTGGTTTTGCACTTTCAAAAAATATCGCTTCTCCTTTTGATGTCCCAGAGTTTGATAATTCCGCTATGGACGGTTATGCCCTTTGCGGATTGTATCAAGAATATAAACTGGTAGGGGAGGTGGCTGCTGGCGATTCCACGGATATTGCGTTGCAAGATGGCGAGGCCGTTCGGATTTTTACAGGTGCGAAGGTGCCAAAGAATACCACGGCGGTGATGATGCAGGAAAAAACCTCCGTAAAAGAAAGCATGCTGTTTCTTGATGAAATGCCCAAAATTGGACAAAACATTCGAAAAAAGGGAGGTCAGTTGACCAAAGGACAACCAGTGTTTGAAAAGGGCCACGTATTAAACCCGCCTTCCTTGGCTTTAATGGGCAGTTTGGGTTTGTCGCAATTGAAAGTCTTTTCCAAACCACAAATCAATATCATCACTACGGGGAATGAGTTGGTGAAACCTGGGGAATCCAAAACCGAGGCACAGATTTACGAATCCAACAGCTACGCGATTTCGGGTGCACTTCAACAATTTGGCTTTGAACACCATCAAAAAACACAAATACAAGATGATTTTGAGGCCACCAAAGCAGGCATTAAAACGGCATTGGAGTCTTGTGATGTGCTAATTATCTCTGGCGGAATTTCGGTCGGCGATTACGATTTTGTAAAACAATCCCTCGAAGAAAATGGAGTTAATGAATTGTTTTACAAGGTGTTTCAAAAACCAGGAAAACCGCTTTATTTTGGAAGAAAGGAAAATCAATTTGTATTTGCCTTGCCCGGTAATCCCGCATCCTCATTGACCTGTTTTTATGTGTATGTACTTCCATTGCTCCAAAAATTCTCAGGTTACGAAACCACAGGTCTGCCCACCTTTCAGTTTCCAATAAAACATGCTTACGAAAACCGTTTTGGACGTCCTTCCTTTTTAAAAGCAGCCGTTATTGATGGAAAAGTAGAGATTCTCGATGGACAGGGGTCTTCTATGATTCAATCCATGGCCAAGGGTAATGCCCTCGCTTTTATAGATGATGGCGAGGTTTTGAAAGAAGGGGATTTGATCAAATGCAAGCTAATTTCTTGATGGATGAGTGTTGACTATTTGCCCATTGTCTTTTTTTTGATTGCACTGTTTTATAGTTCGGTCGGTTTTGGGGGTGGGTCGAGTTATTTGGCCATTTTAAGCCTTTTCTTGACGGATTTTTACGAAATCCGCTCTACTGCGCTCATTTTGAATATTTGCGTGGTTACCATCGGAACCCTAGTTTTTATCCGGAATCGGGTTTTTGATATGAAGTTATTTTGGCCCTTTTTGGTGATGAGTGTTCCGTTTGCCTATCTGGGAGCACAAATTCGATTATCACAAACGGTGTTTTTTTTGGTGCTGGGCGGAGCCTTGATAATGGCGGGTGTTTTTATGCTGCTTCGCTTTGCGAAGAAAAAGCTGGACTCTAGAAAATTTTCCAATCCAAAAAAATTGGTGCTTGGTGGTGGAATCGGTTTGCTTTCGGGAATTTCTGGGATAGGTGGAGGTATCTTCTTATCTCCAGTATTAAATCTTTTAAAGTGGGAAAACCCAAGGGTTGTGGCCTCTTTGGCCTCCGTTTTTATCTTGGTCAATTCCATTTCGGGTTTGATTGGCCTCAATGTGGCAGGAACCTTTAAGTTGAACAATGAATTGATGCTACAACTTATCGTCGCTGTTGTGATTGGAGGAAGTATCGGTTCTTATTTGTCCAATAAAAAGTTTAATCTCAAATTTTTGGGAGTGCTCACCAGTATTTTGGTGCTTTATGTAGGATTCCGGTTGATTTTATTGCACGGTTTTGGGATAAAAATTTAAATCAACCCCAACATTTCTTCGGTATGCTGTTGAACAGTAGCTGTAATTTTATCATTCATTTTAAGGAAGGTGGAAAGGACTTTTTTGCCCGTTTCCGTTAATTCAGCTCCGCCACCTTTTGTGCCGCCTTTATGGAGTTCTACATAAGGTTGTTGCCCTCTTAAATTCATATCCTCTACCATGGACCATGCTTTTCGGTAGGACATACCCATTTCTTTGGCCGCTTTGGATAGGGAACCATTCTTGTCGATCATCATTAAAAGTTGCGCTCGCCCAGGGCCAAAAAACTTTTTCCCGTCAATATCTATCCAGCATCGTATTTTGAGATCTTTTGATGTTCCCATCTCTTAAAATTAGTGGTTCTTGCCTCAAAAAATGGGCGTTTTACGTAAAACTACTAAATAATACTGCATTGTTTTGGGCTTTATTGAAATGTGTAGGAGCTTCTTGAAACCTGTGTTACCCTAAAATATCCGTAGGCAAAATTATCTGGATTGTCTTGGTTGATACAATTCCCTTTAATAGGTGCGGGCACGGCGCCAAATGGATCACCTGCGCTATAATATTGTTCTATCAGCAAGCGTATGTAGTTGTAATATTGTTCCGAAATTCCATATAGATCCACAAAAACCGTATCGCCGGGCTCAAAAGGTTGTTCATTGTTGTCCTCATCATCGTCCTTTTCGTAAAAGTCGTGCTGTTCGTTGCCGTTGGTAAATTCATCAGATTGGTCTTCTAGATCAGGAAACGGATCGCCTTCTTCTTGGTATCTGATCAGATAAAAGTTTTCTTCTTCCTCGGGATCATCAAAATAGAGGTTCAGTTCCAAAAATTCATCATCAAAACCACCGTCGGTAGATTGGTTTAGGGTTTTAATGTCACTAACGGGGTATAAAGTTTCCGTGGCCAAATAGGTTTCATTGTTATAAATGATTTTTAGTTGGTACTGATGATACAAAACTGGAATAAAATTAGAGGTCGTGTACAGGCCATTTCCTTGTCCTTCAAACAGAAATTCATTTCCAGAATCCAAATCGGTCACGCTTACCTCGGCCCCATCCACTGCAGTATCGGAATCCAAATCAAAATAGGGGGTGGAGGTACGCAATTCAATGGATTGAATGTTTCCATCGGTGCCTTTTTCCCAATCCAAGGAGGCTTCGACCACCAATCGTGTATCTGCTGTTGGAACATCAACTTCCACGACATCGCTGCAAGAAGTAAGCACTAACAATGTTGTGATTATGAGGGATGTATGATTTTTCATTGTATTAAAATTTGAAGTTATAAGAAATCGCTGGCATTATACCGAAAATGGCGGTACGGGTTGCTTCATTTTGACCTGTTTGCCAATTTTGTCCAAACGTGATTGATGCGGCATTTCTGCGGTTGTAGGCGTTGTAAATACCAAAAACCCATTCGCCTTTCCATTTTTTATCGGGCTTCCTGTTGGGTGTGTAAATGGCCGATACATCCAATCGGTGATAGGCGGGCAATCTATCTGCATTTCTGTTGGAATAGCTAGCTATGGACAGGTCTTCGTATTCATACTGTCCGTTGGGGTAGGTAACGGGGCGACCTGTTTGGAACACAAAATTGGAACTGAACTTCCACTTTTCATTCAATTTGTAGGTCGCGGTCAAGGAAATATCGTGGGTGCGGTCATAAGGAGCGTTGTACCAATTCCCGTTGTTGATGCCCAACCCTCCTGCACGGCCGCCCAGCGTGCGTTGTTCAGATTTGGATAGGGTATAGCTCAACCAACCTGTTAATTTGCCCGTGTTTTTTCGTAACAACAGTTCCATTCCGTAGGAACGGGCTTCACCGTTAAGGATTTCTGTTTCAATGGTATTGTTTCCAATGAGGTTGGAGCCATCAATATAGTCAATGCGATTGTCAATGTTTTTGTAATACGTTTCTACTTCCATACTGTACTTTTGGTCGTTAAAAGTCCTGTAATAGCCCATGGAGTATTGGTTGGACAGTTGTGGTTTGATGAAAGAGCCGCTAGGTGTCCAGACATCCAAAGGAGTTACCGCGGTTGTATTGGACAATAGGTGAAGGTATTGCGCGGATCGGGTATAACCAGCTTTTACGGATGAAATGTCGTTTAATTGATAGGAGAGTGCCAAACGTGGTTCGAGCTGTGCATAGGTTTTAATGCTCTCGTTTTTACCGTAAGATGTTTCCCCGACCACTTCGCCAGCTTCGTAAATACCGAGTTCCTCGTTGTAGACCACGGGCAGGTCGTTTGCGTATTGATTGATGCTTTGACCGCCCAGCCTTGAAAAATGACTGAGACGCAGTCCGTATTGCACGGTAAGTTTATCGGTAACTTCGTTTTCGGCACCAATGTACGCGGCAGACTCCAATGCCCTTTTTTGATCTAACTTTAAATAGTTGATGGACGAAGTCTCGTTGGAGGGTGTTACCTCGCCAGGATTTAGATCGTACAGAATACTGCTTATTCCAAAGTTGAGCTTGAATTTGTCGTTTACATAGTAGTTGAGTCCGTATTTTAGGTTGTAATTTTCGATATCGGCGACCCAATCCAGACCAATAAAATCCAAAACTATTCTATAATCATATTGGCTATAGATCAGGGAGAGGTTGGTAAAGAGTCGATCATTGAAAATATGATTCCATCTAAGGTTTCCTGTTGCGTTCCCGTAGTTGTTCGTTATTAAGTTGGCCAAAATAAATTCATCCCTTCCAAAGTATCCCGAAAGATAGATTCTGTTGTTTTGATTGATCTCGTAATTGGCTTTAAGGTTAAGATCGTAAAAGGCAAGTTTATCATCCTTCAGATCATCAATGAACTTCATGAACAAATGGGCGTAAGATGTTCTTCCTGCAACTAGAACGGAACCTTTGTTGTTAAAGATCGGCGTTTCTGCCGTTAACCTGCTCGAAACTATGCCGATACCACCGCTAAGGGCAAAGTTTTTACTGTTCCCGTCTTTTTGACGAACATCCAACACAGAAGATACCCTTCCGCCAAATTCGGCAGGCATGTCTCCTTTGTACAACTTTACATCTTTGATGGCATCTGCATTGAATACCGAGAAAAAACCAAAAAAGTGGGAGGTATTGTAGATGATGGCCTCATCCAACAACACCAAATTTTGATCGGCAGCCCCACCCCGAACATGGAAACCTGTACTACCTTCGCCGTTGTTAGATACGCCTGGCAGCATCTGAATGGATTTGATTACATCCACCTCGCCCAAAACGGCAGGTATTTCCTTAATGGTCTGGGTTTTTAGTTGGGCCACGCCCATTTGGGGTGTTTTTAGGTTTATTTTTTCGGTATCGTCAGCCGACACAACAATCTCATCCAAGGCGGTTGCATTTGGGGAGAGTTCCAAATCTATGGTTTGATCGGTATTTAGGTTGATTTCCTGAACGGTTGCCCCATAGCCAATATAAGTAATGGACAAGGTGTAGGTGCCTGCTGGAGCGGTAAGTGAATAAAATCCATATTCGTTGGTTATGGCCCCGTATTCCGTACCCTGCAAATAAACGGAGGCTCCAATAAGGGTTTCTCCATTCTCGTTGTCTTTTACAGTGCCGCGGAGGGTATATTTTTCCTGTGCCATAACCGTAAAACCTAGCAACAGGAGTAAGTAGGTTAGCAATTTGTTTTTCATAGTTGATTGATGACTAATGATATTAAATCTATTTTAGGATAATTCGATTAATTTGTAGGCAAAGAAAACACGGAACTGGTAAAAATGATGGTCTTTATGCCATTTTGGAGTGAATTACGGGCAAAATGGAGTGAAACGTCAAACAATGGAACATAATTTTAGGTTAAATTTTAAACCGATGTCATTTGTTCCTTTTCATATAGGCCAAGTTCAATAAAAAAATAGAGAAACCGTTCAATAGAACGTTCGATTAATACCATGGGTAAAAAAAGAAAGGATAGTACTGCTAAAACATTAAAATGTGGCAATACTATCCTGTTTAAAATCATTTTTTGGATTGAATTAGATGGATATTTTGGCTCCCATCACTTTTAAGAATTCGCGGATAAAGGCCGGGTGCGCAGGCCATGCAGGGGATGTTACCAAGTTGCCATCTACATAAGCGCCATCCACAGGAATATCTTGGTATTCGCCGCCTGCAATGGTTACTTCTGGTCCAACTGCTGGATAAGCGGTAAGTTTTCGACCTTTTACCACTCCTGCTGCGGTAAGTATTTGTATGCCATGGCAAACAGCGGCTACAGGTTTGTTTTCATCAAAAAAGTGCTTTGTTATGTCCAATACTTTCTGATTCAAACGAAGATACTCTGGAGCACGTCCGCCTGCAATGACCAATCCGGCATAATCCGATGGGTCAACATCAGAAAAACTGTAGTTGAGCGCGAAATTATGACCAGGTTTTTCGGTATAGGTCTGGTCGCCTTCAAAATCGTGAATGGCGGTTTTAATGGTATCGCCCTTTTTCTTGTCGGGGCATACGGCATGTACTTCGTAGCCCACCATCAAGAGCATTTGAAAAGGGACCATAGTTTCATAGTCTTCAGCAAAATCGCCTGTTAGGAAAAGAATTTTTTTCATATTTCAAGTATTTTAAGGTTAACAACTAAACAATCTTAAAGATACTGATGGTTCTTGGGAAAAGGAGAAGTGTTTATATTAAATTATTATAAAAATCAAAGAAGGTTTAGGGAGTGTGCGCTTATTTAAATTTCTACAATTGCATACATTCCTTTAAAATTCTATATGCCCTCGAAATGTGCCCTTCCACCGTTTTTAGGGAGATTTGGAACCGCTCTGAAAGTTCTTTGTAGTTCAAGCCTTGAATTTTACTTGCATAAAAAACTTCTTTGCATCTTTCTGGCAGTTCTTCCATACAATTTTCCAACAGCTTCATCTTTTTTTTGGATGTTTCAGAGTCGACATCTGCAGCGAGAATCACGGCAGTATGGTAGTAAGAGGACAGCATGTCGTTCTTGAGCCTCAAGTGCCTGTACTTGTCCATTAATCTATTATATGCCGCCCTGTACAAAAATGCATTTAAGGATGTTTTTATGTGAATGTCCTTGCGTTTCATCCAAAGATTTAAGAACACATCTTGCACTACATCTTCAATAATTGCCCGATTTTGACAATAGTTGAGCAGAAAGGCACATAATTTCTGGTAGTAATCCGAATAGAGGCGTTCAAAGATTTTTTTATCTCCGCTTTTTAAGGAATTTATTATGAATATTTCATTTTTATGCTTCAAAAAGAGGGTGTTTTTTAAAAAAGTGATAAAAAAATAAAACTTTTTGGTTTTTGAAGGGGGGTATCAAAAGCTTCCCGCGTCATAAGATTAAATAATTATTAAATATGAATCAAACTAAGGTTGATAAATTACTTCTAAAATTAATTGAAAATAGAATTTCGGAGGAAGAGTCCGAAGAATTGTTGGATTGGCTAAAATCTGAGGAAAACCTCAAATATTTCAATGATTTTGTTGAGATCAACCATTATGTAAATGCTAAAAAGACCTTTGCGCATAATGATGAATTGTTTGATCAAATCAAAAAAACAGGAAATAGGCACAAGTATCGGACAATTTTAAAATATGCTGCTGTGATTGCTGGTTTGGTAGTGGCAGCATATATTTTCAAGGATAAAGTGTTTATCCCAGAAGAGCCGACCACGCCTATAATTGTAAACAATGAAATAGAACCTGGGCAAAACACAGCAATTCTAACTCTAGAGGATGGCGAGAATGTAACCCTTGGCAAGGACGCCAACTACAAAACACAGAATTTAAGCGCGAAAGAAGACCAAATAGTCTACTCCCCCAAAGAAAACAGCACAAAAGCAGTTCAATACAATTATCTAACTGTTCCAAGAGGAGGGCAATTTTCGCTTACACTCTCGGACGGGACTGTTGTTTGGTTAAACTCAGAATCCAAATTAAAGTACCCCGTGCATTTTATAAAAGGAAAGAGTAGAGTAGTTCATTTGGTTTATGGAGAGGCCTATTTTGATGTTTCATCGAGTACCGAGCACCAAGGAGCGGACTTTAAAGTGTACCATGAGAAACAGGAAATTCAAGTTTTGGGGACACAATTCAATATAAAGGCTTATAAGGACGAGCCGGACGTGCTTACCACTTTGGTGGAAGGGAAAGTAGCGGTAAAACATGAAGAGCAAACCTTGGAAATTGTGCCCGGAGAGCAATCAAGGCTCAATACAAAAACTGGAGCCATTGCCGTATCGGATGTAGATGTTTTTTCCGAGACATCTTGGAAAAGGGGTGTTTTTAGCTTCAAGAAAAAACCATTGAAGGATATTATGAAAACACTTTCCAGATGGTATGATATGGAAGTGGTTTTTGAAAATAAATCCTTGGAAAACAAAAGGTTCAAAGGGGTGTTAAGAAAAAATCAAAGTATTGAAGATGTGCTGTCCGTAATCATGTCCAGCTCTTTGGATAGCTATGAAATAAAAAACAAAACCGTCATATTAAAATAAAATGTAGATGATAACTCAAAAAAACAACCTAAAAATCAAAGCATGCCAATGAATAGAAAAAACTAAAAAGTGGGGATGGGCCATACTCGCCAAAGTTAAATGACACCATCCCCTTTGTACCATTATTAATTAATTGTTTAGAAACTAACTAATAACAATCAAATTTATGAAAACTAAACTAACGAAAGTTGGATTTCTGATCAGGAGCCAGCTTCTACTACTACTTATGAGAACATTCATTTTTTTATGTTGTCTAACTGTTTTTAGCTTCACCCCAAACGACCTCGCTTCGCAGAACTCTAGTATTAAAATAGAGTTTGATAAGTCCATGACGGTGGATGAAGTCTTTGATCTTATAATGAGTCAGACCGATTACAGCTTTATTTACGAGGTGGGCATGTTTGATGACTACCCGACCATTCCTGTAAAAAAGGGAAGGATAAGCACCAACAGACTGCTCAAAAAAAGTCTGGAGCCCGGGAACTTGAATGTTGTTCTGACCACGGACAACACCATAATGGTCAAAAAAAGTTCTCCTAGAAACCGCCAAACCCAGATTGAGGTTTCCGGCACGGTGAGCGATGAGTCGGGTTTTCCATTGGTGAACGCGGTAATATTGATAAAGGGCACCAATAAAGGAACCACGACCGACTTTGACGGTAAGTACAGCATAACCGTACCTTATCCGGAAAATGTGCTTCAATTTACCCACATGGGTTTTGAATCCAAGGATGTTAAGGTGGGCGACCAAACAACCATAAATGTTGTGCTGAAAGAAACGGCACAGGCACTACAAGAGGTTGTGATTACCGCTCAGGGTATAAAAAAATCAAAAAAAGCCTTGGGTTACGCAATTTCCCAGGTAAAGTCCGAAGAGGTAGAGCAACGCCCAGAGGCGGATTTGGCCCGAACCTTACAGGGAAAAATTGCCGGTGTTGTAATTACTCCCGCCGATGGGCAGACCGGTTCGGACTCACCGATCAGAATACGCGGGAATGTATCGATTACCGGTTCCAATAATCCCTTGATTGTGGTAAACGATGTTCCTTTCAATGGATTGCTACGGGATATCAACCCAAATGATATTGAAAGTATGAGCATCTTAAAAGGATTTAATGCTTCGGTACTTTATGGTAGTGAGGGTAGGAACGGGGTTATCTTGATCCAGACCAAAAGTGGCTCTGCCAAAGTGGGGCAAGCCGAAACCACGGCCACATATTCGACCACGGTGTATACCAATACCGTATCCCAGTTGCCTAAATTTCAAAATACTTACTCCAATGGTGGGGAAGGGGAATTTCAGCCAACCTTCTTATCCAATTGGGGACCGGCCTTTTCGGATATAGGCGAAGTGGACCACCCGTATGCCCCTTTGAGCGATATTTTTCCAGAATATGAAGGTGCAACCTTGAACATTGCAGGGAAACCAAACAACGTGCGGAACATTTTTAGAACAGGAATTGGTACAACCCATTCGCTTACAGTTGCCACTTCCCAAGAAAAGGTTGGATTTAACATCTCGGCAGGGTATACGGATGAAAAAGGTATTATTGAGCACAACGACCTAAAAAGATTCAATATAAGCGTTGGAGGTCGGGCACAGGTTTCCGATAGGTTAGATCTGTCCGCCACGCTTAACTATTCTTCACGAAAAGTAAATAGGGTTTATGGTGAAAGTATCTTCAACGTAGTTTATTATCAACCTAGATGGATTGATTTGACCGAACTTCCCTATCAAAACCCATTGACCGGTGAATCCGTGTATTACAGAAATGATACAAATCCGTTGTGGATGTTACACAATACCGGGACCAACGATATTGTCGAACACGTTTACGGCACAGTCAATGCCAATTACAAATTGAACGATGATTTTAACCTGATCTATAGGGCCGGTTATGATAGTGGGCATTTCAGTGGTTTTGAATATTCCAATAAGGGAGGGTATGATGACAATACCTTTAAAATTGGATACTTGCGTTTGGATAGCAACAGGGACGTGGACGTTAACCAGACCATGATTCTTGGTTTCAACAAAAACATTACCGAAGACCTGAATTTGGAGGCTCAGATTGGGGCAAACTCCAGATTTACTCGATACCAAAGTAGATCATCGGATTCCGATGGACAGGTTGTTTATGGCTTTTTAAGGCCAAGTAACTATACGATTACCGAGTCGGACTATACTAGTGAAGATGAAAACATTGCCGGTGTGTTCGGACAGTTTCAGTTTGCGTACAAACGCTATCTGTATGCAACACTTTCTGGAAGAAACGATTGGGGAAGTACCGTAGAAAGGGATAATCAATCTTTGTTTTATCCAGGTGCTTCGGTATCCTTTGTTCCTACTTCTGCTTTTGATTTTGGAGGAAATGTAGTCAACTATCTTAAAATTAGAGGAGCCTACGCAACATCTTCCGGTTATCCCAACCCATATAGGACCAGAAGCACATTAATTATTGATAACCTCAGGTTTGCGGCGGCAGATGGTTCCTATCCTGTAACCAACAGGTATAGTACCAGATATGCCAATCCAGATTTGGCCCCGGAGCTTCATAAGGAATTTGAGATAGGCTTGGAGACCAACATGTTCAACAATAGATTAACATTGGAGACCTCTATTTATAAGAGAATCTCCGAAGACCAAATTGTAGCCTCTCCTTTGGCAGGTTCATCAGGGTTTGATACACAGTTCATTAACCTGGGTAGGGTTGATAACAAAGGAATTGAAGTGGACTTGGGGATTGACCTGATAAAGAACGAAAACTTCCAATGGAACTTCCGAAACATATTCACGGCAGATGAGTCATTGGTAGTTAAAACAACAGATACGGGAGCAAATATCAACCTTATAGAAGACAGATATGCTGTGGAGGGTCAGCCCTTTGGAGTTATTATGGGAGATTATGCCCTTAGAGATGACAATGGGAACCTGCTTATAAGCGGAAACGGCTCCAGTACCAGGGTAGGCGAGGTGATCACTAGCACCGATGTTGGTTTGGACAATAAGGTCATCGGAGATCCCAATGCCGATTGGCGACTCACCAATATAAATTCCTTTAGCTACAAAGGCTTTAGGCTGTCCGCCCAAATTGAGTACAGACATGGAGGCGAAATATATTCAACAGCCGTAAGCAATATGTTACAGCGTGGGGTAACAAAAGATACCGAGGATAGGGATGGTGCTTTTGTAATACCCGGATATTTGGCAGATGATGCTACGGGAGAGCCGCTATTGGATTCCAACGGAGACCAAATACCCAATACATTTCAAATGAACCCGGGTAGAATCTCTTACTCCAATTACTACAATGCCAACGATCTGGCCATGTGGGATACCTCTATTTTTCGTATAAGGGAGGTTTCCTTGGGATATACCTTAACAAAGAAAAAAGGGCAGGCCCTACCCTTTCAAAGAATTGATTTTACCCTTTCGGGAAGAAACCTATGGTACAAAGCACCAAATTTTCCCAAGTATACCAATTACGACCCCGAAAGTGATGGTCTCGAAGGGGATAGTACAGTTCCCTCTACAAGAAGGATCGCTTTAGGAATATCGGCAACATTTTAATCCTACCTAAAAAGAAACAAAATGCAAAAAATAGTAAAATACTTTAGTATAAGCACGCTGGCTTTACTACTCTTTTTGGGTTGTGAAGTCTCAGATTTTGACCTACAGGAAAACCCCAACTATCTAACACCCGATAGTGCAAATCCTGAATATATGCTCAACGAGGTACAATACCTTTTTCAACACTATATGACGTGGATGATCATCAACACCGATGATATTATGCGCTATGAAGCCATGACGGACACGTATGGAGATGTTGTCCCCACAAGTGTAATGGATGGGGGTACAAGTAAAGAATGGGATACCTACTACGAAGCATTGAACAACGTAAGAACCATTGTAACACTGGCAGAAGAGGATGAAACCTTGCTCTTCCATAGTGGTATTGCCAAACTTTTAATGGGATACCTAACCGTTACCATGGTCGACTATCTAGGGGCTATTCCCTATTCCCAGGCCGTGAACAATGCAGAGTACCCCAATCCCGAGCTGGATGGAGGTGCAGCACTATATCAAATGGTGTTGAGCGATATTGATGAGGCCATTGCCGAAATCAACGAAGCCAATTTCGATTTTTCCACAGACCTGTTTTATGGCAGTGATAAGGACAAATGGATTGCCTTTGCAAATTCCTTTAAATTGAGAATCCTCGTACAGGCAAGATTGGCAAGTGCAGATATAGGAGTATCGGATATTCAGGGCGAGATCAATGCGCTGTTGTCCCAAAACCTAATCGATACCCAAGACGAGGACTTTCAATATACCTACAGCACAGTACAAGAGCCCGAAAGTAGGCACCAATATTTTCAAAGAGCTTACGTAAGTGGTTTTGACCAGTACATAGGTAACTACTTTATGAATATGCTCAAGGAATCTAAGAGTAATCCTGATCCCCGCATACGTTATTATCTATACAGGCAATCCAACGAAGACCCTTTTAGTGGCCCCCCTTACTTGCCCTGTCAAGGTGATTCAGATGTAGATTATTGTTACGTAGGTGACCAATATTGGGGGTACGACCACGGGGAAAGCCGTGTAGGCAGAGGAGATAATCTTCTAAGAACCGTATATGGTATTTATCCAGGAGGTGGAACTTTTGATGAAGATCAATTTGTAGATGCTCCCAGCACAACCAATAACTTAGGAGGAGCAGGTATTTTGCCGTTGCTTACCTCATCTTATGTTAGTTTCTTAAGGGCCGAAGCAGCCATTACGCTGGGTACAGATGGAAATCCAGCGAAACTGTTGGAAACAGGGATCAGGGCCTCTATGGACAAAGTATTGGCCTTTGGTGACGTAAATTCCAGTTATGCTGCCACAAGTGCAGATGTGGATGCTTATGTAGATGAGGTGTTGCTTAACTACTCCAATGCAGCCACAGACGAAGAAAGGTTGGACATTATTATGACCGAGTATTATTTGGCAGCTTTTGGAAACTCTGTGGAATCCTATAATTTTTACAGGCGAACCGGATATCCATCAAATATTCAAGTACCCATAGATGATGATGACCCTGTATTTCCTCGAAGCTTCCCGTATTCAAGATTAGAGGTAGAAAGGAACTTGTCCCTTACGCAGAAGAACAATTACGATAAAGTATTCTGGGATACCAATCCTGATGGTTTCATTAAATAATTAGCAAAAGATTTCTATTATGAAAAGAAGTAAAAGCATAACATTTTTATTGGGGCTGTTATTGATGATAGGTTGCTCCAAAGAGAACAATACGCTCGAAGATATTACCGATAGAGGGGGGTTTGTATCGTTCGACGAAACTCCGGAACTCAGCTATAGTGTGTTGAGCTTGGATTCCGATGTGATATCCGCCCAACTGGTAGACTCCAATGGGAATGCAATAAGTTATTCTCTCTCGGTCACCTATGGAGATGTTACAGCAGAGAATATTGTAACCGTTACGCAATTTCCTTATAATTTGGAACTGCCCATTAGCCAAGTTATTGAAGCTTTGGGGCTTACCGAGGAAGATATAGCGTTGGGTTCAACAATGTCTTTTGTTGGAACCGTTACAAGCCCCAACGGAACATATAGTGGTGCCTCTCCAGACTTAAATGATAACAATGAGAACGAAGGGGGCGACACCACGGATAGGTCCAAGCTATATTTTCCGAACCAGGCAATGGAATTTTCCATATCCTTTTTTCAGCCAGCCGGAAAAAAAATTAGAGGTACCTCTTTTGAAGAAGTTCCGGTTGGAGCAGAAGATGCTACTTACAATAGAAATGGCAGTAACGATGAAACCTTGGATCTGATCAATGGAGAAGCACCTCCTTATGTAGATTTTATTGCGGCGGGCAACGGCGTGGACAATGAACTTGGTTTTGATTCGGAATACATTGCCATTACCGATATAAGTAGCAGCAGTTTGGGCTTTTCGGCAGAGCGTATCGGGGTTTTCTCGCTGTTGGAAGACTACGAAGCATACCCAGATGGAACCCAAGGATTCCACTCAGAAGATGCGGATGGGGCCATCCGTATCACTTTTGATACCGTTGAGGTTCCGGAAGGGCAAGAGAACTCAGGGGTTTCTTTTCAGGTGTTTTTTGGAGATTCCAGCTGGGAAGAATTGGACGGCTTACATGCCTATGCCAATATTGTCACAGATTCGGGTACAGAAGTTCTTGAATTGGCTAGCATCTTTAGTGATGATGTTGAAGCTGTAGCTGGTCAGTGGTATGAAATCAATAGTGGCTATCTAAAAGGAGTCCGTTCGTATCAGTTGGTGATTCAAATACAATCTGGAGCAACCCCGGAGTCTTTTGATATTGACAACGTGATTATATACGAATCTGAAGATTAATGCCATTTTTTGATTGATCTTTGGGAATAACTTTGTTCTCATGTGCATTAAAAATGTCAACCCCATTTTTTGGGGTTGACATTCAATAAAGAAAAACATCATTATGGAAAGAAAAATCATAGGTCTCTTTGTACTTGTTGCCCTTTTGGCGGCATGTAACGGCAAAAGCAAAATAGAAGCGGATATTTTGATTGTAAACGGCGAAGTCTACGACGGGGTAGAAACAATGCCCCAATCACTTTCCATAGCCATAAAAGGCGATACAATTGTTTGGGTAGGTGATCAAAATGATAAAGAGGTGGTCGCCACCAAAACAATAGATGCGAAAGGACTTATTGTGTCCCCCGGTTTTATTGATCCACACACGCACGCCACAAATGATTTGGACGACGTGGAGCAATCACATAACAAACCCTTTCTTTTTCAAGGAGTAACCACGGTAACCGTGGGCAACGACGGAAGTAGCCCCTATCCTTTGGCAGAATACCGGGATAAGTGCCAAGAAATTGGTGTAGGCACCAATGTAGTCGCCCTGGTAGGCCATGGAACCATCAGAAAACAAATAATGGGAGAGAGCGATCGCAAAGCCTCTAAAGAAGAACTAGCCCAAATGCAGCAACTTATGCAGCAAGAATTGGATGCGGGAGCATTTGGCATGTCAACCGGATTGTTCTATGCACCGGGAAGCTATGCAACAACCAACGAAGTTGTGGCATTGGCAGGGGTCGTGGCCAAGAACAATGGCATTTATGACACCCACATGAGAGATGAAAGCACCTATTCCATTGGATTGATACCAGCAGTGCAGGAAACCATCGAAATAGGGGAAAGGGCAAATATTCCCGTACACATTTCCCATATCAAATGTTTGGGTGTAGATGTTTGGAAACAAAGCGATTCAATCATCAAAATTGTTGAAGAAGCACAGGACAAAGGAATTCATGTTACAGCCAATCAATACCCGTATGATGCATCCGCCACAAGTTTAAAGGCTGCCGTGGTTCCAAGATGGGCAGAAAGTGGGGGAACGGACTCCTTGTTCATACGTTTTCAAGATGCTGAGCTGAGAAAACAGATTCTGAAACAGACCCAAACCAATATAGCAAGAAGGGGAGGGCCGGAAAAATTACTGATTATACAAGCACCGGACACCTTGCTGCAGGGAAAAAACCTGTTGGAGATAGCCCAAGATTTGAAAAAGAAGCCCGAAGAAGCTGTTTTCGATATTTTAAAACTGGGTTACATTAAAATAGCCTCGTTCAACATGAACCCGTACGATATTGAAAACTTTATGGTCCAACCATGGGTGGTAACAGGTTCGGATGGAGGTTCGGGGCATCCTAGAAAATATGGGACTTTTCCTTATAAATACCGCAAGTTTGTTAAAGAGGACAATGTATTGGATTTAGCTTCTTTTATTAATCAAAGTAGCTCAAAAACAGCCAAAATCCTAAAACTTCCAAAACGGGGAACTCTTCAAGAAGGCAACTACGCCGATATTATAATTTTTGATCCAAATGCCTTTACGGATAAAGCAAACTATTTGGATGCGTTTCAGCTTTCTGAAGGGTTGATATATAGCATCATAAATGGAAAACTATCCATAGAGGAAGGTGAATTCACAGAAAAACTAAACGGAAGAATGTTGAAAAAATAGCCAAGGAAATGAAAAATTCATTGGTGAAAAATCAATGGGTACTTCCAAAAAGAAACAAAAATGAAAACTATAAATTTTATAACAGGTTTTTCCTTCGGAAAGGAAATCATCATCATGGTTTTAATGTTGTTTGTAGCTTGCTCTTCAAGTGAGGGTAGCAACGACGAAACCTCAGTAGAAACGGATGTACAAGCCCCATCGGCCCCTACAGGCTTAACGGGCGATAATATAACACAAACCTCGGTGGAATTGAACTGGGATGCTGCTTCTGATAATGTAGGGGTTAAAAATTATTCTCTTTACCAAAATGGTAGTTATTTGGCAAGTTCCGGTCAAACATCTTACGTGTTGAACAATTTAGAGCCAGGCAAGATGTACGAGTATCAGGTACTGGCAAACGATGCAGCCGGAAACAAATCCTCATTAAGTGAAGCTTTGAAGGTAACAACAGTCAGTGCAATTGAGGCCGAACTACAATATGCATCGGGAAATATTGATACGTACCTGCAAAATTTGATAAATAATGTACCGGGCAGTGGCGAAAACAGTTATGAAATACCCACTGATAATGATTTGGATTTGTGGAACCAGGTCATTGACGATCTGTTGAGCGACAATATTTCAGATGCTGTTTCCAAAGCTGTTGATTTCAATTATCAGATTACGGAATTTACAGATACCACTTTATCACCCAACCAAGTGTTCTATGTATTGGCCGAACACAGTTCGCAATCCAATTATTGGGGCATCTATGTTTTCAGCAAAACACCTAACAAGGAAGATTTGGTATTGATGGCTCCCCACATTAAGTACGATACCAATACGGGTTTTGAGGCCGTATATTCCTTTAGGAACAATGTGGCCAAAGCACTTCTGTTAAGCGGTACGCACAGGTGCAATAGCATCGATAGGTCGGAATGTTCCGGAACAACTTCCGCTTGTGGGTCAAATGGGGCCTACCGTATTTCTGACATGGCACATAATACCAATTCCGCTTTTCAAGAAACGACAGAGGTTATAGCTACAACTTTACCGAATACGGTATTTGTACAATTACATGGTTTTGGCAAGGATGATGGAGACCCCGATGTTATAATGAGCAATGGAACTACGGAAACCCCAGACACAGATTATGCTTCCTTGATCAGGGATGCTCTTTTGGATGAAGATAAAACCTTGACTTTTAAAATTGCCCATATTGATACGGATTGGACTCGATTAAGGGGCTTTACCAATACGCAAGGGAGATTTATCAATAGTTCCCCTGACCCATGCAGCACTTCAGCTAGCAATACAACTGGGAGGTTTATTCATATTGAACAAGCTAAGCCAAAACTGCGCAAAAACGCTTCTGGCTGGGCAAAAATGAGCAATGCATTGGGCAATGTTTTTTAAAAAAAGCATGGTAATAAATAGTTGAGTTCACCAATCTAAACAAAAAAGGTCTAACATGTCGATTTTCTTCATATTAGACCTTTTTTATTGTTTTTAGGGTTGGATTACCCCTCAGTTTTCAGATTGCTCAAATATTCTATTAAATCGCGCAATTCACGTTTACTGATCATTTTGCCCATGGCAGGCATGCCCGACGGCAAATTTCTTCTCTTTTGAATTCGAGAGTGGGCCACTTCTAAAGGTTCAGCATCCGAAGTGCGGAGAACCAGTCCCTCCTCGTTCTCTTCTACCAATAGTCCTGTAACCTCTTGTCCGTTGGTCAAGGTCAACACTACGCTTCCGTAACCTGGAGCAATTCGCTTGGAAGGCTCGATCAAAGATTCCAGGATCTGCTCACGGGTCAATCTGTTGCCAATATCGTCCATGGGAGGACCTACTTGGCCGCCTGAGCCTTTCACTGCATGACAGCGAACACATTGGGCCGTTGGGTTACTTATAAAAACATTTCGACCGGCCCACCAATTGCCACCAT
This sequence comes from Flagellimonas sp. B-3, assembly GCF_056857835.1. Classification (NCBI taxonomy): domain Bacteria; kingdom Pseudomonadati; phylum Bacteroidota; class Flavobacteriia; order Flavobacteriales; family Flavobacteriaceae; genus Flagellimonas; species Flagellimonas sp. B-3. The sequence goes on from NZ_JBSXNW010000011.1 coordinate 107,172, forward strand.
ATAAGGTTTCTACGTAGGCATCGGTACCATAGCCTTGACTTTTTAATGAGGCAAGTTCGTTTTTAAGCATCTCGGAGGTGTTGTCGGAGGCAGCTTCTATCAAATCGAGCATAACGGCTTCATCAATACCACCACGAGCAGCCTGATTCAACAAGTCGGAAAGCACTACTTCGCTTTTTTCCACGGGCATCTCTGCCAAGACTTCCAAAAGTGCTTGTTGCTCACCAACACCACCTTTGCTGAAGATAGGGTTTACAATGCTTGGCAATTCCTCTTTTGTCAACGAAAGTTCACCTATCAAAGTCACAGCGGTTCGTCTTACCTGTGCGTTTTCATCACTCATGCCCATGCGCATTGCTCGTGCCAACTGTTCATAAGCTGTATTGCCCAATGCGGTTAACGCTTCAGCCCTAGCTTCAGGCGAAGCATGGGTGCGTAGGAGCTGAACCAACCGGTCTTCATGCCCTTTTAAATGCAAGGCGGACAATAGTTTTAGTGCTCCTACCAATACCTCTGGGTTTTCATCAGACAAAAAATCTGACATACTTCCCGTTACTTTATTTTGAATGGGCTCCAAAGGTCTTTCTTTTGCTCCCAAATGATACCCGTCCACACGATCCATTACCGATGGAGAGGACCATGTACTCAGCGCGGCCAAGGCCTCACCGCGTAATTCCGAAGGGGCATTTTCGTTTTTGGCATAATCGATCAAATTATCCAGTTGCTTTTCGCCACCCACTCGAAGCGCGGCATTGATGACACGGCGCATAAGCGGTTCGGAACTGTATTTTGGGTTTTCCAACAGTGCGGCCAAATCTGCAAGCGCTTCTTGAATTCCCTTATCATCGTTTATGGCACGAGCTGCTTCGGTAACAATAAATTCATCGGAGTCTTTCAAAAAGACAGCCACTTCTGGTCTTTTCATTCTTCGCAAAGCCAAAACCGCTGCAATTTTCAAGGAACGGTTTTCGCTATTGGCCAACTCGACCAAAGGTTGGTATTTTCCGATTCTGGATAAGGCCAAAACACCAGCATGGCGTAGATAGATGTCCTTATCGGCATTTTCTTCCAACATATCCAATAGGGGTTGCACAGCATTTTCAGCTTTGATTCGCCCCAATGCCTGAGCGGCAAAAAATTGTACCCGAGGGTTTTCTGTATCGAGTAGCGCTATCATTTTATCACTTCCTTCGGAATGACGAACATCTCCTAAAACCTTTAAACTTTGTGCTACGATTTCTGGATCTTCATCATTTAAAAGTTCCACTAAAAGGTCAGCTTTATCGGTATCTTTTCCAGCTTGTTGACCTATTCCCCAAATAGCATGAATTCTGGCCAATTGATTATCGTCTTCTTGCGCTACCTGCTTTAATTTGCGATGGCCCCAAAAGGTGCTTTTAGCCAATTCAAATTGTGCTTTTTGACGGATGCGCATATCTGGATAGCGTAGCAATTCCACGAGTTCATCATTGTCCAGCCCAGCAAAGTCCGCGGTCATCCATTTTTGGGTTTCAGCCCGTTCTTCAGCCAAATCGTTTTCCGAATCGGTTACATCCAGTTTCCAAACCCGGCCTGAATTTTTTGTGTTCCAACCGTTGATCCAATCGGCAAGATAAAGGGCTCCATCGGGGCCAAATTTTATGGCGGTAGGCAAAATGCCGCTCAACATGTCCACTTCGGAATCGAGCTCGAACGAGGCTCCTTTTGGTTTAAGGTCAAAAGACCAAATATGCGATAGGGATGGGTCGCCCACAAACTCGACCAAAAAGAATTTATCCACCCAATCCGAACCCAAAGCGGTACCTGGATTAAAGAGCATTCCCGTAGGACCGTTGTGATAATTCATGATAGGAGGGATAATATGGGCAGCCTGCCCTTCCCATCTGGGCAAGTATAGTTTTTCGTCCATCCAAACCTTATAGTCGTTGTTTTTTGGGTCGGTGTATTTGCCATATTGCCAGTTGGAGCGCCATCCCGCATCGGAACCTTCAACAATATGAACCAAACGTTCACTTTCACCTTGGTGATCTCCATCATTATCAGAAGAAATAATATTGCCATACTTGTCAAAAACAAACTCATGGGTGTTACGAAGACCATGGGCAAAAACCTCAAAATCGGACCCATCTGGATTGCTACGTACAATAACGCCTTGATTGGAATAGGGATACCGATTCCCCTCTTTGTCGGTAATGTTGGCTCCAATGTCGCCTATGCCCCAATAGAGTTTGCCATCGGGGCCCATTATTGCACCGGACATACCATGGCCACCAAATCCTATATGAACCCCAAACCCAGTAGCTAGGGAGGTTTTGGTGTCAAATACTTCGTCGCCGTTGGTATCTTCCATACGCCACATATCTGGGGCGACCCCTACGAACAAGTTTTCACCATCTACGGCCAAAGCGTTGGCCACATCGGTTACTTCGGTGTGGAAATCGTGTACTACCCGAGTTGCTTTCTCGGCAAGCCCATCATTGTTGGTATCTTCCAAGCGCCATACTTCTTCCTCTTCTACAGCTAAGTCCCTCCAATCGTGACTGCCATCGTTGTTGAGGTCGGCCAGCCATGAATTTTCTTCACTTTTTTCGGGAGCAAAGGTTTCGTGCAAAAATGCCTTTCGGTCGGCTACGGTTTCAAAACTGTTGGAGGCGGTCATCCAATGGCGATATCCCCGAATATCAAATTCTGAGTTTTTTTGACGGTTGGTACGGGTAAAAAAGATACGGCCTTGAGCATCGATATCCATAGCAATAGGGTCGGGGGCAAGGGTATCGGGAGCCCATAGGTTAAGTTGAAGGCCTTCGGCCAATTGTACCGACCCCATATTTTTGGAGTCGGCAACTTTTTGATTGAGGTAAGATGAATCCAACTCAATGGTAATAGGGGTTTCGGTTGGTTTTGATGATTTTTTTTGACAGGAAACGACAAAGAGCAATCCAAGAAGGAAGATTGTTCCTAACGGTTTTATGTGCATGATTTTTTAAGGTTTGATTCAGTTAAGGTTGAAAAGGTATGAAAATAAATTCTCCAACGTTTTGTATTGGCATTAGTTTTTCTCCTTTGAACTTTCCCATTTCTCAATAATGGGTTCCAAAATATCATCTTCAACCCCATATACTTTGCCTTCTTTTGCAAGCGGCATAAATTCATCTATGTATTGTTGGCTCAGTGCTGTGGAATCACCGTATTGTTCGCGTAATGCATCAAGCTTTTGGTGCAAGTCCTTTTGAATTTCGGCATAGGCTGGATCACCGTAATAATTGTGTTGTTCCAGAGGGTCTTTTTTTCTGTCGATCAACTCCCAATAATCAAGGTCAAAATAGTAGTGTATCAATTTATAATCCTTGGTAATGGCGGCATAGTGCCTATTCACATTATGTTCCGATGGATGCTCGTAATAATGATAATATACAGCGTCCCTTTCCCAATTGTCCAAATCGCCGGTTAGTACGGGAACTAAACTTTTTCCTTGCATATCGCTGGGCTGAGGGGCACCTGCTACATCGAGAAATGTTTGTGCAAAATCCAAGTTTTGAACAAGTTCATCGGATACACTCCCTGGTTTAATCCTATCTGGCCATGAAACCAATAGGGGTGTTTTTAAACTTTCGTCGTAAACAAATCTTTTATCGAACCAACCATGCTCCCCTAAATAAAATCCTTGGTCCGAGGTGTACACAATAATGGTGTTTTCCATCATGTCATTGGCTTCCAAATAATCCAGAACACGGCCAACATTCTCATCAACTGATTTTATGGTGCCCAGATAATCTTGCATATAGCGTTGGTAACGCCATTTGGCAAGGTCTTCGTCCGACATGCTAGGGTATTCTTCTACAAATTCTTTGGCTACTTTTTCGTAGGCTGCATCAAAATTGGCTCTTTGGGTGGAATCCATTCTTCCTAAAGCATTTTCGAACCTGAGTTTGTCAAAACCAATTACTTCTTCCAAACCTAATTGATCCATAACTTCGGGGTATAGTTTGCTATCGTTGGCCCAGCCCATATTGCCATCAATTTTCATTTGGGCTACCTTGGCGGCTGGCATCCCTTCATGGTCATCAAACAAGGTTGCGGGTTCTTTAAAGGTTTTTTGAGTGTACTCTTGCATGTGTCTTTCCGCCATAAACCAAGAGCGGTGCGGGGCTTTATGGAGGTACATCAGCATAAAGGGTTTATCCGCTTGGCGTTCGTTGTCCAGCCAATCGAGGGTCATGTCCGTAACTATGTCGGTTACATAACCTTTAACATTGATTTCCCCTTCATTTTTGGTTATAAAATCGGGGTTGTAGTAAGCACCTTGTCCTGGTAGTATTTTAAACTGGTCAAACCCTTTGGGGTTGTTGCCAAAGTGGAGCTTACCGAACATGGCCGTTTGATACCCTGCTTTCTGTAACAGTTGCGGAAAGGTAACGTTGGTGGTGTCGAAAGGAGAAACATTATCCACTTTGCCATTCACATGAGAGTGTTTTCCCGTTAGAATTGTTGCTCTGGATGGGGCACAAATAGAGTTGGTAACACTGGCATTGGTGAACAACATGCCCATGTCGGCAATTCTATCAATATTGGGGGTTTCTATCAAACTGTTGTCATAGGCAGAAATGGCTTGATACGCATGGTCATCCGACATAATGAAAACTATGTTGGGTCGCTTTGATTCTTCTTCTTTGACCTCGGATTTGCACCCGATGAGTAAGGTTAGACAAAAAAAAAGATTTGTGATTGTTAAGATTCTTTTTGTTGTGGTTTTTGGTTGGTTGATTTTGAATGGCATATTAGTTTGTTTAAGCAAATCATTTATTTGGGACAAAAGATAGTCAATTCCGCGGATTTTTGTTGTTGATGTTTTAAAATTGGAGAGGTGGGTTTATCCCATCCTCTGGTAATGATACATTTGAAGTGTTTTATGTGACTGTAGTAAAATCAAGAGACTGAATTCCAAGTTAACAAGCAACAAAAATTTGATTTTGTCAAATTGAAGTAAGATTGGGGACATAACACATTTATTGAGATAATGCCTTTATGGGTGTAAATTTAAATTATCCAATCCAGGTTATAGTTTTAATAACTATTTTCATTTATTGAATCAAAAGAACAACCCTTATGCATCTACCTTTACTACATGACATTCTCATCTTATTGGGGTTTTCAGTCGCTATTGTTTTTATCCTTCAAAAGCTTAAGCTTCCTTCCATAATTGGTTTTTTGATAACCGGTGTAGTCATTGGACCTTATGGTTTTAGCCTTGTAAATGCTGTAGAGCAAGTAGAAATTCTTTCTGAAATAGGGGTGATCCTTTTACTCTTTGTAATTGGAATGGAATTGTCCATAAAGCAATTGATGTCCATTAAAAAAACAGTGTTTATTGGTGGATCCTTACAGGTGGGCATAACAATAGCAGTAGCCTCAGTTGTGTATTATTTTATGGGCAATTCTTGGAATGAGTCGGTTTTTATTGGCTTTCTTTTTTCACTGTCCAGTACGGCCATAGTGCTAAAAACATTGCAGGACAAACAACAGATTACGGCACCGCACGCCAGAAATGTTTTGGCAATTTTAATTTTTCAGGATTTGATCGTGGTTCCCATGATGCTGGTCGTCCCCATGATGGCCGGTGAATCGGAAAATCTCGGGCTGAGTATTCTGTCACTGTTAATAAAGTCCATAATCGTACTTGCAATAACCATTGTCAGTGCACGATATATTGTCCCTCGATTAATGCATGCAGTAGCAAAAACGAATAGCAAAGAGCTTTTTTTATTGGTAACCATAACACTTTGTTTTGCCGTGGCATGGCTAACATCTGAAGCGGGTCTTTCTTTGGCATTGGGCGCTTTTATGGCAGGCTTAATTGTCTCTGAATCCGAATACAGCCATCAAGCCACTAGTATCATACTTCCTTTCAGGGAACTTTTTACAAGTTTCTTTTTCGTTTCGGTCGGGATGTTACTGGATTTACAGTTTTTTATAAATCATGTGCTGCTCATAATGCTTTTTGTGATTATTGTTCTTTTTGTGAAAGCGACCATTGCAGCAATTGCAGTTACGGTTCTCAAGTATCCGACCCGAACGGTTTTGATGACAGGACTGGCCCTATTTCAAGTTGGGGAATTTGCCTTTATTCTTTCCAAGGTAGGGCTAGAGTACAACTTATTGACTGCTGAAACCAACCAGTATTTCTTGTCGATTTCCATCTTATCCATGATATTGACACCCTTTGTGATTATTTATTCAGAATTAATTGCGGATAGATTGATGGGAGTATCCAAAAAGATAGGCCTAAAGGGTGAATTAATTCCCAAAAATGGCAAAGAGGAAACTTCAACCGCCAAATTAGAAAATCATTTAATCATTATAGGGTATGGTGTAAATGGCAGTAATTTGGCCAAAGCAGCTTCTGTAAGTAACATTCCCTATGTTGTGATAGAGATGAATGCGGAAATAGTAAAAAAGGAGAAGGCAAAAGGTGTGCCCATTATTTTTGGAGATGCCACCCAAAACCATATTCTTGAAACAGTAAACCTTTCAAATGCCAGGGTTGCAGTAATTGCAATTTCAGATACGTTGGCCACCCAAAGGGTCATAAAAAATATTCGTTCCTATTCTGATTCCCTTTACCTGGTTGTGAGAACACGATATGTTAAGGAAACATCTGAAATAATCGCCTTGGGAGCTGACGATGTCATTCCTGAAGAATTTGAAACTTCGGTTCAGATCTTCACCAACGTGCTTCAGAACTTTCTTGTGCCGGAAGATGATATAGACCTATTTGTTCAAAAGATTAGATCAGACAATTACCAATTGTTTAAAGGAGAACTAAAGCGTCCCAAAACTTTTCGAGCTAGTGAGCTGGCAGATTTCAATATTACTTGTTTGCGAATGAACACTGATAGTAATAAGTTTCTAGGAAAGTCGTTACGTGAATTGAATTTAAGAGCTGAATTCGGAATAAATGTCTTGGGCATCAAAAGAAAGGATGAAATGTTGGAAAGTGTTCAACCCACTGAAAAATTAAAGCAAGGCGACCTGATCTATGTACAGGGGAATCAAAACAGCATAGAGCGCTTTCATAAATTGATAAAATAAAATGTTTTAATACCTATTGTACATTTTAAAGAATACCGATGTTTAACCTGGAGATCTTCCTGACAAACATGAAGAGGGATTGTATATCCAAATAGAAATCCTGGGCAATCATAAAATCCGAACCAAGCCATGCTTGCTGAATTTTGTGTTTTCTGATGTCCCTTGAAACAAGTTTCTATTACTCCAGAAAAAACAAAACCCACAACTTTCGTTGCGGGTTTTTATTGCGGAGGAAGAGGGTCTTCTTTAAATTGAAAAAACCACTGTTTTTAGGGGTTGTAAAGGGTGGGGAATTGATACTGACACCGAAAGGGACACCTTTTTAATAGTAATTTAACAATTATGGGCTTTTTAAATGCCAAATGGATACAATGAGATTTAAAATAAATTAAAGAGCTTCAAAATGACAGAATTTAAAATTGGGTAATACCAGATAACGAAATCAAAATTTAAAATAGAAAGTCTATTTAACCAGGATGTTAAAAACTTTCAATAGGTCACTTAATGAAATCTCTATCAAAGAAACCTAACTTTCCTGGCAGGCAAGAGGTCACCGGTTCGAATCCGGTATTCTCCACAGTAACAGTAAGGCTTCAAGAGTTTTTAACTTTTGGAGCTTTTTTTATTTGCACGCAATTTGCACGCAAACTTAGGTCAAATTTGTTTTTGATTATTTGTTGCAAATTGGACTATTTCGATGTTTTTTCACTTATTTCTGAGTAATTTGAAAAAGTTATATACCCATTGGATATCTTTGACCTTCTTTTCCTTTTATCAACCAGATTCCCGGCCATAGTAACTTTTGCCAACCAATCCTTACCGTTATTGTACAGATAGCCGAATTCTAAAAAAAATGATTTCACAACTATTAGGGCACGATTCACAACAAAAAAAGATGATTTTATATCATCAGGGTAGGGAATTCGTTAGTATGATTGTTTAACCTATGGAAACTATAAAACAACAATTCTTAATTAATCAATAGTAAAGTATGAAAACCTCAAATCTATTTAAATACTTAATAGCCGGAGTAATGGTCCTTACCGTCATTGCCTGTAGCAAAGATGATGACCCTTTTGCGAGTGTAACGGTCAATGGAACAACATTAAGAACAAGCCCTTCCGACTTTACCGTTGGTGACCGGTCGGATTTCAATGGTGACATCGATGCAAGTTTTACCGGCAACGGTGGTTCTACCACCCGTATATTCAGCTGGAACAACAACCTCAGTACAGCGGATTATAATGCCGATATCACTGCGACTACGGAAGGTACCTTCAATATGGTGGTAACAGATGCAGATGCAAATATCGTGTTGAATAGATCATTGAACGGTGCGGTTGAGCCCGATTCTTTCTCTGGAGTAACCGACGCAGGCACTTCCGGAATATGGACCGTAACGATTACAGTAGAATCTTTTAGTGGTGATGGCAGCTTTTCTTTGAGTGAAGGAAACTAGTCAATTCTCCTACTTGTAAATACATAAAAGCACCTCATAAACGGGGTGCTTTTTTTTGAAGTAAAGTGAACAGGTTTAAAAAGCTAACCCTTTTCGAGACAGTATTCCAGAGCTACCTGAATGTTTTCATCCAATAATCAATCGTTTATTGGTGCCCAAAATTTTATATCTGTTTATTTCAATTGTTGATAACTCAATATCCTTGTATTCTAAGAAAATTCGATTGATGTCATTTGATTTGATTTAGAACAAAATTTTATTTGCCATTTTTCATTTGGTTTGATATGAACTGATATGATGTAAGTGTTTGCACATCAATTTTTTGTGGATAAAATTCAATCCATAAACCTTACTTTCCCTCCGCCCTCTATTATCTTTATCCAAAGAATTCTTCAAAGGAAAACAAAAGCGCTTTTGTTCATTTGTAATCGTTAAAAGGAACAAAATGGACAATTTTTTGATACTCGAACGGCTTGACCGTTTGGAACGACTTATGATAGCCAATAAAGAAGTACTGACCTTTGATGAGACCTGTGATTACACCGGCATATCAAGAAGTTATCTGTACAAGCTTACCGCTGCGGGGCAAATCCCGCACTCCAAGCCCAATGGAAAACTTATATTCTTTGAAAGGGAAAAGATAGTCAGTTGGTTGCTACAGAACCAACGTAAGCCATTGCCGGAAAGCGAAACGATTGTGGATTCAAATCCTTAGCCACGGATTCATCTTTAAATTATTTGTGGATTCACCAAAAATGGAAGTAATCACAAAATTTCAAAAGCACCAATATGGAAACAGTACCATACATAAGGGTCGGGACCACCTTTTACAAGTTGGTAAGGATTCCGACCATTTCTGGACATTTCAACGAGCAGCTGGTCCCTTGGAACGAGCATATCATCAAGCAGGACCATGGCAAGGACTATTTGGGCAAGGTGCCCAAATATGATGGGTTCGCCTGTATTCCCTGTCATGTGGACTTCAAAAAGGAACACCATGGTTTCTACAATACCTATTCCCTTTTGGCACATGAACCCAAAGAGGGAACCATCAAAAGAACACGGGCCTTTTTAGGGCATATCTTCGGCAACCAGCTGGAACTTGGGCTGGACTATCTGAAACTCCTGTACCAAAGACCGGTGCAGGTGCTCCCCATCCTCTGTCTGGTCTCCACCGAAAGGAACACCGGGAAAAGCACCTTCCTCAAATGGCTCAAGGAGATCTTTGGCAACAACCTTACCTATCTGACCAATGACAGCTTTGCAAGCCAGTTCAATGCGGACTGGGCCAACAAGCTGTTGATATGCGTGGACGAGGTGCTGTTCAACAAGGAGGAGCTCACCGAGCGCATCAAATATCTGAGTACCACCAACAGGAACAAGCTGGAGGCCAAGGGCAAGGACAAAAGGGAAGTGGAATTCTTTGGAAAATTTATCCTCTGCAGTAATAACGAGGACAGTTTCATCAAGATCGATGCCCATGAGACCAGGTTCTGGGTTAGAAAGATTCCTTCACTTAAAAGGGAGGACACCGATTTCCTGGACCAGTTGTCCAAGGAAGTGCCCGCTTTTTTGGATTTCCTTTCAAAAAGGGAATACAGCACAAAACAAAGAACCCGAATGTGGTTCACAGCTAAACAGGTTTATACCCCTGCCCTTAAGAAGCTGGTGAACAATAACCGAAATAGGGTGGAGAAGGAACTGGCCAGTCTATTGCTGAGTGCCATGGAAAAGTTCGAGATGGACTCGGTGGACCTTTGTCCCATCGATGCCCTGCACATGCTCAACCGCACACGGGTCAAGACCGACCTGACCCAATTGAGGCGGTTGCTGAAAAAGGATTGGAAACTGGACAACCAGCCAAATTCAAACAAGTACCAAAAAATCACCATTTGGAACAACGGCGAGATCAACACCGAGGACGCCAAGGGAAGGTACTTTACCATAAAAAAGAATTTTTTGGTCCAAAATTTTGATGATTTGATGACAGATTGATATAAGCCCAGTGTTTATAAGGGTTTAGGCTGTCATCACTTTGTCATCATTCTGTCATCAAAATAAAAAATGATGACAGGGACAATGAAGAAAAAAACAAAAGTGATGAAACGATGACAAAATGATGACGGGGGAACAACCAGTATTTATAGGGTCCCCCAGAGGTTTGTCATCAAATCATCAAAAATCGATTAAAAACAGAACCATGAGAGAAAAAAGAATGGACTGCGAAAAAGCCCGCAACATTGACATCGTTTCCACGCTGGCCAAGTCGGGGCACTTTCCAGTCCGGAAAACGGAAAAAGAAGCTTGGTTCCTCAGCCCGTTCCGGAGCGAGACCCAAGCCTCTTTCAAGGTATCATTGAAGGAAAACTACTGGATAGATTTTGGGACCTTTGAAGGTGGCAGTACCATAGACCTGATCATGAAAATGGAAAACTGTTCCGTAAAGGAGGCATTGGAACGATTGTCCGGGAACATGGGCCATTTTTCTTTTCACCGGCGGCCGAATCCAACCAAGAAGGAACATAGGGCCGACCCGATTGAAATCATCCAGGAAAAGGAGATCGAGCACAGGGCCCTGCAAAACTATCTGAGCTCCAGAAAGGTTTCGACCAAGACCGCAAGAAAACTGTGCAAGGAGGTCCATTATAAGATAGGAGAACGGACATACTTTGGCATAGGATTACAGAACAGGTCTGGAGGCTGGGAACTGCGGAACAGCTATTGGAAAGGATCCACATCGCCCAAGGATGTTTCGATGATGGGGAACAGATCAAAGAAATTGGCCATTACCGAAGGCATGTTCGATATGCTCACCCTAATGGAGCTGATGCCGGATATCGTAAACAGCCATGACCTTCTGGTATTGAACACCACGGCCTTCGTAAAACGGATGGTCACAGAGATAGGGGAATATGAAAATGTGGAGCTGTTTCTTGACAGAGACAAAACGGGACTGGGGATGACGGAACTTTTATTGGAAAAGTGCCCGAACAGTAGGGATATGTCCTTCCTCTATGAAGGTTTTAAAGATATAAACGTATGGAAGGTAAAAAACGCAAAGGATGAAGTTCGGAAACGAATTCAAGATGTGTCATTGTCATGACAAATCTTGCTTTTGCTCCCGAAGGTCGCAAAAGTTGATGGGAAAATGAAGAAAGAGTTCGTCCAGTTCCGCTGCTCGGTCTACGAGAAGAAACTGCTGAAGGTAAAGGCCCTGAAGAGCGGTCTTTCCCTCAGCGAGTACTGTCGACGTGCCGCATTCGATGACCGAATCGTGGAGCGGATGACGGACGAACAGATAGAGGCCTACAAGCTATTGGTCAAATACCAACGGAATTTTAGGCTGATCACCAACATGTTCCGGAAGCGGAACACCAGATTGGCCGAGGAAACGGCCCAGCTGGCCAAAGAGATAAGACAACATCTTTTAAACTTTAAAAAATGATAGGAATGGGAAAGTCCATATCGCATACTGCAGCCTCGATGAGCTACGGGATGAACCAGGAGAAAGGATCGGAGATCATCCATAGCCAATATCTGGCCGGGGAGACCCCAAGGGAGATCACCGAGGAGTTCAAGGTCATCCAAGAACAGAACGAGCTGTGCCGGAAGAACACACTGAGCTTTGTGCTCAGTCCCACCATAGAGGACGGGAGGAAACTGGAAAGCGAACGGCTCAAGGAAATGACCGAAAGGTTCCTCAAGGAGATGAACCTCAAGCAGCACCAGGCCGTTGCCTTTATCCATAGGGACAAGGAACATGTACATGTCCATCTGTATGCCAACCGGATAAACTTTCAGGGAAAAGCCTACAATGACAGTTTCATCGGAAAGCGGAGCCAACAAGTGGCGGAACGGGTGGCCAAACAAATGGACCTGACCACGGTAAAGGAGGTACAACAGGAAAAACTGTACCGGATGCAACATGTCCGATCGGAAATACAGAAGATCCATGAAAAGGTCATGGCCAGGGAACGGCCAAGGGACTTTGATCAGTACATCAAGTCGATGGAGCAGAACAATGTAAAGGTCATTCCCAGCATCAATAGGCAGAACCAATTGCAGGGCTTTCGTTTTGAGTACAAGGGAACCAACCTAAAAGGAAGCGAGGTGCACCGGTCCATGTCCATGGGCAGGATCGCCCGTCAAATGAACTTTGAAAAGAACATGGCACAGCGGATAGCCAAGGACAGGAGCATGCAGCTTTTGGGCCGGACTGTGAATATCCCAACAAGCCTGACCCAGACCATCATAAAGAAGACCATCAAACTGGCCATAAAAGTGGTCAGGGACACTGGAATAGGAATCTAAACAGAACATTATGGCAAAACTGGATGAAATAGCGGAACTGTTGACAGAGGAGGTCAACGGGTTTGAGAAGAGTATAGACCGTTTGGAAAAGGTGCATGAAAATTTGCAAAATCTCCCATTGAGGCCAGATACCACTGAGTTAAATAATCTTCTAAAGGAGTATGGCAACAACCAAAAAAACAACATTAAGGAACAACAAAGACTGATGGAAAGGATTCTTCATAAAGTAGAGCGGTCCATTCTCTTGCCCGGTTGGGCCATAAAACTTACTTGGGGGTTGTTGGTCACGGTCTTGTTGGTCTTTGGATTTTCAATCTATCAGGTGTCAAGGATAGCCAAGAAGGAAGAGACAGCATATATAAAAGGTCAGGATGATGCCATTGAACACTATGGGACATTCTTTAAAGAAAGCCCAGAGGCAAAGGAACTCTATCAAAAATGGCTGGAGGTAGAAGGCAAAAAGTAGGACAGCGCCCTATCCTATTTTTGTTATACGCTTTTCTTTCCGAACTGCTACAAAAATAGGATAGGATCCGAGCGCTGAAGTTGGGGTAAGGGATTTGGGGACAAGTGGTCTCCCCATAAACCTTAGTCCCCCTTAATAACTACTTTAATCAGACTTAGAACTGAAATCCAATTTTGTGAATACCTCCGGGGGATGGCTGTTGTTTGGTAATAAAAAATCCTCGGAGCAAGCCCACGAGGTATTCAACGGAACAATATGTTATCATTTTTTAAAAAACCATCCGTTTTTTAAACATTTCCTTTACTACACCCGAGGCAGAGCCTTGGGGAATTCTATTAATTAAAATAGATGCCCTAGTAGGTGTATATAAAAGATTATTTTTACATCAAATCACTGATAATGTCTGAAACAAACAGAATAGAATACAAAGAAAAATTAACCAGAGACCTGGATTTGGAAAAGGAAGTGATTGCTTTCCTCAATTATTTGGAAGGCGGGTTAATTTACTTAGGCATTGATAAGCAAGGGAAAGTACTTGGTGTAGATGATATTGACAGTGATATGCTTAAAATCAAAGACCGTATCAAAAACAATATTGCTCCTTCGGCCATGGGTTTATTTGATGTAGTGGCTGAAGAACGTGACGGTAAAGACATTATCAAGATTATTGTTGCCGGTGGAAGTGAAAAGCCCTATTTCAAAAAGAAATACGGCATGACCGAAAAAGGCTGTTTTATTCGTGTAGGCACAGCGGCCGAACCCATGCCGCAAGCTATGATTGATAAACTTTTCGCCAGCCGTACACGTAATTCAATAGGAAAAATAAAATCGCATCGCCAGGACTTAAGTTTTGAGCAGCTACATATCTATTATCAGGAGAATGGTAAACCTCTTAACAAACAGTTTAAAAAGAATTTAGAACTACTTACCGAAGACGGTTTCCTTAACTATGCAGCCTACCTTTTAGCAGATGTAAACAATGTATCTATTAAAGTTGCTAAATATAAAGGCCTAGATCGGGTAGACCTTCTTGAAAATAATGAATATGGATATTGCTCGCTCATTAAGGCCACAAAAAGTGTACTGGATAAAATTGCAGTAGAAAATACAACTTTTGCGACCATTACATCAAAAGAACGTATTGAGCGAAAGTTATGGAATCCTGTAGCCTTGCGTGAAGCTATATATAATGCCATAGTACATAATGACTACACCCGAGAAGTACCACCTAAGTTTGAAATATTTGACGACAGGATTGAAATAACATCTGCCGGTTCCTTACCGGACGGACTTAGCAAAGAAGATTTTTTTGAAGGCGTTTCTATGCCGAGGAATAAGGAGCTAATGCGTATATACAGGGATTTGGATTTGGTAGAGCAACTGGGCTCTGGCGTTCCACGGATTTTAAAGAGTTACGGAAAGGAATGTTTCCGGTTTATGGATAACTTTACCAGAATGACTTTTCCTTCTTCTGAAAAAATCACCGAACAAGTTACCGAACAAGTTACCGAACAAGTTTCAAAATTACTTTCTGTAATAGGTAGGGATGAAACTACAACGGCAGAATTAATGACAAAGTTAGACATGAGGCATCGTCCAACATTTTTATATAATTATTTACAGCCGGCACTTGATGCAAAATTGATTGAAATGACAATCCCGGATAAACCGAAAAGCAGTAAGCAACGATATAGGTTAACGGAAAAGGGAAAACAGATTAAGTAACTTTAATGGTGATTTTATTAATTTCTATTTGAATATGTCCTATCAGTCAAAAAATGAAAAAGATATTACCGGCTCAAAAAAACAGCACTAATTTTTTGTTTCCCATTTGTACGTCATACCTTGTTAACCCCTGTAAAATAAGGAAATTTACATATTGCATCAGGGTTTTTCCGGAACTCCCTTTGTTAAGGCCATATTTCTTGTGTAGCCCAGATTTTAGGATTTTCCAATCTTTTCCGGCTTCTGGGTCAGCTATGTGGTCGGCCAAACGCTAATTGAGTAATTTTTGGTGCTCTAACGATATTTCTAAATGCTCTTCTTCCTGATATGTTTCTACAAGGGCCAATATCAAGGGGCAAAAGGTTTAAGCGTTTTTTGACTTGATCTTTTCTTGAAAGCTCAATTTCTTTTTTAACAATTGCATATCTTCACTGACCTTTCGGTTCAATATTTTTGCATAATGCTGCGTGGTTCGGAGTGATTTGTGCCCCAGCATCTTGCTTACAGACTCAATGGAGACGCCATTGGAAAGTGTCACGGTAGTCGCAAAAGTATGTCTGGCCAAATGGGTGGTCAGGTGTTTATTGATTCCGCTTAGATCCGCTATTTCCTTTAAATAGGCATTCATTTTTTGATTGGTCAATACGGGTAGCACCTTTTTATCTACAAGTAAGGGGCTATGCTCGTATTTTTCAAGAATCATCAATGCTGTTGGAAGAACGGGAATGTTACTTTTTGTTTTTGTCTTGGTACGTTTGGTGTTGATCCATAAATCCCCGTCAATCCCTATCACAAAATCGTCATGTGTCAATTTTTTCACATCCGCATAGGCCAATCCGGTAAAGCAACAGAAAACAAAACAATCCCTTACATGCTCTAACCGTTCATTTGTAAAAGGATGATTCATTAGTCGTTGAAGCTCTTCATCAGTCAGGAATTCTCGTTCTACAGTTTTTAATCGGGCTTTCCAATTGGCAAAGGGGTCTGTTTTGATCCAGCCATTTGCATAAGCGATCCTTATGATTTTTTTAAAGTTCACCACATATTTGATGGCCGTGTTATGGCTGCACTTTCTTTTTGTCTTTAGATAATATTCAAAACCTGAAATAAATGAATGATCTACATCTACGACAGGAATATCTTTCTTTCGAAGTTCGATCTGTAAATATTCGGCCAGATGACTTTTTGCTGTTTTGTAACGTTCTGCTGTACCAGGAGCAAAATCTTTTCCAACTAATTTTTCAACCCTGTCATTGTGCTCTTGAAAGATTTCCAATAACATTTTTGAGGGCTTATCCGCACCTAGGTAAGAATTTTTAAGTGACACAGCAGTCAATGGTCGGCCCTTGTCTTTCAATTTATCCGCATGCCGAAATAGGTCGGTCCGTATTTTCATTAATTGCGAATTCAGTTGACGTACTTCTTGCGAGAACCCTAACACCTTCCCATTGGTGGCATCCCAAGTGTTGGGATAAATTTTGCGGCCCGTGCTGAATTCGGAACGCTTTCCATTTACCGTGATTCTGATGTATATCATTGCCCGGCCTACTTTGTCGGTTTTGTGCTTTTTGATGTAGAATAAGAGAGATAACATAAAAGGGACACCTATTTTAACATTATTTGCCTTGAAATTAGTAAAAAAATATTAAAAAATAATCCCTGTAATATGTTGATTAATAATATTTTAAATGATATTAGGTGTCCCTTTTTGGTGAGATTGCAGGTGACACCGAATTGGGCACCTATTAGGATGATATTAAATGATATCATTTGATATCAAAAAAAATAAAAACCCTGTAAATCAATAATTTACAGGGTTTCTTGTTTTGAGATGATGTCTCTCAGCGGAGGAAGAGGGATTCGAACCCCCGGAGGTGTGACCCTCAACAGTTTTCAAGACTGCCGCATTCGACCACTCTGCCATTCCTCCTAAGCGGGTGCAAATATATAAAGCTTTTTGTTATCCCAAAAGACCTTTTTGCATTATTGTTTAAATCGGAGGGATAAAACATTTTGTACATCCCCCATTTAAAGTTTGTCAAAATCAGTATGCCGTTCAAAACAATGGTTATACCTTTGTATTATGCTAGAATGGTACCACTATTTGCTCTTGGTGGCTGTAGGTTTTGCAGTAGGATTTATAAATACCGTGGCAGGAGGTGGCTCGTTACTTTCTTTGCCGACTCTCATTTTTTTGGGATTGCCACCAGCTGTTGCCAATGGAACCAACAGAGTGGCCATAGTGGTACAGACCGCGCTGGGAACGGCCGGCTTTAGAAGCAAGGGCGTTACCACCTTTCCCTTTAACCTGTATTTGGGCATCGCTGCCTTTTTGGGTTCCATTATCGGGGCATACATTGCTGTGGACATAGATGGGGAAACCTTTAATAGGATTTTGGCCATTGTAATGTTGGCCGTGGTGCTCATTATCATTTTTAAGCCAAAGATGAGAATAGGAGAAATGCAGGAACGTCTCACAGGTAAATATTTATGGGTGAGTATGATCGTATTTTTCTTTTTTGGGATCTACGGTGGTTTTATCAATGCCGGACTTGGTTTTTTAATGCTGCTATTTTTGCATTATTTTAATCAAATGAACCTCGTGAGGTCCAATGCCACAAAGGTAGCCGTGGTGTTTATTTATATGCTCGCAGCCTTGGCTGTTTTTGCATTTAACGATAAAGTAGATTGGAAACTGGGATTTGTGCTGGCCATAGGAAATGGTTCAGGGGCATGGTTTGCCAGTAGGTTCTCCGTAAAAAAGGGGGACGGATTCATAAAAACATTTTTAGTGATAGCCGTAGTTTTGATGGCCATCAAACTATGGTTTTTTTAAAATAAAATACAAGTATGCCAGGATTTGAACTTTTTGGAGACAAGGAAAGAAAAGAAGTACAGGACGTTATGGACTCCGGAGTGCTAATGCGCTACGGATTCGATGCCATACGAAACGGACATTGGAAAACAAAGGAGTTAGAAATTGGTTTGGCAGAAAGAATGCAGTCCAAACATGCACATGCCGTAAGTAGCGGTACTGCCGCACTAACAGTTGCTTTGGCCAGTGCAGGCGTTGGAGCGGGAGATGAGGTGATTATGCCCACTTTTACTTTTGTGGCCAGTTTTGAATCCATTCTGGCTTTGGGTGCCGTCCCCGTTTTAGTTGACATTGATGATACCCTTACTTTGAAACCAGAAGCGGTGGAAAAGGCCATCACCCCGAGAACCAAAGTGGTAATGCCTGTACATATGTGCGGTTCCATGGCCAATTTAGATGCCTTGAAAGCCATTTGTGACAAACATGGACTTTTATTACTGGAAGATGCATGTCAAGCTATTGGAGGCACCTACAACGGGAAACCTTTGGGAAGCATAGGCGATTTAGGCTGTTTTTCTTTTGATTATGTAAAGACCATTACCTGTGGTGAGGGTGGCGCCGTTATCACCAATAATGAAAATTATTACGAAAACGCCCATAAATATTCAGATCACGGTCACGATCATGTTGGAAATAATCGGGGAGCCGAGGAGCACCCTTTTTTAGGATATAATTTTCGAATTTCCGAGATGAATGCTGCTGTAGGAGTAGCTCAGCTTGCCCGTTTGGATGAGTTTATTGCCATTCAAAAGAGAAATTACACGATTATACGAGAAGCATTGTCAAGCATTCCAGAAGTTGTTTTTAGGACTGTCCCGGATGGGGGAGAGGAGAACTATTCTTTTCTGAACTTCTTTATGCCCACGGAGGAATTGGCTCAGGTGGCTCATCAAGAATTGATTGAAACCGGAGTAGATGGATGTTTTTATTGGTATGACAATAACTGGCATTATTACAAAAAATGGGACCATTTGATCCAGATGAAATCCTTGGGCAAATTACCAAAGGATGTCATTGAGTCATTACCCGATTACGAAAAGGCTGATTTTTCTGAATCCGATAAATGGATGTCCAGAAATATCTCCTGCTTGATCAAATTGGGATGGTCGGAAAAAGAAGTGGCCGAACGTGCCAAAAAAATGGTGACGGCCATAAAATCTTCTATATAAACATAGGGTTACTTGCTAGGATATTGGTATGACCGTTGTCGTCTTTATCAGGCGATATGGAACAATGAAAAGTTTTATTACGTTGGAATCCATTTGTAATGAAATCCTGAAACAAATTCAAGGCGAAGAACAACCCCAAATAGAAAAGAGCCTTGCCGTTATGGTCAAGACTCTTTTACGAGAACACTATATGAAAATGAAAAAATTACTTTCTGATTAATTACAATGTAAATGTACCCCGCAACTCCACAATAGTGAAATTATTGTTGTGAAGTCACGTTTACTTGTTGTGATATGATGTTTTGTTGTAATTATTTAGCTGCTTTTTGCATGAGAACTGTTTATTCTGAAGGAGTGTAACGACTGAAGAATCTGAGTTTCTCGCTATCCCCATTCGACTGCGCTCAGGGTGACAGCTCGAAATGACCTGTAATAGAATTGGTGTGATTCGTGAAATTCGTGTCAGCCAATAAAGAACAATTTAAGAAGATTCTCCTAGCCAAGCAGTTGTCATTCTGTGCGATTGCTGAGCGAAGTACAACACGGAATCCATATGGTGAGACCCTGAAACCAGTTCAGGCTGACGCTTAGAAATGAATGTGGCAATCCTTTTTTTTGATTCTTAAATCAAAATTGAGAATCTTCGCAAAGCTCAGATGACACAGAACTGAATTAGAGTAATTCGTGGAATTTGTGTCAGACTAAAAGTTACGGATAGCCCCAAATAGAAAAGAGCCCTGCCGTTATGGTCAAGACTCTTCTACGAGAACACTATATGAAAATGAAAAAATTACTTTCGTTTTTTATTACATGGTAAAACTACCACGAGCATTCCCGTAAACGAAATTATTGTTGTGAAGTACCTTGATTATGTGGTTTTTTGGGAATTTTAGTATGTCTCATCGATTTAAGGTACTGCTTTTACGATGTTTGACAGCACCCCGTTTACATCAAAATAAGGTTCCTCGGCCAAACCGGTTCGTATAACGACCAAGTCTTTGGAAGGAATAATAAATACATGTTGGCCTTCAAAACCGTTGCAAGAAAACATATCCCTGGGTACATCGGGGTACTTACCTTCGGCGTTAAGCCAAAAATGTGCCCCATAAGTGCCATCAGAGTTTATGGTGGGCTTGGTGATGTAGTCCACCCAAGTAGAATCAAACAATTGTTCTCCGTTCCAATTGCCTTTATCCAAATATAACTGTCCAAAACGGGCCCAATCGCGTGTACTGGCCCATGCGTAGGAAGACCCAACATAGTTTCCTACAATGTCAGCCTCCAAAATCATAGAGTACATTCCAATCTTATCGATCAAGGCGGAGTAGGGAAAGTTCAAATATTCTTGATGGCTTCTAAACTGTTGCCGTAGAATTCCAGATAATAGATTGGTGGTGCCCGAGGAATAGTTCCAAATCTCGGTTGGTTCAGCAACTGCTTTTTTATTACGCTGCGCCTGTGTCATATCACTGTCCAAAAACAACATACGGGTAACATCCGAAATGCCCGTATAATCTTCATCCCATTTTAAACCACTTTGCATACGCAACAAATGGTTCAAAGTAATGTTTTTTCTTTCATCATCTTTCCATTCAGGAATAGGAGCGGGCCAATCCATTTCCAACTTGCCTTGATGTTCCAAAATACCGTAGCAAGTGGCCAACACGCTCTTGGTCATGGACCAGCCCAAAATGGGGGTATCCTTATCAAACCCATCAATATATTTTTCGGCAATCAAATGCCCCTTGTACAAAATGAGCATAGTCCGTGTTTTTTGTGTTTCGGGCTCAGAAAATGCCATCGCCATCGCTTTGTTGATTTGATCCATATCCACTTCCGGCAATACGGTGTCCACTGGAGCTGCTTGCCCGTAGGGATAGGGAATAGTATCTGGAGTTTGGTTTCTTTGTGGTTTGATGGTCAATGCGCTTGGGTCATAATCATCATTGATCAAAACCGCACCCAATCCATCGCGATGTACCGCTGTACGCTTCATCAGACCATAAACGGTTGAAGAGGCGGATTCCTCATTTTTATTTACCTCTGTCGAAGCAATCTCGATCAAAGGAGCACTATTGTCATATTGGTTCATGCTAGCCGCGGAGCGATTGGCCACAAACACACCAGAAGCCACATTTTTGGCGGCATAACCGGAAATAATATTCAATTTGGGGTAATTCAGGTAAACAACTACTCCGATAACAACAAGGAGAAGCAGTAAAACACGCTTAAGTAGTTTCATGGTATAGTATGTATTTGTAACTTTCTGCATCTAAATATAAACAATTATACATGTCCAACATCGGATTGATCATTGAGGAACGTAGTAGGGATATTGGCGACTTTTTAGTGGGAAGACTGATTCCTTTCCGTAAAAAGCGCATGATCGGCCCCTTTATTTTTATAGACCATATGGGTCCCACACAGTTAGGGCCTGAAAAGTATATGGATGTGAATCAGCATCCGCATATGGGTTTATCCACTTTGACATTTATGTTGGAGGGGGAAATTATCCACGAGGACAGTCTTGGCACCCACCAACGGATAAGACCCGGTTCCGTAAACTGGATGACCGCAGGAAAGGGAGTAACCCACACTGAAAGAACCCCACAAGACCTGCGCAATGGTAACACCTTTACAGCCCATGGCTATCAGATTTGGGTAGCCTTGCCAAAGGAACTGGAGGATATGGCCCCCCAATTCCACCATATTGATGAAAAAGACATTCCCAAATGGACCGATGGCAGTACCGAATATAAATTGGTCGCAGGTGAGGGTTATGACAAAGAATCCCCCGTGCCGGTACATTCCAATCTGTTTATGGTCGAGGTAAAGGCCAAGGAATACTACAACCTCAATGTCAATGGAAATTTAAAAGGTGAAATTGGGATCTGCATTGTGGAAGGAAGCATTGAAGCTTGTGGCGAAACGGTAGGAGAAGGGAATATTTTGGTATCCAAAGTGGAGGACACCTGCAACATTAAACTAAAACCAAATACACATTTATTGCTGTTTGGGGGCGAACCTTTTCCCGAGGAACGTTATATTTATTGGAATTTTGTCTCCTCTAGCAAAGAAAAACTGGAACAGGCCAAAAAAGCATGGAGAGATAAAACTTTTCCAATGATGGAAAACGATGATACCTATGTTCCATTGCCCAACTAAAACCCTCAATCCCCGACACCCTGACCAGCCAATGCCAAACAGACCTTTATATTTTTATTCCTTGACTGCCTTTGTGCTCATACTTTTAATGGGTTCTTGCAACAAGGAAAAGCCAAAATCAAAAGAAGCTCAACTCTATTCTAAATACTGTGCCAGTTGTCACCTACCGCCCAAGATTGATGCATTGCCCAAGAATGTTTGGAAAGAATATGTGCTCCCCGCCATGATGGAACGTATGGAAGTGGAAGGCTTGTACCAAGACAACAATGTGGCAGAATATGGTTTTCGACCCAAAATAACACTCAAAGAGTGGGCACAACTGGAAACCTATATCGTATCTAATGCCCCAGAATATTTGGAAGCTATACCCATGCCACAAACCGACACTCTCGTACAATTTAAGACCAAAACTTATTCCTTGGATGATGAAAATGGGGCTATGGTGACCTATCTGGAGTTTTTGGACAAGGATAACGAAGTATATTACGGTGACCTTTCAGGAAATTTGGGTGTTTTTAATTTTAGTGAAGAAAAATCAACCGCTATTTACCAAGGAAAGAGTCCTGTAACATGGTATAGCAAAAAGGATTCCCTAGAAATTATCAGTGAAGTGGGCATTATCCGTCCTTCTGAATTGGTCAAAGGAAAAATGATTGGAAAAGTAGGTGAAGATACCCTTTCAATGAACCACGATTTTCATAGACCGGTCCATACACTTTTGGAAGACCTTAATAATGATGGTGTACATGAACTTATAGTCAGTGAATTTGGTAATGAGACAGGGCAACTGTCCTTGATGGTCAAAAATAAATCAGGAGGGTACGACAAAAAAACATTGCTCAATCTTCCGGGAGCCATTAAAACCGTGATCAAGGACATGAACCAAGATGGCAAAAAAGACATTGTGGCATTAATGACCCAAAGCAGGGAGAGTATTACCGTTTTTTATCAAACAGAAAACCTAGATTTTGAAGCAGAAAACATTCTGGGGTTTAGTCCTGTTTTTGGAACCAGTTGGTTTGAGTTTGTGGATTACAATGGCGATGGTCTGGAAGATATTATTACAGTACAAGGCGATAATGCAGACATTTCCTATGTGCACAAACCCTATCACGGTATGCGAATCTATCTCAATAATGGTAATAGTACCTATTCCGAAGCCTTCTTTTATCCCCTGCACGGCGCAACACGGATACTATCTCGTGATTTTGATCAAGATGGAGACCTTGATTTTGCCCTGATCAGTACATTTCCCAACTATCAAGAGTTTCCCGAGCTTACTTTTGTCTATTTGGAAAACAAGGATTCCGACAGTTTTGAATTTACCACAAACATTTTGCAAGACCCTTCTATGGCACGCTGGTTTTTAATGGATGCCTCGGATATTGATAACGATGGCGACGAGGATATTGTTTTGAGCTCCTTAACTTTAGGCTTTACTCCAGTTCCTAAAGTTTTGACCGAACGTTGGAAGAACGATAATGTGGATATTATGGTATTGGAAAATGTATTGTATTGAAAAGATGGCCCTTTATAGCATTTCTAATTTTGATGGGGTGTGCCCAAAAAAAAGAACCCGTAGAACCCCCTGCAAAATATAAATGGTACGGCCATGAAGTCACCGCATCAGCATACAATTCCGTTTTTTGGCAAACGGATAGCATTAATCCTTCCGTGGCGGCGTGGGGAGACACCTTAAAACCGGGGATGAAAAGCATAGCGGTTTCACGAGATCTAATTAAAATGGGACTCACTCATAACACCATGGTAAAAATAGATACCTTTCCCGACACATTTTATGTAAAGGACAAAATGCATTATCGCTGGCGCAACCGAATAGACATTTACATGGGAAAAGACGTTAAAAAAGCACGCGAATGGGGTAGAAAAAAATTGATTATCTGCTACGCCGTTTCCATTGATTCCATAAATACCACAAATGAAGAAAACTAGTTTAATTCTATGGGCCTTGGCCATGGTGGCATGCTCCACTCAAAAGAAAATTGTGGACATTCCCATTATTTTTGATGAACAACGGGTTGAACTGACCAAGGAATATTTATTAAACAGATATGAAATAGGGCAGGACACTCCCATAATAACCCCAAAAATGGTGGTTTTGCATTGGACAGCCATTCCATCTCTTAAAAAATCATTTGAAGCCTTTAATAGGTCTACCTTGCCCAACTGGCGTCCGGACATAGAAAACGTAAGTGGTCTTAATGTTTCTGCACATTTTTTGGTAGACCAAGATGGAACCATTTATCGTTTAATGCCCGAAACCACCATGGCACGCCATACAATTGGTTTAAACCATTGCGCAATCGGAATAGAAAATGTTGGTGGCACAGAGGGATTTCCCTTGACCAAGCAGCAACTCAAATCCAATATTTATTTGGTCAACTATTTGGCATCAAAATATGATATTGATTATGTAATCGGCCACCAAGAATATACCTTGTTCGAAGGGCATCCACTTTGGTTGGAAGTGGACGATGGCTATCGAACCAAAAAAACAGACCCGGGGATGGATTTTGTGGAAAAGGTAAGAAATGCCACTAAAAAATTTAACTTTAAGCCTGTTCCAACAAAACAATAGAAAATGATAAAGAAACTAATGTCTTTTGCAATCTTGGTATTGTTGGCATCCAGTATGCAGGCACAAGATGAGCTTACACCCCAATTATACGAAACCTATGAGGACTATAAAGAATCGAGCATAGGAAAACGAAGAATAAAACATGCAGATATTCAGCCCTTGATTCAAAAATTTAAGGCCAACCCAAAATTTGAAGTACAAAAAGTAGGGGAGTCCATTCAAGGTCGGGATCTGCATTTGATCAGCATTGGTTCTGGTGACAGTAATATTTTTCTGTGGTCGCAAATGCACGGGGATGAACCAACGGCTACGCAAGCCATTTTTGATATTCTGAATTTTTTGGACGCCCCCGAGTTTAATGAGGAGAAAGAAGCTATCCTATCCAAATTAAAGCTCCATTTTTTGCCCATGCTCAATCCGGATGGGGCAGAAGTGTTCACAAGACGTAATGCCTTGGGTGTGGATATTAATAGAGATGCTTTACGATTACAATCCCCAGAAAGTCAAACATTAAAAAGGCTTAGAGATAGTTTAGATGCAGATTTTGGCTTTAACCTTCATGATCAGAGCAAGTACTATAATGCAGAACGGACCGAAAAGCCTGCGACCATTTCCTATTTGGCCACTGCGTACAACTACGAGAAGGATATCAATGAAGTACGTGCCAATGCAATGAAGGTAATTGTTTACATGAACAAGATCATTCAAAACTATGCCCCAGGACAAGTAGGGCGTTACAGCGATGATTTTGAACCCCGCGCTTTTGGGGACAATATTGCCAAATGGGGCACCAGCTTAATTTTGATTGAATCAGGAGGGTACCCTGATGATCCAGAGAAGCAGGAAATCCGAAAATTAAACTATGTTTCCATTCTTTCGGCATTGTATACCATTGCCAACGAATCTTTTAAAAATATTCCAATCGGAGATTACGAAAAGATACCCCGCAACGACCGTATGTTGTTCGATCTAAAGATAGAGAACGTGACCTACGAGCTTATGGGAGATGATTACATTCTTGATTTGGGCATTTTTAATCACGAGGTAGATTTGGAAGGGCACAACCAATTTTATTACAAAAGTTCAGTCGCCGACCAAGGTGATTTATCTACCTTTTACGGATATAAAACTTTTGATGCCAATGGTTATAAACTTGTTCCACCAAAGGTGGCACAAGTTACCCGTATTGAGGACCCGATGGATTTATTAAAAGACGGTGTGGCCTACGTTAAAACAGAAAAACCGGAAAAAAGTGCATTTGTGCACTTTCCTTTGATCTTGGTAAATGATGCTTTTAAGTTGAAAAACTTTAGACTGCAACCAGGTATTAACCCTACCTTCTTTTTGGAGAAAGAGGGCAAGCTTACGCACGCCGTGATCAATGGTTTTTTTATAGACCTCTCCAAACCTTTGGATCAGCAGAACACGGGCAATGGACTAATCAATGGCAAATAAATTATCATAAATAGCAAACTACCTCGGGACAAGCCCTCGAGGCATTGGTAGGAAAACATATTTTGATTTCGAGGTAAGCCTCGGAGCATTTAAATCTCGATTATTGAGTAAATAACCCTTTAATTTATAACAATGAAAAAACAAATTTTAGTAGGATTATGCCTATTGGCAG
This sequence comes from Flagellimonas sp. B-3, assembly GCF_056857835.1. Lineage (NCBI taxonomy): Bacteria > Pseudomonadati > Bacteroidota > Flavobacteriia > Flavobacteriales > Flavobacteriaceae > Flagellimonas > Flagellimonas sp. B-3. The sequence continues at coordinate 133,657 of NZ_JBSXNW010000011.1, forward strand.
CGCAATTTACATTCGCACAAGAACCCATCAATCTTTTTAATGGAGAAAATCTGGACGGTTGGATCAATCATGGAGAAGAAAAATGGTTTGTGGAAGATGGTTTGCTAATCTGTGAGAGTGGCCCCAAAGGCGAATACGGATATTTGTCCACAGAAAAATTCTACAAGGATTTTGAATTGACCTTGGAATTTAAACAAGAGGCCGATGGCAACAGTGGTGTTTTTATCCGCTCTACTTTTGAAGGCACTAAAGTAACAGGATGGCAAGTAGAAGTAGCCCCTCCAGGAAAAGATACGGGTGGAATCTACGAATCCTATGGTCGTGGTTGGTTGATCAAGCCCGACCCGGAAAAGGACAAAGCCCTGAAAATGGGGGAGTGGAACACTATGAAAATCCGTGTGGAGGGTCCCAAGGTCACATCATGGCTGAATGGTGTGCAAATGGTACATCTGGAAGATGAAAAAATAGGTGAAGGCGAAGGAGCCATTGCCCTGCAAATACATGATGGCGGTGGTATTCGCGTCAAATGGCGAAACATTGAACTTGTTCCTTTGGATTAAGAAAAAAGAAAAGCCCGATTGCTATAATCGGGCTTTTTTTATATGAATGTTGAATTCTTAATTCTTTAATGGGGTCACTTCAAAAGCTCTATACTCAATAGGGCCGTGGTCTCCTTGGATCATAAATGGACCGGGTTCTCCTTCTTTACTGTCCAAAGCACCTCCAGTAATTCCTGGAATCGTGGCATCGGAAATCACTGTTTTTCCGTTTAGCGTTATGGTAACCCTTCGTCCAATCAAAGTAATATCATAAGTTTGCCATTCGCCAGCAGGTTTGGAAGCATTTTCATTGGGTTCCAAAAAGCCGTACACACCGCCTAAATAAATGTCCGATGGTTCCAAACCTTCGCTATCCACAATCTGAACTTCGTAGCGCCCGCGCAAGTAGATTCCGCTGTTACTTCCTTTTGGGTAACGAAATTCCACGTGTAGTTTAAAGTCTTGGAATTTTTCATCCGTAATCAGGTTGGAGCCGGATTCTGGACTGGTCAAAATACCGTCCTTAACCACCCATTGGTTCTTTTCGCCATCTACATGCCAACCCGAAAGGTCTTTTCCGTTGAACACATCAATGGTTTTTCCCCATTTTGGATTCTCGGTGTATTCCAATTCCGGTGCTTTTACGCCAGTCCAATCAATTATGGAACCATCTGTATAAATTAATGTGCCTTTTAATGTTTCTCCCTGCAATTCACCATGAAAGATCATGTCGCTTCCCTTGGGCTCCCATTGGTTGGGAATACTAAAGGTAAATTTGTTGTCCCCATAAGTTTCTATTTCGGCAATGGGTCTTGCGCTACCAAAAGCGAAGACAAAACGGCCCAAAAGTGTCGCAGTTCCCGAATGTTTAATTTCCAGCCAAGAAGGGGAGGTCTTCCCCATAAAATCCATTTCCAGGTCCCATCTTCCCTCTAACGGACTGATGTGCTGGGCATAAATACTGCTTGTAAAACCTAAAAGGAAGGTGCAAATAAAAGTGTAAATCGTTTTTCTTTGGGTTATCATATGAATGTTTAGTTTGTTTGCTGAACAAGATACGATTAATCCAAAAATTAACTAGCCGTTATAGTACTAGAACCTATTCGCAACCACCGGTAAAACCATTGGCGCTAAACTTGGTCTGAACAGCTCCTTTTAGGCTGTTGTGCGTTAACTGGATCACTAGGTTACTTTCGCCACTTCCATCACGTTTTGGGGTGCAGTATTCAAAAAGGTAGTAGCTTCCCGCTTGTTCCTCTACACGTTGTGAGATATCGTTGAAGGTATTCTCCAATTCTTCTGAATTACTGGCAAAAACACTGGCTGTTTTCCCGATTTGCTCCAAAACTTCGGTATCTATTTCGGCTCCTAGTCCAATGGTGAAGTAGGAAATATTGCTATCGGCTTCCTCAACTGCACGTAAAGCATCGGATTCTTTGTATCTCGAAGCTTGATCGGTTCCATCGGTGAACAATACCACGGATGCCGCGTTGATTACTTCTGAGTTTTCATCAAGCAAGCCCTCGGCAATGTCTGTTGATTTGATCACGGCGCCGTACAAATCAGTAGATGGGTCGTTGCTGATATCCATTGTGATGCCATCTACGGCCGCTGTCAATTCGGCAGCGGAAGATGTCAAGGGGTTTAATAAATGAAGTTCGTCTTCTCCATCAAACCAATAAATGGCCATTTTAAAGGACTCCGTAGTTGGGGTTGGCATTACATTGTTGATGAAACTGGTGGTTGCCGCCTTTAATTCGTCCAAACTACTTTCCAATACGCTATTGCTCAAATCCAGCACTAAAAGGGTGTTGTTGTTAAATACTTGTGAGTTTGGGGAAATTCGGGCAAAGGATTCCGAAGGGGATATGGGTTCAAAACAATCATCGTTTCGTCCTTGTTCGTATATGGAGAACTGTTCGGCCGATAATCCTGAGATAGGATTCCCCATCAAATCTGAAACTCTGAAGAGCACGGAAACTTTTCCGGGCAAAGTGGTGAATTCATCTTGTATGGACAACAAAAGTTCGTTTTCCCCAAAACCGAGGCAATCATCCGGTTCTTCACCAAGTCCCAGTTCCTTGTCGTTAATATCAAAACTGACATCATCATCTGCATTTCCGCAAGAAAATAAAATAAGGCTAAACAATATTGGGAATGTAAACTGAAGTATGTTTTTCATTTTCATAAAAGTTAAGGTTCTGCATGCACAACGTTGAAATTGACCGAAAAGTATTTATAACCTCAAGAATAAAATTAAAGAAAAGTTAAAAGAAACATGGGCTTGTTAAAATAATAGGGATACAAGCTATTTTTAATATTTTCACGCCAATAAAACCTACCAACCTATCTAACCAACAACAAACAATAACGCTAATAGGTTGATATTATGACTATACTTTTGTTCGGTGCCACCAAAGATATTATTGGAACGCCCACACTATCTGTTCCAACGGCAAGTTTAAGCGGCAGAAAAATTCCAAATACCGTAGGGGAACTCAAAAAATTTCTTGAAAATACATATCCAGAACTTAAATCCATTTCCAAAGTGACCGTTGCAGTAAACCAGAATTACGCTTCGGACAATGAGAGAATAAATTCTTATGATGAAATAGCCCTGATTCCTCCGCCCGAATCCGGTAATTTTTAGGTCAATTATTTTTCAGTTCGTTAATTTTATTTTCCATCTGTTCGTTATAATTCCATTCATTGTTTTTATTCAACAAAATTGCTTTTTGATAGTTTGCAAGTGCGTTTAAAGTATCTTTTCGGTTTTCATAGACCTCCGCTAACCCAGCCAAAGCCACCCACCATTTTGGGTTGGCTTCCGCATTAAATTTGAATACTTCAAGTGCTTTTTCATTATAATTTTCGCTGAACAGGTACGAATTCCCTATGCTGTTAATATTCCATTTTAAGTTATCAAAATTGGAATGCGGGTTTTCTTCCTTAAGTTTTTTGAATGATTCTGCAGCCTTGCCAAATTCACCTTTTAAGGTAAGGCCCATAACATCTTCTTCTAAGGTTGAACCTTTTATTTGTGGAATTACAATTCTTGCAACATCATTTACAATAATGTCATAGGCAGGAATTTCATATCCATTCGATAATAAAATAATTGTTGTTTTATTGTCCGCAAATTTTCTGAAAGCAGCTAAATTTCCACCTGAAAATCCATAAGATTTTAATCCGTTCACTGGGTAATTGCCCCAACCATATAAAAAATTGTCCTTTTGATTTACAAAATTGAACGGTGTCCACATTTTAGATTTGGTTTGTTTATCCAGAAGTAAATTTTTATCCAATCTTTTGTTCCATTCAATGAATCTTTCAAGTGTGATGTTAAGTCCATTTCCGGAATGTCCTCTTATACCATTGTTATTCGTGTCTTTTTCAAATGCTTTTGTTTCATCATTATAAAAATATCTAGTAGCACGATTTGGGATGCTTTCTTGCGAGTTGGAAGAAAATAAAACCCCATTTTTCGGATTTTCAAATTGATTGTCAAGCACATATTCATCAAACGGCAACCCTGTTATTTTCTCAATAATTTGAGCAAGCAACCAATAGTTCGTTTGGTTGTACCTGAATTGATTTCCGGTTACAAAGTCCATTTTATCTTTTGCGAGCTTTTCCATTAACGATTTATCAGATAAAGTGCTTTCGTATTTTATGATGTCCGGTAAGCCGGAAGAATGACTTAAAAGATTTTTAATTTTAATTTCTTGCCATTGTGGTGGCAAATCATCCAGATACTTTGAAATTGCATCATCCAAAGTTAGTTTTCCGTCTTGGATAAGCTGAAATACTCCTGTTGATGTGATAAGTTTTGTTGCCGAAAAAATTCTGAACAATGTATTTTTATCAACTTGAACATTGTTTTCCAAAGAGGCTTTGCCAAAGTAATTTTCATAAACTATGCTATCGCCCTCAACAACCGCTAAAGCCAATCCGGGAATGTTGTGCAATCGCATTGTTTTAGAAAGGTAATTGTCGATTTCGGTTTTTAATTCAGTAGAAGTAGTTTTCTTCTTTTGGTTGGTACAAGATGTAGAAAGAAATAATAGTAGGATAAATAAGATTTTGAATGTCTTCATTGTATTGAACATTGATTTCAACAAAGACGATACTTATTCTTGAATGTGGCAAACCTTTATTTACTCCCAACGATTAAGCTAAACATCGTTTTAATGATGTTTAAGCGACTGATTCTGAACTAAAGTTCGGCACAGCTAATGAAGCTTCACTGAAAATCACCTCGGTTATCTACAAGAAACATCCGGTCACTCTTTTTTATATCCAGGCCCACGAACAACACGCCCTGGCATTTCTCCCGTATGCTCACCATCCTTTAGTACTTGGGTGCCGTTCACAAACACATGTTTTACCCCTTCGGAATATTGGTGGGGGTCTTCAAAAGTGGCTTTGTCGATAATGGTAGCGGGGTCAAACAAAACCACATCGGCATAATTACCTTCGGTAAGGCTGCCCCGTTTTTGTATTTTAAGATGGGTTGCGGGCAATTGAGACAATTTATGTACAGCTTCTTCCAAGGAAATCACCTTTTCATCCCGCACATATTTGCCCAACAAACGAGCCACGTTTCCGTAAGCTCTGGGGTGAGTGCTCGATTTTAGGAAGACACCTTCTGTGGCAGGAGAGCCTGCATCGGAACCAAAACTCATCCAAGGCAGTGCTATTTGCTTTTTCACATTGCCTTCGGACATTAAAAAATAAATGGTTCCTACACGACTTCCATCTTGTACTACCAAGTCCATGGCAGTTTCTTCGGGCGAAGTGCCACGCATTTCCGCCACCTCTTTTAATGTTTTTCCCGTAAGATATTTTAAAGAATCCGCCTTAAAACCTACCAACAGGATTTTACTGGGGTCGCCTGCAGCTTGCATCAAACTTTCCCATTCGTCCGTAGGTGTGGTCATTTCTTCTTTCACTTTTTTACGAATGGCGGGGTCCTGCAAACGTTCTGCCCATTTATCATATCCACCTTCTTGCACCCATGGCGGCATTGAGGCATCCAAACCAGTGGCACCAGCCACATAATTGTACATATTGGCCGTAATATGGAGTCCAGCGGCATTGGCAGAGTCCACTTTGGCCACTACATCATCAAACTTGTGCCAATTTTCCTTGCCGCTTTGTTTTAGGTGATAAATCTCGGCTCTAATACCAGCTTCATCCGCAATCTGAATCAACTCATCCAAACTCTCCAATAAACGAGAACCTTCGCTACGCATGTGGCTGATGTACATGCCATCATACTCGGCGGCGACTTTGCAGAGTTCAATCAATTCTTCGGTGCTGGAATAAAATGCAGGCGCATAGATCAAAGAGGAACCCACGCCGAGGGCACCTTCTTCCATGGCTTGTTTTACCATCAATTTCATGGAATCCAATTCCTGTGGAGTAGGGGCACGGTTTTCATAACCTACAGTGTTTATCCGCAAGGTGGTGGCTCCCACAAAAGAGGCCACGTTCGGAGAAACCCCCTTGGTTGTGAGATATTCCAAATATTCGTTCAAGCTGTTCCACTCAATACCATACTTTATGTCCCCTTGACTTTCCTGTTCCTCTTTTTTCATGGATTCGTTAAGCGGCCCCATGGACCAACCTTCGCCAAACACCTCCAAAGTCACGCCTTGTTTTATATCGGCCATAGACCTACCGTCCTCGATCAAGGATTCCGTGGCCCAACTGAGCATATTTATAAATCCAGGAGAAACTGCCAATCCAGTGGCATCTATCTCCATAGTTCCTGAGGCTTTTCCAATATTTCCGATAGCTGCAATGGTATCGGCATTGATTCCCAAATCCCCTATGTACGAAGGACCCCCAGAGCCATCCACGATTTGTCCGTTTTTAATAAGGACATCAAAGTTTTTGGGTTGGGAACAACTGGCTAGAATAATCAGGGCGAACAGGGAGATGAGAAAAGAAATTGGTTTCATAGTCTGGTTATTTGGTTATGGCAAAACAAGTTAGGTGATTTTTTGTGCACTATCAAATTACCAAAGCATGAAAATTTTGCCTCACCTTTCTTCAAATCCAAGCCCCAACCGATTGATTGGATTAAATCATTTTAAAACCTCCGAAGTATCAAAGCAGGCATGCAAACATGCCTGATGGCAGTCAGGTTTCATTGCAGTTACTTTAGTTTCTATAATTTTTTTGGATGGTCCCCTCTCCAGTCTCCCCAAAGGGGAGAAGTTTCCCTCCTTGGAGAGCCTGTCCCGAATCTGTTTCGGGAGATTAAGGGAGAGTTTGATACTGGATGACAAAGAATTTTATTCTTTTCTTTAAACTATGGTTTTCAAACCCATAGTGGTTTATTTACCATACGGAATATAATTCTCCCACTCCCATGGTGTGTACACGTCTTTCAAGGTGACTTCGAGCAACTCCTTAAAAATGCTGTTGCCACGTTCAAAATTGGTCATGATCATAATTCCTTTTCCTGATTCTGGAAAAAGTACGGAATGGTGTACAAATCCGCTTCCGTGCCCTTCTTTAAAAAAAGCTTTGCCATGCGGTGTTTCAAAATAGCCCCAGCCCAGGCCATACCCCAAACGTATTGAATCATATTTATCCGTAATGGTATTGGCCTTATCTCCAAATTGTTTTTCAGAGCGAATTCTGATGTGCGGACTAAAAATCTCATCGTAAGATTCCTTGCTGATCAATTTTTGATTGAGCACCGCGGTCAAGAATTTGGTATAGTCCTTTGCCGTGGTTTCCAAAGTTCCGCCACCTCTGGGCTCGTTGTCCTTATCTTTTTTGAGGGATTCCCCCTTTTCGTTGTGCCCAAGTGCAAAATCCTTGTCAAATCTCGTTTTCCATTCGTAGGCAGAGTTTTCCATGCCCAAGGGTTCAAAAATGTTTTCTTGGGCAAGCTCTTCCAATCCTTTGCCTGTCAATTTTTCCAAAACTACTTGTAAATAGATAAAGCCCTCCCCACTGTATCCGTATTTTGTTCCGGGAGTATGGTGCACCCTTAATTTGTTGTCTTCCTCAAACCATCTGTAATTTTTGAACCCAGTAGTATGGTCTAGGCACATCCTTGCCGTAATTTTATGGTAAAGTGAATCTTCCTTCAAACTGGAAAAGTCATCGTGCCAACGGGTCTGTGGTTCGTACTCGTATATTTTCTTGGGCAGGTACGACTCCAAGGGTGTGTCCAGATCAATAACACCATCCTCGACCATTTTCATTGTCAAAACCCCAAATACGGCTTTACTGAACGAGGCTCCGTAAATGTTGGTTGAATCTGTCAACACTATTTTATTGGGATAATCCTTATAGCCAAAAACCTTTTGATACACGGGTTGGTTGTCATCAAAAATGGATATGGCCATGCCGTATATTTGGGCATCTGCCATCAACTGGTCAATCTTTTTGGTAATGGAATCTTTAGTGATCAACGAACCGTCCAATCGTTCAATGGTTACCTGTTTTGGATTTGAACAACTATTTAAAATGGATAAACCTATTATGAGCAACAGACCAAGCGTCGTATTCTTTTTCAACCTTAAAAAAGGAATGGAAAAGGGATAGTAGCATTTGTTTTTTTGTACCACGTAAATGATGTTGAAGATGATAATGCCGATGCAAATGGGAATCACGGAAATAAAAATGATAAAACCCCATTTCTCGATGGTCAGTAAGCCAACAAACGACAAGATGGCCAAAATCAGTACGGTGATTTGAAAATTGATAACCTTAATACCATGCTCGTTATACATTGGGTTGTCTTCCCGTTTATGAATCCACAGAAAAAGTGGGATAAGCACATTGAGTAAGGGAAGAAACAATCCGGCCAGGGGAGTAGCGTGTATTAGGAGCAACCATTTCTTTTTAATCGTTTCCTCTTTTGGATTTTCCAATGGAACGAGCTCATCTACTTCTATCTCCAAGGCTACTGCCAAGAGTTTAACGGTATTTAGGTGTGGGGAGACCTCTTCTTTTTCGATGCGTTGAATGGTGCGTACCGTAACATTGGTTCTGTGGGCCAATTCTTCTTGTGAATACCCCTTAATTTTTCGTTGATACTTGAGTCGTTCCCCAATTGATGAATTCTTCATAATTTTTGGTTTTAAATTCTGGAACAAAGGTATCTGCGGAGGCACGACAGTACCACGACATTTGTATGTCACCTTTATGTCAACACCGGTAAAACCATCTGTTTTGCGATAAAACTAAGGATTATAGGGGCCAAAACCTTTAAATAGATCCAAGTTAGGGTCAACCATATAGAAAAGCATCAACTATTTCTTCCTGCCCAAAAATCGGATTACGGAACCTGTTCCCACATGGCCATCGCCTTCGTTGAGCTCTACGGTGGTTTGTTTGAGTTCCAAGATTTCGTAGTTGGGAAAATCGGCTTGCAGTTCTTCGATGGAAAATAAGGCATCCAGATTACTAGGGCCACCTACGCTTGGATTTTTCTTTTTATATGCCAAATGCGCCTTGCTGAATGCTTCAAAAATGATGGTCCCGCCTTTTTTTAAGTAACTGTGCAGCAATTTATGGTAGCCCGAACGGATGTTGGGAGGGAAGTGGGCATAGATTAAGGCGATGGCATCGAACTGTTCTTCGCGGTAGCCCAATTTGGGGAGTTCTCCAACCTGATAGTCAATGGAAACCTTGTTTTTCTCAGCCAGTTTCAATGCTTTTTGTTGTCCTACTTCGCTGATGTCGAAAGCGGAGACTTCCCAGCCCAATCGAGCGGCATGTACGGCATTGCGCCCCTCGCCCTCGGCACCAAAAAGAATAGAGCCTGTTGGTAGGGTAGCCAGTTTTTCTTTTAAATAGGCATTGGGTCGGGTGCCGTATGCATATTTGGTTTGCCCAAATTTGGTGTTCCACTTTTTAAGCCAATCAGTTGCCATAGGTATTGTATACAGTTATTATTGTCCAAAATAATTTTCGCCATAGAAGATTAAGTCGATGTGACATATTGCTTTTCTAATGAAAGATTTTGTCGTTGCGGATTGATTAAAATGGTTATCATAAATATCTTTTAAAACACTCATTATGTAATCCTTGTTAATTTCTTCTTTTTTCAAATGAGTAATGGCTTGAATATAGTATCTCAATTCTCTTGTATCGACTGTTTTAAAGTCAATTTTTTTATCAGATTTTAGTTCCCTGATTGCATTGGTTATTTTTTTTGCAGCCTCTGTGCCTGTAGAAATATTACCAATTTTGAATTTTGTTAAATTGTTCTTTTCAATTTTAAATCTTTTCTTTATATCATTGACTTTGTTACCTTTCGAATTCTTTAAAAGATCAAGAACTTGTTTCTTGCTTAATTTTGATTGTTCTATATAAAAATAGATTGGGTAATAAACGGTGTTTTCGTGTACTACTTTACGAAAGAATTCACTTGCGCTATCAGAGTCTAATTTTTGCTCGAAAAATGAATTGAATAATTCAAAATGTGTAATGATGTGATACTTGTTTTCTACAAGTTGTACAATTTTATTACTATCTATCGGCTGAACATCTCCAATTAATTTCAGTGTTGGTGCTCCATCTTTTTCCACGAATTTCCCCTCATTAATGAATGACACTTTTTTTAATAGTTCTTCGGGAATCAAAAGTTTATTTTTTGAACCGATAAGCTCACCATTCATTACATTTAGCAATCCGATATTTTCAACTCCAATAGTAGCTACATTGTTCATTAAGTTAAGCCAATTATCATTTAGCTTCTTCTCTCTTTCCTCGATCATGTTTCTTAAATCGCCATAAGAAATTCGTCTACTTTGTCCAGGATATCTATAAAATATGTCACTTTCTTGAATGTTATTATTTGCGGTTTTAATCGCGACAATAGGTTTATTTTGTGATTTGTAGATATATAAAAATCCTATTTTTAAACCGTCAATTTCTTTAATGAATAGCTCAAAATGTATTTCAGGCGCAAAATAAGACAATAGCTCTTGAGATAAATCTTTATTGTCGAACTGTTCTAATTTATCATTTTTTAATCCAACTAATTCTCCATTATTTTTTACTCCATATAAAATCAGGCCCCCATTAGCATTTGAAAAACTTGCAATCCATTTTAGTAATTTTTTGTCTTTGTGTTTTGGACTGTGAAAACTTTCCTTAAACTCTATTTCCGAATGCTCTTTTTGTCGGACAAAGTTTTCCGAAACAATGAAGTATTGTTTCCAATCAAATTCTTTTTCAAATGACTTTTTCAATTTTGAGTTTTAGTTGTACACACGGTTAAGCTAAACATCGTTTCAATATTTTTTAACGACAGATACTGAACCAAGCTTAGTATAAGAACCGAAGTTCGCAGAATTTTAAGTTACTGGCAAAAAGACTTATTAAGCGTTATCAACACTAAAGTGTTGTAGGATAAAGGGTTATATGTTAAATAGCCCTTCGACTCCGCTCAGGCTGACATTGTCACTTATAATTTTACTCCTTGATCATTTCCAAATCATCATTGGAGCCCGTCATCTGCCAATGCGCCAGTGAAATAGGGATATTTCCGATACTGTTCAGGGTATCAAAAAAATCTTTTACCACAAATGGCTTGCCTTGTGATTCTTTAAGTTTAGCATAATCGGCCAATGCGTTTTCCAATAAATATTTACCGGTAATATAACTGGTTCCATAGCCCGGTTGGCGTAAATACAGGTGTTGTTCAAAAATAAGCAGATCTTTTTCCGTTTTCATCCATCCGCGGGGCGTGTACTCACTGTGAACCCCTCCAGCTTCCTCCATGGTCATTTCATTGGCGTGGGCGTACAACGACCCTAAACCCCGTGCAGCGCGCTGTGCAATCATGATATATACAATCTCTTTGGTTCTTGGGCTATCATCATACAAACCAGCTTGCATAAACATTTCTTCGACCGCGGTGGCCGTCCCCTCATTTCTTGAATCCCAAATGTTATATAACAAAGGGCCTTTGCGTATTTCACTTGTATGGGGTTCGGTATCCATGCGCGCTAGTTCAAACCAATGGTAAAAATGGGAATATAGTGGCCTTGGGTCGTAATGCTCGCCAATCGCAAAAAAGTTGCGGGTCTCCTTGGGTATAAATTCGCCCAAATGTTCGCGTAGGGCGGGTTCAAAATAGGGTTTTACGGTAACAATGTCCTGTTCGTCCAAAAAATTGATCAAACTGTTTGCGGCTTCGTCGGCCATTTTATTGTAGGCTTCGGGGGAGTCCGCCTCAACCAATGCTGGCAGATTTCTATTTCGGTGTTCTTCTAGCTTTAACGAAGTCCAAGCACGGGCAAGTTCACGTTTTAGGATCATCACCTCATCCTCCCAAGTTAGTGGTACCAAGTGTACATTCTGCAAATACCAGGTATAATTGTCTTTGCCAATGCCCGAAGGCCCGGTTTTTGATTCGGATTCAGCCTGCAACCAAGAAACAAGGTCATTGGTAGAAGCTATGGCATCGTCGATAACGGAAACCAATTCCGAGTCATCTTTAACGGAAGTTCTCTTTTTTAATTCGGTTAGCAAGCTACTCTGATTTTGAATATCCCTAATCCCGGTAACCCATAAATCCCTTGCGTTTCCTGTCAAATTCTTCTTGGCCTGTGTATTGAATGGTGCAATTATCTTTAGGTCGGACAAGAGTTTAGACCTTTCTTCTGATGATAGGGGGAATGTGTAGGTCCATAATTCTGTTGTACCATGATTGGTTGGCCCCTCGTGAGCAGGAACATCGCTTCTATTGGCCCAAACCGTTTTATAAAAAGCAGGATCTCGGCTCCAAGGCTTTAAAATGCGATGATTAAAGTCGTAACCGTTCATTTCGGCCCAAACAATCATCCAATCCACTTGGTTTTCTACGGGCCAATTTGTTGTGTCGATAGATTGCAGTTTTGACTGTAATTCTTTGAACCTTGGCCAACGTTTTTCAAAAGTTTCTACCGTATAATCAGGTGCCCCGTCAAGTAACGGTGGTTTTTCGAAGGTTCTCCATGCTTTAAATAAGGTAACTAAATCTTGATAATCGTTAGAGGTGAAATTTTTAGTCTGGGTTTGATTGACTGCGGTTGCTTCTTTCTTTTCAGTTTGACAACTAATAATACATAACATCAACAAAAAAGAAAGAAGGAAATAGGTTGTTTTCAAATGACTACGGTTTTTTTATTCAGAAAAGTTTTAACAATCCAGGCAATTTCGTTGATTTTTCTTTTACAAACAATAATTGTACAAATGTGTTATCAACACTAAGTTGTTGGAAGATATAGGGCTGTATTCGCTGTACCCACTACAATTAATGAAGATAAATATTAAATATATTGATTATCAATTAGATACATCCTATTTTTTTGATGCTTCCGGATTGTTTGGACGCCCTCTTTTTGTTTTCACAGTAAATAAAGTTTACAAAGCCAAGCAATTGTTATTCATCTTTGTACTTCTCAAACCAAGCAAGAACAGCAGCTATTTTTGCAACCAAATTACTCGGTTTGTTGGCAATACCATGTCCGGCCCCAGGAATACGTACCATTGCTGTTTCAACGTTCTCCAATTTTAGAGCGGCATAAAACTGCTCCGATTCTGCAATAGGGGTACGGTAATCTTCTTCGCCCGTTAACAGCATTGTGGGTGTGGTTACATTGCCCACATAGGTAAGGGGAGAGCGTCTCCTATAGTTTTCTGGATCTTCCCAAGGTTTTTTTCCGAACCAATATTTGGAGAAAAACTGTACACCATCTGCATAGAGCACAAAACTTGTCCAGTTAATCACGGGTTTTGCCACAACGGCAGCCTTAAAACGGTCAGTTTTGCCCACAATCCAAGCAGTAAGTACACCACCACCAGAACCACCGGTCACAAACAGATTTTCTTCGTCCACGTAGCCTTTTTCCAAAACGGCATCCACGCCCGACATTAAATCCTCATAATCATGGTTGGGATAATCGTGGTGTATCAGGTTTCCAAATTCTTCGCCATAGCTTGTACTTCCACGTGGGTTGGTATAGAGAACCACATAACCTTCAGCGGCGTAGGCCTGAATTTCGGCAGAATATACTTCGCCGTAACTGGTAAAAGGACCCCCGTGTATTTCCAAGATCATTGGATATTTTTTGGAGGGGTCAAAATCGGGAGGGGTTACGACCCAACCTTGAATTTTGCGTTGATCATAGGAGGACTCCCACCAGATTTCTTCCACATTACCTAATTTTTTAAAGGAAAACAGGTCATCATTAACTTGGGTCAAACGCTTTGTGTTTCGGGTATCAGCTACGCCCAAATCCGAAGGGTGGGATGTATCGCCCAGGGTGTAAGCAAATTTGTTGTTGGTGGAAGCAGAAAAACTGGCCGCGTTATAAGGTCTGCCCAACGAAAGACCGCCCAATCCGTCCGTAATAGTATCCACCTTGCCCGATAGGCTCATGGAAGCCAATTTGCCCATTCCTTGATCGGTGTAGCTAAAATACAGACCATTGCCCTTGCTGTTCCATGCCATATCTTCCACATCACGATCAAAATCACCAGAAATTAATTGGGAGTCTGTCCCATCGGTGTTCATTACGTACAATTGGGTAAGCTGATATCCCTGCAAACGGTCATCGTACCCCAAATAAGCAATTTTAGAACCATCTGGCGACAATACCGGATTACCGTCAGGACCGTAGCGGTCGGTTAATGGATTGATTTCTCCATTATTTACATTAATACTATAAATTTCGCTGTCTGCAGGTTCAAACTCTTCATCTTTATGGAAATTGGCGCTAAAAAATAGGTTTTTGCCGTCCTTACTCCAGATAGGACTGCCATGGTCAAATTCCGAAAATGTAAGTTGTTTTGGCGTTCCCCCGCTAATGGGCAAGGTAAACAATTGTGAATTGCCACCTTTGTAATACCCTGCACCATCGCCACGGTAATTCATTTTATCAATGTATTTCGGCGGTTCGTTCCATTTGGCGCCCTCGGGCTTTTCTGGCATTTTAATAATGGATTTGTTGGCTTCGGGCACGAACATATTAAACGCCAAGTGTTTGTCATCATAAGACCATGAAACTGTCCCCGGTGATTGTGGTGTATTGGTAAGGGCCATAGTTTCCTTGGTATCCAGCCACATGAGGTAGAGTTTCATTTTGTCATCCGCCATATTTGACTTGAAAACAATTTTTGTTCCATCGTGCGACCATTTGGGGGCAAAATCGTTATGGTTTCCTGAGGTTAACGGACGATTGTTGGAGCCATCAAAATTGATGATCCAAAGATTGGAAAGATTGCGGTCCGTCATCACATCCTTAAAATTCCGAACATAAATGATTTTAGATCCATCCGGGGAAATTTGAGGATCGGAAACATATTCCATATTGAAGATGTCCAATAGCTCCAAATTGGATTGTACTTGGCTAAAACCTAAAGGAATGATGGCCACAAAAAGTAACAGGGCAACTAGTAATTTTTTCATGAGGAAGCGTTTAGTTAGTTTCGATTCTTAAAAATAGGGAATTTATCTCCTTATTTTTTGGTACAAGCGTATAAAAGTGGTGTTGGATGGATTAATATGTAGTGGTCATGTTTTGATCTACACAGATAATGAAATCAGCCAAATTCTTGTTTTCTTCCTCCAGTTTATGCACATTTTCTTGTGTTACGGTGGATAGGGTACCGTAATCCAAATCAGGCCACTCCAATTGCAAATACCACAGGATGCCCTCGTAGTTGTTGGAGTGGTAGGCACCGTTGTAATGCAAAAACAAAGTACCCTCCTTGTAATTTTGAAGAATAAAATGGGCCATGGTCGCATCTTTGATGGCTTGAGCCATAACTAGAGTAGGACTACCGTGGTCGCCCATCATTTTTAGGATGTTTTGATACCCCGGCAACTTGGGGTCGTAAGCAATGGGCAAGGGGGCAATCCATTCTTTTTCTTGGGCAGGGAGTGAGTCCAAGGCTTCAAAACCGCCCTTGTACACCATACTGGCATAACGTCTAGGCACGTTGGATGCGACAAAAACCAAATCGTTGTCCTTCGCAAAATCCACCAACGGCGCATAATCGGTTTTATGGTTGTTCCACAGTCGTGCGGTGGAATCCAATGTTTTGTCGTCTATTTTCCCCGATAAATAATCGTTGAGCTCGTCTTGATTATCGGATTCGATCATTTCCGCACCAAGAATGAGCTGTCTTTTGGAATGAAGGTCAGCGGTAAGCTCGTATTGCAGCCAATGTGCAATAGGGTTGTTGTGCAGCTCCCCGAACAAGACCATATCTTTTTTCTCCAAGGTCTTGAGCATTTTTTTGTAGGAGACCTTTTTGCCCTTGGCATTGTAGATAACGTAGGGTTTCTTCTGCCCATAACCAAAGGTTATGAGTAGGGTGAGGGTTAGAAGGAGGGGAAGATTTTTCATTTGATTAGATTCAATCCTCCCACTCCGTATGGAAAATACCTTCGCGGTCCAAGCGCTCGTAGGTGTGCGAACCAAAATAGTCCCGTTGGGCCTGAATCAGGTTCAATGGCAAACGGCTACTGGTGTAAGCATCAAAATAGGTGAGTGCATTGGAAAGGCCCGGTAATGGAATGCCATTTATGGCTCCATAGCTCACCAATTCGCGTGCTGCATCTACTGTGCTTTGTACTTTTTCCACGAAAGAAGGGGAGAGCAAGAGGTTTTGTAAATCCTTATCCGCTTGGTAGGCTTCGGTTATATCGGCCAATAAGGCAGCACGGATTATACAACCAGCACGCCAAATTTTGGCAATTTCGCCCAGTTCAAGTTCGTAACCGTATTCTTTGGAGGCATCTGCCAATTGGTGCATACCCTGCGTATAGGTAATAATGAAAGCAAAATATAGGGCCTGCTCCGCTTTTGTGGTAAAGTCATCTTTGTCCACCGCTTTTGGCGTAGGACGGCCATATAATTTGTCCGCTTTAATGCGTTCCGCTTTTAAAGCGGATATTTCACGCATGCTCACTGCAATATCAATGGTAGGCACGGGGATTCCCAAATCCATGGCATTCTGGGAGGTCCATTTTCCAGTTCCTTTTTGTTTAGCCTTGTCCAAAATCATATCCACAAGGTCATTATCCGTCAAATCATCTTTTTGTTCAAAGATTTCCGAAGTGATTTCCACCAAAAAGGACTGCAAACGACCATCATTCCAACGAGCGTAGGTTCGGTGAAGCTCATCGTTGGTAAGTCCACCCGCTTTTTTGAGCAGATCGTAAATCTCGGAAGTCAACTGCATCAAACCATATTCGATACCGTTGTGTACCATTTTTACATAGTTTCCTGCGGATTTCGGACCCAGATACGCAACGCAAGGTTCTCCTTTGTATTTGGCCGAAACGGCTTCAAAAATAGGTTTTACGTGTTGGTAGGCTTCTTTGGAACCACCGGGCATAATGCTTGGTCCTTTTCGGGCACCCTCGGCACCACCGGAAACCCCAGCGCCAAAAAAGTTGATGCCTTTTTCTTTTAAATAAGCCTCGCGACGGTCGGTATCGGTATAAAAGGAGTTTCCTCCATCAATAATAATATCACCTTTATCCAAATGGGGCAGCAAACCATCGATCACGCTGTCCACTATTTTTCCGGCAGGTACCAATAACATAATTTTTCGAGGAGTGGTCAGCGACTGTACAAAGGTTTTTACATCGGTGGAGGCATTCACTTTTGCGGTATCACCACCTTCATTGATCAAAGCATCCACTTTTTCTTTGTCCAAATCATTTCCAAATGCAGTAAAACCATTATCAGCTACATTTAAAATAAAATTACGTCCCATTACTCCAAGGCCCACAAGGCCAAAATCATACGTATCTGTCATTATATATTTTTCTTCTTCTTTGGTGTTGATACAACCTTGAGGTTGCGATTTCTTGAATTACGAACCTAAAATAAACCTTATATTCGTGATGCTCAAAGATAATGACTCCTTATTAAAAATGAATGGTGTCAAGAAGAGCACAATCTGCCAGAAACCGAAAATACTATGAAAAAGACAGATAATCAGATGCTCGTGATTTTTGGAGCATCGGGTGATTTGACAGCAAGAAAATTAATGCCATCCTTGTTCAACCTTTATTTGGCCGACCAGTTACCCGAAAATTTTGTGGTGCTAGGGGTGAGCCGCAGCAATCTGACCGATGAGGCATTTCGGGACCGTGTAGTGTATGAAAGTGATTATTTAAAAGAAAAAACGAAGGACCTGAAAGCAGGCAAGGTAAAAAGCTTTGCTAACAAGCTTTATTACGAGGACTTGGGCGATAGCTACGATACCGATTATGGCGGCCTGCGTAAGCGGGTGGAAGCCCTAAAAGAAGAGTACAACACTTCTGGAAACATTATTTATTACCTATCCACACCGCCCACACTTTACGAAACAATATCGCAAAACCTGTCCAACGCGGGCATGAACACCCAAAACAACGGCTGGAAACGCTTGATTGTGGAAAAACCTTTTGGTTACAGTCTGGAGACGGCAAAAGAGTTGAACAAAGGGCTTCACAAGTACTTTAAAGAGCATCAGATATACCGAATCGACCATTATTTGGGCAAGGAAACCGTTCAAAATCTTTTGGTGACCCGTTTCTCCAACAGCATTTTTGAACCCCTTTGGAACCGTAATTACATTCAGCATGTGGAAATTACCAACGCGGAAAGTGTAGGTGTTGAAAAGCGTGGAGGATATTACGATAAGTCGGGAGCCCTTCGGGATATGTTCCAGAACCACTTGTTGCAAATTGTTTCGTTGGTAGTGATGGAGCCACCGATCGGTGCAGATGCAGAGGAAATCCGAAATGAGAAAGTAAAGGCGTTAAAGTCGTTGCGTATAATGACGGACGAAAAGGAACTGTTTGAAAACACCATTAGGGCCCAATATGTGGCTTCCAGAGTAGATGGGAAAGACGTAAAAGGGTACCGGGAAGAAGATGGGGTAGACCCGAATTCCACTACGGAGACCTATGCCGCCATCAAATTTTATGTGGACAACTGGCGTTGGCACGGGGTTCCTTTTTATGTGAGGACCGCTAAGCGAATGCCCACCAAAGTGACCGAAATTGTGATTCACTTTAAAAAGCCGCACCACCAAATTTTTAAGGGTTCCGAAATGCAAGAAATGGATAACAAGTTGATTATCCGCATACAACCCGATGAAGGAATCTTGATCAAGTTTGGAGTAAAGGTTCCAGGTCAAGGATTTAAAGTGGAGCGTGCCAATTTGGATTTTTATTACGCCAATTTGGCCGAAACCTATGTAATGGAGGCCTACGAGCGCTTGTTGTTGGACGCGATGCAAGGAGATGCCACACTATATGCCCGTGCCGATGAGGTTGAAGCGGCTTGGGAATTCGTGGATCCTATTTTGAATTACTGGAAAAGTGGTAAAGATGTTCGCATGTATGGTTATGCGGCTGGTGCTTGGGGACCGGAAAATGCAGATGACTTGATTGATGATGAGGGCTACTGGCGTAACCCAACAGAAAACTTGGCGGACGATCCAGGGTATTGTGTGATTTGTTAATTTGTCGGATGTCGGATGTCGAGAGTTGAGAACAGAAAATAAAATTTACAATGGATTTAAAAATATATAAAGATAAACAGCAGGTTGCGGAACAGTTTTCCAGCTATTTTACGGATAAACTAAAAGATAAGGATGCTTTTTATGTAGCATTGTCCGGGGGTAGTACCCCTAAAATTGTTTTTGATGTATTGGCAGAAAAGTTTTCAGACAAAGTAGATTGGAGCAAGGTGCATTTTTATTGGGGAGATGAACGCTGTGTACTCCCAACCGATGATGAAAGCAATTATAAAATGACGGTAGAGCATCTTTTTTCCAAAATTGAAGTGCCCAAAGAAAACATCAATCGAATATTGGGCGAAAAGGACCCTGAAGGTGAAGCTTTGCGCTATGCCAATTTGTTGGAAATGGATTTGGATAGGGTAGAGGAGGTGCCTCAGTTCGATTTGGTAATTTTGGGTATGGGCGATGACGGTCACACCGCATCTATTTTTCCACATGAAATTGAATTGTGGGATTCGGAAGATCATTGTGTGGTAGCTACGCATCCAGATTCAGGCCAGAAACGGGTTTCCATAAACGGGAAGGTTATCAATACCGCCAAAGAAGTAGCTTTTTTGGTCACCGGTGCATCCAAAGCCGAAAAGGTGAAGGCCGTGGTAGAAAAAACGGAAGGTTCCGAGGCTTACCCGGCATCCTTGGTTAATCCAGCTTTGGGGAATTTGTTGTGGTTTTTGGATGAGGCTGCTGCTGCACGGCTCAATCAAAATCCATCTTAACGTTTTCGCCATCTAAAAACTCCAAATATTCGTTCACTTTAAAGTTGTTGGATTCGTATTTGCTATCTCGTTTAAAAGCAGATTGTTTACGTTCCTTGCTGCGTGCAAATCGACGAATATCTTGCTTGGTTTTTAAAATAAGACCGGGAACTAACTTATTTTTACCATCCTTGCCCTTGGCCACCATGGTAAAATAGGACGAATTGCAATGTTTTACTTCTCCCGTGGTCACATTTTCCGATTCTACCCGTACCCCGACCACCATGGAAGTTTTTCCTGTGTAGTTGATGGAAGCTTTTAACGTGGCCAGTTCCCCAACTTCAATTGGATTTAGGAAATCCACTCGATTCACCGAAGCGGTGACGCAATAACTTTGTGAATGTTTGGATGCGCAGGCAAAAGCAATTTGGTCCATAAGGTTGAGGATATGCCCCCCATGTACCTTGCCGCCAAAATTGGAATGGGAAGGGAGCATAAGTTCGGTGATGGAAACTCTACTTTCTCTGGATGATTTGAATTTCTTCATATTTTGTTGGGGTTTTAATCGAATCCTTTTTTTAATTCGATTATACACGACTGTACCAGTGGTCAATCCAAATGTCACATCGAGCGCAGTCGAGATGTCTTTGTCAGCCTTTCGACTGCGCTCAAGAAGACAAAGACAAAAATATTGACAAAAACTATCAATACCATTGGTACAATTGCGGATATACAATTTTTTAAAAAAGTAAATAACAGCAATGTAAAATGATTATCAAATATAATCCAAAGCTAAAAGAGTTGGCCAGGCAATTACGAAATAATGCTACAAAAGCCGAAGTTGCTCTGTGGCAGAAACTAAAGCGGAATCAAATGCACGGATTATATTTTTCAGTTTGAAGCGAAGGGGAATACACCTCCCTCAATCCCTCTTTCTTAGGAGGGAAGTTATTGAACTCAAGACGAGTTCATTTCAAGACGAGTTCATTTCCCCTTTAAAAAGAGAGGTTAGGGGTCTGTGGTTTAATTTCTAAAAATCGGCGATTTCTCGGAGTTTACTTCCGTGATAAAATACTTGGTGTCGCCCAGCCAGAAAAAGGTGGCGTAGCGCTCCTTGTAGGTGACCTTGATGTACTGCCCTTGGAACTTTTTCATCTTTTCAATGATTTCCTCTTCCTTGTCCTCTACAGAAAACGAAAATACATTTGTGCCTGACAAACCTTGACTGATCTGTCCTTCCCAAGTTTTGACCATCACGCCTTTTCTACTGAATTTGATGAGTTCCCCCGAACGATAACCCTCACTGTAGGGCACATAATAGATAAAAGCAAAATAGCCCACAACACCAACTATAATGGCGATGATGAAAATGGTCAAGAATTTTTTCATGGTTCGTGTTTTAGTTCATTTCTTCAAAATCGTCCTCATGGGCACGTTTTAAAATAGGTTCGGGCAAGGATTTTTTTGCTTTGGCCCCCATTTTCTTCAATTTTTCGATTGAGGTGACAATGTTTCCCCGTCCTTCGACCAACTTGTTCATGGCACCGCGATACTCGCTTTTCGCTTCATCCATTTTTTTGCCCACTTTGGTAAGGTCGGAGACAAAGCCTTCGAATTTATCGTAAAGCGCTCCAGCCTGGCGGGCAATTTCAATGGCATTTCGTTGCTGTTTTTCGTTGCTCCACATACTGTCAATGGTGCGTAACGTGGCCAAAAGCGTAGATGGGGTAACAATAACGATGTTTTGCTCAAAAGCTTTGTTGTACAGTGATACATCTTCATTTATGGCTACGGCAAATGCAGGCTCAATGGGCACGAACATCAGTACAAAATCTGGACTCTCCATTTCGTAGAGGTCCTCATATTTTTTGGAGGAAAGCTGTTCCACGTGCCTGCGTAAGGAGTTGATGTGATCTTTTAGGAATTTGGGTCTATCCTCTTCTTCGGCATTGGTGTAACGTTCATAATCCGTTAACGACACCTTGGAATCCACCACCATTTTTTTGCCGTCGGGCAAGTGAATAATAACATCGGGCAACACTCTTGTGCCATCTGCACGCTTAAAGCTTTGTTGTACACTGTACTCTCTATCTTTCTCTAAACCAGATTTTTCCAAAACACGTTCCAAAACCAGTTCCCCCCAATTCCCCTGCATTTTACTGTCCCCTTTCAGGGCTTTGGTCAGGTTTTCGGCCTCTTGGGTTATTTTCAGGTTTTGGGTCTGTAAATTGAGCAATTGCTCTTTTAAAGCAGCGTGAATACTAATGTTTTCCTTTTGTGATTTCTCTACCTTTTCTTCAAACTCCTTAATTTTTTTGTTGAGGGGCGTCAGGATATTTTCGATGTTCTCCTTGTTGCTTTTGGTGAATTTTTCGCTTTTTTCATCCAAAATTTTGTTGGCCAAGTTTTCAAATTCCTTCGTGAACTTTTCCTGTAGCTTTTCAACCTCTTCCTTTTGCTCTTTGTTTTTGAGCTGAAGATTCTCCAAATCGGCTTGGTACCGCACAATTTGGTTGCTTTGTTGTTCTTTTTCGCGCTGAAGTTGTTTTTGTTCCTCGTCGCTTAGCAATAATTTATCGTTCAAGGATTTGATGGTGGTGTTCAGTTGTTGTTCCCGCTCGCCCCAAACGCTTTCGGTGGATTTGATCTTTAGTTTTTGGATGTACATGCCCACAAAAAGCCCAACGACCAATGTGATAATGCCAATTATGATAAAGGTAAGTTCTGTGCTCATTAAAAAATTTCTGAAGGATAAAGATAACGGATTACAAAGATAAAATGTCATTTCTTCCAAAGCAGAAATCCACAAAATGAGTTCGTAGTCAGAAGTCGGTTTGCAGTAAGCAGTATGCAGTTGGCAGTTTGCAGTTGGCAGTAAGCAGTTGGCAGTTGGCAGTAACTCAATGACCTAATAACTTAGTCCGAAATGTCACGTTGAGCCCTTCGGCTATGCTCAGGATAAACTAAAGTCGAAACGTCCGAAATCGGAAGTATGCAGTACGCAGTCTGCAGTAACTCAATAACCCAATAACTCATAACTCCTAACTCTGAACTTGCTCTTGAACTTGATGCTTGAACTTGAACTTGAACCTGAAACCTGAAACTTGACACTCAAGTCTGAACTGTTTTGACTGCCCACTGCATACTGCAAACTTCCCCATCAACCCAACCCATGCATCCATCAATCCAAACGGGGCATCGGTAAGATCGTGCCCAAAATTCTCCCGTGAACATCGCATCTTGTCCCAATTTATAATCAAAAACTTAATATGTTATGAAACACATTGCAAAGAAATTAGGTGTTGCACTCATGGCCACCATCATGATTTGGAGCTGCGGGAAGGACGACGGCCCCGAGCCGCCCAAGAACACCGCACCGGTGATCAAGGCGCACACCTTTACGGTAGCGGAGACCATTGCGGACACCGAGACCATAGGTACGGTGACCGCCACCGATAAGGACGGTGATGCCCTTGCCTTTAACATCAAGACCAACGACGGCAACCTTTTTGAGCTCACCAAGGAGGGCACACTGAGCCTGGCCGCGGGCAAGGCACTGGATGCAGCGAGCAGCGACAAGCACAGCATAACCGTGAGCGTTACCGATGGCACGGCCAAAGTAGATGCCACGGTGACCATAAAAGTGACAGCGGTCGACCCAGATAATCAGTCCCCGGTGATCGAGGCACAGGAATTTACAGTGTCCGAAGCGATCACCG
>NZ_JBSXNW010000012.1:0-113758 GCF_056857835.1 Flagellimonas sp. B-3
GCACTCGTTCGCTGAGTTGGAACCGGGCGAACAGCTTTTCCTGATAGTCCTTCTTGCCTTGCATCCCTTTAAGGTACGATCCCTTTCCCGATCGGCAATGATCATCAACGACTTTTTTCGCTAACTTGTGCAACAGGCACAGTGGCTATAGCGAATCAATCTCCAATAGCTACCTTTAACTGTTACATACAAATTTAAAACGCTACTCACCTTAGTTGGGATAGCCATGCAACCAAAAATCAAAAAAATCAACCCCAATAAAACATGAACATATCAGTAGCCCAATTTGAACCAAAAGACGGTGATAAAGCCTATAATCTATCGGTAATCAAAAAACTTGCTAAAAAAGCAAAATCCAAAGGAGCCGACTTAATCAGTTTTCATGAAATGTCGATTACGGCCTATACTTTTACCAAAGACTTAAGTCTTGAACAAATAACGAGCTTGGCCGAAGAGGTACCTAACGGAAAAAGTACACAAGAATTGATTGCCATATCCAAAGAATTGGACATTCCTATTTTGGCCGGTCTCGTAGAAATATCTGACGGAAAAATATACAATACATTTATCTGTGTTACTGGAGAAGGACTAATTGCAAAATATCGAAAAATACATCCGTTTATTAGCAAGTATATGTCTGCTGGCGATGAATATTGCGTATTCGACCTACTTGGTTGGAAATGTGGAATTTTAATCTGCTATGACAATAACGTGATTGAAAATGTTAGGGCAACGAGCCTTTTGGGAGCAGAATTGATTTTTGCCCCACATGTTACGGGCTGTACCCCATCTGCAATGCCACATCGAGGTTATGTAGCCGATAAATATTGGCAAAACCGCGAAGATGACCCAGTTTCGTTACGAATGGAATTCGATGGCCCAAAGGGCAGGCGTTGGTTAATGCGTTGGTTGCCTGCAAGAGCTTATGACAATGGGGTCTATTATGCATTTACAAACCCGATCGGTTACGATGGCGAGCACTTAAAAAATGGCAATTCGATGATTATTGACCCTTATGGTGAAGTTTTGTCCGAAATAAAATCCTTTGAAAATGATATTACAATTTCAAAAATAACAAAAGATAAAATTCAACTCTCAGGAGGTTGGAGGTACAAGAATGCCAGAAAACCAGAATTGTACAAAGATATAATTGGCAAAGACCATAAATCGGAAACAAGCCCGGTATGGATGAAAGAAAAAAGTAATAGCGATTGAAATAATATCTACATTAACCCAAGTAGAACAACTTGAGTTTAACCATAGCCAAAAATCCCCTCACAAGGCAAGCGCATCATAAAATTTATTCGCCCATAGCCGCAGCTACGGCAGCCGAAAGTCTTTTGTAAGTGCCATTTTCCAAACGCTCCCTAATAGCGGAAAAAGCATCAAGTGTCTCTTCGATATCTTTCATGGTGTGTGTCGCCGTAGGAATCAAACGCAGTAAAATCAATCCTTTTGGAATTACGGGATATACCACAATGGAACAGAAAATTCCATGGTTTTCGCGTAAATCTTTCACCAAGGCCATTGCTTCTGGAATACTTCCGTTCAAATAAACGGGGGTTACACAGCTAGTGGTGGTCCCAATGTCGAACCCTCTTTCCTTTAGTCCATTTTGGAGTGCATTTACGTTCTCCCAAAGCTTTGCTTTAAGTTCTGGCATGGTTCGCAACATATCAAGTCGCTTAAGCGCTCCTTTAACATAAACCATGGGCAATGATTTAGCGAACATTTGGGAACGAAGATTGTATTTTAGGTATTCGATGATTTCCTTATCAGCTGCTACAAATGCGCCAATACCTGCCATAGACTTGGCAAAAGTGGCTAAATACACGTCAATTTCATCTTGTACGCCTTGCTCCTCTCCTGCTCCGGCACCTGTTTTTCCCAATGTTCCAAAACCGTGGGCATCATCTACCAAAAGCCTGAATTGGAATTTTTTCTTTAGATCTACAATTTCTTTTAGTATCCCTTGTTCTCCTCGCATACCAAAAACTCCTTCAGAAATCACCAAGATTCCTCCACCGGTTTCATTGGCCAATTTGGTGGCACGCTCCAAGTTTTTTTCCAAGCTTTCAGGATCGTTGTGCTTAAAGGTAAAACGCTTGCCCATATGCAAACGAACACCATCTATAATGCAAGCGTGGCAATCCACATCGTATACAATAATATCGTCCTTAGACACCAAAGCGTCGATTACAGACATAAAGCCTTGGTATCCAAAATTCAATAAATATGAAGCTTCTTTGTGTACAAACTCTGCCAGTTCGTTTTGCAACTGTTCATGATAATCGGTGTGGCCGCTCATCATTCGGGCTCCCATTGGGTAAGCAGCTCCGTGTTCCAATGCTGCCTCTCCGTCCACTTTCTTTATTTCAGGTAGGTTTGCGAGACCCAGATAGTCATTGATGCTCCACGTTATCACATCTTTCCCTTGGAATTTCATTCTGTTGGAAATAGGTCCTTCCAATTTTGGAAAAACAAAATAGCCCTCAGCCTGTGAGGCCCATTTTCCCAAAGGTCCTTTGTTCTCAATGATTCTATCGAATAAATCTCTCATCTACCTTAAATTTAATTCAAATGCAAAAGTATATATTTTTATGAACCTCGCATAACGAAATGTTCAGATATAAAAAACGGCAATGTTTTTCATTGCCGTTCTATAAGTATTATCGGGTATTGGTTTATTTAATATACTTTATTTCTTCTGGTATTTCGGCATTTTGGATGTCGAAAAAACCTTGGTTTTCCATCCATTCGTTACTGTACACCTTGCTCATATACCTAGAACCATGGTCCGGGAACACCACAACAACATTGCTGTCCTCGGTAAACTCCCCTTCGGTGTTCAATTGGTATAATGCCTGAGTTGCGGCGCCACTGGTGTAACCTGCAAAAATGCCTTCGGTATGGGCCAATTTACGGGCCATGTGGGCACTTTCCCCATCAGTTACCTTAATATACCTGTCAATGCTATTAAAGTCCGTAGCTGCCGGAATCAAGTTCTTGCCCAATCCTTCAATTCGGTATGGATACACCTCATTGTGATCAAACTCTCCGGTTTCGTGATATTTTTTTAAAATAGACCCATAAGCATCTACCCCCAATATTTTAATATTTGGGTTCTGTTCCTTTAAATAACGGGCAATTCCGGATATAGTCCCCCCTGTCCCGCTACAAGCCACCAAATGGGTAATTTGACCATTGGTCTGCTCCCAAATCTCGGGCCCTGTACTGGAATAGTGGGCATCTATATTTAACTCGTTAAAATACTGGTTGATGTAAATTGAATTCTCAGTTTCGCTGTGCAAGCGTTTGGCCACTTCGTAATAGGAACGTGGGTCATCCGCGCTAACATGGGCTGGGCAAACATATACGTTGGCTCCCATGGAACGCAACATATCTATCTTGTCCGGGGATGATTTTGAACTTACGGCCAATATGCACTTATAGCCTTTAACAATACTCACCATGGCCAAGCTAAAGCCTGTGTTGCCAGATGTGGTCTCGATAATGGTGCTACCCGGTTTAAGAAGCCCTTTTCGCTCGGCTTCTTCAATAATATGAATCGCAATTCTATCTTTTGAAGAATGTCCGGGGTTAAAGCATTCCAGCTTAGCATAAAAATTTCCGGTAAGTGGGGCAGTAATTCTGTTTAGCTTAACTAAGGGGGTACTTCCAATTAGGTCTAGGATATTGCTGTGCGCATTTATCTGTTTCTTCATAACTGGTATTAGGTAGGGAACAATCTTACCTTAAAATAAAATTATTCCATGCAAATGTAACATTTTTTTTTAAAGGGCTTTTCCCTCAAGGTCTAAAATAAAGGCATATTCCTTCGCCGTTTCCTTTAAAGCTTCAAATCGGCCCGAGGCTCCACCGTGACCAGCATCCATATTTGTATCCAAAAACAATAGGTTGCCGTCGGTTTTATATTCCCTCAATTTGGCCACCCACTTGGCCGGTTCCCAATACTGCACTTGGGAATCGTGCAATCCGGTGGATACGTACATATTTGGGTATGCCTTGGCCTCTACATTGTCATAAGGGGAATAAGATTTAATGTAATCGTAATATTCCTTTTCGTTTGGATTTCCCCATTCGTCATACTCTCCCGTGGTCAACGGAATGGTATCGTCCAACATGGTAGTGACCACATCTACAAAAGGAACTCCCGCGATTACTCCATTATATAGTTCTGGTGCCATATTGATTACGGCTCCCATCAAAAGCCCACCGGCAGAGCCGCCCATGGCATATAAATGTTCCGGGGTCGTATATTTTTGGTCAATCAAATATTGAGAAACATCGACAAAATCGGTAAACGTATTCTTCTTATTGAACAGCTTTCCATCCTCGTACCAAGGCCTCCCCAAATATTCCCCACCACGAATATGGGCAATGGCGTAGATAAACCCACGGTCCAATAAACTCAACCGTATGGATGAAAAATAGGGGTCTATGGTGGCACCGTAAGAGCCATAACCGTATTGCAACAACGGACTTGTGCCATCCAAAGGGGTGTTTTTACGGTAAATTAAGGAAATTGGTACTTTTTTACCATCCCTGGCCGTTGCCCACAAGCGCTCTGTTTTGTAGTTATCTTTATTAAATTCACCTCCCAAAACCTCTTGTTGCTTCATAACGGTTTTGGTTTTGGTTTCCATATCAAAATCAATTATGGCATAAGGCTCTCCCATTTCGTTGTAATAGTAACGAAGTATTTTGGTGTCAAAATCCAAATTGACAGAAGGTCCAGCAACGTAAGTTTCACTATCAAAAGGTAAATAGTAACTATCGGAACCGTCCCATTTGGCAATCTTCATTTGAGTGAGGCCATTGTTGCGCTCTGTAAGCACGTAATAATCCCTGAAAATTTCGACATCTTCCAACAAAACATCTTCCCGATGCGGGATAAACTCCTCCCAATGTTCCGATGATGTATGGTTCTCATCGGTTTTCATCAACTTAAAGTTGGTGGCCTTGTCCTTGTTGGTCAACACATAAAAATCACCTTCAAAATGTGATATGCCATACTCCACCCCTTTTTCTCGTGGGGAAAACACCTTGAATTCGCCCTCGGCATCATCCGCATTCAAAATTCTATATTCTGATGTCAACGTGCTGCTAGAGCCAATCACGATATATTTTCTGGATTTGGTCTTGTAAACAAAGGTGTTGTAAGTAGAATCCTTTTCATGAAAAACCAATTCATCATCTTCTGAAGATGTTCCCAGTACGTGTTTAAAAATTTTATCTGAACGTAGGGTTACCGGGTCTTTTTTGGTGTAGAACAGCGTTTTGTTATCGTTGGCCCAAACAGCGCTTCCCGTTGTATTCTCAATAATATCGGGATAAATTTCACCCGATTTTAAGTTTTTCACCTGAATATTGTACTGCCTTCTGGAAATGGTATCCGTTCCAAAGGAGGCCATGGTATTGTCCGGACTTATGGAAACACCACGCAAGTTGAAGTATTCGTGGCCTTTGGCCATTTCGTTGCAATCGAACAACAATTCTTCTTCGGCATCCAAGCTTTCCTTTTTCCTGGAATATATGGGATACTCCTTGCCCTCTTCATAGCGGGTAATGTACCAATACCCATCCAATTTGTAGGGAACAGACGAATCATCTTCCTTGATCCTACCCTTCATCTCCTTAAAAAGTTTCTCTTGAAACTCCTTGGTGTGGGCGGTCATTTTTTGATAGTACTCGTTCTCGGCGTTCAAATAATCAAGAACCTGTTGGTCCTCCCTATTGTTCATCCAATAATAATCGTCGATTCTAACATCGCCGTGTTTTTCTAGTTGGGTAGGATGTTTGGGTGCTACCGGGGGAGCTATACTCATGGATTCGTCTTTGTTGTTTTTGCAAGCGGTCGCAAAAATAAGGCATAAAACCAGAATAGAAACTCTTGAATTGATTAGTTTCATGGGATAGTATTTTAGCCAATTTACTACTTTTGAACTTACGTTTGATAATTATCACTTATTTGTCCGAGTTTTGTCACCCCGAGCGGAGTCGAAGGGTGAGTTAAAGTGTTTCGACTACGCTCGACATTACAGATAACCGTAAAGATGTTAGTAAATACATATAAAATTTAAAGTTATGTTCGGAGATTTAATGGGAATGATGGGTAAAATCAAAGAAACCCAAAAGAAGGTAGAAGCGACAAAGGAGCGTTTGAACACCGTGATGATTGATGAAGAGTCCTCCGATGGACTCCTAAAAGTTACCCTTACGGCCAATAGGGAAATAAAATCCATTGCTGTTGATGATTCGCTTTTGGAGGACAAAGAGCAATTGGAAGACTATTTGGTACTTACCTTGAACAAAGCCATTGAAAAAGCCACCAAGGTAAACGAAGCTGAATTGGCCGCTGTGGCCAAAGAAGGTATGCCGAATATTCCCGGGATGGATGCTTTTATGAAGTAATGACTATGTCAGTTCGAGTGCGAAGCGTATCGAGAACTCAAACCGTCACCCAATATTTTTCAAAACCCTTAAAAAGTGCTCGTGCATAGCATCGGTATAATCCAAATGGGTGACGATGCGTAATTTACCTTGCCCCATCCCAATGATGGATACTTGATTTTTGGTCAATTGTTCCAAAAATGCCTCAGATGACATCTTTGCCTCATCAATTTCAAAAATGATGATATTGGTCTCAATGGGTTCCACTTTTTTGATGAACTCCAAAGATTGAAGCACCTCCCCTATTTCCTCAGCTTTTCTGTGGTCTTCCGCCAATCGTTCTACGTTATTATCCAAAGCATAAATCCCTGCGGCGGCCAAATAACCCGATTGACGCATGCCGCCACCAAAAATTTTACGGATGCGCAAGGCTTTGTCTATATCATCTTTGCTTCCTACCAAAACGGAACCTACGGGGCATCCCATGCCTTTACTTAAGCATACACTAATCGTATCGAACAACTGCCCGTAGTTTTTTGGGTCTTCGCCCTTTTTAACCAAGGCATTCCAAAGTCGGGCGCCATCCAAATGATATTTTAGATTGTGCTCATCGCAGACTTTTCGAATCTTTTTTAATTCCTCAAAATCCCAACAGGCTCCACCCCCTTTGTTCGTGGTATTTTCTATGCAGACCAAAGCGGTTAATGGACTGTGGTAAAAATCGGGCGGGTTTATGGAAGCTTCGACCTGTTCTGCGGTCATCATCCCCCTGTTGCCATCCACCAGTTTACAGGAAACACCACTGTTGAAGCTGACGCCTCCCCCTTCGTAATTGTAGACGTGCGCATATTTATCACAAATTAACTGGTCACCGGGATTGGTGTGAATTTTTATCGCCGTTTGATTGGTCATAGTGCCACTTGGGAAAAATAGTGCAGCTTCCATACCAAAGTACTCGGCAACTTTAGCTTCCAATTCATTTACCGTAGGGTCGTTCTTAAAAACATCGTCCCCTACTTTCGCATGCATCATGGCCTCCAACATTCCCGTTGAAGGTCTTGTGACGGTGTCACTTATTAAATTTATCTCCATAAAATAATTTAGTCCATGCAGTCCATACCAATGGGCGACCCATCTGGAATTTTTTCAACTGGAATAAGTTTGAATTCTGATGGCTTTTTCAAGAATGCATCGATTCTCTTGACCATTTCTGCCGATATGGCATTTTTTCCATTGCCCAATAATTGTGTTTTTAAATCATTCAATGCTTCGTTGGCAATGGCGTTTACTTGTGGATGCACTTCATTGTGAGCTGCTAAATTCATAATGTGGTAAAGCACTCTAAAATTGATGGTGTTTTGCACTTCTGCTTCGTAATCATCGCGATGAGAAAGGTCGAATGTACCTTTTATGGTTTCATCCAAAACTTCTTTTAAACCCATTTGACCTTTATCCAGGCTTTTTTGCTGAATCAAACGGGAAGCTCGCTCAGGGTGAAGCAATAGTTCCAAGGTCATATCCGCAGCGGTTTCGGCAACGGAAAGGGCATCAAAACTTACGCCTGTCCTCCCTTTAAAGGATTCCCTGGAACGGCTAAAACCGATGGCTCTTGGTGGAAAAAGGTCTAATTTGTCCTTAGGAACCGCAATCACCTCGGCGTCCAATGTTTTTAGAATGGATTCCATTGCTGCTTCTTGAACAGCTTGATTGACCGGTTTTACAGGCGTTTGACCACCATTTTTAACTGCATAATTATAATCCAAACCACCAATAACCTTGGAAACGGCCTCGGTCTGGTATCTGTGGAAGAAATACAGGGGAACAAACACATCTTCCAAAACAGAATAGGCTTCGCCTGTTTTAATATTGTCTATTGAAAAGTTTTCTATCGCTTTTTTCCGTATCTCCAACATGCTCTCCAATTCCTGGCTGGCGCTTTTTCCATTGTCCCACAAATGGGCCAACACATGTGCACCGCCTTTAGGGCGGGCATCTTGATCGGAAATATAGCGCAACCCATCATCTTGGGCTTTCTTCAGAATAGCATCCAACGCTTCTTGCTCGTTGGTTCCGCTTGGAAAATCGGAGTAGGCATAGGCTACGGTTACTTTGTCCCATTCCCCAATACCAGTATCGTAGGCATTTTTAAAACTGATTTCACCTCCATCCAACTCAAATTGTGGGTGCGGATAATCCATTACAGATGCTTTATTGTTGGTGCTTGCTGCAAAATTATGGGCAAAACCGAGCGTATGCCCTATTTCGTGTGCGGAAAGCTGACGGATTCTTGCCAAGGCCAACTCCAACATAGGTTGATAGTTGTCGTCTCTTTCTTCAAATGGTTGGTTCATCAAGGCTTGGGCTATCATAAAATCTTGACGGATGCGTAAACTCCCCAAACTAACGTGCCCTTTTAAGATTTCTCCGGTTCGTGGATCTACAACACTGGCCCCATAGCTCCACCCTCGTGTGGAACGGTGCACCCATTGTACCACATTGTAACGCACGTCCAAAGGGTCTGCATCATCCGGTAGCATTTTCATTTGAAAGGCATTTTTGTACCCTGCTGCCTCGAACGCTTGGTTCCACCATTTCCCACCATCCAATAGGGCTGAACGGATAGGTTCCGGGGTTCCGTTATCCAAATAATATATAATCGGCTCAACAGCTTCGCTCACTTCGGCGTTGGGATCCTTCTTTTTTAAACGGTGTCTTCTTATAAATCTTTTTACCAAAGATTCTTGTACCGGTGTGGCATAATCGTAATAAGAGAATGGGTATCCCCCGCTTCGAGGATCAAAAAGCCTTTTCTCAAAATCATCATCGGGCAATTCAATCAATGAATGGTGTTGTGCCACGGTAACCAAACTGGCTGTAGGCGTTACCGAACGAATCCAATCTCCCTGTGGGTCTCCCTTAAAGGTCAAGGTTACATCAAACTCCACATTTTTAGGGAATGCTTTTGTGCGATCAAAGGCCAAAGCACTTTTGGACTTGTCCAAACTGTACGAACCTTGCTTAGCTCTCTTTAATCGGTTGGAAACTCCATGGGCGTCTCGCATTAAAAAGTCGGTGAAATCTATAAGGTAGCTCCCTTTGGACTCCTCAACAATTTCAAATCCTTCCAAGATTGATTTTGCAAAGGCCTGCTCCACGGATTTTCTTTCCAACTCGTTGTCGGTGATGGCCCTAAACTCCAGATTAGGCTGAACCAGAAGCAGTTTTTTTCCCGCTTTGCGAAAGAATACTACCTGTTCGTTGCCTAACTGGCCACGATCAAGTCCAATATCGTTGCTACCGATGCCGCTGCTCAGTGCATAAACATATAGAAATTCTTTTTCGAGCTCATCTACCTGAAGATAGATTTTGTCGGTTGAATCGTCGTAGAAAAAATTGAAGTAGCCATTGAATTTCTGGAAGTCTTTAGCTTTTTCAAAGGTTTGTGCTGCCAATGAGGCACAAACAAAATAAAATAAGGTGATGAGCGTAGTTGTGTTCTTCATAATCTGGTTGAAATATTGTTCCTAAAAATATGGAATTCATTTTACATTTCGATATAAGATGATAGACTTATATATTATAGATTCTTTGGATTGGGTTATTGGATTATTGGATTATTGGGTTATTGGGTTATTGGGTTATTGGGTTATTGGGTTATTGGAATTTAAAACATACAATCGGAAACTTGTACTTGAAAGTTGGAGATTGAACTTGAACTTGATATTTGAACTTGAACTTGAGTTTGATGCTTGAACTTATCTTTTTCCAAGGTCATGTGCAGAAAGAAACTTATTTTTACCCCAAAATACGATACATGATAACCACAGATCAGCAGAAAGATCTTATTGAGCGCCTTGGTGCGTTAAGGAGGTATCTTTGACATTGATGCCAAACTTATTGAGATAGAGAACGAGGAAGAAAAAACTCTTGCTCCCGGTTTTTGGGACAATCCACAAGAAGCCCAAAAACAAATGCAGTCCATTAAATCCAAAAAAAATTGGGTGGCAGATTTTGAGGAAGCCAAAACCTTGATCGGCGACCTTGAGGTGCTTATGGAATTTCAACAAGCTGGTGAAGTTTCTGAAGAGGAAGTGAGCAAACAGTTTGAAAAAGCCCAATTGGCCATTGAAAAACTGGAGTTCCGCAACATGCTATCGGACGAAGGTGATGAGCTCACGGCAGTACTTCAAATAACCGCAGGTGCCGGTGGTACCGAAAGTTGTGACTGGGCCTCCATGCTAATGCGAATGTATATGATGTGGGCCGAAAAGAACGGCTACAAAATAAAGGAACTCAATTACCAAGCGGGCGATGTAGCTGGAATTAAAACCGTTACCTTGGAAATTGAAGGCGAATATGCCTTTGGCTGGCTCAAAGGAGAAAATGGAGTCCATCGTTTGGTGCGCATCTCCCCTTTTGATAGTAATGCCAAGCGGCACACTTCCTTTGCTTCCGTATATGTGTATCCGTTGGTGGATGACAGTATCGAGATTGAAGTGAATCCATCCGACATTGAGATTACCACAGCACGTTCCAGTGGTGCTGGCGGTCAGAATGTAAACAAAGTGGAGACCAAGGTCCAATTGGTGCACAAGCCAACGGGAATCCAAATATCCTGTTCCGATTCACGCTCTCAGCACGACAACAGGGCCACAGCCATGAAAATGTTGAAATCACAGCTGTACGAAATCGAGCTTCGGAAAAAACAAGAGGCCCGTGCCGAAATAGAATCCTCCAAAATGAAGATTGAGTGGGGCTCACAAATCAGAAACTACGTGATGCACCCCTATAAATTGGTAAAAGATGTACGTACTGGACAGGAAACCGGAAATGTGGATGCTGTAATGGACGGTGATTTGGACGCATTTTTAAAAGCCTATTTGATGATGATGGGACAAAAAGAAGAACAGGAATAACACAATAATCATGATTAAAATATACCATAACCCACGATGCCGAAAATCCAGAGAAGGATTGGCCATATTGGAAAAATCTGGAAAAGATTTTGAAGTTGTAAAATATTTGGACGATGTTCCCAGTAAAGAAGAGCTTAAAACCTTAGTTGATTATTTAGGAATTTCCCCAATAGATTTGGTACGTAAAACCGAAGCCATTTGGAAAGAAAAATTCAAAGGCAAAACCCTGACCGATGATGAGGTGATCACCGCGATGGCCGAAAACCCAAAATTGATAGAGCGCCCCATTGTTGTGAATGGAAAAAAAGCAGTTGTGGGCAGACCCCCAGAGAATATTGCCAAGTTGCTATAATTCTGATATACAGTTACATTTAACAACGAATACGCATATAAATTAATCCTAAATATTATATTTAGCCCATGAAAAGTACACAAACCCTCTTCTTGATTACCCTATTCATAGGTATGTTGGCCATTAACGATATGTATGCACAATACGGTTATGGTTCGCCATACGGTTCTCGCGGTATGTATGGCAGAGGACGTAGTTATGTGCCACAAGCGGGTCCTGTGGACAACCAAAAAGAAGAAACCCCACCAACTGCAGAGGAATTAGTGGACGAACAAATGCCCTCCATTACCGAGGCAATAGGCTTGGACCCTTTTGAACAAGCTGTAGTACGCACTTCATTGGTACAATCTGTGCAACAACGTATAGAGCTTCAAATCTTGGAACTGGAACCTCTTAAAATGAAAGAGGAAATCGAGAAAATAAAGAGACGCCAAGACGCCGAATTAAAGGCAGGTCTGCCTGAAGACAAATACGAGGCCTTTATGGAGCTACAAGAGAACCACTTCAAAGCCAAAAAGAAAAAGAAGAAGAAGAAGAAGAAAAAAAAGAAGAACAGGGATTAACAATTCTTTAAGGTCATTCGCAGGTTCAATTGCGTTGTTGGGGGATTTATATTTCGTAGCCTCCTTTTTTCCTTCAATTTTTGCAGCGTAAAAATCAAACTATGCAAAGGATTATTATCCCGTTGCTGCTATTGACCCTGGCTACTTTTAAAGGGAAGGCGCAACAAGACCAAAAAAACATAACTATTACAGGTAAAGTGGTTGATTCGGAATCTGGACAACCATTGGAATATGCGACATTTGTGTTGCAAAATACGGATAACCCGGACAAAGTTACTGGCGGAATCACTGACCTCTCTGGTAATTTTGAGGTTGAAACCACACCTGGAACTTATAATATTAGAGTAGAATTTATTTCATATAAAACATACTCCCAAAAAGGACAAACGTACAATTCGGATACCAATTTAGGTTCAATTACTTTGTCCCCAGATGTTGCCCAGCTTGCAGAAGTTGAGGTGGTAGGTGAAAAAACCACTGTTGAGGTCCGTTTGGACAAAAAAGTGTATAACATTGGAAAGGACATCACCACAAGTGGTGGCAACGTTAGTGATGCTTTGGGCAATATCCCTTCTGTTTCCGTAGATGTAGAGGGAGGCATTAGCTTAAGAGGGAACGATAATGTTCGTATCCTAATCAACGGGAAACCATCCGCATTGGCCGGTTTTGGCTCTACCGATGTACTGCAACAACTACCTGCCGATGCCATAGAAAAGGTGGAGGTAATTACCAGTCCTTCTGCCCGTTATGATGCTGAGGGTACCGCAGGTATTTTGAACATTGTGCTTAAAAAGGAGAAGACCTTGGGCATCAATGGTTCTATTAACCTAACAGGGGGAATCCCTTTTAATGCCAGAGCCACTACCAACTTTAATATCCGAACTGAAAAGTTCAACATTTTTAACACCTTGGGGTATTTTCACCGAGAATCTCCAGGGGGCGGTTACAATGATAATACCTATCTATCCGAACAAAGTGAATTTGATAGAATTTACGAAGACAGAGATATCAGTAGAAATGATGATGGCTTCAATATAAATATTGGTATGGAGTATTTTCTAACCGAAAAATCCTCGATTACCGGTAGCTTTTTCTACAGATGGTCAGATGAAAATGATCTGACCGAAAATGACAATCAACGGTTTTCTGATGGAAGCATCAACAGTAGAACCTTTAGAACGGAAGATCAAGCAGAGAAGGACAACAGCCGACAGTTCTCTTTTAATTACACCAACAATATTGATGATGATGGACAAAAGTTGACTGCTGATTTTCAGTATTCTTATGATAATGAGGATGTTTTGACCGGTATTCGGGAAGACCGTACGGTGCCAAGTGATAGTTTGATAGCACTCGAAAACATTTACGAAAAACAAAAACAGGACGATATTCTGGCTCAGATTGATTACGTTTTGCCCATGGGAGATGCTCAGTTTGAGGCGGGTTACCGAGGTACTTTTGAAAAAGAGGTAAACGATTACCAGTTGGATACCCTAGATCAAGGAACAGGCAATTTCATTACCAATCAAGATCTTACCAACTTATTTACCTATCACGAAAATGTGAATGCACTTTACACCCAATATGGGAACAAGTACGGTAAATTTTCTGTGTTACTTGGTTTGCGTTTGGAAAATACGGAATTGAGGGGTGAGGTAGATGCCAGTATAGACAGCCAGGCTTTGGAAGAACTTGTGGGGGAAGATGTTGACCTTAATTTTGATAAGAACTATTTAGGACTTTTCCCTACAGTCAACTTTGTTTACGAAATTTCTGAAACCCAAAACATTTCGCTTGGATACAACAGGAGGATAAACAGGCCAAGGGGCTGGTTTATCAACCCATTTCCATCCAGATCTAGTAGGACAAACGTTTTTCAAGGAAATCCAGACTTGGATCCGGCCTTTGCCAATGCTTTTGATTTGGGTTATATGAAGAGGTGGAAAAAGATAACCTTTACCTCTTCTGTATACTATCAACGGGAAACACAATCTTTTGAGTTTATTACCGAAAACACGGGTCAATTTACTTCGGATGGTATCCAGATCATTAGAAGGGTTCCCATAAACCTATCCACCAACGAGCGTATCGGTGCCGAAGCAGGTGTAATGTACAACCCTACTAAATGGTGGAGAATGAACGGTAGTTTCAACTTTTTCACTTTTTCTTCGGATGGAACATTTAACGGGGTCGATTATGGAACAACCAATTCCAGCTATTTTGCCCGTTTGAGCTCCAAGTTTACATTGCCTGGAAAATTAGAGCTTCAGGCCAACTCCTTTTATATGGGCCCAAGGCAAAATGCCCAAACAGAATCCGATCCAATGTTCTCGCTAAACTTAGCGATAAGCAAAGATCTTTTCGATGATAAGGCTACATTATCCTTAAATGCCAGTGACTTGTTCAACTCCAGAAAGCGACGGTCTTTTACACAAACACCTACATTTACATCGGACAGTGAGTTCCAGTGGAGACAAAGACAGGTAAACTTATCCTTTATTTATAGGTTTAACCAACCTAAGGAGCAACGCCAAAGGGGCGGACAACAAGGTCCTGGTGACGATGAGGGCGAAGGACAATACTAAGACTAACAAAAAAGCGAGTTTCCCCGAAACTTAAATATAAAAGCAGCCGAACGGCTGCTTTTTTTGCTTTATGTAATTTGATTTTAAACAAGACAAAAAAATTAGTTCTCAAGCCAAATGAAAACTAATCTTAAACAAAAAAGAAGCCAATTGGCTTCTTTTTTGTTTATCTTTTTATTCTTTTAGTTGGGCGCGTTTTGCCTCTTTTCTTTCTTTAAACATTTCCCTAAGGTTACCAATCAACCAATAAGGAACCACAAAGGTCAACAAGAATATCATCAACCAAAAACCGATTGTCAAAATTGTTAGAAAAGCTAAAAAACCTAAATATTGGTCAAATTCGAACATCTTTACTCCTTTTGTTTTAACAAAGATACTTTCTTCTTATCAAAAAAAACAAATAGATGGGCAAAAAAAAGTGTATTTATCTCGATGAACTACCAAATAAATGCCCTATATCCTACCTTTGTACAACAAAATTTTAAACTATGAGTTTCAGGATTGAAAAAGATACCATGGGCGAGGTAAAAGTACCCGCCGATAAATATTGGGGCGCCCAAACCGAACGTTCCCGAAACAACTTTAAAATTGGTGCTCCCGCATCCATGCCCTTGGATGTAGTGTACGGATTTGCTTATTTAAAAAAGGCCGCGGCCTATACCAATCACGAATTGGGAGTGCTCAGTCAAGAAAAAAGAGACCTTATTGCACAGGTTTGTGATGAAATACTGGATGGCAAGCACGATGACCAGTTTCCTTTGGTCATTTGGCAAACTGGCTCCGGTACGCAGAGCAACATGAACGTGAACGAGGTAATCGCCAATCGTGCCCACGAAATCGCTGGCAAAAAAATTGGAGAGGGTGAAAAAACCATTCAGCCCAATGATGACGTGAATAAGAGTCAATCTTCCAATGATACCTTCCCGACAGGAATGCACATTGCAGCTTACAAAAAAATAGTGGAAGTAACCATTCCTGGTGTAGAACAACTGCGGGACACATTGCAGAAGAAATCCGAAGAGTTCAAGGATGTGGTAAAGATTGGTAGAACCCACTTGATGGACGCCACTCCCCTAACCTTGGGTCAAGAATTCTCAGGCTACGTTTCCCAATTGAACCATGGGTTGAAAGCGCTGAAAAACACATTGCCTCACTTGAGCGAACTTGCTTTGGGTGGAACGGCTGTGGGTACCGGTTTGAATACCCCTAAAGGATATGATGTACTTGTCGCCAAGTACATTGCAGAATTTACTGGAAAACCTTTCGTGACCGCTGAGAATAAGTTTGAGGCTTTGGCGGCCCACGATGCCATTGTGGAAAGTCATGGTGCATTGAAACAGTTGGCCGTTTCCCTGAACAAAATTGCCAATGATATCCGTATGATGGCTTCTGGACCTCGTTCTGGAATTGGGGAAATTATTATTCCTGCCAACGAACCTGGAAGTTCCATTATGCCAGGTAAAGTGAACCCTACTCAATGTGAGGCCTTGACCATGGTTTGCGCACAGGTTATGGGCAACGATGTTGCCATTAGTGTAGGTGGAACACAAGGGCATTACGAGCTTAACGTCTTTAAACCCGTTATGGCTTCCAATATTTTGCAATCCGCTCAATTGATAGGCGATGCCTGTGTTAGCTTCGATGTAAACTGTGCTGCTGGCATTGAGCCAAACCACGAGACCATTAAAACCTTATTGAACAATTCTTTGATGCTGGTTACTGCGTTGAATACGAAAATCGGTTATTATAAAGCTGCCGAGATTGCCAATACAGCGCACAAAAATGGAACAACCCTTAGAGAGGAAGCCATTAACCTTGGTTATGTAACCCCCGAAGAATATGATGAGTGGGTTAAACCAGAAGATATGGTAGGTAGCCTTAAATAGTTTATTTCACTTAAAAACATAAAAAATGCCCGTCCAAAATTGGACGGGCATTTTTATTATGGTGATAGTGTGTGTTTACTATTTCAATTCGAAGCTGGAAGTGCCCAACAATTTCAACTTGTTGTCATAAACATTTACCATGTAATTTCCATCTTGGAAATCTCCACTAGGCTTGTTTATATAGTCACATACGTCCAAAGCATCGTTTTCGTAGTAAAAGTTTGTTCCTTTACTGTACGTAAGGGAGCTACCTTCTTCTGTAGTTTTTGTAAGACCTTCACCTAGAACGTTACCTTGTGGTCCAAGAACTTCGATATAGAATTCTCTGTCTCCAGCTTCGGCGATTAAGTTATCGGCAATGGTAAAACAAACTTTAAATTTATCAGTGGCTCTAGCTCTTCTTGTAGAAACCAATTTACCACTGTTTCTTTCTTTAATGGCGTCAACACTAATAGTGCTTAGGTTAAGTGCAGAACCTTTTTCAACAGCATCGGCCAATTGAGTGTTCTGGATGATCAAAGAATCGTTGAATACGGTTTGTTGCTCCAATTCGGCAAAAGTACTGTCTCTTTGCATGGCCAACAAGCTGTTGGATTGCGTCAAGGAATCAACTTGTTTCAATAGTTCCTCTCTTTCAGCTTTAAGAACACTTACTTGTCTTCTGTAACGGGAAAGCGTAGCAATATCAGCTTTCATGCTGCTTACAGAATCGATATACTTTGCAATGTTATCTCTAGCAGCAACCAATTCTTCGTTGGTAGCGTTGCTTTCCAAAATAGCCTTGTCGTATTCGGACTTCAAATTGTTCAAATCCTCTACAACCAATTCTTTCTCTTGAGTAAGGGCTTCTGTGGTTGCTTTTTTATCTTGATAAAGACTAACAGTGTATATAATGGTTCCCAAAAGAACTACACCCAACAGACCAGCAACTACCTTCAATCCGTTATTGTTATTTTTTGTTTCAGTCATAACTTTTTGTTTTAATTGATTCTCGTTTAAGGTTATTAATCAATCGCATTTGGTTTATATACGCATCAGATTTGTATTTGGATTATTTGATTTAAAATAATGTTCACAAAAAATTATTATTCTGCCCTTTATCCCTTATTTTTAGGAGGATTAAAAAAAAGATAGACCATGATAAAAAATATACTTTTAACTGCAAGTGCTTTGCTGATATTCCTGATTTCCTGTAAACAGAAGGAAGAAAAGAATGAAAAAACTGCCGAGGTAGAAGAAACTACTACTGAGGTTGAAGTTGCAGCACCTGCACAAATAACACCTATTGTGCATGCTACAGCCGTAATAGAGTGGAGCGGAAATACCATTTATATAGATCCCGTTGGCGGCAAAGCAGCTTTTGAGGGGCAAAAATCGCCAGACATAATTTTTATTACCGATATACATGGCGATCACTTTAATCCTGAAACCTTAAATGAATTAGACCTTGAAAGTGTCCAGATCGTTGCCCCCGACGCGGTAAAACAACAAATGGAGGAAAACCTATCTTCCAAAACAATTACTATGGAGAATGAAGAGACCAAAGAAATCGCTGGTTTCTCCGTAAAAGCCATTCCTATGTACAATTTGCGTGAAGAGGCCAAAGACTTCCATGTAAAAGGCAGAGGAAATGGTTATGTTTTCACCTTTGGTGATGAACGTATTTATTTTTCAGGCGATACCGAAGATATTCCTGAAATGCGTTCCTTGGAAAATATTGACAAAGCATTCATTTGTATGAACCTACCCTACACCATGACCGTGGAAAGCGCTGCCGATGCAGTGTTGGAATTCAAACCCAAACAAGTTTACCCATATCACTTCAGGGGAAGACCCGAGGTAAGCGATGTTGAAAAATTCAAAACGATTGTGAACGAAGGAGATTCCGATATAGAAGTGGTACAATTGGACTGGTATCCCAACGATGATTTTTAAGCACATGAAATAATTACCTAATTTTATCGTTAGAACAACAAACTTAATAACCAAAAAACTTGAATATGGCTCCCAAATCCCATGTTTTAGTAGTTTTGGCAATCTTTTTTGCCGTACAAGCTACCTACTCTAATCAATGTGATAATTTTTACGCTAAAGTAACCTATGCGCTCAGCCATGGCAAAAAAGCCATGAACGCTACGAATTTTGAGCACCAAATGTATTATGCCGAAAGGGCACGCACCGCTTTGGAAAAATCTGAAGCGTTTATGGCCGAATGTAGTTGCGACAAAGCCAAAAACAAAACCTTGGACGCCATGGAAACCTTGGACAAGGCCATAGAACCGGTTGACTGGGAAACTGGTAGGTTCTTCACAAAAAAGGCTCTTGGTGAAATCAACGAATTGATTACAATTATTGACCAATGTACCCTTGGCAATTCAACAACTACAACTGCGACCGAAGATTCTTCTAGTTACTACGAAGAAAATGCTGTTGAAGAAAAAACCAAAACCGCTTCCGTTAACTCTATGGAACTGGAAATGATAAAGGTTTTTGAAAAGCATGCCAATGACAAACTCCAATCAGCAGAACAAGCCATTGCGCAATTGGTGGAACTATCCAGTTCCATTGGTCCAGCCTCTGCGGGTAACAATCAAGACCCAAACAGCTTGGCAGCTCACCAAAAAGCTTATTTGGAAAAAGCTAAAAAACTGTTGGAGGAAGGCATCAAAAATCTCGGTGGAGAAGAATAATTCCTCCTTTAACGAATCAATTTTTTGTATTTGATACGCTTGGGCATGATATCCGTTCCCAAGCGTTTCTTTTTGTTCTCCTCGTAATCAGAGAAAGAACCTTCAAAGAAATATACTTGCGAATCCCCTTCAAACGCAAGGATGTGGGTACAAATCCTATCCAAGAACCATCTATCGTGAGATATAATCACAGCACAACCCGCAAAGTTCTCCAGACCTTCTTCCAAAGCACGGAGTGTATTCACATCCAAATCGTTGGTAGGCTCGTCCAAAAGCAGCACATTACCTTCTTCTTTTAACGTCATCGCCAAATGGAGACGGTTCCGTTCCCCACCGGAAAGCATACTCACCTTTTTGTTCTGCTCACTTCCTGAAAAATTGAATCGGCTCAAATAGGCGCGTGAATTTACTTGCCTTCCTCCCATCATAATCAATTCTTGGCCGTCGCTAAAATTCTCCCAAATGGTTTTTTCGGGATCAATATTGGAATGCGATTGGTCCACATAGGCCAATTTTGCAGTTTCACCAACGATAAACTCCCCTTTATCGGGAGTCTCCTCGCCCATGATCATTTTAAAAATAGTGGTCTTACCCGCACCGTTCGGGCCAATAATACCAACAATCCCTGCCTGTGGTAGGTTAAAGTTCAAGTTTTCGTACAACAACTTGTCACCGAAAGCTTTGCTTACATCCTTGGCTTCGATCACATTGGTTCCCAAACGTGGTCCATTGGGAATATAAATTTCCAACTTCTCCTCCATCTGTTTTTGATCTTGACTCAGGAGTTTGTCATAATTCTTTAAACGGGCTTTTTGCTTTGCCTGCCTTCCTTTGGCGCCTTGGCGAACCCAATCCAGCTCACGCTCCAAAGTTTTTTGGCGTTTAGAAGCTTGTTTGCTCTCCTGCTCCAATCGTTTCGCTTTTTGATCCAACCAGCTAGAGTAGTTTCC
Organism: Flagellimonas sp. B-3; assembly: GCF_056857835.1. Lineage (NCBI taxonomy): Bacteria > Pseudomonadati > Bacteroidota > Flavobacteriia > Flavobacteriales > Flavobacteriaceae > Flagellimonas > Flagellimonas sp. B-3. The sequence continues at coordinate 20,357 of NZ_JBSXNW010000012.1, forward strand.
TTTCCAGGGAATACCCTCTCCGCGGTCCAGTTCCAAAATCCAACCAGCCACATTGTCCAAGAAATAACGGTCGTGTGTTACAGCAATAACCGTTCCTTTATATTGTGCCAAATGGTGCTCCAACCAATGTACCGACTCGGCATCCAAGTGGTTGGTAGGCTCATCCAACAAAAGCACGTCCGGTTCTTTCAACAACAAACGGCACAAGGCCACTCTTCTACGCTCACCGCCGGAAAGTACGCTTATTTTCTTGTCAGATTCTGGGGTACGAAGGGCATCCATCGCAATCTCCAATTTTGTATCCAGTTCCCAAGCATTGGAAGCATCTATCTGATCTTGAAGCGCAGTTTGCTTGTCCATCAACTTTTGCATTTTGTCCGCATCCTCATATACTTCGGGCAAGCCGAACATATCGTTGATTTTATTGTACTCGTCCAAAATAGCGACGGTTTCTGCAACACCTTCCTTTACCACTTCAAGAACGGTTTTGTTCTCATCCAACTGTGGCTCCTGTTCCAAATAACCAACTGAATAACCCGGCGAGAAAACCACATCGCCCTGATAGTTTTTATCCACACCCGCGATTATTTTCAACAAGGTGGACTTACCTGAACCATTTAGACCCAAAATTCCGATTTTGGCTCCATAGAAAAAGCTTAGGTATATGTTTTTAAGTACGGGGGTATTGGCCGTTTTAAAGGTCTTGGTAACCCCAGACATTGAAAAAATGACTTTTTTATCGTCTGACATCTACTATAAATTAAATGGTTTAAGAAAAAGAGGCTATACTCTGCCTTTTAAGGCGTTGAACACCCAAGCTACGGCAAAAAATCCAATTCCAACAGCAGCAAAGCCCCATCCTGCTACTTCATCATATTTAAAAGCTCCAAGTGCTATCATACCCAAACCTACCAAAATCATAATCCATGTGGCATAGGCCAGCACTGTGTTCTTATTCATACTCATTGTTTAAATTTCTGAAGGGTTTCAAATATCGTAAAAATAGATATAATGTAAAGTTATTATTAAGGATTATGTTTCAAAAGGGAAGCTTACACCACTTTTTTCCCTGACCTTGTCCAACAACTCTGACAAATCCAAGCTATTTTGATGTGACCATAGGTCACTTTCAATTTTGTTTTCACGCAAACATTTGTGCACCTCCAAAATCTCGTAGTAGTAGCCAATTCCGGTTAAAGGCAAACTGAACTTATTGGTTTTATCATCTTTTGCCAAGGTATACTCGTCTGCTTCGTGCCATCTAGGTTTTAAAAACAACTGTCCTTTGCTACCTGATATTTCAGCCTCCATTTTAGAATCGCTTGTAAGTCCGCTGTAGAGGATTGATTGGGCTTCTTTATAATCAAAAATCATACTGGTTTGGAGTTCTGTTCCATTTTCATGGAACTTGGATGCAGCCATAATATCATCTGGCATGCCCAACAACAAATAAGATAGAAAAATTGGGTAAATACCTATATCCAATATACTGCCCGAAGCTAAATCGGGATTCAGTAATCTAGAGTCCAAATCTCTGTCCAAACCGTAAAATGCAAAATCCGCATGGATGTATTTCAAATCACCCACCACTCCTTCATCAACCAATTGCTTTACTTTTTTGATGGATGGATTGAACCTAGACCACATGGCCTCCATTAAAAAAGCGTTGTTTTGTTTGGAAGCATCTACCTGTTCCACCACTTCCGCTCTATTGACGCCCATTGGTTTTTCACAAAGTACCCCAATACCATTTTCAAGGGCTTTTACGGACAATTCCTTATGAAAATTATGCGGTGTGGCTATATAAACCACATCTACTGTTCCTGACCGGAACAATGCATCATAACTTCCAAAAGTGTGTTGTACATTATATTCATTTGCAAAAGCTTCGGCCCGTTCCAATGACCTTGATGCCACCGCAGCAATCTCGGCATCATCAACGAGCATAAGGTCCGATACAAATTTTCTAGCTATTTTTCCCGGGCCAACAATGCCCCATCGTATTTTGGTTTCCATAGAGTTCAAAAGTAATAATTATAACTCCTTATCTTTAACCAACTAAATGAATTTTCAAAAAGAATGGATATAAACTTCAATAAGAACGAAGACCACAATAAATTAAAACTTTCAGACCTGAACCGTAGATTGGCCAAAGTGAAACTCGGCGGTGGTAAAAGCCGTATTGAAAAGCATCATGCCAAAGACAAAATGACCGCTCGGGAACGTATTGATTATTTGTTGGATGATGACACCCAATCCATTGAAATAGGTGCGTTTGCCGGTGAAGATATGTACGAGGAACACGGTGGGTGCCCATCGGGCGGTGTTGTGGTTAAAGTGGGTTATGTGCAAGGTAAACAATGCGTTGTCGTGGCGAATGATGCTACCGTAAAGGCTGGCGCTTGGTTCCCGATTACGGGAAAGAAAAACCTACGTGCTCAGGAAATTTCCATCGAAAATAAGTTGCCCATTATTTATTTGGTGGATAGCGCTGGAGTGTATTTACCCTTGCAGGATGAGATTTTTCCCGACAAAGAACATTTTGGACGCATTTTTAGAAACAATGCCGTGATGAGCAGTATGGGAATTACCCAAATTGCAGCCGTTATGGGTAGTTGCGTAGCTGGTGGTGCGTATTTGCCCATTATGAGTGACGAAGCTTTGATCGTCGACAAAACTGGGAGCATATTTTTAGCAGGAAGTTACTTGGTAAAGGCTGCCATCGGGGAGAGTATTGACAACGAAACCTTGGGCGGCGCTACGACGCATTCCGAAATTAGTGGGGTAACTGACTACAAAGCCAAAGATGATAAAGATGCTTTGGACAAAATAAAGAACATTGTAGACAAAATCGGGGATTTTGACAAGGCAGGCTTCAATCGGGTTGAAGCCAAGAAACCGGTCGAGAATCCTGATGATATTTTTGGCATATTGCCGGCATCCCGAAGCGACCAGTACGATATGTTGGAAATCATAAAACGTTTGGTGGACGATTCCGAATTTGAGCAATATAAGGAAGGCTACGGAAAAACCATTTTAACGGGTTACGCCCGCATAGATGGTTGGGCCGTGGGCATTGTAGCCAATCAAAGAAAGGTTGTCAAAACCAAAAAGGGCGAGATGCAGTTTGGCGGTGTCATCTATTCCGATTCTGCGGACAAGGCCACCCGATTTATCGCCAATTGCAACCAAAAGAAAATTCCACTCGTGTTTTTACAAGATGTTACCGGATTTATGGTGGGCAGTAAAAGTGAGCATGGCGGTATTATAAAAGATGGAGCCAAAATGGTGAATGCCGTGAGCAATTCTGTAGTGCCCAAATTTACCATTGTAATTGGCAACAGCTACGGGGCGGGAAATTACGCCATGTGCGGAAAGGCCTATGACCCAAGATTGATTGTGGCTTGGCCAAGTGCCGAACTTGCCGTTATGAGCGGAAACTCTGCCGCAAAAGTGCTTTTGCAGATTGAAAAGGCCAGTTTGAAGAAAAGTGGCAAATCTGTTGATGCCGAAAAGGAAAAAGAGCTTTTTGATGAAATAAAGCAACGGTACGATGACCAAATATCACCCTACTACGCTGCAGCCCGACTTTGGACGGACGCCATAATCGACCCGTTGGATACCCGTAAATGGATTTCCATGGGAATTGAGGCGGCTAACCATGCTCCTATTGAGAAGCAATTTAATATGGGAGTGCTACAAGTATAATTTATTTGCTTTGGGCCATTGGTGAGGGAAGAGTAAAATCAAACAAATGCCGATTGGCCCCTTTGGTGCCCAAACGATAAACCTTAATCTCTTTGCTTTGCAATTTGCTGCCGTAGTTGCGATAAATGGTCACTTTTAGGTAAGAGGGCGTCAATTGTTTGTTGCCATGGTAGGTTGCATTTACTTTCCAAATACCCGGCAATTCATCATCAAGCATAAAGTCGGCCATGGAATAGCCCAATTTCTTTTCGGAACGAATCCTCTCTGGCATTTCGGCCAAGGTATGTTTCCAGTTGAAATATTGATTGCTTGGGTTTACAAACTGCAAATCGAACTCGGCTTCCGAATCGTTCCACTCAAAAACAAGTCTGGCAGCATATTTTGCTTCCTTATCCTTTTTTCTATCCTTGATTTTTAAGGTGCTGTTCTCCAGAGTGAACAAATTCTTGATTTCTCGCTTCATGATCATCCCCAGTTCCATACTATCCACAGGCAACATTCCCTCATCCTGAAGATATGCATGCCTTGCATATAAAGTGGTTGCGGACTTGGGTTGATCCAAATTACGATAGCTATTGGCCATATCTATAAAGCTTTGGGCATAATCAGGACGTAATGAATACACTTTTTTATAGATTTCATGGGCCTTTTCGTACCTCTCCTCGCTCTCCAACGTGTAGGCGAGCGCTTTCAGCATCACTGGGTTTTTATCGGTTACATTTATAAATCTTTCCAAAATTTCCTCTGCAAAGTCCTCCTCCCCGCGTTCCTCATAAAAATAAGTATAGGAATCCAAAAGAAAATACGGGTGATTACCGTAGGTTCCCTTCATTTTACTGTAAATGTTTTTGGCTGTTGCTGCAGATTCACTTTGGTAAAGTTGTTCTAAATAAACGGGCAATGTTTGCGCATCTATTCTTTCTTTTACCTGACCTTCCTTTACAAAATTGTTTCTCAGTTTTGCTTGATCGAAGGGTTTATAATCTTTAGACTTGTATGTGCCGTTTTTGGTATTGACCACTACAACTCCACCATCTGCTATAGACCCATATTTTGAAGCACCAATAAGACCTGGCATAAGAGCTACCCGTTCCACCGTACTTGGGTCTAACCATGATGGTCCCTGAGTAAAGATTTGACCATCAATATCATAAATAGCTGGTTTTTTAGCTCGAACAGATCCTAATCCTCTCGAAAATACATCGAATTCCATATTTCGATAAATAACCACATTCAACCCCGCGAACTTGCCCCTAAGAAACATTCCAAAATGATAATGGTTACTGATCATATCCTTACTGGTAAGTACCGGCAAACGACTTGGGAAAGTTTCCGCGTCAATGATTCCAAATGCAGTTCTAATCAGTTTGTCGTTGTTGGGGTACTGTTGTTGTAAAATACGTTGTTTGTTCCTACCTACTTCACTTATTACCTCTACTCCGGCCAACTCTTCCACCTTAATGTTCATCTTTACATTCAAAATCCTGGTAACATCTTCAACGATAATGGTGATGGTATCCATGCCCATGTGCGTATATTGAAGTTCTTCACGTGGCTTGGCCATAATTCGGTATCGGCCCTCGGTATCGGACGCCGTTTTACTTCCTGTGGTCAAATTGGCAATCTGAACGTTGGACAATGCCAATTTACCATCGGTGACACGCCCTTTGATCTGATTTTGACCATAGGCCATACCAGAAAACAAAATAAATACTCCTGCAAAATATAGCAACCTCATAGCAACTTGAAAATTAGAAGGTTACTAAATCTACAAAAAAATAATCAGTTCCCTAAATGCGATTTTGGCCTTGGGACCAACAATAATTCGGTTTGTCGTCCATTAATGTATCGAAACCCATCTTCACCAAAAAAACCAGGTTCTTCCAGCATTATGCGGATGTCCCTGTTCCATTCGGGGATGTTCACGGTGGCATTCAGTTCAATAGCATAGGCGGTGTTGGGATTTAAGGGATAGTTTTCACCATCATCTTTCATAACCCCGCCTTGTGCATCCCACATACCAATAGTGGTTCCGGCAGAGTGTCCATAGGTACCCAAAGGATGGGTGTAAATTGATGGTTTTAGTCCAGCATCTTTCGCATCTTGCAGGGCTTTGGCCAAAATCTCGTTGCCTACCCTGCCCGCTACCATGTTTTGGGTGAGAAAGTCTTGTACACGGTTACCATCATATAAAGCGTTCACCAAAAAAGAGGGGGCTTCGGTTTCTCCTGGTTTAAGTACGTAGGCCAGTTCCTGGCAGTCCGTATTTAAACGCAAGTAGGTGATTCCAAAATCGCAGTGCAACAGATCCCCTTGTTGGATGACTTCGTCATCTGGTCTTCCCGAAAAAGAATATAGGTGACCTACCAACTCTTCACTTGTCCGCTGAACATCCACGGTAGGATGAAACCAAGTCTCCAGACCCAAATCAGTAACTTTTTGACGCATCCACCATTCCACTTCGGTGGTGGTGGTAACGCCAGGCGTAATCACCTTTTTCGAGAAAGCTTCGGCGATAATGTCGTGGGTAATATCCGTCAACTGATTAAAAATGGTCATTTCCCGAGGTGTACGGGTCTCTATCCAACGTACTGCCAGTTGTTCTGCGGAAACCACTTTGGATCGGTATTTTTTAGGTAGATTGGACATAAACTCATCGTAATCCGTTTTATCAAGACCATCGGCTATGTTGTGGTCCTTGGAAAAATTGAGCCCTATTTTCTCAGGGTTCCGTTCGGTAATCAATTCCATCAAACGTTTCCACTGATTGGGCTCTTTGTCCTTATCCCAAGCGGAAATAATGCTTTTTCCGATATTATAACGGGAGACGGCCAATTTATCTATTGTGTTGTTCTCCTTATTCCTATAAAAGAGGATGATAGTCCTTCGTCTTGCATTCAACCATGTCGCGGGAAGCATCGTCTTAAGAACTGGGTCTTCGTTGTATTCGCGGGAAATCAATACCCACATATCCAATCCGGTCTCGTCCATTAATTTTGGCAGTAAATTATTAAACCTATCCTCAAGGATTTCGTCCACTACTCTTGCCCGTTCCACTTCGGGGAGTATTTGTTGGGAAATGGCAATAAAGGGCAATAGCAGCACTATTAGGTTGATGGTTTTTCGCATGGTTGATTTTTTAGTTTGATGCTTATAAAATTAAGCAATCTGCTGTATTGTTTTTTGTCTATTGATTTTTTTAGTTTCAGTTTCCGAGAAAGCTTTTACAAAATAAACCTCCTTGGGTAGCTCGTATTTTGATAGCGTTTTTAATTCTTTGACGGCTCGATGCAATTCTTGCGCATCGGTTGAATCACCTTCTACAACGAGGACTAATTTTTGTCCCAAAGTTTCATCTGGCATACCAGCAACAAAAAAACGCGATTGTATTACACTTGATAGTTTTTCCTCAATCGTCTCGGGAACCAATTTGATTCCGCCCGAATTGATTATGGAATCGTACCTGCCCAGCCATTTAAACTTGGTGTTACTTACAAGTTCCACCAAATCATTGGTGACTATTTTCTCGTCTGAAATTTTAGGTGCGTCAATTACAAGACACTCCCTATCGTCTTGGCTTACAAAAACATGGGGCAGCGTCTCAAAACTATTAACTGAATCATCAGTTATTCGTTTTACGGCAATATGTGTTATGGTCTCTGTCATCCCATAGGTTTCATAAGCTTCAACAGTTAGCGTTTTAAGCTTGCTTCGCAAACTTGAATCCACGGGTGCGCCACCAATTATCAGTTTGTTGATCCTTACTAAAACTTTCAAGGAATTTTGGGCCTGTAAGGGCACCATGGCCACAAAATCGTAGGTTTTATTAGTATTTGACAAGGGTGTCGATGAGGGTTCCACATAATCCAAATGTAAACCGAGAACCATGGCACGTACCAACATCATTTTTCCGGCAATTCCGGCACATGGCAAACACAAAAGTGCCTTATGCTTGGGCTCTAATTCAAAATATGTTCCCGTAGCCAGTGCGGAATTTACCATTTGCTTTTTTTTAAGCACAATGGTTTTAGGTTTGCCCGTAGATCCCGAAGTATGTACTTTTATTGTTGACTCATCCGAAGCCCAGTCCAACAAAAAGTCTCCAATGCTTTTTTCAAACGGCTTTCCTCCCTTTATGAGATTTTGACCAATTTTAGGTAGACCTTCAAAATTTAATGGAATATCGTTTAACCTAAAATCGGGGTGGACATTATGCCAAGTCGGATGCTCCATCGCTAATTGCTACATATTCTTCTTTGGTCAACACTTTTCCAAAAAGGCGTTCGTTCCAGTTCTTCCAGCCGTATTTTTTTGAGAAAATAAACAGCAAAATGGGATAAACCACAAAAACTGGAATCAGAACATCCCATCCCAATACGGGTTCTGAGATATCCTTAAATATTGAATTGGTTTGAAAAGCAGTCCAATCAGCGGTCACTAGCAAAGCCGTAATCAAATTATTGGCTGCATGAAATCCAAGAGCCAACTCAAGCCCTTCATCCATCAGAGTTAAAATCCCCAAAAAGAATCCTGTTCCTATGTAGTAAATCATTATACCTAAACCAAGTTTTTCGACTTCGGGGTTTGCTAGGTGCATCAAACCAAATAAACTGGAAGTGATTACCAATGGCACCCACTTGTTTTTGGCTATAAGTCCAATCCCCTGCATCATGTGGCCCCTGAATAAATATTCTTCAAAACTGGTCTGTAGTGGGATTAACAAGATGGCAATAATGGCCAATGGGATAAATTTTGAAAGATTAAAATTAAGCACGTAGTTTTCCGGAGAGAAATAAATGTCAACTCCTGTAAGTACTATTGTAGCAACACTCCATAAACCAAAAGCCAATAGTATTCGTTTCCAATCTATTCGCTTTCGTGAAGTAGTTAAGGAGGTAATGGATTGTTGATGAACCAATAGTGTCCAACCTAGAACAACAAAAAAACCGACCACTAAAGGCGCCAACAATATAATCAGCACAAGATTACTCCCAAATTGATCAATGATTTGTTGCATAGCATCTTCCACGCTTACTGGGGAATTTATGGTTGTGATATAATTCAATACCATAAACGCAATAAATCCAACTGGCAAAACCAAATACTTCCAAAGTCCTATACTTCCTTTATATCCTTGCTCTATGTACATATTTCTTGTATTAAATCCATATCCCAGCCATTTGTTCGGCTGTAAAAAAGCTTGCCCTCGGCTACCTCCAAAGGACTTGCTATATTATTGGTAAATAGGCTACCTGTTCCCAGCCCTTGGGGCATTGTTGTGTCCTGCGAATACGTGTACTGCGCAATGGCGTTAAGCCCAATATTGCTTTCCAGCGCACTTGTAATCCACCAACCAATGCTTTGTTTCTCTGCTAAATCTATCCACTCTTGGCTACCTTTTATCCCGCCCACCAAACTTGGTTTCAATATGATATATTGCGGTTGTATGGTTTGTAGCAATTTTTCTTTTTGTGTTACATCAAAAACTCCGATCAATTCCTCGTCCAAGGCAATGGGCAATGGTGTTTTTTTGCAAAGCTTGGCCATCTCTTGCCATTGTCCTGCTTTTATGGGCTGCTCAATGGAATGCACTTTAAATGTGGACAAGCGTTCCAATTTATCCATGGCTTCTTCGGGTGAAAACGCTCCATTGGCATCTACCCGAAGTTCTATTTCTTCTGGTGAAAAATTTTTGCGAATGGTTTTAAGAATGGCCGCTTCTTTTTCAAAATCAATAGCTCCTATCTTCATTTTGATGCAGCCAAAACCATCTTTCAGTTTTTGCTCCAATTGTTTTAGCATATAAGCCTCGTCGCCCATCCAAATAAGCCCGTTTATGGGTATTGGGGATTCCTTTTGCGTAAAATCGGACGGAAAAAGCTCAAACGGGTCTTTGGATTGTAACGACAACAAGGCCTGTTCCAGCCCAAATTGAATAGACGGATAAGCCCTTAAATGATGCAACAATTCATCTTTTCCCAAATGAATATTATTGCAGGCCCAAGCGAGTTGCTGTGCATAATCGGGCACGTCATCAACACTCAATCCGCGCAATATTCCGCACTCCCCTATTCCAAATGCATTAGCATCTGTAAGGATGATGTACCAGGTTTCTTTTTGGGTCATTACCCCGCGCGAGGTACCGCTGGGGACTTTAAAATTGAGGGTATACTTTTTATAGCTTGCTTTCATGAAGTAGGCCAAATTTAAGTATATTTTGAATCCTAAAAGGCGAGAGAAAAATAAATCAACTAAAGTTGAACCAAAACCGTACCCCTTCAACTTCTCTATCTATGTTCAATTTGGATTGAAGTTGATTCACCAATCGGTTGATAAGGCGAATGCCCATGGAGGAGTGGGCACGTTCATCGGTATCTTCCGGTAGCCCTATACCATTGTCGGTATATTCAAAATAGCCTTGATCACCGTTTTTACGCAGGTGGATGTAGATTTTACCGTTGTCATCGTTATCGGGAAAGGCGTACTTGAAAGAATTGGATACAAGTTCGTTCAAAATCAGGCCAAAGGGAATGGCCCGATCAATGTCCAGTTCGGTGCCTTCTGCATCAATGGTAATGCTGATGTTGTGCCCACCTTTTTTGTAAACGGATTGCACACTATTGATCAAACTCTCGATATATCCTTGCATTTCTATCACCGAAAGGTCATCGTTCTGATACAATTTTTGATGGATCAAAGCCATGGCCTTTACCCTGCTCTTGCCTTCTTCCAAAGCTACAATCGCAGCTTTGCTACGCGTGTTTTTGGTCTGCAGGCTCAATAAACTGCTCACCATTTGCAGATTGTTCTTTACCCTATGGTGAATCTCCTTTAAAAGAGAATCTTTTTCCACAAGGGAATTTTCAATAATGTGCTTCTGTTCCGCGATCAAACGTTGGTTTTTGATACTCTTTAAATAAGCATAGACCAATCCTGCAAAACCCAAAAGGGTAAATATCAAGGAAATAAACACCAAGTTGATTCGTTCATCCTTGGCTTTCATCTCGCTACGGGCCAGTTCGTTTATTCTTTTTTGCTCATCTATGAGCCTTTGGGAATTTTCCAAGTCCTCGTTGGCAACAATGGTGACCAATTGTTGTTTTATAAGTGCTGATTGTTTTTTTGATAAGGAATCCTTGATTCTTTCATTACGCTTGTAATAGATCGAGGCGTTTTTATAGTTTTCGACCTTGTCATAAAAAGCTGCCAGCAAACTGTTCTTTTTTATGGTCTGGAGCACCGAGATATTATCAAACTCAACATCTAAATATTTTTTTGCTTCAGAAAAGCGATCCATTTGCAAATTGGCTTCGGCCAAGTAAAGGGTGTTTTCCACTACTTCGCTTTGATCCTTATTATCCGGTGATTTATTTAAGGTTTCAATACTGGTTTCCAATAGTGGTATTGCCTCTTCATATTCGCCAAGCATTACATGACATTTTGCAATGTTGCCCTCTATTTCTGCCTTTAACAGATTACTTTCAAATATATCCGATTCACTTTTTTGGGTAGAAATATCGTTGATATACACATCCAAATAAGCCTTTGCTTTTTTTAACTCGCTCAAGGCCGTTGGTGCAGAGTCGTCCAACCTTAAATAGTTGCCCACCTTGCTGTGGTATTTTGCCAAACCGTAGGAATCGTTGTCCGCAATGGTTGGCTTTACCTCCATTATGTATTGGTTACGGGCTTTTCTATACAATCCTAGATTGCTGTAGATGTCGTAAAAGGAAACATTATTGGTCAATCCAAGTTCACGCTTTTGTTTTCGGATTTCAATCTGTTTATCAAACAATTGGAGGTTGGCGTAGTTATCATCGAGGACATCCAAAACTATTCGCCGGGAGTCAGCATCCAAGGAATCCTTAATCTCGTACAATTCCATGGCAAGGGCCGTACTTTTATCATATTCGCCCAAATCGTTGTACACCTGTGCCTGCATTACTTGGTAAAGGTGCGAAGCTGTAGTATCTTGAGTTTTTTGGGCATTGGCCAAATAAATTTTGATGGTATCCAACCAATCGTAGGCAGAATTTACATTGTACCGATCCAAGGAATTGAAAAAAACCTCGAACCGCTGAGAAGCTTGGTCGGTATCCTGAAACTCTTTGAGGACACTTTCCTCTTCATCTACAGCGTTTTGTGCAGATGAATTGAAAAGAAAAACAAAAAATACCGTGGTAAATAAAAATTTTACGTAACGTCCCATTAATTTAATTGATATAGCGACCACGGATTGTTTCCACAGGTCCTATATTATTATCGTGCCCTTTTTTCCTTTATTGCCCCAACGACCAATTCAATTCAAAAAACGGAACATTGTACCGAATTGCAACGTATGGGGTATATAAAGAACGTTAGTTTTCCCACAAAATTAAATCCAACAGGAAAGAGTTGACCACTATTGTTGTGAAAGTGTTGTTTTCTGTTGTGAAAACAGAATTTCTGTATGTCAAAATGCATTTTGTCGATGTTTTGTGCTTTTTATGGAATATTTGGATTGGCACAAAGGGCATGAAATTGAAAAAGGCCCTGCTTTTTACAACAAGACCCTTTTACGAGAACACTATATGAAAATGAAAAAATTACTTTCTGATTTATTAACACTGCTAAAGTATGGGCGTAAGGCATTGTAGAAAAAATATTGTTGTGAACTCCTTAAAAATTGTTGTCACCCCCTTTAAAAAATGTTGCCACAAAAAAAAGTGCCCCTAAAGGCACTTGTATATGGTATGTTCCAACAAACATTAACTGTTCATGGAGGACAATATAAATTCTTTAAAATCCTTGGAAATCGGAATCAGGTTGTTGTTGATCATAATGTCCTTGGAGTTGATGGCATCAATGTGGTCAACGTTGACAATGTAGGATTTATGGGCCCTATAGAACTTGTTCTTTGGCAATTTTTCCAAATAATCCTTTAAAGGGGAGCGTACCAAAAACTTTTTATCGGCCGTATTAACTTCCAAATAAACATTGTCCGCCTTTATAAATTGGATATCACAAAACTGGATCCTATAGTACAGATGTTGTTTTTTTACAAAGATGGAATCCTTTAAAACGGAGTTGGAAGTAATTTCATCGGCTTCGTCCGCTACTTTGTCTATTCCTTTTTTGGCATAGTTAAAGTTGGACAGTGCAATTTCAATGGATGTGTACAGATCCTGTTGTTCAAAGGGTTTCACCAAATATCCATCCGGTTTTACCGTTTTGGCATTTTCAACGGTGGCCCGGTCCGAGTTGGATGTAACGAATATGAAAGGAATGTTGTATGTGTCCCGGATATGTTTGCCAAGGTCGATACCTGTTTTGTCCGATGCCAAAATGATGTCTATGAGCACCAAATCAACATGATTGTTCTTTAAGACATCTACTGCTTGCTCGTAAACTATGACATTGTCAACAATTTCATAGCCGATTTCCTCTAGCATGGATTGCATGTCATCAGCAATGATAACATTATCCTCTACGATTAAAATTTTTATCGGATGTTCCAAGGTTCCTTTAAGTTTATTTGGTTGTAAATCAAATTTACAAAAAAATATTAACAGAAATTAAGAATAACAACGCCAATAAAAAAGTGCTGAGTGCCACTTTTTTTAATTCGGTGTCCAATTCCCCCGGATCTTTGGTCATCATCACTTTTCGTAAATGAATCAATAATGGCACAAAGGCCACCATAAAGAAGGATTGTTTCCAGCCAAAGTCCTCCATCCAAAGATATAATACAAAGCTGATCAAAGCCACTAAAATCAAGAGGAAATGGTAGCGTTTTCCATTCTTAAAACCCATTTTAACCACCATGGTGATCTTGCCATGCTTTTTATCGGAGACTATATCTCTGAGGTTGTTCAAGTTCAACACGGCTACGCACAAAAGTCCGATGGAGATTGCGGGCAAAAGCGAGGACCATCCCAAAGATTTTGTATAGAGAAACATACTGCCCAGTACACCCAACAAACCAAAGAAAAGGAATACAAATAGGTCTCCCATACCCCTATATCCATACGCATTGGATCCTACGGTATAGGTAATAGCGGCCCAAATACTCAATAGGCCCAGTAGTAAAAAAAGAAGTATGTAGGGTAAATTTTCCAAGCCAAAGGCAAAATAAATAAGGGCCAAGGCAATCAACAAACTAATAATTATAGATACAACGATGCCTTTTTTTAATGCCTTTTTGGTAATGGAGCCACTTTGTATTGCCCGTGCCGGACCAATTCTATCCTCGTTGTCCGTTCCCTTTACACCGTCGCCATAATCGTTTGCAAAGTTGGAGGTTACCTGAAAACCAACAGTGGTCAACAGGGCCAAAATAAATATGGGCAGTTCAAATTGGCCTTCCAAAATGGCCAAGGCGGTGCCTACAATTATTCCTGATAAAGAAAGAGGGAGTGTGCGCAGTCTAGCAGCCTGTACCCAAGCCTTAGTGTTTCCCAAGATTAATACGGATCTTCTATTTTAACTCTTTGACCATCCTTGTAGGATGCAACAAATGCATCTTGGAAGCCCATTTGAACCAATTGCTGCCTAAATTTTTGTGCTTCTTCCAAGGTTTCAAAATTACCAAGGGAATAGGCATAAAACGGATTGGTCTTTACAAAAAGGGTGTTGGTCAATGCTTCGGAAGCCAAGGTTACATTGTTTTCCACAAAAGATTTTACCTGAACGGAATAAATTTTTTCCTTGTTCAAAAACTCTTTGGCCAAGTAAAACTCCTTTACCAAACTCAGCTCTTCGTTCTGGGACCTAAGGTTATCTATCCTTGCCTTGATCACATCCAAACTATCTATGGAAACAAGTACATTACTTTGATTTTCGAAAGATTGTTTGCTACTAAGGCCTGCAGTAAAAGATGTAATGGCCAAGGTACCGATCACGAACAGCCCCACGAAACCCAAAAGAATGTTCCGCTGTAGTTTAATTTTACGAAGATCTTTGTTCTTGAACTTAATTTGATCGAGCAGTCTTTCGTTTATAATCTGGGCCTTATCTATATCCTTATGAAGGTCCAACAAATCGCTTTCTTCAATAAAAGGCATGCTGTGGAGGAGTTTTATGTTATATGCTATGCTAAAAACATAACAACCAATAAGTTAATATGAATCTTTACAAAAATAGAATTTTTGTCCAAAGAAAAAAACTTTACCGCCCGAAAGCTTGAAAGAAACTGGCATCAACAAGGTTTTCATCACAATAAATGAATTCCGTCATCCTGAATATTGATTTTACGCTGTCGGTACAAAATGCCCGCTCCTTTTTTAAAAGCCTTCTTGCTCAAGTGCAAAATTTTCTTGATTTCTTCTGGTGATGATTTATCGTGCAAAGGCAAAAAACCGTTGTTCTCCTCTAGCTTGTCCAAAATTATTTTAGCTGTTGGTTCCAACATTTTGGCTCCGATGGGCTGTAAGGATATATCTATCTTTTTATCGTCCCTTACATTTTTGATGAATCCCCTTAAACGGTCGCCAATAGCGATGGGCTTAAAAATATCGCTATCAAATATAAGCCCCTTATGCCTATCATCCACTATCACCTCCCACCCCAACGGCGTCTTCCGATAGACCAAAAGGTCAACTTGATCATTCTGCTCGTATTCCACATTTTCGTTGGAGAGGAACTTATCCACCCGGCTAGATCCAGTGAGACGCATGCTTTCATCATCCATATAACAATGAACAATGTATTTGCTTCCCCCCTCCATTCTTTCGGACTGTTCCCTAAAAGGAACAAGTAGGTGTTTTTCCAGCCCCCAGTCCAAAAAAGCGCCGTAATTCCCAACTTCAACCACTTCCAAATAGGCAAAACCGTTCCGGACAATCTTCGGTTTTAGGGTTGTGGATATGGGGCGTTCGGCATTGTCCAGATAACAGAACACTTCCAAATCTTGATCTATTTCAAAATCTTCGGGCACATATTTGTTCGGTAAAAGTATTTCCGTGCCTTCGTCATCACCTAAAAAAAGTCCTATACTGGTGCTTCTTAGCACCTTAAGGGTATTGTAGTTTCCCAATTCTATCATTCGGCAAAGGTAGTTGTAAATTATGGGTATAAAAAAAGCTGCCCTTCAAGAGCAGCCCTTCTTAACTTTATTAACCTATTAATTTTTATTAAAAATAATAAATTTTACTAATTATAAACCGATTCTTTTCCAAAATGCTTGGTCAGCATATAGTAAATTACTGCGCGGTGTTTGTTCTTTTCTGACTTTCCGTACGCATCAATAACACTATTTATAGATTCCATCAATGCTGGTGTTTCGGCAAGCCCCAATTTTTTGATCAAAAAATTGTTCTTTACCGTCTCCAGTTCTTTCTCATCAGAACCTGAAACTTTGGAGGCATCTAAATTATAAATTGCAGGACCCAGTCCTATGGCTACTTTGGTCAACAAATCCATGTCTGGTGTTTGTCCGAATTTGCTTTTGATGTCCGCTGCGTACTTTTCGATCAGTTCGTCTCTTTTGCTCATAATTGATTAGTGTTCTTTATTGGTTTATAGCTGAGGTTCTAAGATATGAAATCGAAGTACCCAAGCAAAATTTTATTGTTCAATACACGTGGTGTGGCGACTTCCAAGATTTTTGGTCTATCCGATTTTGAATAGAATTCTGCCAAACCTTGCTCCAGTTCTGTTTCATTTTGGGCAGTAATATGTTCAAAACCGTACATATTGGCCAAGTGCTGGGCCGATAATTTGTGACTGGTCTCAAAAAAGGTCTCAAACTCTTCCGTTTCCTCCATGCCAGGCAAAATCCTAAAAATTCCACCGCCCGAATTATTAATGAGAACAATCCTAAAATCTGGACGCATATAATTGTTCCACAAGGCATTGCTGTCGTAAAAAAAGCTTAGGTCGCCCGTAAGCAACACAGTAGGTTCTTTACTGTAAATAGAACTGCCCACGGCTGTTGATGTGGTACCGTCTATACCACTTGTGCCCCGGTTACAGAATACTTTCAATGATGCGTCCAAAGGAAAAAGCTGCGCATACCTTACCGTGGAACTGTTTGCCAAGTGCACTTGATACCCTTTGGGTATGTTTTTGATGATACGATCAAAAACGCTAAAATCGGAAAAAGGAATTTCCTTAAGATAGGTATCCCGTTTTGCTTCGTACTTATTCTTTTTGTTTTCCCAAAACGCCTTGTAATCGCTTGTTGGATTACTATTCTCTGAAACAACTTTTTTAAAAAACTGATTGGGATTTGTCTTGATGTGCTTCGTTAAGCAATAAAAAGTGTCGTTGGCCTTTTTGATGTCTACATGCCAATGCTGCTTGGGCTGATACTCACGTAAAAAAGCCTTTATTTTTTTGGAAACGATCAATCCTCCAAAAGTTACCAAAAGTTCTGGTTGCAATGCTTTAAAAAGTTCTTCCCTGTTCTTGGATTTTTCAATTGGTGCAATAATACTATCAATACTTTCGAAGAATTCCGGATAGTGTAAATTAGATGTGGTTTCGGTAAACACCAAAGTGTTTGGGTCCTGTGCCAAGCTTTCCAAAACTTCCGCTTCAATCGCGTTGGGTTGGTTTACGCCCACCAAAACCAGTTTACGTGGACTATTGTTCCATACCTTCGTTAATTCGGCCCAATTCTCCTCGCTTGAAGATTTTTGTTCCAAGTATTTTCCATCATCTTTAATTTGCACCGAAGGCTCCTCTACCCTGCCGTACAAAGGCTCCTCAAACGGAATGTTGATGTGAACGGGGCACTTTTCATCAAAAGCTAGTGCAAGAGCCTTGGCAATTTCCCGTTCATTGTACGATTGTATTTCCTCTTGCTCTTCATTTAATAATGACTTGCCAAATTTTGAAATGGCATCCGTTGCATGGGAAACATCCTGTTTCAAATTGGCGGAATAACCAATATGCTTTTCCAGTACATTTTCCTGCCGGATGGTTTGCCCATCACCAATATCAATTCGGTAGCTTGGTCTATCCGCAGAAACTACAATCAAGGGAATATCACTGTAAAAAGCTTCGGCAACGGCTGGATAAAAATTCAACATGGCACTGCCCGATGAACAGATTACCGCAACCGGTTCCTGCAAATGCTGCGCCATACCCATGGCAAAAAAAGCGGCACAACGCTCATCTACAATGCTGTAACATTTAAAAAAAGGATTTTTGGTAAAACTGATGGTCAAAGGGGCATTTCTGGACCCCGGTGAGATAACTATATTTTTAACGCCCCTTGATTTAAAATACAAAACCAAGGTTTGTGCGGAAGGTATATCTGAATACGTCATTAACTACAAAAATACATCATCTTGATGGTAAAACGATACTGGCAAAACATCAATTTACAAGATGCCCAACATGGTCTTACTTTTGTTTTGGGTCTCCATCCATTCACTTTCCGGGTCGGAGGCCTCGGTAATTCCTCCCCCAACAAAAATGAAAGCCTTACCATCATCCAATTGCATGCAACGAAGGTTTACGAACAAGGACAGCTCTCCTTGGGAACGTAAATTCAGTTCCCCTAAAAAGCCTGTGTAAAATGTTCTTTTGTAGTTCTCGTTGGCTTTAATAAATTGTTGCGCTTCTTCCGAGGGTATTCCACAGACCGCAGGAGTTGGGTGCAGGGCCCTGATTACTTCTTTGACATTGAGGTTGGGCAGCATGGTTCCACGCACCTCCGAACGCAAATGCCACAAATTACCTGCACGTACGGACTCGGCCTCATCAATTTCCAGCCGTTCCATGGTATGTGCCAATTTGTCGCCAATATACTCGGACACCATTTGCTGTTCCTCAATCTCTTTGTTGCCCCATTTAGGATCTTCATTCTGAATATAAGGTAACGTGGCGGCCAAGGACATGGTTTGTAATTTCTTGTCCTTTACTTTAACCAAAGTTTCAGGCGTTGCACCACACCAAGTCCCTACTTTGGGGTGATGAAAAAGATATCCAAAGGCATTCGGATAGGTGTTCAAAAGTGTTTTAAAGATTTTGACGGGAGATTTTGTGATGGACACCTCAATTTTTCTGGAAAGCACTACTTTTTGAAGCCTGCCCTTTTCAATTTCCTTGACTCCATTTTTAATCAATTGGATATGGGCGTCTTTCCCCGATTCATCCAAAGTAATCGTGTTTGCTTTTTGTGATTTTTCAGGATGAAACTCTCCTTGCCATACTTCATTGGGTTGAATCAGAACCACTTTATCCTCTGAATTAAAAGGGGCGAAAACAAAACCTTTTTCCGTAAAATCTTTGGAATAATGGAGCACATTGCCCGACTGAAATACGCCGACAATATTAGTATTATTTGGCTTCCGGTAAATCGCAAAGGGCAACCCTTTTTCCAAACAAGCCCCTGCCCTTTCCAAAATCTCTTCGAGAGCTTTATTTTCTGGGTAGTGCAATGGTAGTCAGTTTACAGTTGGAAATCAAACGGTCCTCCTCGTCGGTGATTTTTATCTCCCAAAGTTGGGTAGTCCTACCCTTGTGGAGAATGGACGCCTTGGCATACACAAAGCCTTCTTTTATGGAACGAACGTGGTTGGCGGCAATTTCGATACCGCGAACAAAAAACTTTTGTCCGTCCAAGAAAATATAGGATGCTGCACTTCCCACACTTTCGGCAAGTGCCACGGATGCTCCGCCATGCAATACACCATCGGGTTGGTGCACCTTGGGTGTTACGGGCATTTTGGCCAAGAGAAAATTTTCGCCGACATCAATATAGGTAATGTCCAACGTCTCCATTAATGTTCCCTTGCATATTTCGTTGCAAACGGACAGAATCTTCTCTTTATGCTCGTTCATCTTTCTATTTTTTGTAAAATTACACAAAGCTTTGGCAATAGCTAAATCAAGAGACCTCAATCATGTCCAACACAGAGAAGACCGTTACCTACACTACCGAAAATACCTATCTAACGCAGAATGAATTAACCCAAAAAACTAAAAATGTATGGTTGGTTTTTCATGGAATTGGCTATTTGAGCCGTTATTTTGTAAAATATTTTAATGGTTTGAATGCTGAGGAAAACTACATTATTGTTCCCCAAGCCCCATCCAAATATTATTTGAAGAACGAGTACAAATATGTTGGCGCCAGTTGGTTGACCAGGGAAAATACATCAATGGAAGTAAAAAACGTGCTCAACTATATTGATGCCGTACTTGAAGCAGAAAATATTCCAGAAGATGTGAATCTTATCCTTTTTGGGTTTTCACAAGGCGTTTCCATAGCTAGCCGATGGTTGGCAAGTAAAAAAGTAAATTGCAAACTGGTAGTTTTATATGCTGGTGGCATTCCGAACGAACTTACTACTGAAGATTTTGAGTTTTTGGATTACAGTTACACCGATATAAGAATAATTTATGGCAACCAAGATGAATTCTTGACCCCAGACCGACTTAAAGGCGAGAGAATCAAAATTGACAAGTTGTTCCAAGATAATGCGGAAACTACCATATTTGAAGGAGGGCACGAAGTGAAGCCCGATATCATCAAAAATTTGATTTAACTTTTTAGAGGTCAGTAGTAAAATACATACAATTTATGCATTTAAAATACTTGTTATCAGTTTTTTTAAATCGTTTTCCTATGTCAGTTCGAGCGCAGTCGAGAACTCTTTGAACGTCAAAAAAGGCTTCGATTGCACTCAGCCTGACACTTTTAGGCTATTTTTAGTATGTAAAAATATCTACTGACCTCTATAACTTTTAATTGGAGGTTTTTTCCTCTGGTACTTCCTCTTCGTAATACTCGATAGTTCTTGTGATATAGGTGTTACCTGGCGTTACAATCTGTTTTACCCAATTGCTGGGGGTATGGCTATCAAACTGAAAAATATATTTGTCCGTAGACTCCGTATTGATAGTTTTTTTCACCATTCTGCTCAATTTGCCGTCAGAGTAATGGTAATAGCGTTTTTGCTGCGATACAAACTCTTTCTCGGCCACATCGTACAGAAAGTCCTCACTTGTAACCAACTTACCATTGTCGTTAAAAACCTCTTCGTTGGCCGTATTGGGTTCACCATCAATATATTCCTTGGTCAAAACTGCTTCTTGGATGCCGTTTGGTCCTTTTTTGGTAGACGTTCTAACTGCTTTTTGAAGAATTCCGTTCGTAAAGGTGCTCACGGTATGCTCATTTTTAACTTGACCATATTCAAAAGTTGTCTCGTCCACCCCTTCACCATTGGACGATATAATACGGACTAATTTACCCTCATCATCATAATGGTACTGCTGTTGCTCCAAGAACTGTTTATCGTACGAAATGATTTTCTCAGTTACTTTTCGGTTGGGAACCGTATCAATCTCATAAAAATTTGCCATGGAAGTGGATTCGTCCAGCACATTGTTCTTATAACTTTCCATACGCTTTTCGACCAATTCGCCATTATCATATTTATAATAGGTAATGTCTTGGTCGGTATCGTTGTATTGGGTCACGGTTTTGGTCAAAATACCCTGCCTATCAAACTCAAACAACTCCTTTCCATAATCGGTGGTAACAAGACAGGATTTCACCTTGCCCTTCAAATCAAAATCTTTCACGGTAAAGATTTGCACCTCTTGGGACCACATTCCAACAATCTGTAAGAATGAAAAAAGTAGAAAAATGGTGTAGTGTTTTTTCATGCTGTAAAATTAGTCGTTAAAAACGCAACTGAAAAATCTAAACCGTATATATCATGCCCCTATTGGCAAGAAATCACCTAAAATTTACGTTCGGTGGCAAAAGGTGAAATATCCATGGACAATTTATCACCTGAAATGAGTTCCGTAACCAATTTACCAGTTGCAGGGCCCATGCTCCATCCCATCATGGCATGACCTGTTGCAATAGTCAAGTTTTGCATATTCTTGGGCCTTCCAATGTACGGAAGACCATCGGGCGATACGGGCCGTAGGCCACATTTTGCATTGTTCTTGGCTTTTTCGGGAATCTGGAACCCGTTGTAATATCCTTCAACACCTTTGGCAATGGCCTCTACCCTTTCCTTTCGGATGGTATGGTTAATTCCGGAAAATTCCATGGTTCCCGCAAAACGGGTAAATCCTTCCATGGGGGTTACCGCTATTTTCTTCTCCATTAAAATGGCGGGCATGGTAATATTTGTCGGCTCTTCTACATTGATTCTGTACCCCTTTCCCGCTTGCAATGGCAATTTTAAGCTCAATTTTTTTGATAGCTCGGAAGTCCATGACCCCGCAGCGAAAACTACTTCGTCCGCTTTGTAGGATGCTTTTGGGGTGGTAATCCCAGTTACTTTTCCGTCTGAAAGAGATACATCTGTTACGCCCTCATTTTTATGAATATCCACTCCGGACTTCTCCAGATACTCCACCATTCTTTTCATAATAAGCGGTGGTGTGGTATGCCTGTCGCACTCCCAAAGTATGGCTCCTTCTGCATTAAAATCTACATGGGGTTCTATTTTTTTTAAGTCCGATTTGGAAAGGTGTTTGCCCACCAAGCCCATTTTCGCCGCTTTTTCCACCACCTCCATTTCGTGGTCACGGGCTTTCTCGGTTTGGTACACCATCATCAACCCTTGGTCACCTATTTGAAAATCTCCCAAGTCACCTGAAGCTTGTATTCCTTCATACAATTCCCTGCTCAAAAGGTTGATGTCTCGAATAACAGACATGGACCGCTCTACCTTGGTTTGGGTGGCCGATTTTTTAAAAAGCCATGCCCATCGAATAAAGTCGAGATCCAGCCGTGGCTTCATATAAAAAGGGCTGGAAGAATTGAACATATACTTCAATCCCTGTGTAATCATACCTGGCGAAGCTAAGGAAACAATATGGCTCGGAGTAAGGTAGCCCGCATTTACAAACGAAGCTCCCGAATTCATATCCGATTTGTCCAGAACGGTTACCTGGTGTCCCGCTTTCTGTAAAAAATAAGCCGTTGAAAGTCCCACGATTCCACCCCCAACAACAATAACACTTTTGTTCTTGCCCATAGCTACAAGTTTTTGGTGTTCTTTAAAAGAAGCGCCAAGATACATAAAGGGCTGGAGAATGTTAATGCATATATTGAGATTTCTTTAGCAAACTTTTGACTATTTTTGGAGGATTTTGAAAACATACATACGAATGAAAAAACTATCCTTATTAGTCTTAGGCCTAGCCATTGCCTGTAATTCTTCCCAAAAAACCGTTTCAGAAGCCCCGCAACCCAAACCAATGGCAAGTCCGGTACCCTATGCGGAAACAATTACCCAAGAAGACTTAAAAGAACATTTATATACCTATGCTTCCGATGAGTTCGAAGGAAGGGAAACCGGTACTCCTGGGCAAAAAAAGGCAGTTGAATATATAAAGGCCCATTACGAATCTTTGGCTGTGCCCCCTGCCCAATCCAATGGGGACTATTTTCAGAAAGTTCCTTTAGAAGTGTCCAAAGTTCCGGAGGGAAGTTTACGTATAAATGATACATCTTTTGAGCTTGGGGAAGACATTTTAACTTTTTCCGAGGCCAAAGGAACCTACAACAATATTGTTTACGTGGGATACGGTATTGAGGATGGCGGTTATTCCGACTACGAAGGGATTGATGTTCAAGGAAAATATGTGCTCATAAAAGCGGGCGAACCTGTTGATGAAAATGGTGTTTACACAATTTCAGGAAATATGGAGAAATCGGTTTGGAGCAATGCATCCGAAGCTGTGGGCAAAAAACGGGACATTGCCCATGAAAAGGGAGCGTTAGGAGTTCTCTATTATGATATGCTGAGTTTCCCTAGGTTTCAGGGCTATTTTCAATTCATGAAGACCAACAATAGTGGTAGAATGCAATTGGCATCCGATGCGGGTGATGAAGTTCTGATTTATCTGAATGATGACGCTGCCAAAACCCTAAAGAGCGATATTGAAGAGGATAATGTGCCGAAATCCATCAATACAAACATTACAATGGATATTTCCAGTGGCAACGATGAAGTAAACTCCGAAAATGTAGTTGCCTTTGTTAAAGGCTCCGAAAAACCTGATGAGTATGTGGTTATTTCTTCACATTTGGACCATATTGGGATTACCGCCGATGGACAGATCAACAACGGTGCCGATGATGATGGTTCGGGAACAGTTGCATTGCTGGAGATTGCACAAGCATTCAAAAAAGCAGCAGATGAAGGCAATGGTCCCAAACGTTCCTTGGTTTTCTTGCATGTTACCGGAGAGGAGAAAGGACTTTTGGGTTCCAGATACTATACGGATGTTGATCCTGTCTTTCCTTTAGAAAACACCGTCGCCAACCTTAATATTGATATGATCGGTAGGATCGATCCAAAATATACGGGAGCGAGAAACTATCTGTATCTAATCGGTTCTGACAAATTGAGCACAGAACTCCATAATCTATCGGAAGAAGTGAACAAAAAATACACGAACATTGAGTTTGATTATACCTACAACGACGAAAACGACCCAAACCGATTTTACTACAGAAGCGATCACTACAATTTTGCGAAGAACAACATTCCGATCATATTCTACTTTAATGGTACGCATGCGGACTATCACCGCCCAACTGATACTCCTGACAAGATAAATTACGATCTTTTGGAAAACCGTACACGACTTATTTTCCATACCGCTTGGGAAATAGCGAACAGACCAAACCGATTGGTGGTTGATAAAGCTTCGGATTAAGTCCTGAGATATTTTTAAAAAAGTAAAAGCCCTCAACATGGAGGGCTTTTTTTATTGAGCCAAAAACAAAAAATCCCAAACCAGTCTTGGCTCAGGATTCTTTTCAAGTTTTTGGGTGGAAGACCGGGTTTACCTCGGCTACGCTCGGCACAGGCTTCTCACCCTTGTCCCATGCAGGA
Source organism: Flagellimonas sp. B-3 (assembly GCF_056857835.1). Lineage (NCBI taxonomy): Bacteria > Pseudomonadati > Bacteroidota > Flavobacteriia > Flavobacteriales > Flavobacteriaceae > Flagellimonas > Flagellimonas sp. B-3. The sequence goes on from NZ_JBSXNW010000012.1 coordinate 44,872, forward strand.
ACAAAAAATCCCAAACCAGTCTTGGCTCGGGATTCTTCTCAAGTTTTTGGGTGGAAGACCGGGTTCGAACCGGCGACCTCTGGAACCACAATCCAGCGCTCTAACCAGCTGAGCTACAACCACCATTTAAAACGGATGCAAAAATACTTTTTTGTAATGATTCAACCAAAAGATTTTTCAATTTCCCTTAATTTATTATGCCTGTCTTCACTTCTTTCTTTTTCTGTAACATTACATCTGCCCGTAACTTACATTAAACCAAATCTGTACAATTTACCGACTAAATACACGTTTTTAAGACCAAACACACTTTTTTGGGCATTTCACAACATTTAATTCTTAAAAAGGTGCTCTGAATTTATTTTTGCATTAAATATTTTCACCTTAGCATTGTCAGAAAATAACCTCATATCCAATCGTAATAGCACACTTGCAAAATTAGTGCTTTGTGCCTTCACATTTTGTTTGTCCATACCTATGTTGGCACAGTCTAGCAAAAGAGATAGTCTGGCCTTTAAATTGCAACGATTGGAATCTACCAATAGATTCAACCCAAAAGATACTTCCCATATTAACCTTTTGTCCCGCTTGGCCTTTTCTTACAGATATTTGGATACTGACAGTTTGTACTCCATTGGCGAAAGGGTTTTAAAATACAGTAAGGACATTGACTATGCCTATGGTGAAATAAAAGGTTTGGATGCCCTTGGCAATTACTATTATAGTAAAGGTAATCGAGAAAAATCAATGCCACTCTTTAAGGAAGCATTGGAATTGGCGCAGGAAATTGAAAATATAGAGTGCGAAGTATCCCTAATAAACACGCTTGCACAAAACTATAGCTTTGAAGGAAATTATGCCGAAGCACTAAACTGGAACCTTAAGGGAATTGACCTGGCAAAGGAAGCGGGCAATCAACAAATGCTATCTATTCTCAATGAAAACATTGCTGGGCTGTATGCGGATCAAAAAGATTTTAAAAACGCCCTAATGTTCTACGATACGGTCCAAAAAATAAATAGAAGACTGGGCAATGAGGTAATTGATGCTGAAACGTATAGCAACATGGCATCGCTCTATAAAGATGCCAAGGATTACAAAAGTGCAATGTTCAACATTAACAGGAGCATAAACACTTTTGAAAAAAATAAAATATACGATTGGCTGGCTTATGCCTATCAGGTAAAAGGAGATATTTACCTAAATCAAAAAAAGTATAAATGGGCCCTGTACTGGTTCGACCAAAGCAACATGCTGTTTAAGCATCAAATTGAGGATGACAGAATAAAAATTGAATTAATGAACGGTATGGCCAAAGTGTATTTTGGATTGGAAAAAGATAGCCTTTCATTAAAATATGCCGAGGAAGGCCTGACTTTATCAAAAAAAATCAAATCACTCCAAGGACAAATTGATTGTTCGGAAACTTTGTACAAAGTACATAAGAAAAACGGTAATAACCCCGAGGCTTTGGCCTATTTAGAGACTTTTAAAACCTTGTCCGATTCCTTGTTCATGGACAAGAATAAACAGAGCTTATCACTTTTAGAGACCAAGCTGCAATACGAACAGGAAAAACAGGAACTGATCGAGGCCAATGAAGCGGCCCTTGCCAAGCAGCGTAACTATATCTATTTTTCGATAATCATTCTTTTCATCCTAAGTATAATACTGTTTGTAATCAGGAGAAGTGAGAATATCCAGAAAAAACTGAACAAAAAACTTAAGGATAAATCAGAAGCTGTAATCCAAAGGGAGGCCCAACTCCACGAAATCAACAAAACAAACACAAAGCTGTTCTCCATTATTGGTCACGATCTTAGAGGCCCCATTGGTGGGTTGCAGGGAATACTTAAAATGTTTACCGATGGTGATATTTCCACAAAAGAGCTTATTTCCTTTATTCCCAAACTAAAAACGGATGTGGAAAATATATCCTTTACCCTAAACAACCTTTTATCTTGGGGGTTGAACCAACTCAATGGTGTAGTCACCAAGCCTAAACGGGTATCTTTGTCATACCTTGTCGGCAATAACATCCGATTGTTATCGGAGATTGCAAAAAGTAAATCTATCAAAATTATAAACCAACTACCGGAAAACCCCCGTATTTGGGCCGATAATAATCAAATTGATATTGTTATCCGAAACCTGCTGAGCAATGCAATAAAGTTTACACCAGAGAACGGGCTTATCACCATTGAAGCACAGGAAAAGTCAGATATGTGGCAAGTATCCGTCCGAGATACTGGCATTGGTATGACCGCAGAAATGCAGCGTTCCATTTTTAAGGATTCTTCGAACATTACAACCTACGGTACCAATAACGAAAAAGGTACAGGTCTTGGTCTCTCGTTATGTAAGGAAATGGTGCACAAAAATAATGGTGAAATTTGGGTGGAAAGTATTCCGCGTAAGGGCACAACCTTTTATTTTACTGTACCCAAAGCACTGAATAGGTATCAAAAAGCTTCTTGATCAGATTAAATCTTCCAAGCTATCCACGCCAATATAGCGTTCCACGGTAAAGCCTTCCGCATATTCCACACCAATAATTCTTCCTAAATCCCTTGCTCTATAATTTACACTATCGGTAAAATTTTTACTGCTGATGGGTGTTTCCGGTTCTTCACTGTCTGGATCGTAGAATTGGGAGCTGTATGCCATGATTGCCTCGGTTTTCTTATCGATAAACCCGGATACATCCACTACAAAATCGGGCTCCAAATTTTTCCATTGAATAAAATGATAGACCAATTTAGGTCTCCAGGCATCCTGCCATTCATCACCTCCGTCCATTTTGGTGTCAATTTTCCTCAACCCGCTTAAAAAACAAGCGTCGCTTACTAACTTGCTACCTCTTCCATGATCAATATGGCGGTCATCAATGGCATTGCACAAAACAATTTCTGGCCTATATTTTCTGATTATTTTAATGAGTTCTAACTGATGTTCTTTATCATTTGTAAAGAAACCATCGGCAAACTCCATGTTTTCCCGAACAGCAACGCCCAATATTTCTGCGGCTTTAGCTGATTCTTTGTCTCTGATTTCGGCTGAACCACGGGTTCCGAGTTCGCCACGGGTCAAATCAACTATTCCCACTTTTTTTCCTTTGGAAACTTCTTTTGCTATAGTGGCTCCTGCTCCAAGTTCGGCATCATCAGGATGTGCGCCGAATACTAAAATGTCTAACTTCATATTGTTTTATGCGGTAACGGTCATGGATTTTACTTTGGCGATTGCCTGTTCAATATCCGCTATTAAATCTTCTGTTTTTTCAATTCCCAGCGAAAAACGAATCAATGAGTCCTTTATCCCCTGTTTTTCCCTATCCTCTGGGCTCATAAGGGCATGAGATGTTTGGGTGGGCGAAAGCACGGTACTTTCAATTCCCGCCAAACTCATGGAGGGTTTTATCAGTTTTAGTTCCTTAAAAAATAATGATGCGTCTATTTCCGAGGTCAATTCAAACGATAACATTCCACCAAAACCTTTCATCTGTGATTTTGCCAATTCGTGACCTGGATGGTCTTCCAAGCCAGGGTAATACACATTATCCACATCTTTGCTTTGCTTTAGATAGGTGGCCATTTTCATTGCATTCTCGTTTTGGGCCTTTACACGAATGGCCATGGTTTTGATGCTTCGTTCCAACAACCAGACCGTGTAATCGCTCAAACTTCCACCAAAGCAAATCCCTGTTTGGAACACCTTACCCATATTCTCTTGCGAAGCGGCAACCACACCTGCACAAATATCGGAATGTCCTCCCATATATTTTGTGGCACTGTGCACCACCACATCCACTCCAAAATCAATCGGATTTTGATTAACGGGGCTTGCAAAGGTATTGTCGATCATGGACAGGATTCCTTTCTTTTTGGCCAAATCTGCGACTCCTTTTACATCGGTAATCGTCAATAACGGATTGGAAGGGGTTTCCAAATACAGCACCTTGGTGTTCGGTTTGATTTCTTTTTCAAAATCTTCTACATCCCACCCTGTGGTAAAGGAATATTCAATTCCAAATCTCTCAAATTGGCTTACGGCAAAATGATAGGTTCCTCCGTAAATGGTCTGTTGCAGTACCACATGGTCACCAGCTTGCAAAAAAGTCATCAATGCCGTACTAATTGCTGCCATACCACTGCCAAAAATCAAAGCGGCCTCGGCATGTTCCAGGGCAGCCAGTTTTTTGCACAATGCTTCTTGATTGGGTGTGTTAAAGTATCTTGGGTATCTTTTGACAGCTACGTCTTCAAATTGGTAAGAGGTGCTCATGTACAATGGCGAAACAGCTCCTTTGAATTCTTTATCCTCCAATTCACCAACGTGGGTACAGATGGTATTGATTCCTTTTTTATCGCTTTTCATGTTGAGTCAGTTATCTTTATTATACGCTAAGTTTATCAGGGCTCTGTCTATTGGAAAATAGTGAAAGTACCTCTACCGAATCAGAGTTAATACGGTAATAAAGATTGGTGTATTTAGCAATGACAGCCCTTCGAATATCTTTTTTCTTTTTAGACGTTTGAAACAATTCAGGATTTTTGGAAATCAATTCAATAGTATGATCCAATTCTTGAGAAAAATTTTTCAATTCTCTTTCTGTCCAATTTTCCTCTAAATATGCAACTATCCCCTTCAATTCAGAGATTGCATTATGGGTCCAAAGAATTTTAAAGCCACTTGTCATACAATTTCTTCACATTTGAATGTGATTCCATTTTTCCCGAGGCCGCATCCTCTATTCCTTTTGCAATGGACTTTTTTTCTTCATTGGAGATTTCTTTCCACCAATTGGCTTTCTCACTTTCTCGAAGTTTCATTATTTTTTCAATAATGGATTCATCATTCAGAGTTGATAGCCACTGAATCAATTCAATCTTTTTATCTTGAATGTTTATGTCCATAAGTCCAAAATTACGATTTTGTACCTGCTCAACTCCTACTTCGTAGTTTAGATTCTGTTGCAGGTCCAATCAAAGATACGAAACCCATCATACTTGGACTTTCTTCCACTTTCCTTTTTTAAACCATACCATGGCCAAAACAGCCAACAATACTTCTGCCAAAGTGATCGCCACAAAAACACCTGTTGCTCCCCAGCCCAAAACTAAGGCCGATATATAGGCCAACGGCAATTGGAACAACCAGAACGATATCAAATTTATCTTGGTCGGGGTTCGGGTATCCCCTGCCCCATTAAAGGCTTGGGTCACCACCATACCGTAAGCATAAAAAATATAGCCAATGGCGATCACTTGAAGACAAAGCGCACCGCTCTTGACTACTTCAGGCGTTGTGTTGAACCAAGAAATAATAGAATTCGCAAAAATGAGGTATCCCAATGAAACGGTTCCCATAAACCAAGCATTGTATTTTCCTGTTTTCCATACGGATTGTTCTGCCCTATCCGGTTGTTTGGCTCCCAGATTTTGTCCAACCAAAGTTGCAGCTGCATTGCTCATGCCCCAAGATGGCATTAAGGTGAACATCATCACCCTTATGGCTATGGTGTAACCTGCCAAAACTTCACTTCCGAATTCGGACATGATACGCATAAGGAAAATCCAACTGGACGTTCCAATCAAAAATTGGGCAATCCCTCCTAGAGAAACTTTGATCAAACCGATCATAACCTTAAGGTTAAGGACCAAATCCTTGGCCACCAATTTAATTTTGCCCCAACCAAAGAACAAAATTCCCAACTGAAAAATTACGGCGGTTCCTCTACCAATATTGGTAGCAACAGCTGCTCCCTTAACCCCCATTTCCGGAATAGGACCAAAACCAAATATGAACATGGGGTCCAAAATAATATTGAGTCCGTTGGAAAGCACCAAGGCCCACATGGCAATAGATGCATTACCTGCACCCCGAAAAATGGCATTGATCAAAAATAGAAGGACAACTGTAATATTACCTCCGATCAAAAATTGGGTGTAGCCGTAGCCTTCTTCAATTAAATCCGGTTCCCCGCCCATTAGAGCCAAAATGTCCTTGGCGTAGAAGATTCCAATAATTCCAATTACTACGGAAATTACTACCCCTAAACTAATGGCTTGTACTGCGGCAATTCTGGCGCCGTCTACATCTTTTTCACCGATCCTACGTGCAACAACGGCTGTGGCGGCCATACTAAGTCCAATGGCCAAGGCATACACCAAAGTGATTACGGATTCCGTGAGCCCAATAGTGGCCACGGCATTAACGCTTACTCTGGAAACATAAGCTATGTCCACCAAAGCAAAAATGGACTCCATGAGCATTTCCAAGATCATGGGGATGGAAAGCATAAATATGGCCTTGCGGATGCTGCCTGAGGTGAATTCAGTTTCTTTACCAGAAATAGCTATCCAAAAATAATGGATGAATTTTTTAAATGAATTTGTATGTTGATGAGTCATTATAAAAGAATTATGTGTGTAAAAAGTGTTGAAATGCCAGCCGTACCGAGGAGTATTTCGGTTACATAATTGGCTTTAAGCCAAAGGTGACATCTATCGTGGACATAATTCTTATAACTTCATAATGATGCAAATATGCAAAAAAATGAAATATTATTAATATTTTTTTATGTACTACTTCATTCCTTGTTCCTACCTTCGTAATCAAACCAACTCAAATAATTCAAAAACCATGCGTATTAAAAGTTTGATTGCCATTGGAATACTATTTTCCATGGTACTTACATCATCCTGTAAAAAGAATCCTGAAACCGCTGAAACCGAGAAAAAAACAGGTTACCAAGGACAAGGAAAAAGTCCTGTTGTGCCCACGGTAGACAAGCCCATTCAAAAGCAATGGAGAGGCATATGGGCATTTAATGACAGTACAACTTTTTTTTCGAACCAATTTGATGGTGCCCGTTTAAATGGTGTGGCCTACGATGGCGACGACCATTACACTATTTGGGTTACTGCCGAAAACACCCCAATAAATGTTAGTCCATGGTACGCTTTTCAAGTTTGGTCCAAAGAGCCTCGCGATATTACGGTTCAATTGAATTACCAAGATTCACGAAGCAGATATTACCCAAAGATCAGTAGCGATGGGAGAAACTTTACACCATTGGACAGTACAAATTTTAAAGCCATCGAACCAGGAGAAGGAGAATTTGGAATAAAAGCGGCCCCAGAATCTGCAGAAATTACCATAAGTGTGACCGAAGAACCGACTTGGATAACCGCACAAGAACTTTACACATCATCTGTGGTAAAAGAATGGGTGGATTCCTTAAGCCAAAAACCATTTATTACGAATTATCCAATCGGTCTTTCAAAAGAGAAACGTACCATGTCCTTAATGGAAATCAATGAAAGTAAGGATTCCAAAAAGGCAATTATGATTATTTCCAGACAACACCCGCCCGAAGTAACAGGTTTTTTGGCCATGAAATCGTTTATTGAAACCATTTCGGGCGACTCTGAATTAGCTAAGAAGTTTAGACAAGAGCATACTATTTTTGCGGTACCCTTGATGAACCCTGACGGAGTAGACAATGGGCATTGGAGACATAATACCGGTGGTATTGATTTGAACAGAGACTGGCAAAACTTCAACCAACCCGAAACTCGAAACGTTCGAAATTTTCTTGTGGAGAAAGACAAAACGTACGATTTTGTTTTCGGGGCAGATTTCCACTCCACTTGGGATGACATCTACTACCCTATTGATACAACAGTAACAGGTGAAAAAGGGAAAATTATCTTTGATTGGATCGAGAACATCAGCGAAAGATTACCTCAAAAGCAAACCAACATAAGCGCTTCCGATGAGATTGACCCGACCATGGTTTCGAGCAAATACTTTTACGTGCACCATGGCATGCCTGCCATTGTATTTGAATTGGGCGACAATACTTCCAGACCTTTCCTAAAGGAAAAAGGGAAGGTTGCCGCAGAAGAAATCATGAAGCTTTTAATGGAGGAATAAACTATTTTTTGGCGTAATGCACCTTGTAACGCCAAAAACTAATACCTCCCAGAATAAAGACCCCGAGTACGGTATACCACACAAAGCTCGGGGTTATTACTTGATCCCCACTTGCATAACTGTGCAAGCCAACCAAATAAAAGTTTACCCCGAAATAGGTCATCATAATACTGGCAAAGGCGATAACACTTGCAAAATTGTAAACCCACTTGCTTCTTAGCCCGGGAACCAACCGCATATGAAGCACAAAAGCATATATCATAATCGAAATCAGTGCCCAAGTCTCTTTGGGATCCCATCCCCAATAACGTCCCCAACTCTCGTTGGCCCATTGGCCGCCTAAAAAGTTGCCTATGGTCAACATTACCAAACCAGCGGTAAGAGCCAGTTCATTGATAACCGTAAGCTCTTTTATATTGAGGTCCATTCGCTTTTTGTTCTTTTTGGTAGTAAGAACCATGAGCAGCAATGCGACCACTCCCAAAATCATCCCGACCGTTAAAGGACCATAACTGCCCACAATAACAGCAACGTGAATCATCAACCAATAACTGTCGAGTACAGGTTGCAAATTGGCGATAGCAGGATCCACCCAACTCTGGTGGGCTATCCATAATAGCATTGAGGTTACAAAAGCACTTGCCGCAATGGTAAGTTCACTTTTTCGGCCCAAGGCCAAACCAATGCCCATGGTTGCCCACGCTACATACAGAATACTTTCATAGGCATCACTCCAAGGGGCGTGGCCAGAAATGTACCAACGCAACACCAAACCAATAGTATGCCAAATAAAGAATATGATGATGGTCCCTTTCAATAAATAGGCAAAGGCATCCAATACCTTTCTTTCCTTAAAAATTTTAGCAATCAGCACAAAAAACAACAACACACCGACCAAGGCGTAGTATTTGTACAAACGGTTGAACAGATCCAGCTTGTTGTAGATTATCTCAGTCTTGATCTTATTTTCCGATGGCAAGACTTCCTCCCCGTGATTTTTTTGATTTTGTTTGAAGGCCTCCAATAATCTATCTGCCTGTGAATAATCGCCAGTGGCAATGGATTTTTGCAGGGAATTCAAATAATACGGCATCGCATTTTTGATAAAATTCGCATACAACGAATCTTGCACTTGATATTGCCCAGAGCGATATTCCACAGCAGAGATCCATTTGTTGTTCTCATCGTTGAGCAGGGGAAAAATCTTTACTATTTGCCCACTTAATGCGATGTCCAATAAACTCAACCGCTCACCTACCTTTTTAAAATCCTTCTCAAAGTTTGAAGGATTGTTGGTGGAAGTAGCTTTTTCCAGATAGGGCCTTAGTTTGTATGTCCCTTTTGCATCAAAAAAATCGGTAGCTTTTACAAACTCGGTGCCTTCGGGAACCCCGATAACTTTACGAATACTGTCGTTTTCCTTTTTGCCCAAAGCAATAATGTCCGCAGTGTACCAAACCCCAGGATTCAGCATCATGGAAAGGAAAACCTGATTGGCCGAAAGATCCTTGAATTTGTCATCGCCGCTCAGTTTCCTCAACAATTCGGATGCAAAAGTGTTTATTGGCTTCATCCGTCCACCTTCATCCTGAATCACCAAAGCGCCAAACTTTTCGGCATGTTCCGTGGCCACGGTCGTAGCTTGGATTACAGAGTCAATTTGGGCTTTTGTTGGCAACAGGGAATGTTCGTCATGACCCTCCTGAGCATTTGTAGACACAAAAGCGAAGAAAAGAGCAATGGTGGTCAAAGCTGCTTTCTTTTTCTTAATTTTTTCGAGCATGGTCTGTAAATCCCTAAAACGTGTTTTTCCAAAGAACATAATACCCATCAAACCAATATACAACAGAAAATAACCTATATAAGTAATCCATGTGCCCCACCAATCGTGGTTTACGGAAAGTACCGTTCCACGTTCATCCGGGTCAAAACTGGACTGGAAAAATCGGTACCCTTGATGGTCCAGCACATGATTCATATATATATCATAATCAAAAGGACGGTCGTCGTGTACCGTAACCTTGCTCATAAACGAGGCATACCCCGCTTCGGTTCCAGGATATTTTTCCGCAATAAAATCATTCAACTCTATGGAAAAAGGAAGTTCGTAAACTTTGGAGCCATAACTCAATGAAAAATCCAACCCGCCTACATGGACCTTGTCAGAAAAATTTGATGTTCCCTTACTTCCCAACAGTTTAACCTCTTTAGTTTCTCCATTGGCAGAAATCGAAACAACCAAAGCATCCTGCGTTACCTTGGTAATCTCCTCATCGGGCACTTTAACAATACCATACTTTCCTTTAACCAAAGGTTCGGGCACTACAAACTGCATACCGCCCATAGTGTATAGCGAACGTAATTGTAAGGGCTGAATGCTATCACTTGCTACTTTCCCTTGGAATTGGTCCGCCATGCGCATAAAATTCCCCTCGAAAGGCGATTTGATGCGGAAGCCATTCTCTTCATCGTAAAAAATATTGATGGCTCCTTCGGTTTCGTTGTTAAGGGCAAAAAGAATGTTATGGACGCTGGCTATTTTACCATTTTCCAGATAATGTTCGTGGCGTTGACCATTGCCAGCTTCTACTATTTGGAGATATTCTGCTCCATTTTCGTCTGGAATCAATCCTTTTTCGGCTCCTTTGATGAAATCCACATAACCAATGGAGAAAGGTTGTCCGTTAAAATCGGATTTCCAAGGCAAACTGGAACGTTTTCCTTCGGGTGTTACCAAAATATCATCCTCCAGAACCCTTCTTTTGGTTTCACCGTTGATGTCCCCATCAACAAAAGCGGTCAAATAGGTTTTGTCCGAATAAAATACTTTCTCCGTTGCCCCTTCGCGAATAGGCATCATTCCCTCATAACTGATATAACGCGTAACAAAAGCACCTACTATGATCAGAATCCAAGATAAATGAAGAGTAAGCACGGGCCACTTTTTCCAAGTCAATAGACGGTATCGATAAATATTTCCAAAGAAATTGATAACAAAAAAGACCATAATGGCCTCGAACCAAGTGGCATTGTAAATGTATATCCGTGCTGTTTCGGTGCTATACCAGCTCTCCACAAAAGTTCCCATAGCCATTGCCGCAGCAAAAACCAAAAAAAGAACAGCCATAAGTCTTGTGGAAAAAAGCGTTTTCTTAAGAATATCAATCATGGAAATTCGGTCTACTTTCGGCTTGCAAAAATACGGCCTTTTTAGAACTTCCCCGCTGTCAAAACTGATAAAAATCATACAGATTTGTTAATTCTTACTACCATGTATCAACCCTAAATTTGTAGTTTTGGGCATGCTCAAGATTGTGATTTTGGGGACCGGGAACCTCGCCAAACACTTGCACACTGCTTTTACAAAAGCTAATGCTATTGATATTGTCCAAGTCGTGGGTCGAAATAAGAAAGAATTACAGCAATTTTCCGAGCATTCCACTATTTCCAATTCCTTTGATTCCATAGTTGATGCCGATGTCTATCTAATTGCCGTAAAAGACGATGCCATTACCGAAGTGTCTCAACATTTATTAAAGAAAAAGGGAATCGTGGCACATACCTCGGGCGCTATAAGTTTAAAGGCGATTCAGCACCAGAACAAAGGGGTTTTTTATCCATTGCAGACCTTTACCAAAGGTAAAACGGTTGATTTTAGCCCCATTCCCATCTGTATTGAAGCAGAAGAAAAGGAATCACTGGAAATCTTGCATAAGTTGGCGGATTCCATTTCTGAAAACGTGCACCATATTGACTCGCAGCAACGAAAAAAATTGCATCTTGCAGGCGTTTTTGTGAACAACTTTACCAATTACCTGTACAGTGTTGGCGAAGCATTTTGTTTGGAAGAAGGACTATCTTTTGATTTGTTGAAACCATTGATAATGGAAACAGCAGATAAAATCCAAGCCATGTCGCCAAAAGAAGCACAAACAGGGCCAGCTCGCAGAAACGATACCAAAAGTATGGAAAGTCATCTGGAACTTTTAAACAAAAAAGAACACATTACACTCTATAAATTATTGAGCCAAGCCATAAAACAAGCGCATGAAGAAGAATTATAAAGAGCTTTTGAGCAACATTACCACCTTTGTTTTTGATGTTGATGGAGTTTTTACCGATGGAACGGTTATGATTACTACAAATGGGGAACTGCTCCGGAAAATGAGCGTAAAAGATGGATACGCCCTTAAAACGGCCATAAAAAAAGGATACAACGTTTGTATTATAACGGGTGGCACCAACCAAGGCGTAAAAGAGCGCTTAAAAGGACTCGGGGTAACCGATTTTTATATGGGCGCACACCACAAACAAGAACCTTTGGAAGAGTATTTGGATATTCATGGCATTGACCCTCAATCGGTGGTTTATATGGGTGACGATGTACCCGATATCCCCCCAATGAAAATGGTAGCATTGGCCACTTCCCCACAAAACGCAGTACCTGAGGTAAAAGCCATCTCTGACTATGTTTCGCATAAAAATGGCGGCGAAGGCTGTGTTCGTGATATTATTGAGCAAGTTTTAAAGGTTCGTGGGGACTGGAACGATAATTTTAGCGCCGAGAATGACTAAAAATCCACTCAAAGAACAACTTAAGTATAAAAAAATTATTTTAGGCTCCGGCTCACCTAGACGAAAAATGTTCTTGGAAGAGTTGGGATTGGATTTTGAGGTACGCCCCAAATCCGTAGAGGAAGTCTATCCTAAAGAATTACAAGGACAAGAAATATCAGAATATTTGGCACAGCTCAAAGCCACTCCCTTCAAAGAAGAATTGGAACCCGACCAAATAGTGATCACTTCGGATACGGTGGTTTGGCACAACAAAACCTCATTGGCAAAAGCCAAGAACAAAGCTGAAGCCTTTGAAATGCTTCGCACCCTATCGGGAGACTGGCACGAAGTGATTACCTCCGTTTGTTTTACCACAAAAGATTTTCAAAAAACGGTCAGTGGCATTACCAGAGTAAAACTAAAGGATTTTACGGATGACGAAATCAACTACTACATTGATACCTGCCAGCCTTTTGATAAAGCAGGGGCTTATGGTATTCAGGAATGGATCGGTATGATCGGTATCACCGAAATTCAAGGTTCTTATACAAATGTGGTGGGACTTCCTACCGATTTGGTCTACCAAACCCTAATTGATATGGTTTCTTGAGTTTGGATGCGTAACTTTACTAAAATCCTCTACTCATGAAATCATCTATAAAATTCAATCTTCAAAGTATCACATGGATATTGGTTTTGTTTATATTGACCTCTTGTATCGATAAAAATCAAACAGCGGAATCCAAAGAAACATCCGGCCAAGAAAACACTACACCCTCAACAGCTAAGCAAAAATACCCCCTCACTGATAATTTCAAAAATTATTGGTATGCCGGCGATGCTGAAATCACTTCGTACCAATTGAATCAGGCGAGGTATGGTGAACTTCGGAACGGAAATGCAGTTCTGATTTATGTAACGGAACCTTTTTTACCCAAACAACAGGTAAAAGCAAACGGCAACAACCCTGAAAACATTTCGGTTTTAAAATTGAATGCCACGAAAAAGTTTTTGACCGGAATTTACCCCTACTCCATTATGAGCAGCACATTTTATCCGGTTTACGATAATCAGCATGCAGTGAAGACCAGTTTGTCCGTTCAGGAATGGTGCGGACATGTGTATGCCCAGATCAACAATCGTGAAAAATTTGAATTTACCTCACATTCATATTTTGAAGGTGAGGCCGACCAAGAATTTTCTATGGAAAAATCATTCTTGGAAAATGAAATTTGGACCAAAATCCGAATCAATCCCGAAAACCTCCCTCAAGGTGAAATTTCAATGATACCTTCTTTGGAGTTTCTCCGTTTGAGGCATAAGGAGATTAAAGCATATACTGCCAATGCAACCATTTCATCTAAAAATGGCATAACAACTTATACCATTTCCTATCCAAAATTGGAACGAAAGTTGATGATAAATTTCAAGGCTGACTTTCCTTTTTCCATTGAAAGTTGGACGGAAGAATTCAAGAGTGGATTTGGACCGGATGCGAAAATGTTGACCACTTCTGCTTCCAAAATCAAAACAATAAAAACCGCTTATTGGAGTCAAAATGAAAACAAAAATCTAATATTAAGGGATAGTTTAGGTTTATAACATCAACCAATGCCTATGTTAAAACTCTTCTAAATAATCCAATATCTAAATGTATACTGGCTATATTTGAATCAACCGCTAAACAACCAACTATGAAGCATTTTTGGGTATTCCTTTCCCTTACCATACTACTTTTCACTAATTCTTTTGCCCAAAAACCGGATAAGCTTACTTCGGCAGAGTTATTCCACGACATACAAAAACTGAATTTTTTAGGGACGGCCCTTTACGTAGCGGCCCACCCCGATGATGAAAATACAAGCCTGATTTCCTATCTCGACAACCACGAAAAAGCGAGAACGGTCTATTTGTCGATGACAAGAGGGGACGGTGGGCAAAACCTGATCGGTTCTGAACTAGCCGAGCTTTTAGGGGTATTGCGAACACAAGAACTTTTAGCTGCAAGACATATAGATGGCGGTGAACAACGCTTTACACGTGCAATTGACTTTGGATTTTCCAAACACCCAAAGGAAACCTTAAAAATATGGGACAAGGATAAAGTTTTGGCCGATGTGGTTTGGGCCATTCGAAACATAAAGCCCGATGTGATCATCAACAGATTTGATCATAGAACCCCTGGCTCCACACACGGTCACCATACGTCCTCGGCTGTTTTGAGCATGGAGGCCTTTGATTTGGCAAATAATCCAGATGTTTATTCCGAGCAATTGCAATGGACAACCCCCTGGCAGCCCAAACGTATTTTTTATAATACTTCGTGGTGGCAGTACGGCAGTGAGGAAGCATTTGAAAAAGTTGACAAATCCGGTATGGTTCGGCTTGATGTGGGCACCTATTACCCAGAGCTCGGACTCTCCAACAACGAAATTGCCGCTATGGCACGTAGCCAACACCTTTGTCAAGGATTTGGTAGACTGACGGATAGAGGCACTGACGATGAGTATATTGAATTACTAAAAGGCGACATGCCCAAAAACAATGATGTGTTTGAAGGCATCAATACCACTTGGTCGCGTGTAAAAGGAGGCGAAGCAGTTGGAGACATCTTATATAAAGTTGAAAATAATTTCGATTTCCAAAATCCATCCAAACATATACCTGAACTTGTAAAAGCTTATCAGCTATTACAAAAAGTTGAAGATGAACACTGGAGAACATTAAAATCGGAAGAATTAAAAAGCATCATCCTAGCTTCGGCTGGATTATATTTGGAAGCCAGTTCGGCAAGTGCTTCTGCAACTCCTGGCAGTAAGGTAACCATCAACATAGAAACCATAAACAGATCTTCTCCAAATATCACTTTAAAAGAAATTAAGATTGTTGGTACCGATACACATCTAACCACAAACAAAATTTTGGAAAACAACCAAAAAGAAAATTTTGAAATTAGCTTCACCGTTCCCGAAAACACTTCCTATACCAGCCCATATTGGCTAAACGAACCTGGAACTTTGGGAACCTATACCGTGAACGAACAAAGTTTGATCGGTAAACCCGAAACCCCAAGTGCATTTAAGGCAGTTTTTTCTTTGGTTATTGATGGAGTGGATATTCCGTTTGAAAAATCCGTGGTGCACCGCTACTCCAGACCCGACAGGGGAGAATTGTACGAACCCTTTGCCATTTTGCCCGAAGTAACTTCCAAAATTGATGAAAAGGTGCTCATTTTTGCCAGTGCAAACACTAAGGAAGTGCAGGTAAAAGTAAGAGCAGGTAAAAATAACATATCCGGAACGGTTGAGTTAGATCATCCAGCCGGGTGGACAGTTTCACCACAAAACATTCCTTTTTCCATTGCGCAAAAAGGCGAGGAAATTTCGGTAACATTCAACGTTACCCCTCCTAATACCGAAAGCGAAGGAAAAATTGGGCCAAAAATCAAAATGGGCAACAAAATCTACGACAAAGAACTGGTAGAAATCGCTTACGACCATATTCCAAAGCAATCCGTATTACTCCCTTCGGAAGCCAAAGTGGTTCGCATGGATATAAAAAAGTCTGGTGAGCATATCGCTTACATTATGGGTGCTGGAGATATGGTACCCGAAAATTTGGAACAAATCGGTTACCAAGTCCATATTGTTGACCCCAATGATATTCAAAATGGGGATTTGGATAAATACGATGCTGTTGTTGTGGGCATTAGAGCCTACAATGTGGTGGAGTCCTTAAAATTTAAGCAACCCGTGCTGTTCGATTATGTAAAAAATGGTGGTACCATGATTGTACAGTACAATACGGCCGGAAGATGGGCCAGACAGTTTGAAAACATTGCCCCATACGATGTAACGCTTTCCAGAGACAGGGTTACTGACGAAAATGCAGAGGTGAAAATATTGGCTCCCAACCATTCTTTGATAAATTTCCCGAATGTCATCACAAAAAAAGATTTTGATGGGTGGGTACAAGAACGTGGATTGTATTTTCCAAGTGAATGGAGTTCTGAGTTTACACCGATTCTCTCAATGAAAGATGAAGATGAAACCGAAAAACAAGGAAGCCTTATTGTAGCACCTTATGGAGAAGGTCACTATATTTACACAGGTTTAAGCTTTTTCAGGGAATTACCTGTAGGGGTTTCGGGGGCATATAAGCTCTTTGCAAATATGCTTTCTATAGGAAAAAATGAAGTAAAAAGAGACAGTAATGTCAAAGGATAATATGAATACCAAATTTGAATGGAAAAAGGAATACAGCATTGTTATCCTTTTAAATGCCATATATATATTGGTTTTTTACCTCATAATGATTTTAAACAATTAGACCCCTGAATGGCATTACTCGACTGGATTATTCTTGGTAGCACCCTACTCTTCATCGTGGCATACGGTGTTTGGAAAACACGTGGCAATAATAATGTGGACGATTATGTCCGTGGTGGTGACAACGTAAAATGGTGGACCATCGGATTGTCCGTGATGGCTACCCAAGCGAGTGCCATAACTTTTTTATCTACCCCGGGGCAAGCGTTCCACGACGGTATGGGCTTTGTTCAATTCTATTTTGGACTGCCCTTGGCCATGATCGTGATTTGCCTTGTGTTTATACCCATTTACAAAAAATTAAAGGTTTTTACCGCCTATGAAATGCTCGAAGGGCGTTTTGATCTTAAAACAAGAACCCTTACTGCTCTTTTGTTCTTGGTACAACGTGGGTTGGCTGCAGGGATTACCATATTTGCCCCTTCCATAATCCTATCCGCCGTATTGGGATGGGATTTAAGGACATTGAACGTGATTATCGGAATCCTTGTGATTATTTACACCGTGTCGGGAGGCACCAAAGCGGTTAGCATGACCCAGAAACAGCAGATGTTCATCATTATGTTGGGGATGTTTTTTGCTTTCTTCTTTATCATGGGAGCACTCCCTACGGATATATCTTTCGATAAGGCCTTAAAAATAGCCGGGGCGAACAATAAACTCGAAATTTTGGATTTCTCTTTTGATACCAATAACCGATATACGTTTTGGAGTGGTATTACAGGAGGTTTCTTTTTGGCCTTGGCCTATTTTGGTACCGATCAAAGTCAAGTTCAGCGTTATTTATCGGGCAAATCGGTTCGTGAAAGCCAGTTGGCATTGATTTTTAACGGGATTTTTAAAATACCAATGCAGTTCTTTATCCTATTGGTGGGTACCATGGTATTTGTATTTTATCAATATAATTCATCTCCCTTAAACTTTAACCCTGCAGCTACCGAAGCTGTAATGCAATCGGAATATGCCAACGATTACCAATCGCTTTCAAAAGATCATAAGGAACTGGAAAAGGAAAAACGAATGGCGCAACATTCCTTTTCCGCAGCACTTGAACTTAAAGAGTACAATGCCATTGAGCAGGCAAAGCAGGATATTATTAAAATAAATGAAAAGGAAAAAGCAAATAGGGAGACTGCCAAAAATTTAATTTCCAAAGCAGATGGCACTGTGGAAACCAACGACAAGGATTATGTGTTTATTCATTTTATCCTAAACAATTTACCCATGGGGCTGATCGGTCTCCTTTTGGCCGTAATTCTCTCCGCAGCCATGTCTTCCACCGCTTCTGAATTAAATGCACTTGGCACCATTACCGCTTTGGATCTGTATAAAAGAAATGTAAAAAAAGAACATACCCAAGAACACTATTTAAAGGCGACCAAGGCCTTTACCCTACTTTGGGGAATCATTGCAATAATAATAGCCAATGTGGCCAATCTTTTTGATAATTTGATTCAATTGGTCAATATTATTGGTTCCATTTTCTACGGAAATGTGCTTGGTATCTTTCTACTGGCGTTCTTTTTCAAATTTGTAAAAGGAAATGCTGTTTTTGTGGCGGCAATCGTAACCCAAATCATTGTGATTGTAGGTTACAACTTAGACTGGATGTCCTACTTATGGCTGAATGCCTTTGGTTGTGTTTTGGTAATTGTACTGGCCACTATTACTCAGATATTCGATAACTTTTTAGGAAACTCCTCTGCTGTAGAGGAATAAAAAAACCCACTTAAAAAGTGGGCTTTCATTTTTATTTATTGTTACGTGGCAATTACATTTTTGCCCACTCTTTCAGGGAGTCCTTGTTCAATTTCACATAATCTTGGTTGCCTGCGGCTTGGGCAGCGGCCAATGACCTTTTGGCAGCTTCAATAGCTGCTTCTTTATCGCCCATTTTTGCATAGATCAAAGACTGTGTACGCATCATCCAGTACGCTTTTCCGTCACCCATTTCAACAGCTTTGTCCACCCATTCCTTAGCTTGTTTCATGTTCATGCCCTCAGAAAAATAATAAGAACCCGCTGCAAAATAGTCATTGGCTTTTAAATCCTCTTTGTTCGCCATGGTCTCTTCAATACTTTTGATGGCCTTTTTGGCTGTTGGGACTATAAAATCAACACCAACATAAGTGTTCTCCCACATAATGCCAAGGGTCCCTCCATTGTTATGAAGGTCATCTATGGTAATGGTAAAAGATTCAATAGGCATCGGGATTTCCATTGTTTCCACTTTTACCGTTGCCGCAACTTTGGATGCATCCCATTCTTGTGGTATACCCCAATTATCGGTATCGGTATAAAAGAAAACATCCCAAACGGCCTCATTGGGTCTTGTATAAATAGCGTAGGTACCTGCTTTTAGCGGCTTATCCTGTACGGTAACATCGTCACTAAAAGTAATGGTAGTGTTTTCATTGGCTCCTGTTCTCCAAATAGCATCAAAAGGAACCAAGTCTCCGAATATTTTTCTTCCCTTCATTGCAGGGCGCGAATATTTTACGGTAACATCGGTCAATCCCACCTTTTGCTCCAATGTTGAAGCTGGGCTGGGCGCTGGCGTCTGTATTTGTGCTTCCAAAGAAAAACACATGGACACCGCAAATAATAAGAGTGCAAATTTTTTCATAGTTGTTATTTATATTAATAGTTCAGCATAACAAAGCTAAATATAAAGCCTCCCTCAAACGTTAAGGAAACCTTAAAATAATAGCGTTAAAATCAATCAAATATACATATTTGTTTAATCTTTTTAATTTTTAATTAAACATTATCGTCTTATCTTTGTACAAAATGATTTTAATGCAGCTGTATCAACTAAAGTCCAAACAACTACTCCCCATAACTATAAAAGAAGCTTGGGATTTCCTTTCCAACCCAAAAAATCTGGCCCTAATCACACCGAAACACATGGGTTTCCATATTTTGGCGGGTGCCGATAGACCCATGTTCCAAGGTCAAATAATACAATACATCGTAAAACCATTTCCCTTGGTTTCCACGAAATGGGTCACAGAAATAACCCATGCCAAAGAAGGGGAATATTTCGTAGATGAGCAGCGTTTTGGTCCTTATGCCCTTTGGCACCACAAACATTTTTTAAAAGAAGTACCCGAAGGTGTTGAAATGGAAGATGTTATCGACTACAAATTACCCTTTGGATTTTTGGGACAACTGACCCACCCCATGCTAGTGAAAAAACAATTGCACAAGATTTTTGAGTTTCGGGAAAAAAAGCTAGCCGAGCTATTTGGTACAGTAGATGGGAAAGAAAACTTTTTAAGCATTAGAAAAATATAACATGAAAAAGAACATATTATTGATCGGCGGCTCCTACGGCATTGGGTTGGAAATGGCCAAAAAACTATCTACTGATCACAATGTATATGTAGCCAGCCGAAGTAGCGAACAACTTTCAAATTTGGATGTAACCCATATCCCTTTTGATGTTTTAACCGAGGACATTTCCGAAAAAGAAATACCGGAAAAATTGGATAGCTTTGTATATTGTCCGGGTAGCATCAACCTGAAGCCATTTAAGACCATGAGTGTTGCTACCATCCAAACGGACATGGAAATCAACTTTATCGGTTTGGTAAAAACGGTCAAATCCATCATAAACAGCATGAACGAAGGTTCGAGCATGGTATTTTTCAGCACGGTGGCCGTTGGAACGGGAATGCCTTTCCATACGAGCGTTTCCGCTGCAAAAGGAGCTATCGAGGGCTTTGCACGTGCGCTGGCGGCGGAATATGCCCCAAAAGTAAGGGTCAACGTGATTGCGCCATCCTTGGTGGACACCCCGTTGTCCGAAAGGTTGTTGAGCAACGATAAGAAAAAAGAAATGATGTCCGAAAGGCATCCCATGAAAAGAGTGGGCGTTCCAAAAGATATCGCAAACATGGCACTGTTTTTACTTGATTCCAATAACTCATGGATTACTGGACAGGTAATCGGCGTTGATGGAGGAATGTCAAGTTTAAATGTGAGTTAATGAAAGACAAAGTCATACTTTTTTGGTTCAGGCGCGATTTAAGATTGGATGACAACGTTGGCTTTTATCAAGCACTTCAAAATGATGTTCCAGTATTACCGCTATTTATTTTTGATACCGAAATACTGGAAAATCTGCCCAAAACCGATGCGAGGGTAACTTTTATCCACGAACAGATTCAAAAAATAAACCATCAGCTAAGTGCCAGTTATGGCAGTGGCATTGTACAATTTCATGGTGCCCCAAAAGCTGTCTTCAAAAAATTGATGAAGGACTACGACATTGAAGCTGTATACGCTAATCACGATTACGAACCCTATGCCAAAAAACGTGACGCCCAAATAAAAGTGCTCCTAAACGAAAACGGTATCCCCTTCAACACTTTTAAAGACCAAGTTATTTTTGAAAAAGAAGAGGTTGTCAAGGACGATGGAGACCCATATGTGGTGTACACCCCGTACATGCGAAAATGGAAAGAAAACCTTGATCCATCCGTCCATTTGGTGGAATGCGATACCCTGAGTGACCTTAGCAAAAACCTGTATCGGACCAAGTCTTTACCACAACTTTCTTTGGAAGATATGGGTTTCGAAGAATCTTCCATTAAAGTTCCGGATTTCACGGTTTCTTTTGAGCTGATCCAAAAATACAAGGACACACGGGACTATCCTGCCAAAGAAAAAGGCACATCCCGATTGGGACCACATTTGCGTTTTGGCACCGTTTCAATCCGTAGGATGATTAAAAAAGCCATTGGTGAAAAGAACGAAACCTTTTGGAACGAGCTTATCTGGCGAGAATTCTTTATGCAGATTCTCTGGCATTTTCCGCATACCGTAAACGCAGCTTTTCGACCTAAATACGATAGAATTGAATGGCGCAACAATCAAGATGAATTCGAAAAATGGAAAGCAGGAGAAACAGGCTATCCCTTAGTAGATGCAGGAATGCGCGAATTGAACAAAACTGGATATATGCACAATCGGGTTCGCATGCTGGTGGCCAGTTTTTTATGCAAGCATTTATTGATCGATTGGCGTTGGGGCGAAGCCTATTTTGCCGAAAAGTTGTTGGATTATGAATTGGCCAGTAATGTGGGAAACTGGCAATGGGCGGCAGGTAGCGGTGTAGATGCGGCGCCATACTTCAGGATATTCAATCCTACCACCCAAATCAAGAAATTCGACAAAGACAAAAAATACATCAACACATGGGTGCCCGATTTACAAGAGTTAAGTTATCCAGAACCCATGGTCGATCATAAAATGGCTCGCGAACGATGCTTAAAAACGTACAAAGAAGCGGTAAGTTGATGCTTTTTCGTTAATTTTAGTTCCTGTTGATGCTGTTTTGCTTTATCCAAAAACAGAAAAAATCAATATCATTTAACTAACTCAAAACCTTTACAATGAAAAAACTTTCAACCTTACTCCTTTTGGGATTGGTATCGCTTAACCTATCTGCCCAAAAGATGACCAAGGACAAAAAAGCCGTTGTCGCTTCGGTAGAAAAGCACAAAGAAAACCTTATCAAAATCAGTGATTCCATTTGGGCACTGGCCGAAACTGCCTTTGAAGAATCCATTTCCGCAGAATTACTAGCTGATTATGCAGAGGAAAACGGAATGACCGTGACCCGGGGCGTTGCAGATATCCCAACTGCATTTATCGCCACTTATGGATCAGGTTCGCCCGTTATTAGTGTATTGGGCGAATTTGATGCACTTCCTGGACTTTCTCAGAACACAGTACCCACTAAAGACCCTAGAATTGAAGGTGAACCAGGTCACGGCTGCGGACACAATATGTTCGGTGCCGCTAGTTTAGGTGCCGCCATTGCCATTAAAGAGCAAATAGAAGCCGGAAACATAAAAGGGACCGTAAAATTCTTCGGAACCCCTGCAGAAGAAAAGTTTTTTGGCAAAGTGTGGATGGTAGAAGCAGGTCTTTGGGACGATGTAGATGTGAATGTAAGCTGGCACCCATCCGCAGAAATTGAGGCCGATGTACAGAGTGGACTGTCTTTAATTGACTTTATGATCGAGTTTTATGGTCAAGCCGCTCATGCTTCTTCCGATCCTTGGAATGGTCGTAGCGCTTCCGATGCATTGGAATTATACACTACTGGAATCAATTATTATCGTGAACACATCAAACCAACGTCGCGTATCCATTATCATATCCAAGATGGTGGGCAAGTGGTGAATGTTGTTCCCGATTATGCCCGCTTGTGGGTCAGGGTCCGCGATCCAAAAAGAGAAGTGATGCTTCCCACTTTTGAACGCGTAAAAGCCATGGCAGAAGGAGCTGCCATTATGGCCAATGTAGATTACAAATATTCATTGATTTCTGGTATTTACGAGACCTTGGTGAATCGTGAAGGAGGTAAAATCATGCAAAACAATTTGGAGCTTTTAGGTCCAATTACCTACACCGAAGAAGAAATTACCTATGGTAAAGCCATTCAAGAAGCTACCGGAAAACCACAGGTGGGCATGGACGGTGAGATACATCCATTGAAAGAAACCGAAGAACTTCCAGGCGGAGGTTCCACGGATGTTGGCGATGTAAGCTGGAACGTTCCAAACATCAACCTTGGGGTAACCGTAGCACCAAAAGGCACTCCATGGCACTCATGGGCTGTTGTGGCCTGTGGCGGGATGAGTATTGGGCATAAAGGAATGATTTATGCATCCAAAGCAATGGGAATGACCATGTTGGACCTTTTTGACGATCCTAAATTGGTAGAAAAAGTAAAAGAAGAATATAACACCAGAAAAGGTGATGTAAAATATGAGGCCATGATTGATGGTCCACCACCAATTCCTGGTAAATAAACCACTATGGGTTTGAAATCCATAGTTTTAAAGAAAAGAATGAAATTTTTTGTCATCCGGTATCAAGTCCTCCCTTAATCCCTCCAAAGGAGGGAAACTTCTCCCCGTGGGGAGACCCGAGAGGGGACTATCCATAAAATTTATTGAAACTAAAGTAACTGCAATAAAATTGCAGGGTTTTAACCTTTAACTAGAAAATAAATTACAATTTGATGAAGGTGTCTAAAAAGCAACAAACCTCTGAATTTGTCAGGTTGAGCGGAGTCGAAACCTATTGCCTACCAGTAACACTTTAGGTTCTCGACTGCGCTCGAACTGACAGATTATAATCTTTTTAGACACCTTCAAACTAGTAAATTATTGAATAATGAAAAATCCCGTTCTACAAACCTTTCCATTGAATACCCCTTGGCAAACATTAGATCCATTTTTGTTCGGTACGTACCATTTAGATTATTTCCCAAAGGGCAACGGTGAAATGGGGCCCGACGCTTCTTTGCTTAAAAACAGGAACTTGGGAAGTGATTTCAACCCCAACGAAAAATGGCGCATGTACCACGGACAGACCATCCCTGGATTTCCATCGCATCCCCATTGTGGCTTTGAGACCATCACCATTGTAAACAAAGGGTTTTGCGATCATTCCGATTCTTTGGGAGCTGCTGGTAGATTTGGTCAAGGAGATGTGCAATGGATGACAGCCGGAAGAGGTGTGCAACACTCTGAAATGTTTCCGTTGTTAAAAGATGATGATGAAAATCCTTTGGAATTGTTCCAGATTTGGTTGAATCTGCCCAAATCCGGAAAATTTGTTGACCCTCATTTTAAAATGCTCTGGAATGAAGATATCCCAATGGTTAAAGAAGAAAATGCCAAAATAAAAGTAGTGGCGGGTACTTATAAAAATGTAGCACCAATTTCACCTGCTCCTGATTCTTGGGCTGCCACTCCCGAAAACGAAGTGGCCGTTTGGAACATTCATGTCGATAAAGGTTCGGAATATATGTTGCCAAAAGCAAACAAATCGGTCAATCGTGTGCTATACTTTTATGAGGGCAGTGAAATTCATATTGGTGACAATAAAATCAATCCTAACTTTGGGATTGTGTTGGACCCTAGCGAAACAGTGAGCATTAAAACTGGTTCGGAAACAGCTCATTTTATGTTATTGCAGGGCAAACCAATCGGTGAACCCGTCGCCAAATACGGTCCATTCGTCATGAACACGCAAGCCGAAATCCAAAAAGTGATGGAGGAATACCGTCTTACCCAATTTGGTGGATGGCCATGGCCACACCCAGATAATGTGCACGATAAGAACAGAAGTCGTTTCGCACTTTACCCTGACGGGAAGTTAGTGGAAAAATAAATCACTATGGATTTGAAATCCATAGTTTTAAAAGAAAAGAATGAAATTCTTTGTCATCTGATATCAGGTCCTCCCTTAATCCCTCCAAAGGAGGGAAACTTCTCCCCTTGGGGAGACTGGAGAGGGGAGCAGCCATAAAATTTATAGAAACTAAAGTAACTGCAATGAAACCTTACTGCCGTTAGGCAAGTTTGAGTTTGCAGGGTTTTAACCTTTAACTTGATAATAAAACTGGTTAAACCCTAACAATATTGGCGCCTATGGCACGTAAACGTTCATCAATGTTTTCATAACCACGGTCAATTTGCTCAATATTATGAATGGTGGAAGTACCCTTGGCAGAAAGTGCTGCTATCAAAAGGGACACCCCTGCCCTAATATCAGGCGATACCATGGTGGTAGCCTTTAGTGTTGATTTAAAATCGTGCCCAATAACTGTGGCCCGGTGTGGATCGCAAAGAATAATTTTTGCCCCCATGTCGATGAGTTTGTCCACAAAGAACAAACGGCTTTCGAACATTTTTTGATGAATGAGCACTTCTCCCTTGGCCTGAGTGGCAACCACTAATATGATGCTCAATAAATCCGGGGTCAATCCAGGCCATGGCGCATCGGCAATGGTCAGTATAGAGCCATCGATAAAATTTTGGATCTCGTAGCCATCTTCGTGCTTCGGAATAAAGATGTCATCATCCCTTCGCTCCACGTTTATTCCCAACTTTCGGAAAACCGTCGGAATTTGACCCAAATCGTCCCAGCTCACATTTTTTATGGTAAGCTCGCTTTGCGTCATGGCAGCCAGACCTATCCAGCTACCAATTTCAATCATATCGGGCAACATGGTATGCTCTGTCCCTTTCAAAGAATCCACGCCTTCAATCGTCAACAGATTTGAACCAATTCCGGAGATTTTTGCCCCCATGCGGTTCAACATATTGCACAATTGCTGTAAATAAGGCTCGCAAGCGGCATTGTAAATGGTAGTCGTGCCTTCGGCCAAAACAGCAGCCATTACAATGTTGGCCGTACCGGTTACCGATGCTTCATCCAAAAGCATATAGGTGCCCTTGAGTTTATCGGCTTCTACCCCGTAAAAGTATTCTTCTTTGTTATAACGGAACTGTGCACCAAGTTTGATAAATCCTTCGAAATGAGTATCCAATCTTCTTCTACCAATTTTATCGCCACCAGGTTTTGGAATGTATCCCTTGCCGAACCTTGCCAATAATGGGCCGACCAGCATAATGGAACCCCGAAGCCCCCTTCCATCTTCTTTGAACTTGGCAGATTGTAAATAATCCAAGTTGACATCGTCTGCCTTAAAGGTATAAGTACCTTTGCCCTTTTTCTGGATTTTTACACCCAAATCTTCGAGAAGGGCAATCAGTTTATTGACATCGACAATGTCCGGTATATTGTTTATGGTAATTTTCTCTTCTGAAAGTAATACGGCGCAAAGAATCTGAAGTGCCTCGTTCTTTGCTCCTTGGGGAGTAATTTCACCATGCAATTGGTGTCCGCCCTCTATTCGAAATGTACCCATCTATTCCCTTGGAATTTAATATCGTTTTTTGCGACTTCTTTGCCCTTTTTTACCTCTGTTATTGTTGCTGCTGGACCTAGTGCTTGGTCTATTTTTAAGGAACTGTCCACTTTCCGTTAAGCTTTCCTCACTTTTGGCCAAATCTATTTGTCCGTCACTAAGTTCTTTAAGGTGATTGAAGATTACGGAGTCTTCCACGGTATCCTTGTTCCAGACCAAGTAACATTTTTTCATGTGGTTGGCAATGGCGTATTCCAAGCCAGACCTCATATCCCCTTCTTCCCATTTCACGGCAACATCAATCATTCTTTTGATGTTATTGCCATAAAAACGGTATTTTGGATGGTTTTGCGGGTATTCCAAAGGTTCTGGTCGTTGTTGCAAAACTTCTTTTGAAGTAATCGGGAAAGGTGAATCCACGTCCAATTTAAAATCGGCCATGATAAACAATTGGTCCCATAGTTTGTGCTGAAAATCCGGGACATCCCTTAAATGGGGCTGTAAATTCCCCATTACGCTAATAATGGATTTCGCCACTTTATTGCGTTCGTCTCGGTCTTCAATAGCAACAGCGTGATCTACCATTTTCTGAAAATGGCGGCCATACTCGGGTATAAAGAGTTTTGGACGCTCTGTATTGTATTCTAAGTTGTATACTTCGTTCAAATTAATGTATTTAGAAACTTGATTATTGGAAAGTCAATCGTGATAACGACTGCAAATTAAGAAAATTATCGCAAACAATGGGATTACAGGGAAATTACACCTTCCACCACGGAAACTTCTTTGTATTTTTTTATTACCTCGTCGGGGTTTTTTAAATGCACCATAACGGAAAGACTGGTGTACGTACCCTTTTTTGACTTTTTGGATTCAATAACCGCACCAGTGTTATCAAAAATCTTATTTATCTGGGCAATGCGCTTTTCATCCGTAGGCACTATAAATTTATAGAGATAATCGGATGGCCAATTTGTGGTCTCCAATAATTTTTCCCTAAGCTTTGTATAGAACTCCTCTGTACTCTTTTTATCCATGCCGCATTTTTCTACAAATATATGGCTTAACCTAGAATTTTTTTTCCTTCTGGCGTTTTCATTACTTTGTATTATTAATTTAAGGTCTTTGGGCAAGAATAAGATAGTTATCACGGGAGCACCCGGAACGGGCAAAACATCCATAGTAAATGGATTGGAAAGCAAAGGTTTTTATTGTTTTCACGAAATTATTCGGGATATGACCTCCAAAGCCAAGCAGGAAGGGCAGTCCGAGGAATATATTTCCAACCCTTTGGTGTTTGTTGACGATGCCATGCAATTCAACAAAGATTTGCTTCGGGGCAGAACTGCACATTACCAACAGTCCTTAAAAATAGATGTTCCCGTAAGTTTTTTTGATCGGGGCATCCCAGATGTGCTCGCTTATATGGACTTTTTTGGTCAAACCTATGACCAACACTTTATTTCCCATTGCGAGAACCATAGGTATGATTCTGTTTTTATTGTTCCCCCATGGCAAGAGATATATGTTTCCGACAACGAAAGATTGGAAACCTTTGAGGAAGCCGAAAGCATCCATCATTCCTTGATGAAAACATACACCCAATTTGGTTATAACCCCATTGAAGTGCCAAAAGATGCAGTCCCAAATCGGATTGATTTTATTTTGGAAACACTTAATAAATTATAGTGCATAAGGACACCACAAGCATTTTAAAAAATTTTTGGGGTTATGATGATTTCAGAGGATCTCAAAAGGAAATTATAGACAACGTACTTTCTGGCAAAGACGTTTTGGCCTTGATGCCCACAGGTGGTGGTAAATCCATTTGCTACCAAGTTCCGTCTTTGGCCATGGAAGGCATCTGTATTGTGGTCTCACCTTTGGTGGCCCTTATTCAAGATCAAGTGGCGCAACTAAAAAAAAGGGGTGTTAAAGCCGTTGCCCTAACTGGCGGCATTCCCCCAGATGAGCTTAATGATCTTTTGGACAATTGCCTTTATGGCAACTACAAATTCCTGTACCTATCTCCCGAAAGGCTACAACAAACCATTGTACAGGAGCGCATCCCACAAATGAATGTCAACCTTATTGCTATTGATGAGGCCCATTGTATATCGCAATGGGGAAACGATTTTAGACCTGCCTATCTCGAATGTGCCGTTTTAAAAGAACTGGTGCCCAATAAACCGATGATTGCCCTAACAGCAACGGCTACCCCACGAGTGGTAAACGACATTGTGGAAAACTTGGAATTGGAAAATGTAGCGATCTTCAAAGATTCTTTCTCCCGCTCCAACATTAATTTTAGGGTAAAGCGTTCCGAGGACAAATTGTATCAGCTTAAAAAATACATGGACAAAGTCCCTGGAAGTGCCATTGTTTATGTTCGCTCCAGAAAAATGTCCATTTCCTTGGCCAACTTTTTAATCAAGAATGGTATTTCTGCTTCATTCTTTCATGGTGGAATTCCAAAATCCGATAAGGAAGAAAAACTTAACCTTTGGTTAAGCGGTAAAGTAAGGGCAATGGTAGCCACCAATGCTTTTGGTATGGGGGTGGACAAACCCGATGTTCGTTTGGTAGCCCACTATCATATACCCGATAGTTTGGAAAGCTATTTTCAAGAAGCAGGAAGAGCGGGACGTGACGGTAAACCATCCACAGCCATTATTTTAACTTCAAAAGAAGACAAGGATAAAGCAAAGCAACAATTTTTGTCCACCTTGCCCGATGTGTCCTTCGTTAAAAAAGTATATTCCAAACTCAACAACTATTTTCAAATATCGTATGGTGAATTGGTTTCGGAACCTTTGGCCTTCAAATTCAATGCGTTTTGTAAACGGTACGAGTTTAACCCAAACATGACCTTTAATGCCATCCGTGTTTTGGATCAGAATTCCGTTTTATCGCTTGCTGAAAATTTTAAGGAGAAAACCACCCTTCAGTTTGTAGCCTCCAAATCCGGGATATTTGAATATTTGGACAAAAACAGGAAAACTGCCCCGATAATACAGACCATTTTGCGCACATACGGGGGCATTACCGAGTACGAGACCAAAATTAACCTGTATATGTTGTCCAAAAAAACTGGGGCGAGCGAGGAGTACTTAAAACAAGTCCTCCAACAACTCGCCGACGATGGCATTGTGGAGTATCAAAACAATACCAGCGACCTAGAGATTACTTTTTTGGTACCTAGGGAAGATGACCATACCATTAACCTATTTGCCAAAAAAATCAAGGATTTCAATCAGGTGAAGCAGAACAACATGGCGGCTATGCTAGGCTATGTTTCCAATAAAAAGGTATGCCGTAGTGTTTACTTACTGAATTATTTTGGAGAAAAGACCACAGAAAAGTGCGGTACATGCGATATTTGCACCAAGAAAGAAAAGGTGGCATCTCCCTATGATTTAGAGAAAAGAATCATGGAACTTTTGGAAATTCGTCCCCACAGTTCCCGACAGTTGGAAAAAGCAATTGGGGCAAACGAAAAAGAACTTTTAAAAACATTGGAAAGACTGCTGGCAGATGAGCTGGTCTCCCTAAATTTTAAGAATGAGTACATCAAAAAATAATTCCCTGCGCATCGTATTTATGGGCACCCCGGATTTTGCCGTGGGCATCCTCAAAAAGATTTTGGATGCCAATTTTAATGTAGTTGGTGTCATTACCGCACCGGACAAGCCCGCAGGCCGTGGCCGTAAGGTTCAGGAATCTGCCGTAAAGCAATTTGCGGTGCAACACAATCTAAAGGTATTGCAACCCACCAACTTAAAGGACGAGGCTTTTTTGGAAGAACTCAAAAACCTCGATGCCAATTTGCAGGTGGTCGTGGCCTTTAGGATGTTGCCCAAAATAGTTTGGCAAATGCCCGAGCACGGCACCTTTAACCTTCATGCTTCCCTCCTTCCTCAATATCGCGGCGCAGCACCAATCAATTGGGCAATAATCAACGGAGAAACGGAAACAGGTGTTACTACCTTTTTTATTGATGAAGAAATTGACACGGGAAACATCGTACTTCAAAAAACAGAAAAAATACTGCCTAATGACAGTGCTGGAACCTTGCACGATAGGTTAATGGAGCTCGGTGCCGATTTAGTGGTGGATACCTGCAAGCAGATTGAAGCCGGAACCGTAACAAGACAAGCACAAGATGAAAGCTTGGAACTTAAACCTGCACCAAAAATCCATAAGGATACCTGCCGAATTGATTGGAATGCCCCTATAAAGGATATTTATAATCATATTCGAGGATTGAGTCCCTATCCTGGGGCATGGACACAATTTGTGAATGATGGAAAGGCCGACCAAATGAAGATTTTTAAAACCAAAATGGAACAGGCCGAACACGACTATAACATTGGAAAACTGTTGGCAGAAAAAAAATCGTTGAAAGTCGCCGTAAAAGAAGGCTATATTTCTTTATTGGAATTGCAACTTCCGGGAAAGCGAAGAATGCAAATAATGGAGATTTTGAATGGGTTGAATCTTGATAAAGAAGCACATCTTCGCTAAAGCCTTGCCACGATTGGGCTGGGAAAAGTTGTCGTTTTTTTCCGACTTTATCAACAAACGTTTCAAGTTATCAACAAAAATCCCTATTTCCCTTGGTTTTACTTGCGTGAGACGCAAATCCATATAAATTTGTTCAGCATTAAAATTATATTAACAACAATTAATTTAATTCCATTATGAACAAAACAGAATTAATCGATGCTATGGCAGCTGATGCTGGCATCACTAAGGCAGCAGCAAAAAAAGCATTGGAATCTTTCTTGGGAAATGTAGAAGGAACGCTTAAAAAAGGAGACAGAGTTTCCTTGGTAGGTTTTGGTTCTTGGTCAGTTTCCAAAAGAAGTGCTAGAGAAGGTAGAAACCCACAAACTGGAGCTACCATTAAGATTGCCGCTAAGAACGTTGTAAAGTTCAAAGCAGGTGCTGAATTGAGCGGTGCAGTTAACTAATCAATTATTTATTTAATATACGAAAGCACTCCTTTAGGGGTGCTTTTTTAGTTTATATGCGTTGTGTTTTTTGCATATGTAGAATAATATGTTAAATTTAAGTACAAGAAAAAATGTAAATGGTAAGTCAAAAGCCTAAAAAAGGGAATTTACTTGTTGCAGAACCATCACTTACGGGTGATATTTCTTTCAATAGGTCGGTAGTACTTATCGCTGAGCACAACAACGAAGGCTCGGTAGGCTTTATTTTGAACAAACCTTTGGACTATACCATTTGCGACCTTATTTCTGATATTACAATCCCTTTTCAAGTATTTAATGGCGGGCCAGTAGAGCAGGACAACCTATACTTTATCCATAAAGTGCCAGAACTTATTGAAAACAGTATTGAGATTTCTGATGGTATTTTTTGGGGCGGTAATTTTGAAATGACCGTAGAACTCATCAATAGTGGAACCATCACCGAACAGGATATCCGATTTTTCTTGGGGTATTCTGGCTGGGGTACCAGTCAATTGGACCAAGAACTTTCTTCCAAATCGTGGGTAGTGCTCCCAAATGAGTACGAAAGCAATATTCTGGAAAAATCTGCCTATGCTTTTTGGAAAGAGAAAATGGTAGAATTGGGGGGAGATTATCTTTTGTGGTCGAATGCTCCCGAAAATCCCTCGCTCAACTAAACTATCCAATCCGAGCTTTGGCATTTAACTTTCCAACCAAACTCTTGGCCACTTTGTTATCAAATTTCTTTTTCCTGTATTTGCTGATGGGCTGTATGCCCACTATGGAATTGGTAATGAACAGTTCATCCACTTTTTGAAGTTCGAAAGGGGAAATGGATGCTTCTACCAAATCAAGTTCCTCGGAACCGGCGATGATTTTCATAAGGTTTTTTCGGATAATGCCATCCAAGCAACCATCGCTCAAAGGCGGTGTTTTTATCTCATTGCCCTTCACTGAAAAAAGGTTTCCATTTATGGCCTCGACCACCTTTTTGTCGGTATTCACCAATAAACAGTTGGCATACCCATTTTCTTGGGCATAAACTCCGGCCACCACATTCAATATTTTGTTGGTGGATTTTAGGTTGGACAACATGTCCTTGTTTACATAATAATCCTTGAACAATTCAACCTCGTAGTCGCCCTCTTCAATAATGTAAAAAGGGGACTCCATAGGACTGGTCTCAATAAGGTAGGAAACATCGTTGGTGCTTGGGGCATACAAGCCTCCTTCGTTTCTAAAAACCGTTAAGCGAACGCGGACCGCGCCATTTTCCTGCGCGTTGGCTTTAATGGTATTCTTAATTTCCTCCTCCAAAAACTCCAAGGTAAATTCCATGGGAATCTCCATACGCAGGATACGCATGGAAGCCATTAACCTAAAGTAGTGATCTTCCCAAAAAAAGAGGGTTCCGTTCACATAACGAACCGTTTCAAAAAGGGCATCGCCATATTTGAGGGCTCTGTTGTTGTGGGTGAAAATTGCCTTGTCTTCCGCTAAAAGTGCTCCGTTATAATTGACCATAAAAAAGTCCCGAATTTTATCGGGACCAAATATACGGTTTAGTTGAGAATCGGACTAGGTAGACCCAAGGACCTGTTTAAGGTCGGATACTTGGTTTTCCCACAGCATTTTAGATTCATCTACTTCGTCTTCCTCCGCAAAATCTGTTATAAATAGGGATACATCCTTTGTAATCTCGTCAACTATAATACGCATTTCAAAATAGGAATCATCCTCACTTTCTTCCCATGCCAATTTCACAAATTCCTCACTTTTACGCTTGAGCATTTTTGCTCTCTCTTCTGCACCATCCCAAATAAATGTGAATATTTCCCCACGGGAATTAACATTGTCGGCATACCATTCTGATAGTCCCGAGGGTGTGGAAATATATTGGTAAAGCAACTGAGGCGAAGCCTGGATCACAAACTCCAGTTCATATTTAACCTTATCACTCATTGTCGTGTTCTTTAAATCGTTTTTTCAACTTTAGTATAGTTTGGGAAGATATAAAAATAAATGTCAAATAATAAATTAATCCTGAATTTTGATTCAGCGAAAATTTAAACATATATTTGCACCCGCTTAGCAAAACCATGGCGAGGTAGCTCAGCTGGTTAGAGCGTCGGATTCATAACCCGGAGGCCGGGGGTTCAAGTCCCCCTCTCGCTACAAATTTCAAAGTCATTTAACTGTATTTCAGTTGGATGACTTTCTTTTTTTTCCAATACTCTTTTTTTCCTAACTTCATGCATTTAAACCAACCTTGTAATGAATTACTTCAAAAAGTTAGGAACGGCCAATCTGTTGATGCTGATTTTATGCGCATTGATCATTTTTGTAGCAGAATACTTGTTCCTTAGTGGAAATCCCGAACATGGCTTATTTGTTGGCCTTTGGGCACCGACCCTTTTAGGGGTCATGATTTACTTAAAACTTGTGGACAATAACAGCAAATGATATCGTTTTATGGTTTTCCATTCTTGTTGTTGTACTGGTTGCTATTTGGGCCATACTTATGATACGGGCTTATAACAAGGCTAGCGATAGAAAATAAAGGTATTGGGGGTAACCAGTGTTATTTTATCTTGGACAGTATAATTGTTCCGATTATCCTTAATTTAAGCCTATCATGAAAAACACCATCTCCGAGCGCATTGCCGATTTTCTAAAAAACTATCCTCCTTTCAATGCTATGGAGGCAAAACAGATGGAGCAGTTGTCCGTAGAAGTGGTGATTGTCCACAAGGAAACCAATACCCTAGTTTTTTCGCAGAATGAAAGTCCACACGCCCATTTTTATGTAGTAAACAAGGGTGCCGTTGCGCTTTCCAAAGCTGGTTCCAGTCAAATTTTGGATATATGTGACGAAGGCGATGTTTTTGGACTTCGCCCCCTTTTGGCCAACGAAAGCTACAAATTGGAGGCAAAAGCTTATGAGGAAACCATTCTCTACGCCATTCCCATCAAGGACTTTAAGCCCTTGGCACTCGAAAACAAGCGTATCGGAAATTTTTTGATTGAAAGCTTTGCTTCCAATACAGGCAACCCCTACTCTATTAAACATCGTGGAAAATTGTATGGTGCCAGTAGCGATTCCAATCAATACTCCAGTGATAAAATATTGGATCTACAGCCCATAAAATATTCCACGGACCTTATCACCTGCAAAAAAGGCACGAAAATAAAGACCATAGCCAACAAAATGACCAAGCACAACGTGAGCAGTATTTTGGTGGAAAAGGATAACCTGCCCGTTGGTATCATAACCGATAAGGACATTCGTAAAAAAGTAGCCACGGGACTCTTTCCCATCACCGCTTCAGCGAAAAAAATCATGTCCTCCCCCATTATTACCTACCCAAAAGAGCTAACGTTGGCCCAATCGCAAATGGCCATGATGAAGAGCAACATCAGTCACCTTGTTCTTACCGAGGATGGGACTACGGATACAAAATCGGTTGGAATCTTATCCAAACATGATATTATGGTGGCGGTCGGCAACAATCCTGCTGTGCTGATGCGAGCCATTAAAAGAGCAACCAGTGCCAAAAGACTTCGGGGTATTCGCCATGGCATCATGAACTTGTTGCAAGGGTATTTGGACCAGAATATCCCTTTGGGATTGGTGTCCAAAATTATTTCAGAACTCAATGATGCCTCTACCAAACAGGTGATACAAATTGCCCTGTCCAAAATGGAAGAAGAACCTCCCGTAAAATTTGCGTGGCTCAGTATGGGTAGCCAGGGGCGTGGTGAGCAATTGTTGAACACCGACCAAGACAATGCCATTATTTTTGAAGATGTTCCCGAAGAACAGTTGGAAACTACCCGAAAATATTTTTTAAAACTGGGTGAACGCATTTCCAAAGGGCTGAACACCATCGGTTTTGAGTATTGCCCAGCCGATATGATGGCCTTTAATCCCTCCTGGTGCCATAGTTTGAATGAATGGAAAGAGGTTACCTCCCATTGGATTCACAATCCAGGCCCCGACGAGATACTCTTATCTTCCATCTTTTTTGATTATAATGTAACCTACGGCGATAAATCACTCGCGGATGAGCTTTCCCTCAGTATTTTTGATCAAACCAACCATTATCCGCAATTCTTTACCCATTTGGCCAGTGGTGCCTTGCAAAATCCTTCGCCATCAGGTTTTTTTAGGGATTTTTTGGTGGAACAGGATGGAGCACACAAAGATTTTTTTGATTTAAAATTACGTGTCCTTATGCCCATTATTGATGCCGCTAGGGTACTTATATTGTCACATTCCATCAAATCCATAAACAACACTGCTGAGCGTTACGAAAAGTTGGCAGAACTGGAACCGAACAACAAAGAACTTTACCTTGCGTGTTCCTATGCCAGCAAAGCTCTGCTCAAGTTCAGAACCAGACAGGGGCTGTTGCACAACGATTCGGGTCGGTATATTGCTTTGGATAAATTGAACAAGGAGGAGAAAATCAAACTAAAGCGAACTTTTAAAACGGTAAAAGAGATCCAATCTTTGATTGAGGTAAGGTTCCAGGTAAAAAATATGTTGCGCTGATGTGGCCCTTTTCCAAAAAGAAACCTTTGGAACTTCCCGATTTTTGGTGGGAGTACGAGGAGCATTTCAAAGAAAAGCTTCCAGATGACATCCATGCAAATACTTTTGTGGTGCTGGATACGGAAACAACAGGCTTTAGCTTGACCAAAGACCGTATGCTTTGCATTGGGGCACTAAAACTATTGGACAACAATATTGTGGTGAAGGATAGTTTTGAAGTGTACATTCAGCAGGACCACTATGATTCGGATAGTGCAGAAATCCATGGAATTCTAAAGAAAAGTAAACGGGATAGCATCTCCGAGCTTGAAGCCTTGAAACAATTTTTGATGTACGCCAAAAGCCATGTGCTTGTGGGGCACCATGTAATGTTTGATGTGAACATGATCAATGCCGCGTTAAAAAGAAATGGGCTGCCCAAGCTCAAAAACAAGACTTTGGATACCGAATCACTCTACATCAGAACATTGTTGGTATCTACCGTAGTACAAAAAAAAGAAAGATACTCCCTTGATGATTTGGCCAAAAAGTTCAGTATTTCCCGAAAGGATAGGCATACGGCATTGGGCGACGCCTTTATCACCGCCATTGCATTTTTAAGAATTGTAGAAAAATTGAAGCCCAAAAAAATAAAGGATCTCCTTAAAAAATAAGAAGACCCTTTTTTATTTAGTAAAGTAGAACTATTTAAAGGCTTTCCTTTATAATGTTCTCCACCACTTCTGGGTTCAACAAGGTTGAAGTGTCCCCCAAATTACTGGTGTCTTTGGAAGCAATCTTTCTAAGGATTCTCCTCATGATCTTGCCACTTCGTGTTTTGGGCAATCCTTCCACAAATTGAATCTTATCCAATTTGGCGATGGGTCCGATGTGCTCGGTGATCAATTGGTTCACCTCTTTTTTCAGGTTGTCACGGTTACGGGTTTCCCCGGTTTCTTTTAAAATAATGTACCCATACAAGGCATTTCCTTTAATCTCGTGCGGGAATCCAACAATTGCAGATTCTGCTACGGCCGGGTGCTCGTTAATGGCGTCTTCAATCGGTGCGGTACCCAAATTATGACCGGAGACAATGATGACATCATCTACCCTACCAGTAATTCGGTAATAGCCGACCTCATCTCTCAAAGCTCCATCCCCTGTGAAGTACTTTCCTTCGAAAGCTGAGAAATATGTGTCTTTATAACGCTGGTGATTGCCCCAAATGGTTCTGGCAATAGCGGGCCATGGGTATTTAATGCACAATCTACCATCTACTTGGTTTCCTTTGATTTCCTCACCATTTTCATCCATTAGCGCAGGTTGAATTCCCGGCATAGGCAAAGTGGCGTATGTTGGCTTTGTGGGCGTGGAAAATGGTATGGGCGAAATTAAGATACCCCCTGTTTCAGTTTGCCACCACGTATCCACAATAGGGCATTTTTTCTCACCCACATGGTCGTTGTACCAATGCCATGCCTCCTCGTTGATAGGTTCTCCAACAGTTCCCAAAACCTTCAAGCTGGAGAGGTCGTGATTGGTAACAAAGTCCAAGTTTTCCTTGGCCAAGGCCCTAATTGCCGTAGGAGCAGTATAAAACTGGTTTACTTTGTGTTTTTCCACTACATCCCAGAATCGTCCAAAATCAGGATAAGACGGTACCCCTTCAAACATTACCGTAGTCGCTCCATTGGCCAATGGCCCATACACAATGTAAGAGTGTCCCGTAATCCAACCAATATCTGCCGTACACCAATACACATCTTCTTCACGGTATTGGAATACGTTTTTAAAGGTATATGCGGTATAAACCATATATCCCCCAGTTGTATGTACCATTCCCTTGGGTCGGCCTGTTGAACCTGAGGTGTATAAAATGAACAATGGGTGTTCGGCATCCACAATTTCGGGGACACAATCCGAATATGCCTTATCCAAAAGTGGCTGAATCCAGATATCGCGCCCTTCTTTCATGCTTACTTCACCACTTGTACGTTTGGTGACCAAAACGGTTTCCACATCTGGACAGCTTTCTAAAGCTTCGTCCACAATGGATTTTAGGTCGATAACCTTG
This sequence comes from Flagellimonas sp. B-3, assembly GCF_056857835.1. Lineage (NCBI taxonomy): Bacteria > Pseudomonadati > Bacteroidota > Flavobacteriia > Flavobacteriales > Flavobacteriaceae > Flagellimonas > Flagellimonas sp. B-3. Next base: position 83,021 of record NZ_JBSXNW010000012.1, read on the forward strand.
GTTCCCCTAAAAGAACCGTCGGAAGTAAGTACCATTTTGGCACCACAATCATTGATCCTGGTTGCCAATGCCGTTGATGAAAATCCTGCAAAAACAATGGAGTGAATGGCTCCGATTCGTGCACAGGCCAAAAGTGCAATGGCCAAATCAGGAATCATAGGCAAATAAATAACTACCCTGTCCCCTTTTTCAACACCTTTTTCCTTAAGCACATTGGCATACTTACAAACGCGTTCGTGAAGTTGGCTGTATGTAATATGTTCTGCTTCTTCATTAGGGTCATTGGGTTCAAAAAGGATGGCTGTTTTATCACCTCGAATCCTTAAATGGCGGTCAATACAGTTTTCGGTAATGTTGAGTTTGGCTCCTTTAAACCAACTGATTTCTGGCTTGGTAAAGTCCCATTCCAAAACCGAATCCCATTTTTTACGCCAGTGAAAGTGTTCTTCGGCTACTTCTTCCCAAAATCCTTCGGGGTTTCTAACGGATTTTCGATAGACTTGAAAATATTCCTCCAAGTGTTTTATGTGGTAGTTACTCATTATGTGTAATTAAATTTTATGCTGCCTTAAAAATAAGGAAAAAGATAGGCATTTCACAGTCATTTTAGTGCCCAGATGCTTCACCTGCTTGATTGGGTACACGGATATTTTCAACAATTTCCTGTACCTCTTCGGGCGGTTCGGCGGTAAATTTGTTCACTACGATGGCCACAATAAAATTGACCAGCATGGCAATAGTTCCAAAACCTTCGGGCGACACACCAAACCACCAGCTTTCTTGTAGGACATCGACAGCTTCTTTTCCTCCATCAAAAATTCCGAATTTGAATTTCAGCATGTAGAAAAGCATCAGGCAAAGACCTACAACCATACCCGATATGGCACCTTTGCTGTTCATTTTTTTATAGAAAATCCCTAAAATGATGGCAGGAAAGAACGAAGCCGCGGCCAGACCGAAAGCCAAGGCAACCACAGCCGCCACAAAGCCTGGCGGATTAATTCCGAAGTACCCCGCAACAACAACGGCAAGGGCAGCAGAAATCCGAGCTGCCCAAAGTTCTCCTTTTTCTGAAAGGTCTGGTTTAAGTACATTTTTAATCAAATCGTGGGAAACCGAAGAAGAGATTACCAATAACAATCCTGCTGCGGTGGATAAAGCTGCGGCCAGACCGCCGGCAGCAATCAAACCTATCACCCATGCAGGTAAATTGGCTATCTCCGGGTTGGCCAATACCATAATATCCCGATCAACCGTCAATTCGTTTACTTCGGGTGCGGCAACATACTGAATTTTACCATCTCCATTTTTATCTTCATGGGCTATCAGCCCTGTTTTTTCCCATCGGCTAAACCATTCAGGCATATTTGTGTATTCTTTTCCGTTTACCGTTTCAATAAGATTAGTTCTTGCAAAAACTGCCACGGCCGGTGCCGTGGTATACAGAATGGCTATGAACAATAATGCCAATCCTGCCGATTTTCTGGCATCACGTACTCGTTTTACCGTAAAAAAGCGAACAATTACGTGAGGTAATCCTGCGGTACCCACCATTAAGGCAAGGGTAATAGCAAATACATCAATCGTACTTTTAGAGCCATCCGTATAGGCTGCAAAACCGAGTTCTTCGGATAGACCATCCAGTTTATCCAAAAGATAGGTTCCGGAACCATCGGATAAGGTGTCACCAAATCCGAGTTGCGGAATTGGATTGCCTGTCATTTGAATGGAAATAAAGATTGCAGGCACCATAAAGGCAAATATCAGAACGCAATATTGTGCCACTTGGGTATAGGTGATTCCTTTCATTCCTCCGAGAACGGCATAAAATAAAACTATCACCATACCGATAACAACACCTGTATTGATATCAACTTCCAAGTATCGTGAAAACACAATGCCAACACCGCGCATTTGTCCTGCCACATAGGTAAAGGAAACAATTAGGGCACAAAAAACCGCTACAACACGGGCTGTTTTGGAATAGTAACGCTCTCCTATAAAATCGGGCACGGTAAATTTTCCAAACTTTCGAAGATAAGGTGCCAACAACAGGGCCAAAAGTACATAGCCACCTGTCCACCCCATCAAATATACAGCGCCATCGTAACCAGCAAAGGAGATAATCCCAGCCATCGAAATAAAGGAAGCCGCTGACATCCAATCCGCTGCCGTTGCCATACCGTTGGCCAATGGGGAAACCCCTCCACCAGCTACGTAAAATTCTTTTGTTGAACCAGCTCTAGACCAGATGGCAATTCCTATATAAAGTCCAAAGGATAGCGCGACCAAGACATAGGTCCATATTTGTACATCATTCATAAGTTTTGGGCATTTGGTTGGTTAATTTTCGTTGTAGCCGTATTTCTTGTCCAGTTTGTTCATTAGGCGTACATACACAAAAATGAGGATGACAAACACATAAATAGACCCTTGTTGTGCGAACCAAAACCCAAGTTTAAATCCGCCCATACGAATGTTGTTCAAAGCATCTTTGAAGAGAATACCTGCTCCATAGGAGACCAAGAACCAAATACTCAACAATATGACTAGGTACTTTAAGTTTTCTCTCCAATAGGCCGTAGCCTTTTTTTGTTTTTCAGACATGATTTGGTGGTTTGTTTAGTTAATTCGTTTGTGCCAGGTCAATATATCAATTTAGTTTTAAGATTTATTACTATTGAGGCAATAAAAAAAGGGAATTCACAGAATTCCCTATAATTTATTAGTTAGGTAACAAGTAAGTGATGACTATTTTGCCAAGTACGCTGTTACATTGGATAAAATTCTTTCCTGTAGATCAGAGATATCACTTTTTACAAATTTTTCTCCAGTGATATTCTCATAAAGTTCGATATATCTGTTCGAAACCGATTCAATATACTCGTCTGACATTTCGGGAACCGATTGCCCCTCAAGCCCTTGGAATCCATTGGAAATCAACCATTGTCTAACAAATTCTTTAGACAACTGTTTTTGAGGCTCCCCTTTTTCTTGACGCTCTTCGTATCCATCGGCATAAAAATAGCGTGATGAATCAGGAGTGTGAATCTCATCAATCAATACGATTTGCCCGTCTTTGGTCTTACCGAATTCGTATTTCGTATCTACCAAAATAAGACCTCGTTTGGCCGCGATTTCGGTTCCTCTTTGAAATAGGGCTCGGGTATACTTTTCCAAGACTTCGTAATCTTCTTTGGATACAATACCCCGTTTTAAAATATCTTCTTTGGAAATATCCTCGTCGTGGTCTCCTTTTTCCGCTTTGGTGGCCGGTGTAATGATGGGTTCTGGGAATTTATCGTTCTCCTTCATCCCTTCGGGCATTGGTACACCGCAAAGCAATCTTTTGCCTGCTTTGTACTCGCGTGCAGCATGGCCGGACATATAACCCCTAATTACCATTTCCACCTTGAATGGCTCACAGGCCTTACCCACCGCTACATTAGGGTCAGGAGTTGCCATCAACCAATTGGGCACGATATCTTCGGTATCCTTCATCATTTTGGTGGCTATTTGATTTAGAATCTGACCTTTGTACGGAATTCCATTGGGCATTACCACATCAAAAGCGGAGAGGCGATCCGTGGCCACCATTACCAAAACATCATTTTCTAAGGTATAGACCTCCCTTACTTTTCCTTTATAAACTGATTTTTGCCCAGGAAAGTTAAAATCCGTGGACATAAGCGTATTCATTCCCATAATTTTCTCTAGAATTGATTCTGGTGCTCTATATTTTTATAGGCATCAATCACCTTTTTCACCAATTTGTGTCGGATCACATCTTTATCATCCAAATAGATAATGCTGATGCCATCCACATTCTTCAAAATAAGTAAAGCTTCCTTTAGACCTGAAATCACCCTACGTGGCAAATCAATCTGGCCCGGGTCACCCGTCAACAAAAACTTGGCGTTCTTTCCCATACGGGTCAAGAACATTTTCATTTGGGCGTGGGTAGTGTTCTGGGCCTCGTCCAAAATCACAAAGGCGTTGTCCAAGGTTCGACCACGCATAAATGCCATTGGTGCAATTTGAATGGTGCCGTCCTCAATATATTTTTCGAGTTTTTCCGAAGGAATCATATCCCGAAGAGCATCGTACAAAGGCTGCATGTAAGGATCGAGCTTTTCTTTAAGGTCACCTGGCAAAAAACCAAGGTTCTCCCCTGCTTCCACAGCCGGACGCGTAAGGATTATACGCCTTACTTGTTTTTCTTTCAGGGCTTTTACGGCCAAAGCTACACCAGTATAGGTCTTACCGGTACCTGCAGGGCCAATGGCAAAAACCATATCGTCTTTTTTACAGGCATCCACCATGCGTCTTTGATTAGCGGTCTGGGCTTTGATCAATCTGCCGCTAACCCCGTGCACCAAAACATCGCCACTGCTTTTTGATGATGTATATTCTTCTTTGCTGGTACTGGTAAGTACACGCTCGATCATATTTTCATCAAGTTTGTTGTACTTAGCAAACTGACCAGTGAGTTCGTCAAAGCGTTTGTCGAACTCCTCTAAAAGTTTTTCGTCTCCAAATACTTTGATCTTGTTGCCCCTCGCTACAATCTTTAGCTTAGGAAAGTATTTTTTAAGCAACTCAATATTCGAGTTTTGCTGTCCAAAAAATTCTTGGGGGCTGATTTCCGTAAGTTCTATTACAAGTTCGTTCAAAAATTGTGAGGTGTTACAGTTGTTTTTGAAGAATTTTATTCTTTCTTTTTTGACTAATTTTACAAACAAACTTAACTAAAAATCAATTTGAACACGGAAAAACATATCAACAGTATTGCATGGCTATTATAACCTTGACTACAGATTTTGGATATAAGGACCACTTTGTGGGTGCTGTGAAAGGGGCAATACTGAGCAATCTCCCCGATATTTCCGTTGTTGATATTTCACATGCCATCAGTCCTTTCAACATTCAGGAATGTGCCTATATCCTTAAAAATGCCTACCAATCGTTTCCAAAGGGAACGGTCCATATAGTTGGGGTCGATTCGGAATTGTCCCCTGAAAACGAACATATTGTTGTGCAAGTGGATGGACACTATTTTGTGAGTGCCAACAGCGGGGTCATTTCCTTGATAACTTCCGAGGTGCAACCTGAAAAAGTCGTGGAAATCAACCTGCCCAATGCAGAGGCCGGTGCCTTTCCAGTGCTCAATATTTTTGTTCAAGTAGCCTGCCATATTGCGCGTGGCGGTAAGTTGGAGGTAATTGGCAAACCTTTGGAGCGTTTGAAGGAGCTACGTGATTTTGAACCACGCATCACCAACGAGGGCAAAACCATTACAGGTAACGTTATATATATTGATAACTACGGAAACGTGGTCACAAATATTCAGAAAAGCCTGTTTGAAGCATACCGCAGCGGGCGTGATTTTGAAATCATTGCACGGACCACCAAAATACGGCAGGTACACCAGAGTTATAACGGCATCATAAATTATGATTTGGAACGGAACCAACGAAAAGGTCCTGGTGATGCCTTGGCCCTGTTCAATTCGGCAGGATACATAGAACTTGCTATTTATAAAAGTGACCTGAACTCCGTTGGGGGAGCATCTTCGCTCCTTGGACTGAATTACAGGGACACCGTAACCATAAATTTCCTGTAAATGTTGATACGCATTGTAAAACTGACTTTTAAACCCGAAAATATTGCTAGTTTTGAGCGAATCTTTGAAGAAAGCAAAAACGGTATTTTGGCTTTTGAAGGTTGTAATATGGTAGAATTGTATCAAGACATTACAAATTCAAATATATTTTTCACCTATAGTTTTTGGGATACGGAATCGCACCTGAACAGTTATAGGAATTCCGATTTCTTTAAAGAGGTTTGGGGCAACACTAAAAAATTGTTCGCCGATAAGCCTGAAGCATGGAGTGTTCATAAAATTCAATCAACAAACCCATCTTAATGTTCGCAATTTTTAAGAGAGAGGTACGGTCTTTTTTTACATCGCCCATCGGTTACTTGATCGTAGGTTCGTTTTTACTGCTCAATGGACTTTTTCTGTGGGTCTTCAAGGGCGATTACAACATTTTTGACTACGGTTTTGCCGATTTGAGCAACTTCTTTTTGCTGGCCCCTTGGATTTTTATTTTTTTGGTGCCCGCCATCACAATGAAAAGTTTTTCCGAAGAACGAAAAATGGGCACACTGGAATTGCTGTTGATAAAACCTATCTCCATCTGGAAATTGGTACTAGGCAAGTTTTGGGGCGCCTTTCTTTTGTGCGTTATCGCAGTAATCCCGACCATAATATATGTTTTTGCCATATCGGGACTGGGAATGATAGAAGGAAATTACGACCTCGGCGTCGTACTGGGTTCGTATTTTGGATTATTGTTTTTGATGGCCTGTTATACGTCCATCGGGATATTTGCTTCTACGCTATCGGATAATCAAATTATCGCCTTTTTGGTGGGGATTTTGGTCTGCTTTCTGATTTTTAACGGGTTTGATGCTGCATCTTCACTTTTTACGAATGGAGAAACGCAACAAACCATACAATCACTCGGGGCAAAAGCACATTTTGATAGTATTGCAAGAGGTGTGATAGACACCCGAGATTTGGTCTACTTCATCTCATTGACCTTATTGTTTTTGTATCTCACTTTTCAACGTTTAAAACAATTGCCAAGGTAATGGGGAAGTTTTTTATATCCATCGTAAAAGTGATTGTAGCCGTGGTGGCCATCAACCTATTGGCCAGTTTTGTCTATACCCGTTTCGACCTTACAGAGGATAAGCGCTATACGCTTTCGGAGCCTGCCGTAGCAGTGGCCCAAAAATTTGAAACACCCGTAATTGTGGATGTATTACTGGATGGAAACATTCCTGCAGAGTTCTCCAAATTGAAAGCTGAAACCATTCAATTGTTGGAATCATTTGGGTCCAAGAACAGCAATATCAAATATAATTTGGTGGACCCCATGGAGGATAGCGAAAATCCACAGGAAACGGTCGCCCAATTACAAAGCTTGGGATTACAGCCCGCCAATGTTACCGTTGAGGAGAACGGAAAGGTATCCAATGAGCTGGTTTTTCCTTGGGCCATGGTAAATTACAACGACCAGACGGTAAAAGTGCCTTTACTGAAGAATAAATTAGGCTCCACGGCCGAGGATCGCATCAACAATTCGGTACAACAATTGGAATATGCCTTTGCCGATGCATTCACCAAACTTAGCATTAAAGAAAAAAAGAGCATAGCCGTTATCAAGGGAAATGGCGAACTGGATGATATTTTTATTGCCGATTACCTTACAACCATTCGCGATTATTACAACATAGGTGCCATAACTTTGGATTCCGTAGCTTCCAATCCACAAAACGTTTTGGACCAGCTAAAAAACTTTGACCTCGCCCTTATCGCCAAACCGACCGAAGCATTTACCGACCAGGAGAAATACGTGATGGACCAATATATGGTTCAAGGAGGCAAATCCATTTGGATGCTAGATCAGGTAAATATGGAAATGGATAGCATTTATGCAGGTGGCGGAGAGGCCATTGCCGTTCCCAGAGACCTTAATTTGAAAGATTTGTTCTTTAAATATGGAGTGCGCATCAATCCAGTTTTGGTCAACGACCTGTATTTTACCCAAATAGTTTTGGCCACGGGAGAAGGAAACGATTCGCAGTACAATCCACTGCCTTGGTTTTATTACCCAATGGTTTTTTCACAGAACAATCATCCTATCAATACCAATATTGAAGCGGTACGTTTTCAGTTTACCAGTCCAATGGACGTATTGGAAAACGATTATCAAAAAACCATTTTGTTGCAGAGTTCGCCACTTTCCAAAACGGATGGAATCCCGAGAGTAGTGAGTTTGGATATGATCAACCAACAGCCCGATCAAGCAACGTATAACAACGGTAATTTGCCATTAGCCGTCCTGATCGAGGGCAGTTTCACCTCTATGTACAAAAACAGGGTAAAACCTTTAAAGCTACAAAACACGATGGAAGAAGGTCCCGAAAATAAAATGATCGTGATTTCGGATGGGGACGTCATCAAAAACCAACTACGCAACGGCAGACCCTTGGAATTGGGCTACGATAAATGGACCAACAGCTTTTATGGCAACAAGGAATTCTTGGTGAACAGCACAAATTACCTGTTAGACAATAGTGGGCTTATTAACATTCGGAACAAGAAAGTATCCATCCCGCTCTTGGATGTCAAAAAAATTGCAGAACAAAAAAACAAGTGGCAGCTTGTAAACATTGGATTACCAGTCGTTTTAACCTTGTTGTTCGGCCTGTTTTTCAGCTACTACAGAAAGCGTAAGTTTACCGTCTAACTGTTGATAAATTTGTTTCTCTGCTAAATCCATTTGGGATATATTTGTTTTTATTGATTTTATACGCCCTTTTTGAAGGGAAATCTGCTAAAAGAGCAACTATACTAAAGTATTTCGTTGATGAAGTTTATTGTATCCAGTACATATTTATTGAAACAGCTTCAGGTTTTGGGAGGAGTTATCAACAATAGCAATACCTTGCCCATCCTGGACAATTTTTTGTTCGACCTTAAAGAAAGTAAACTTACAGTTTCCGCCTCGGACTTGGAAACGACCATGAGTGCCGTTTTGGAAGTGGATTCCGATTCGGAAGGTACCATTGCCGTGCCAGCACGTTTATTGTTGGACACCTTAAAAACTTTTCCCGAACAACCATTGACTTTTGTGGTTGAGGACAACAATACGGTAGAAATCAGTTCCAACCATGGTAAATATGCCTTGGCATATGCCGATGGAGCAGAATTTCCAAAAGCGGTGGAAGTTTCCAACCCGAGTTCCACTACCCTAATGGGCGATATTTTGGCAACAGCCATCAACAAAACCATTTTCGCCGCCGGAAACGATGACCTTCGCCCAGTGATGAGCGGGGTGTTTTTCCAGTTTTCTCCAGAGAATTTGACTTTTGTGGCCACTGATGCCCATAAATTGGTAAAATATCAACGTCAAGATGTAACTGCTTCCGAAGTGGCAGAATTCATCATGCCCAAAAAACCATTAACATTGTTAAAAGGTATTTTGGCAGGTTCCGAATCTGAAGTGACCATCGAATACAACGATAGCAATGCCAAATTCTATTTTGACAATACTGAATTGGTTTGTCGGTTGATAGATGGCAAATACCCGAACTACGAAGCGGTGATTCCCAAGGAAAACCCCAACAAGTTGACCATTGCGAGAAATCAATTTTTGAGCTCGGTCAGAAGGGTTTCCATTTTCTCCAACAAGACCACGCACCAAATACGTTTAAAAGTTGCCGGTGCCGAACTTAATATTTCTGCAGAGGATGTAGATTACAGCAATAAGGCAGAAGAAAGATTATCGTGTTCTTACCAAGGTGACGATATGCAAATTGGCTTCAACTCCAGATTTTTATTGGAAATGTTGAACAATTTATCTTCGGACGAAGTATCATTGGAAATGAGTTTACCCAACAGGGCAGGTATCCTCACCCCTATCGACGGACTGGATGAAGGTGAACATGTAACTATGTTGGTGATGCCCGTGATGCTGAATAGTTAAATTAACTACCCAACCATAATCGAAAAAGCTGGAGCAAATTGTTCCAGCTTTTTTGTTTTTACGATATAAACCTAATCGTCATAAAATGTGATGGAGATTCACCATTTGCAGCCTTGACCGCATTAACAATAGGTAATATAAACCCAAGGATTCCCGCTCCTATCAAGCCCAGTATACCCAAGCCCAAAAGAAGAATGGCAGGAATACTAATGATGATGTAAAGTATCAGACTGATCTGGAAATTGATAATGGCCTTTCCATGCTCGTTCATACCCTTAACCTTATCTTTTGATGACAACCAGATAATCAAGGGTATAATCAGGCTTCCAAATCCTGTAACATACGATAAAAGTTGTGTAAGATGCGTCACGGCCAACAAGGTATTATCCGTTCTGACTGCTTTTTGATTGATAACTTCCATTTTTGATTGATTTTGATGATTCATCTTATTAGTATACAAATCACTAAAAATGTTACAAACACCAGCTAATTTGTACTTTTGTCCCCATGTCGTACACAGATAACATTGTAGCCTTGGCAACACCCTCGGGAACAGGGGCCATTGCAGTGATAAGGGTCTCCGGACCAGATGCCATAACCCTAGTGGATACCCTTTTTAAATCCATTAAGGGAAAGAAACTGGCCCAACAGAAAAGCCATACCATTCATTTGGGCCATATTGTGGACCAAGAAAAGATTTTGGACGAAGCTCTTGTTTCTATTTTTAAAGGACCACACTCTTATACCGGTGAAAATGTTGTGGAGATTTCCTGCCACGGCTCCCCGTTCATCCAACAACAGATTATTCAGCTTTTGTTGCGAAATGGTTGCCGTTCGGCATCGGCAGGTGAATTTACACTACGAGCATTCCTTAACGGCAAGATGGATTTAAGTCAGGCGGAAGCTGTGGCCGACCTTATTGCCAGCGATAGTGAAGCGGCGCACGACATTGCCATGCAGCAGATGCGCGGTGGATTCAGCAATGAAATCCAAGAACTGCGACAAGAACTGCTGAACTTCGCTTCGCTTATTGAACTGGAACTCGATTTTTCCCAAGAAGATGTGGAGTTCGCAGACAGAACCCAGTTCAACGAACTACTCAACCGCATTAGTGAGGTACTAAAGAAATTAATTGACTCCTTCGCACTCGGAAATGTGATAAAAAATGGAATCCCCGTAGCTATTGTGGGGCAACCCAATGTAGGCAAATCAACCCTGCTCAATGTACTGCTTAATGAAGAGAGAGCTATTGTGAGTGAAATTGCGGGTACTACCCGGGATACGGTCGAGGACCATATCAGCATAAAAGGTATCAATTTTAGGTTTATTGATACGGCAGGAATCCGCGAAACCGTCGATGTAGTGGAAAAAATAGGGATTGAACGAACCTTTGACAAAATTGAAAAGGCACGGCTCATTATTTACCTATTTGACGGCATGGATTTTGACAAGACGGAATTGGAACAAATCCAGAAACGCTACCCCAACAAACAGTTGTTGCCCATTTGTAATAAAATGGATCTCCTAAACCCAGGGCAGAAAGAAAAGATAAAATCAGAAATTCCCAATGTACTTTTCCTTTCTGCTAAATTTAAAGAAGGTATTTCAGAGCTCGAAAGTAAGCTTCTTTCTTTGGTAGACTCAGGGGCTTTGAGTGGCGACACCACCATAATTACCAACAGCAGGCACTACGATGCCTTGTTAAAAGCTTTGGAGGAAATTCAAAAGGTCAAAGAAGGTTTGGATATGGAACTGTCCAGCGATTTAATGGCCATCGACATCCGTCAAGCACTGTATCATTTGGGAGAAATCACAGGAAGTGTTACCACAGATGATTTATTGGGCAATATCTTTTCTAACTTTTGTATTGGGAAATAATTCTATATTTCAAAACAATATTTTGTAATTCGAAATTTGGCATTACCTTTGCTTAATAGTGATTGATGTTTAAACAATGCGTATTGTTACCCACAAAAGAATAAAGGAGTTCATAGAAATGCACGCAGACAGCGAAAATCCTTTAAACTTTTGGTATCATACCGTAACGGCGAAAAACTGGGATAATATCAACGAGTTAAGGCAGGATTTCAACACCGTTGATTATGTGGGAAACCACCGTTTTGTTTTCAATATCAAAGGAAACGATTACAGGCTGGTTGCCATAATTTCGTTCAATGCAAAAAAGGTTTACATTAGGTTTATAGGTACGCACTCGGAGTATGATAAGATTAAGGACATTAAAAACATTTAGCAATGATACAGACAGAAAAAGAGTATAACGCCATTGTTGAACGTATAGAAGAACTTTTACAGAACCCCGACAATATCGAAAACAAAGATGCAAAGGGTTATGTGGAACTAAACCTATTGTCTGACCTTGTGGCAGATTATGAAGAACGCCATTATCCGGTAAAAAAGCCCCCTTTGGTTGAGGTGATTAAATTGCGTATGGCAGAAATGGGATTGAACCAAAAACGCCTATCCGAACTTTTGGGAGTAAGCACGTCAAGGGTAAGCGAGTACCTCAACGGAAAAAGCGAACCCACTTTAAAAGTAGCACGGGAAATAAGTGTAAAACTGGGTATTGATGCCTCCATTGTCCTAGGGGTATAACTTGCCGAAATGTTGGGCAATATCTTTTCTAACTTTTGTATCGGGAAATAATTTCAATTCTATTGATGCTTAAGAAAAAAGTGAAATTTTAAGGATTTTCAGTTTTTAGAAATTGGTAGAATACATAATTCCTCCATTATTTTTAAACGCTACATGTTGGATCGTCCCAGCTCCTTCAAAATGGATGCTGAGGCCAACGATTTTTTTTGGAATATCTGGCACTTCAAACGAGAATACGGATTGTTTGTCCATTACAATATCCAATTTCCCGTCCTTTGAAATGCACTTCACTTCGACAAAGTCGGTAAAATCCACACCGAAACCGGAAAGATCTGTTTTCTTTCCATCAATGGTCTTATCAAATGCGTACAGCATAATATCGGAAATGCAGCCTTTGTCGGTCAGCATGATACTTATTGGTCCGTCCTCGTGAACAATCACCAATTGGGCAGTTTGACATTGACTCTTACCGGATTTGAAATCATTCCGGATTGAAGCTGTCATTTCAAAATTGGTAGTGTATAATTCCCCAAAGTCCCTAATTTGATAGAAGCCAACGGGAGTTCTTGACGCACGTGGATCCACTCCATATTTCTTTAGCGAGCTGGCTTTTATAGATAGAGCTTTCTCCGATCGGTAGTCCTCCCTGTCCAAATAAATAGGCACAGAATCCGTCTCAATGACCCCCACCCAATCCGATGTTGGAATCAAGATACCCTTTTCCCTCACAATGGTTTCATCAACCACGAGTTTGGATTTGAAATAACCTGGTCGGTAATAAATGCTGGTGGAAACACTGTCGTTTTTATTGACGAGTACCCGCTTGCTCTCGTCCCAATCCTGCTGGATCTCTATTTTCGCTTTTTCATCTGCCGCAGATGCATCGTACCTGAAAACAACGGAATTTGGAAGCCCAGTAGTGACCGACTTGCCATTAAAAGCGAAATCATCAGGATCATAGATGGTATCATTTTTCCTGGCCGTCAAAAATACGGATGAAAAAAGCGCGATACCAAGCAATAAAAAGGCTATTAAAGACTTCATCGGTAAATTCGCTTTGCCCTCTTTTTCCCCTTTCACAAGCTTACCTTCACAGTAATTGGAAAATGTGCCCCAGTCTTTGAAACCAATATAATTGGCCAGTGCATTCAAAGTGGTCTTGTTCGGGTGAGATGCATAGTTTACCTTTCCGCTAAGCCGTTTTAGTGTGGATACGCTCAACAATGTGCCCGTTTCTTCCTGAATGTTCTCGCTGAGAGTCTTAAAATCATGGGTGTCCCACTTGCTGCAAGGTCCTTTTCCCAATTTTTCCTCTACCCGTTTAAAACAGGCTTCGATATGTTTCCTAAACTTCTCCATTTATAAATCCATGTCGACTATGAACAAACTTGAACAAAGATGAACAACCAATGCGCCTAAAAACTTTGCAGGTAACTTTACATTGGTATACTGTAAATCGATTATATCAAAAATAGATCATAACATGAAAAACAGCATCCAAAACTTCTTGATACTTGTCATGGCCATTGCTCCAGTATCATGCCTCCAAGAAAACAAAAAAAACATTACCGCCCAAGAATTTGCCTTTACCAAAAACAATTGGCGGATTGAAAATGTGGACGGTTCTACGGATACGTTGAAAGTTGTGGACCATCAGGGAAAGTACGCAATGTTTTTAGAGCCAAGTCAAAAGGCTTATCTCAATGGCAAAGAATTCAAGAACTTTCAACTGGAGTTTCATTGTAACGGCCAAGTTCCGGGATTGGGTTTTAGGATCCAGGATAAAGAAAATTACGAATACCTGTACCTGAGAATGATGATGAGCGGAAAAAAGGATGCGCTGCAGTATATTCCCATTTATAATGGCAGCTTGCCTTGGCAGCTCTATAATTATCCCAAATATGAAGGCAGTGCCGAATATCCGAGAAAGGAAGTGGCCATCTTACCACCTTTTCTGGAGAATCAACTGGTTCATGGAAAAGTGAGCGATAAGCTTTTAAAGGTACTGGAGGAGGAAGGCATCATATTCTCGGAGGAATCGTTCTTGGACTTTCCCGATGAAACCATTTCCTATATTTACGATCCTCAAAGCAATAAAGCGCTGCTTTTCCAGAAACGGGAAGATGGCATCGTATTCTTGGACATAAGTACTTGGGTCCATGTAAAGGTGGAGGTTATTGAAGACAAAATGTCCGTTTATATTGAGGATATGGATACCCCGACCTTTGTTGTTGATGACCTAAAGCGTGATTCCAAGAAAGGCGGTATAAGCTTGTACAGCACCTTTGGCCAGGTTTACTATAGTGATGTATCCATTCGGGAAATTGAAAGTTCCAATGTGCCAAAACAACGGGATACCGAAAAGGTGATTTCTCCGAATTATTTGACCAAGTGGCAAATATCGGAACCCTTTGCCAAAGATTCGGTGAACTTTATATCCCAAGTGGATTCCCTATTCGATTACAGAGAAAAATTTAAAACGGTAACTGCCGACATGGATGGCATTTTAAACATCAGTCGCTTTTATGATGATATGGACAAAACGGTCACTCTGACCTGTAACATAGTATCTGATTCCGATAAGGATATCAAATTAAACTTTGATTATGCGGACCACTTGGTAATCTTATTGAATTCCGAAGTCATATTCGATGGGGGAATGAACTTTAGGCCACCTCCGGAAAAGGGTATGGAAGGTAGGGTTTTCGTGGATGATGAACAAACCGTGCTGAATTTATCCAAAGGTCCCAATGAACTAACCTTTGTGCTGTCGGGTGATAACCGCCAGAAATATAATTGGGGATGTGTGGCCAAGTTGGAAAATTTGAATGGGGTTTCAATAGAATGAGCCATTATGTTTCCTTATGTGAACCCCTAAATGGACTTTTGGGAAACATTGGATGTTGACTGCCATACCTGAACCTGTTTTTGTCTATGTATATGGTAGAGCTTGGAAAGCTATAATTTATAAAAGACAAATTCAAACATGAGTTGAACCATATCATGAAAAGTGGATGGTACACCTATAATGAAATGGTGGTCGATCTTTGCTTCTTGGGCAAGACCATGGGAAAAAACAACGGTTACCGCCCATTTCATTAGCGGTTCTATTAATAGGCATTATAGCAACGACAGCCTATTCTTTAGCACCCCTAACGGAACCGTTGTCTTCTCATGATCAAAAAAGTATCCTCCAGAATTGGTCAACCCGAATATAATACTCCTTTCCTCGATAATTTTCAGTGATGTAACTTACCCCTTATCCAATGCATTTTTCTTAATGTAGGAGGTACAAGCTTCAAAATCATCGAATATTTGATCCTCAGGAATTAAGGAAGGTATCAGTTTAACCCGTTCCATCATATACTTGGGCTGTTCCAAAACATGTACAAAAAGTACGGTAACACCTGTATTTTTAAGGTCCATCAAAACATCTTCAAGGGTATAAAGTCCAGATTGATCTAAATACTGCATGCGATCCATTCGGATGACCACCGTGGAGGCCGTTTTTGGGATTTGCTTGGCCAATTGTTGAAACTCGCTTGTAAACCCAAAAAACAAGGGGCCTTTCAAATGCTTAATAAAAACTTCCTTTTTAAGGTCTTCCGGAAAATTGACCTCATCCGCCCATCCCTTTTCTTCTTTCAAGGTTTTGACATCAGATCGTTTGGCCGTTAAGTCTCCCATTTTTTTCATAAACATGAAGGAAGCGATTACCAAACCGATACCTACGGCATAGACCAAGTTCCAAATAGAGGACAACACCATGACCACCAACATTATCAACACTTCAGAACTTAACTTGAAAGGTCCGAACTTGACATCCTTGGGCAAATAAGGTACGGCCCTCAGTCCTTTGTAATCTATTACCCCGATACCTACGGTCACCAAAATCCCGGCAAGTACCGCTGCGGGTATTTTGGAGGCTATCGGCCCCAAGGCCAACAATACGATGAGCAAAAGAATCCCTGCAACCATCCCCGATAACCTTGTTTTCCCGCCTGCATTGATATTGACCACGGTACGAATGGTGGCTCCTGCACCAGGTATTCCCCCAAAAACTGCGGCAATGCTATTTCCAATACCCTGCCCCATCAATTCTTTGTTGGGTTTGTGTTGGGTCTTGGTCATATTATCTGCAACCACGGAAGTTAATAGCGAATCTATGGCTCCCAAAAGAGCCAGGGTCAAGGCCGTAAAAATATAGGGGGTTACCGAGCTCAATTTAAATTCACTAAAGATGTCCAAATGGGGCACAGGAAAACCGCTGGGTATTTGTTGGATAGGCCTGTAATCCAGTCCAAACCCATAGGCCACTCCTGAAACGACCAACAAAGCCACCAGGGCACTGGGAATGGCGGTTGTAATTCTTTTAAATCCATAGATGATCACAATAGTGGCCAATGCCAGAGCAAGTTCCAGCCAATCTATCCGTTGTAGAGCCCTGGGCAAGACCTTGATCGTACCTATGACCCCAGAAGCATCTTTATTGGCCAAGGTTTGAGCTTCCTTCCGGATACTTTCCTCCGAGACCTCCCCTGCCCTATCCAGAGTTTCTTGAAAATCCTCAAGTACCAATATTCCTTCGTTCGATTCCTCATTGAGAATATTCTTAAGAATAACCTCTTCCGCACGAGGTCTGAATTGATCCACAAAAGCGGCATCTTCTTTGGGGTAATAACCCATCGAAGGCAACATTTGGGTAACAAGGATGATTACTCCAATGGCCGTCATAAAGCCTGAGACTACAGGATACGGAATATAGCGAATGTATTTTCCAAGCCCAGCAAGGCCCAATATGATCTGCATTAGCCCTGCCAATAGAAACACCAGTAAAATGGCCGGCAATGCTTTCTCGAGATCACCATCGTTCATAGCCACAATACCAGCAACGACAACCATACTAACGGCGGTCATAGGTGCCGTAGGTCCGGATATCTGAGTATTTGTGCCCCCAAACAAGGCTGCAAAAAAACTAATGAATATGGCACCGTACAACCCAGCACTTGGACCCATACCCGAGCTGACACCAAAGGCCAAAGCCAAGGGAAGGGCTACAATGCCCGCTGTAATGCCACCAAATAAATCTCCTTTAAAATTAGAAAAAAAATGCTTCATAAATATTTTGATTGTTTTTTGTATCGACACATTAGTGGCTGATCAACATACTAAAGGATACCGGTTCATGAATTATCAAACATTGATAATCAAATGACCTTCAAACGTATTCAAGGTTTCTAATCCTTTATTTTGAATAAATTGATATGACTACTGATGTGGACCTGTTATTAAGGTTTCGCTCAGAAACGTTCCAAGATCTTCGATAGCAACGTTAGCTTAAGCGCTGTATACGTTTTGATATGGTCCATAAAACCATCTCGATTTTTCTCATGGGCATGGAGGTAATAGGCGTCACATTCCGTTGTATCGCACTCAATGGCATTCATCATTGTCCTTTCATACCTATACAGGGTGCCCAATCGAAGTTGGTTTTCCCGTTGGACTGTCAAAAGGCTTTGGTTTACCGCAGGGGCTCCCAATAGGCGTTTTTCCAATGGAATCAAATATTGCAGTTCATTGCTGATCAACTCCATGGTTTCGATCCAATTGGCAGTCTCCAACTTATCCTTTTTAACTATAATCTGGTTTAAGGACTCATGAAAATGGGGTCTGTTCACCTGCTTCATAATACCATGTTTAGGTTTATGGGTTCATTCTCCTGTTCTACATTTTCAATGGTCAATTTTTGGTTTCCAGAAGGAAACTCCCAAACCAGTGAATCCCCCTTGGCATATCCCATGACTGCTGCTCCCATAGGGGTCAGGATTGAAATATGGTTATTTTTCACATCACTTCGGCTAGGAAGTACCAATTTGAACTTTTTGTGCCATCCATTATCGGAAATTATGGTCACCATGGCATTGAACCGGATGACATCATCCGGCATTTCCGCTTCATCCAATATCCGTGCTGTTTCCATTTCACCCACGAGCTTTTTAACCGAACTCTTAAGGGTATTGTCTTTATAGAATCCTGATAGGTTCATTAACCGTTTTAAAAGGACATATTCTTTTTTTTCAATTACTAAACTACCGTACTTCATTATTTCTTTTTTTATATTATAGTCTCCAGTACATTCATGCGGAAACCTAATTAGGTCATTGGATTATGGAAAAATACCCCTTTGGATATAGGTGTCCTCAAGTCGCTCTATGGCGATGACAAAGGCGGCCGTACGCATATCCAGGTTCTTTGTTTCTGTTTTGTACGCGACCTTGTTGAAGGACTCTCGCATTTTTCTTTCCAGTTTCTCCAAAACCTCGTCCAAATGCCATATTTCTCCGTTGCGGTTTTGCAACCATTCAAAATAACTTCCTATAACACCACCCGAATTGCATAGGATATCCGGTATAATATCAATACCTCGTTTTAAAAGGATTTCCTCCGCCTGAACGTCAGTCGGCCCATTGGCCCCTTCGGCAATCAGGCTAGCCTTAATTTTATGGGCATTGTCCACAGTAATCTGGTTGCCCAGGGCAGCAGGAATACAGATATCGCAGTCCAAACCAAAAAATTCGTTGTTGTCAAGGGGACTTGCCCCCGCATAGCCCGATATACTGCCTTTATTGGCCCTTGCATACTCCAAAAGGTCTTCTGGTGAAATGCCCTCATCATTATGGATACTTCCATAAGCATCCTGTACAGCAGTAAGTATGGCTCCTTCATTTTTTAGAAAATGGGCGGCCCAATAGCCTACATTACCAAACCCCTGTACAATGAATGTTTTGTTCTTTAGATCAATCCTTTTGTGTTCCGCCCAAAATTTGATGGTCAGGAAAACACCATAGCCCGTTGCCCGGTCTCTCCCTTCGGAACCTCCGGCACCAATCGGCTTGCCCGTAACCACATGCAGGTTCTTAGAACGTTCATTGGGTGATTTGGTAGACATATAGGTATCCAAGATCCAAGCCATCGTCTGAGGATTGGTGTTCACATCCGGTGCTGGGATATCCAGTTCCGGTCCAATATTGTCCCCAAGGGCATAGGTAAACCTTCTCGTGATTCGTTGCAGTTCGTCCTGGGAATATTTGGTAGGATCTAATTGTATTCCTCCCTTGGCCCCACCATAGGGCAATCCGGCCAAAGAGGTCTTCCAAGTCATCCACATGGCCAAAGCCCTGGCCGCGTCGATATCCACGGTGGGGTGGTAACGTAATCCACCCTTATAGGGACCCAGTGCATTATTGTGCTGAACGCGGTAGCCCGTAAAGATCTCTACCTCCCCATTGTCCATACGTACTGGAAAATGCACTACGAATTCAGTGTTGGTGACTTCCAGTATCTTTCTAATGTTGGCATTCAGTTCAATAATATCCGCTGCATTATTGAACTGGCGCATAACGTTGTCCAACATGCCTTGTTTTGGCTGCTTTCTTTTTGATGTTAACGTTGTTGTCATAAAAAATTATTTATTGGGTACGCCGTACCTACTACTTGTTTGTTAATACATTTCATCCGAAACCACTATGGTAGGTTCCTTACCATCATCCATATATTGACGATATTCGTTACATAAGTTGATATTTGACCTATTACTGCTCAAAGCACAATTTGATTGGTGAATACAGGTGGAGCATAAACTCCGTACAAATTCCTTCATGGGACTGTTTTTTATGTTATATTTTTTCATCAATGAATGGGATACAGTGTTTTGATCGGCTGAAAAACCAACATTAGTATGGAAAGCCCTATGATGATCATAAAACCGATTTCCAAATTGGACAACATTCTATTGACACTCAATGATTTTTCTGAGATTCGCGTAAGATGTCCGCTTTCTTCAATTTGAATTTCCTCAAGAGCATCCAAGGTTTTCTTTGTACTATGGATATGCTCCAAAATTTTTGATTTGTCCCCTTTCCCATATACGCTCGACAAGCCTGACGGGCCATAAAATTGTTGACGCAAGCGCTTTAAAAATTCAGCTTCCTCCCGAATCAGCTCGGTCGCAGCAAAATCATCAAGGATGGCCGTGATTTGCCCATAATGTTCATTGTTTTTTTCAATGTTTCCGGTTTCCAAAACCTCCACTTCCCTATCGTGCAGAAAATTTCTCAACTGATAGATATAATCCTGTACCACCACACGATCATCATGGATCGATTCAATCGTTTTTTGTATCGTCGAAAAATGTCTACGGTCCACCAAATTGGATCCCAGCACCAAGAAAAAGGCCAACGCTAGTACAAACCCTACCAGTATGCGTTGTTTTAATGTTAGTTTTGTATTCATATCTTTTTTATTTGGCTAACTTTCTGTTTCTAGTATCGACATCCAAATAACCCTAGGATGATTCCAACTCCAGTTCATCGAACATCTTTTCCATTAAATTCCGTTTGAATAAAGTGCGTAATTCCTTCTCCGAGATGGCCAGTCTGGTCTTGGTGTCAACTTGCTCAACCTTTGCCAAACGCAAGGAAACAAAATCACTGGGCACACCATACCTAATGATGTCCCCTTGCGATAGTCCAAGAACTGAACAGCCCAAATTGCTGAGCGCAGATTTCCTGCCCTTTGCCAAATCGACTTGATCCGGTGGTACCAATTGAAAACACTCTTCCATACCCGAGGAGCTGATAACCGAAACGGTAGAATACAGTCTTACAACCTCTGAGGGCATATTCTTTTCATACACAACAATGGCATCCAATAAATTTTCCTCCAACAAGGCCAATGCATTTTCATGGGTATAATCTTCCAAACCCAGTGGACCTTGCATATATTTTTTGACCATCAAGAAATCATATCTTTCCAAAACAAGGTTTCCGTATCTCAAAGAGTGCCTTACCATCCTTAGCGTTTTCAAATTATAGTGGTTCGGTCGGTTTTATCTCTGCCCGACCGACTCAAAACCATTCGGAACACTAAATGGCAAATGCCATGCCCTAAAAGGCAAAAAGAATAGAATTCAAAGTATGCCTCTGATTAACAGCAACTAACATGTGTAAATGAAAAAGATTGAAAAATTAGAATCGGTAAGTTTCTGACCAGTTGGTAAGAATTTGACCAAATCAATCGAGCTTGTCGCGAAGCGTTTTTCGACTGATCTTTAAAATTTCAGCTGCTTTGGTCTTGTTCCCTTTGGTATGGAGCAGCACCCGCTTGATATACTTTCTTTCCATGTCCCTTAGGGGTATTAACTCCTCGTTCGGAAAGTCTATCTCATATTTTAAAAAGTCCGGTAAGTCTTTGGTACCGATCGGGCCATCCGCCATAATAACCGCTCGTTGTACCACATTTTCAAGTTCCCTTATATTTCCCGGCCAAGGATAACGTTCCATAATTTTCAAGGCCTCGGAATCGATTCGCAACAAACGGTCCCTATATTCCATGCCGTATTTTTGGAGGAATCGATCAACAAGTAAGGGAATATCGGACTTTCGTTGGCGCAGCGGGGGTACCCTTATCTCAACGACGGTCAAACGATAATAGAGATCCTCCCTGAAGTTTTTTTTCTTGATTTCCTCCAAGAGATCCATATTTGTGGCCGCAACAATACGAAGGTCGACTTTTTCCAAGGTTCTGGAACCGACCTTTGTAATTTCCTTTTCCTGCAGTGCTCTCAATAATTTGGCCTGTACATCCAAACAGGCGTTACCTATTTCGTCCAAAAAGAGCGTACCCCCGGATGCCGCCTGAAAAAAACCATTCCGGTTTTGGTCTGCCCCTGTAAAGGCCCCCTTGGTATAACCAAACAATTCCGCCTCTTGCAAATTGTCCGGAATGGCCCCGCAGTTCACCGCAATAAAGGGCCCCTTGCTGTATTTTCCTGAATAATGTATGGCCCGCGCCACCAATTCCTTTCCAGTGCCACTCTCACCATGTATCAATACCGTTGCCCGGTTATTCTTTACCCTGTCTATAATGGTAAGCACTTGTTTGAAGGCTGTGGAATTGCCCACCATCTCCTTGAACGGTAGGTTTTGCGTTCGGGATGGAACATTTGCAACGGATGCTTGGTCCGCTCTCCCATGTTCCAATGCTCTTTCCACGGCCGTTTTGAGTTCTGCTTTTGTAAAGGGCTTGGCCATATAGTCCATGGCACCCGACTTGATCACTTCCAAGGCGCCGTCAACAGATGGGTATCCGGTAACCACCAATTTTGGCATGTTGGGATAATGTTCCTTGGCATACTTCAATAATTGAATACCATCGACTTCCGGCATTTGAATATCCGTTATCAACAGATCTATTGAAGTATCCTTTAGTATAAACAAGGCTTCCTTAACGGATATCGCCTTAAAAACATGGTAGTTGAACTCTTTGAGCCTTCTTGCCAATAGTTCCAAGATCTTGATATCATCATCTACGATAAGAATGTTCTCTTTGTTCAATGGCATGGGCGTCAATTTGGGAACTCGATGGTAAAAATAGTACCTTTTGGCACATTGGGCCTATGTGTAATGGTGCCCTTATAACTTTTGATGATTCCGTGAACGACACTTAGACCAAGACCAGTCCCTTCCCCGATTGGTTTGGTGGTATAAAATGGTTCAAATACCTTGTTTTCCTGATTAGGTGCAATGCCTTCCCCTTGATCGATGATATTAATGATAATCTTTTGTTCCCCATTAAGTATCTCTACCTTTATTTCTCCGTGTACAGGTGAGTAGTAGGCCGCGTTCATAATGAGGTTGAACATGACCTGGGTCAATTGAACCGTATTGGCCCGAATCCGGAAATCATCATTGTCGTAGGATTTGATGACCGATAATTGTTTTGCCCTAAGGGATGGCCCCATCAGACGTATCACACTGTCCACTACCTTATTTAGTTCGATCAATTCCATCTGTTGTGGCATTTCACAGGTAAAGAACATCAGTTTCTTTACGATTTCCCTACTGAAAATGGCATTGTCCAAAATCGTTTGTAAATCCCTTCTGGTCCTCGTATCGGTAGTTTCATCCAGCAACAATTCGGCAAATCCCAAAATATTGGCTAAAGGAGTGTTGAGTTCATGGGCTATTCCGGCAGTAATCTCTCCCATGATATGCAAACGATCGTTACGTTCCATTTGTCTTTTCGTTTCCTCTTCGCTATCATGGATCTGCTTGCGTTCCATAAGGTTACCGACGGCCAGGCATACATTTTTCAGTAGGGTCTGCTCTTCTGGAAGAAAGTCTTCAAGAGTGTAGGATGAAGCTGGATAACCTACGGATATGACCCCTTCTACTTTATTGAATACAATGACATCACAAGATAGGCAGGTCATTTGCTCCTTGAATCCACTGGTCTGTACCTGATATGCACCAATGGACATTGCTGCCTCGGCTTCTTCAGGAAACCGCCACCCCCTTTTTAAACAATAGGCGATGGCTTCCAAGGAAGTGGACAGTTCGTCGTATCCGGAATTCACTATGATTGAAGTGACCTCATAGAGACAAGTCAACTCTTTGACCCGTTCCTTTAACTTTTGATCGGTATTTATCATGGGTATCTAAAAATTTTGTTGATAATGAATGGTACATGGGTACCAATACTGCTGTCCAATAGTTACGAAAATGTAATCAAAAAACTTTGTAAAATATGAACTATAGTATTCGCATTGGATCGGGACTTAGGTTCAAATGGGACAATCACACTATTTTGGTTATCCATGTTTGTGCATACAGTGAGAAACAAAAATAACGATAAAAGATTTTTTTATCCTTTATGAGGCCAAAAGGATATTTGACCACTCATTTGAAAACCCTATTTTTAAACAGCAACTCTATGTTACTTTTTTTGTTCATAAACCGATAACGGCCTTTGTTCATCTGTAAACTTGAGGGTTCCATTTCCAGGGAAACCGTTCTTCCCATTTTTTTTTGGCGCCCTGCACCAACACCCCGATACCTAAGGGTTCAGTTCCAGTTCCCTGCATACCGCTGCTGCGTTACCCTCGCATAGTTCAGTGAAATGTAGTATGTGCAAGTAAACCGTGCCCGTTTTTTATGTAACAGACTAATAAATAATGGAATACATAAAAAATGTAAGATATGGAGCTAGAATATGATGGTTTCAGAATTGGTGAATACAAAGCCGACTTACAGCCAGTTCCAATTTTTTGTATTCAAACAATAATAATTTAACAATATTATACCTACAAAACAAATAAGTTTAAGCATCATAAATATCTACATTCACAACATTTATATGTAGGAAAAAGTATAATGTTATAGTATTGCCCTGTTTTAAAAAAGCTTAACACTTTTCCTTCATGAAAATAACGGCCTACTCTATTTTATTTCTATTATTTTTTAGTATCACTTCATCAGTTGTTCATGCTCAGGCACCTTCGGATGAAAATTTCGAAAGCTATCCGAATGATGGTGCTACTGTTCAAGTAGGTGCCAATGGCAGAACGGTTGGCGACTTGGTATTTTTTTCTGATTATACATCAAAACAAACTGCTATTGGTACAGATGGAACATTAGGCCAGACTGCCTTTCCTTCAAGCAACCGGTACTTTTCTTTTTTGATGCCCGAGGCGGGAACGACCATGATTGGGTTTGAATCAGCAAATGGTTCCCCTTTTAAACTCGTATCATTTGCTATCAGCAATGTAGATGGTATGACTAGTTCCAGAACTGAAAATTTCATTGTGAGGGGATTTGATGAAAACGGAGTAGAAATTGCTTCGGATAACTTAAATATGGCCGTCAGCGATGGCAGTGGTTCAATCAGTTATAACAGATTAGAATCTGTTCCCACGCTACAAGATGGCACTTTAACCTTCAACTCTGATTGGGAAAATGTACAGCGAGTAACTTTTACAGGGACGGACCCGAATGTTGGAGTAATAAATGGACCATCCTTGTCTTTTGATAACTTCGATTTTGAGCCAGCCGTTTTCCCAGCAACTGCCCCAACGGTAACCACCTCAGCTGCCTCATCCATCACCGCCACCGGAGCTACCCTAAGCGGCAACGTAACCGATGATGGCGGTGATACGGTGACAGAATATGGATTTGTGTATGCCATCAGCTCAAATCCTACCACAGCCGACAATAAAGTACAGGTTGGAAGCGGAACGGGTTCATTTTCTGAAGCTATTACCGGCCTTACTGCGGAAACCACCTATTATGTGCGCGCTTATGCCATTAATGGCGAAGGAACAAGTTATGGGAATGAGGAGAGTTTTGTGACTTCTGCTGTTTCAGGCGAAAAGTTTGATTTTGAATCGGCCACCGCTACCTATACCGGCTGGAATACCCAAACTCTGACGGTAGAAGATAATGATATCGACCCGTCATTTACGATCACGGCCACAGCGGATAATGTTTTTAAAGGTTCAGAAAAAGGATGGGCATACAATGGTTCTGAAGGACTTTATTTCGGATGGAATGCGCTCGAAACGCAGGTAGATTTTGAAATTGAAGCCGGCAATAGCTTTGACTTACAAGGATTTTATATTTCTCATCAGGGTGATTCGGATACCAATCCAACCGATTATACCCTTTCCACAGATAAAGGAAATATCACCATAAACCCACCACTGGATGGGGTGGGAGAATTAACCTATATCGATGTTGCCGGCAATGTGAATGCAGCTTATTTCCAGGATATCACTTCTTTTACGCTGCAAGCACCCAGTAGTGGAGCTTATTTTGAAATAGATGATATCATTTTAGATGATTTCCAGGTAACAACTCAACCACCCACACTGACTACATCTGCGGCTACCTCCATCACTGCCACAGGAGCCACTTTAAATGGCGATGTAACCTCTGATGGCGGCGTAACTGTTTCTGCTAGAGGTTTCGTCTATTCCAGTTCCGACAATACCCCAACTCTTGGGGAAACTGGTGTAACTGATATGTCTAATGGCAGCAGCACAGGTGTTTTTAGCGAAGCTATTTCTGGACTGAGTGCGTCCACTACCTATTATTACCAAGCCTATGCCACCAATACTGAGGGAACAACTTATGGCGGGGTGTTGAGTTTTGGAACGGATGCAGCGCCAAGTGATCAAACAACTCTGGAATTTACGGGAGGCTATCTTGCAATTGCTTCCTTTGGCCCTTCCCCACGCTCAGGAAACCTTACCATGGCCGAAGACGGGATAAATTACACTTTTGAATCAGTGGGAGGAGGAAATGGAATCGTTGCGCGAAACACATCGGGTGATGGTGACGCAATCACATTCACAATGAATCCACCACATTCATATTATAGCTTTAAACGTACAGATGGTACAAACTTTCAGCTTGAAAATATTACAATAGGGTTTAACATTAGTACAACTTCAAGTGCCACCTTGACAGGATTTGATAATGGTTCTGCAGTAAGCGGTGCGACCAAATCAATTACATTCACCCAAAATGTCATTCAAAATATAGATGTTTCCGATAACAGTAATTTTGATTCAATCGATGAGTTTAGGATTACATTTACCGGAAGTCCTGACAATAATGCTACCACTATTTTAAGTGATGTAACCTATTCACCAGCGGAAATTACCCTTAGTGCACCAACCGCATCCACCACGGCTGCGTCATCCATCACCGCGACAGGAGCCACTTTAAATGGCGATGTAACCTCTGATGGCGGCGCAACTGTTTCTGCTAGAGGTTTCGTCTATTCCAGTTCCGACAATACCCCAACCCTTGGCGAAGGTGGAGTAACTAATGTGCCTGATGATGGAAGTGGTACAGGTGTTTTTAACGAAGCTATTTCAGGACTGAGTGCATCCACTACCTATTATTACCAAGCCTATGCAACCAATACTGAGGGAACAACTTATGGCGGGGTGGTGAATTTTACAACGAGTGCTCCCAATGCAGCTCCAATAGTGGATGCCAATACCGGATTAACGGTAACAGAAGGAGAAACTGGAAATATTGATAGTGGTAAATTACATTTTAATGATGATGAAACTATGGATGATGCCCAACTGACCGCAACGATTACCAGTGCCGTTGCCCATGGGACATTGTTTCTTGATGCCAATCTTAACAATACGTTCGATTCCGGGGAAGAAGAACTTTTGGTAAACGCAACATTTACACAAGATGATATTAACAATAACAGACTCAGGTACACCAATACTGTAGGTAATCAGACCTCGGATAGTTTTGGGTTTACGCTGAGCGACCCAGACGGTGGGGAATTGACCAATCAGACGTTTAACATTACGATAAATCAGATCCCTACGGTAACAGTAAACAACGGGTTAACCCTTAATGAAGGAACAACGGAACTTATCGATTCAGGTAAATTGAACGCTACCGATGCCGAAACAGGGGGTGGCATAGATATTACATTTACTATTACCTCGGCAGTATCACACGGTATTTTGTTTATAGACTCCAATCCAAGTACCGTATTTGAGGCCGGAGATGTTGAACTGGTTGAAAATGCCACTTTCACCTTAGACGATGTTAACAATGACCGTATCAGATATACGAATACTGTTGCTGATCAGAACGCAGATAGTTTTGAATTTAAGGTAAGCGACCCAGACGGTGGTGAATTGACCAATCAGACGTTTACAATAACCATCAATTTACTTGAAGTACCAACCGTAACTACCACAACTGCCTCAGGCATTGCCCATACCGCAGCTACCCTTGGTGGTAACGTAACCGACAACGGTGGGGCATCCGTAACCGAACGCGGTATTGTTTACAACACCACAGGCACACCAACAACGGCTGACACCAAAGTGCAAATTGGTTCCGGAGATGGTAGTTTTACGCAGGAAATCACAGGGCTTACCGAGGGGACAACTTATTACGTTCGTGCGTATGCCATCAATAGCGAAGGGACGAGCTACGGCAGTGAAGTTTCTTTTGCGACCACATCCAACGATACACCTTCAGGTTCTGTAATAACAAACCAGTCTGAATGTATCAACGGTTCGATTTCGGGACTTGCTTTGACAATCACGGATACTTTTCCGGGGGACAATAACTTTGTGGTTACCGCAGCATCTTCAAATACAAGTGTGGTTGCAAATACGGACATTATAGTTACGGGAAGCGGCAATACCCGTTCCTTGGCAATAACACCTGTATTGGATGCGTCGGGAACAAGCACCATTACGGTTTCAATTGAGGATAGTTTAGGTGAAATAGGGACACAAACCTTTGATGTAACCTTTAATGATCTTATCCCGCCAACATTGACAGCAGTATCGGATAGAGAGGAAAATCTGGATGCCAACTGCAATTTTACCGTTCCCGATTATACGGGATTGACAAGCGCAACGGACAATTGTGGAACGGCGACGGTCACCCAATTGCCGAATGCGGGCACCGTGATCAGCGGGCACGGAACGGCTCAAACAATAACATTAACGGCCGATGACGGGAACGGAAATACCGACAGCACCACTTTTGATGTCACATTGGTGGACGTGACGGCCCCGACTTTGACCGCCGTAACGGATAAGGAGGAAGACTTGGATACCAACTGCAATTTTACCGTTCCCGATTATACGGGGTTGACGACCGCAACGGATAATTTTGGAACGCCCACACTAACCCAATCGCGGATTGCGGGCACCGTGATCAGTGGACACGGAACGGCTCAAACAATAACATTGACGGCCGATGATGGAAACGGGAATACCGAAAGCACCACTTTTGATGTCACATTGGTGGACGCGACTGTGCCAACATTGACCGCCGTATCGGATAGAGAGGAAGATCTGGATGCCAACTGCAATTTTACCGTTCCCGATTATACGGGATTGACGACCGCAACGGATAATTGTGGGACAGTGACAGTCAGCCAATCACCGATCGCGGGCACCGTGATCAGCGGGCACGGAACGGTACAAACAATAACATTGACGGCCGATGACGGGAACGGAAATACCGACAGCACCACTTTTGATGTCACATTGGTGGACGCGACTGTGCCGACATTGACCGCTATAACGAGTATAGAGGAAGATCTGGATGCCAACTGCAATTTTACCGTTCCAGATTATACGGGATTGACGACCGCAACGGATAATTGTGGAACGGCGACGGTCACCCAATTGCCGAATGCGGGCACCGTGATCAGCGGGCACGGAACGGTTCAAACAATAACATTAACGGCCGATGACGGGAACGGAAATACCGACAGCACCACTTTTGATGTTACATTGGTGGACGTGACAGCCCCGACTTTGACCGCTGTAACGAGTATAGAGGAAAATCTGGATGCCAACTGCAATTTTACCGTTCCCAACTATACGGGATTGACGACCGCAACGGATAATTGCGGAACGGCGACGGTAACCCAATCGCCGATCGAGGGCACCGTGATCAGTGGGCACGGAACACTACAAACCATTACGCTTACTGCCGATGATGGCAACGGGAATACCAATAGCACCACTTTCAATGTCACATTAATGGACGTTACTGAGCCAACAATAACAGTACAGAATGTTGCAATCCAATTAAATGACACGGGGTCGGTCAGCATCACAGCAGAAGCCTTTGTAGTTGACAGTTATGACAGTTGCGGTATAGCAAGCATAAGTATTGACCGTACGGATTTTGACTGTGCCGATTTAGGGGATTACACCATCATGATAGCAGCAACGGACATTAATGGCAATGTTAAAATGGAGACAGCAATACTTACCTTGACCGGAGAAGATACGGATGGGGATTCCATAGCTGATTCTTGTGACACCGATAATGACAACGACGGTACTCCGGATAACGAGGATGCCTTCCCCTTGGATGAAACTGAGGATACGGATACGGATGGCGACGGGATTGGCAATAATTCCGATATCGATGATGACAACGACGGTACTCCGGATGACGAGGATGCCTTCCCCTTGGATGAAACCGAGGATACGGACACGGATGGTGACGGAATTGGCAATAATTCCGATACCGATGATGACAACGATGGTACTCCGGATGACGAAGATGCCTTCCCCTTGGATGAAACCGAGGATACGGACACGGATGGTGACGGAATTGGCAATAACTCCGATACCGATGATGACAACGATGGGGATTCGGATGAGGATGAACTGGCAAACAATACAGATCCGTTGGACGATACCAGCTTTTTTGTTCCAGAAGAAGAAGATACACCGGTAACACCTACTTTGGTCCCCGCCCAGGCCTTTACGCCCAACGGCGACGGCAACAACGATACCTGGATGATTCCCGGCATCGAAAACTACCCAAATAATGTAGTGAAAGTTTACAACCGATGGGGACATGAGGTATTGACCACCAGATCATACAAAAATGACTGGGAAGGTTTCTACAAGGACAGAAGTGAAAAACTTCCCGCAGGTTCCTACCTATATGTCATCGACCTAGGGGACGGCAGCGCTCCATTGCAGGGCTGGATTTTCATCAACTATTAATACCAACAGAACAAAAAACACCATACAAAACAGATGAAACTTTTCAATAATATACAATTACTGGCCCTGTTCCTTGTGCTTTCCTTCTCGGTAAGCGCTCAGCAGGACCCCAACTATACCTTTTACCGCTACAACATGAACATCTACAACCCCGCCTTTGCCGGAAGCTCGGAGGCTGCCGAGCTCTCCTTG
>NZ_JBSXNW010000013.1:0-17609 GCF_056857835.1 Flagellimonas sp. B-3
CTTCCCGCAAAAGCAGGGTTGTAAATATTCATGTTATAGCGGTAAAAGGTATAGTTGGGGTCCTGTTGAGCGCTTGCTTTAAAGGAAAGCAGAAGAAACAGGGCCACTAGTTGTATATAATTAAAAAGTCTCATCGTTTTGTATGGTGTTTTTTGTTCTGTTGGTATCAATAATTGATGAAAATCCATCCCTGAAGCGGCGCACTGCCGTCCCCTAGGTCTATGATGTATAGGTATGATCCCGCAGGAAGCTTTTCACTTCTGCCCTTATAGAAGCCTTTCCAGTCATTCTTGTATGACCTTGTTCCAAATACCTCATGTCCGTAACGGTTGAATACCTTTACAAGGTTATTGGGATAGTTTTCAATGCCCGGAACGATCCAAGCATCGTTGTTGCCATCACCATTTGGGGTAAACGCTTGAGCCGGGACAATACTAGGTTCGCTATCCATTGGGAAGTCATCCTCACTGTCCGGGACGCCATCATTGTCATCATCCCCATCTCCATTGTCCCCGATTCCATCACCATCGGTATCGGTATCCTCGGAAGGATCTTTAGGGAAGGCATCTTCCGTATCCGGTGTACCATCGTTGTCATCGTCATCATCGGCATTGTCGCCCGTTCCGTCCCCATCGGTATCGGTGTCTTCCGAATCATCCTTCGGGAATGCATCTTCGGCATCAGGGGTACCATCATTGTCATCGTCGGGGTCGGCATTATCGCCCTGACCATCCCCATCGGTGTCCACACTCTCGTTGGGATCGTTGGGGAAAGCGTCCTCGGCATCGGGAACACCGTCATTGTCGGTATCGGTGATTTCCCCATTGGGATAGACATCCTGATCATTTGGAATTCCATCTCCATCAATGTCATCATCCACATTATCTCCCTGGCCATCACCATCGGTGTCGGTATCCTCCGAATCATCTTTCGGGAAGGCATCTTCACTGTCAGGGGTTCCGTCATTGTCATCATCAGGGTCGGCATTATCGCCTTGACCATCCCCATCGCTGTCCGCACTTTCATTGGGATCGTTGGGGAAGGCGTCCTCAGCATCGGGAACACCGTCATTGTCGGTATCGGTGATTTCCCCATTGGGATAAACATCTTCTCCGTTGGGGATACCGTCCCCATCTATGTCGTCATCGTTATTGTCCCCCGTACCGTCACCATCGGTATCGGTATCCTCGGAAGCATCTTTTGGGAAGGCGTCCTCGGCATCGGGAGTGCCATCGTTGTCATCGTCCTCATCGGCATTGTCGCCAGTTCCATCTCCGTCAGTGTCGGTGTCCTCGGAAGGGTCCAATGGAAAATCATCCTCAGCGTCAGGTGTGCCGTCATTGTCATCATCATCATCAGCATTGTCCCCTTCACCGTCACCATCGCTGTCCACACTCTCATTAGGGTCATTGGGGAAAGCATCCTCGACATCGGGAACACCATCATTATCATCATCGGGGTCAGTACTGTCCCCAATACCATCATTGTCGTTGTCCAGGTCATAATAGGTCCCGTTGACAAAGCCCAAGGGTTCTGTGGGGTTACCTGCCTCGTCCCTTGCAATACCGTACATATCGTTGAAGAACATCAGTTCTCCGGGCACCAACGGGGTAACGGGAATGTTGTAGACCAATCCTGGGGTGACCTCTTGGAGTTCACCGAAAGAAGCCATGGGCTGTCCGTTTCCATCCGGGGCAATAATTACTGGGTTTGGAGCCAGATCGAACACAGGTTCAGAAAACTGTAATTGTATGGTAAAGGGTCCCAGATAAACGGATTCATCAATAATCAGGCTAGGCTGCGGGCCTGTGGTGTCGATTGTTACCAAAGATCCGTCGGTTGTTGCCGTTGCCACCAAATTATCAGTGGATGGATTCGCCGTTAAAGTGAAACCAACAGGGCCTTCCAACATAGCATCATTTACTTCTATCCATCCCAAATAGGTGTTTTCTCCGATCAAAGCACTGTCATCGAACATAATGGTGGTACCAAGGATGGAAAGGGCCACCTCATCCATCGCTTTGTTGAAACCAAACTCCACCGATATCCGGTCACCCGATCTGGCCAATTCGGGCGAAGCATTGTTTGCATGCATTGTGATATGGGTGAATTCCAAATCCGTAACAATCGTATGATCGGTATTCACTGCTTGTGCCGAAGGATTGCCCGCTGCATCTTGATATAACAAGATGACGTCATAAGCAACACCGTGCATCAAAGCACTGCTGCTCGCTGAAACCACTTCTGTGGCCGAGGCAAGATTTTTAGCATCAACAACTATAGTGTTCAATTCGTCGACCAATGGATTTTCCAGTTGCAGCGTAATGGGGCTGTTGGAATCCTCGACAGAATTAAAAATAATTTGCACACTGTTGGCCAATGGGGTTTCGGGTACGTAGTAATGTATGGTCAGATTGTCATAAGATGTCCCATCCGAAGCGGGCAATAACAAGGATGGTGCAGTGGTCTGCGTGTCCGCCAACGGATTGGGATCCTCGCTATCCAATAGCAGGTCGTTGTCATCATCGGTGTCGGCATTGTCACCAATACCATCACCATCGGTATCGGTATCTTCGGTAGCATCCAATGGGAAATCATCATCCACATCTGGAGTGCCATCGCCATCATCATCCGTATCACATGCATCACCTTCCCCGTCGCCATCTGTATCCAATTGGTCGGCATTGGAAATCGCAACACAGTTGTCCGTATCGTCCCGAAAACCATCCCCGTCAGAGTCGGGAGATAGATAGGTAAAGCCTGATAAGGCAGCGGTTCCAGCCGCATTGGTGACCACAACATCACCAGAAGTTCCTTCATCGACCACAGCACTTATTTGCGTTGAAGAATCCACTGTGAACGAAGCGGCCGAAGTACCACCGAAGGTCACATCTGTAGCTCCATCCAAATAGCTTCCCGTTATGACAACCGTATCACCTGGCTCCCCGCTGGTTGGTGTAAAGCTGTCAATAACAGGAGGATTGTCATTAAAATCTATTCTCGCGTCTGCACTATAGGGACTTCCTAAACCTGAATTTTCCACAATGGAGGCATTTCCCCTTGCAAAAGCGGCATTGGTAAATACAAATTGAAGATTGTTCACATCATCCCTATCAATATGATCAGTGGCATTGCCGGTAAAGGTCAATGTTGCTTCAATCGATGAATCAATGGTAAATACAGGGGTCAACCCAGCTGGAAGATTGGGAATGTTGACCTGTGCAGCAGTCAGTTGACCGGAACCTAAATCCACGAAGGTATCGTTGGCCAAAAGAAGTTTCAGTGCTTTTGAATTGTCCAGGCTTCCGTCATTGGTTGGATTCTCGGTATAGGAAGCGCCAAAGGAATATTCGAAAATGGTGGAATTGGACTGACCAATTACGAACATCCTATCATTCGTTGTATTGAATTCCACATCGTAAGGGGATACATCTTCTGAAACGGTATAAGAATCAGCTAAAGCTGCTGAGTTGATATCAAAAGCTGGGTCAAGATCATACTCATAAACGGTATTGGTCTGGTCCCCCATGAGATACATTTTTTTTCCTGCCTTACCAAAGGTGATTCCGCGAACGGAGCCATCCTCGATTATTGTGTAGGTATTGGCCGTAACAGAAGCTGTGCTAATGGAGAACGGTGTGGACAGGTCATACACAAAAACCGTATCTGAAAAATCACCGACCATATACATTTTGCTTCCATCCAAATTGAAATCGAAACCAAAGGGGTTCTGTTCCTGGGCAGTAAAAGAGAAGGCACCTACATAAGTGGCCGTAGAAATGTCGTATGCCGTTGATAGGTCATATTCCTTCACGTCATTGTTGACATAACTTCCCACGTACATTTTTGACCCATCCGTGTTGAATTTTATTTCAGATGGATTGGTCGAACTGACCACATAGCTTTGCAAATATATAGCGGTCTCCATATTAAATGCCTCGGTCAATTCGTATTGGTCAATTTCTTGGGTACCGTCCGCGCCCAAAGTATACAGTTTGGTTCCGGAGGAATCAAAGCCAAAGCCCAAAGATCCTGTTTGATTGGGGGAAAGGTCCAATGAGCGCTCCAAGGAGGCCAAAGAAATTCCAGCAATATAGGAAAGTATAGGCTGCTCGATGAAGGTAAAACCACTAAGGGAATCAGTTCCACCAGCAGTGGTCACCTCCACATTTCCGGACGCACCGGCATGGCCCACCACGGCGGTAATTTGGGTGCTGGAATCCACGGTAAAGGACAAGGCGTCTATGCCACCAAAGGTGACTTGGGTCGCGCCATCAAAATTGGTTCCTGTGATCACAATAGTATCTTCCTGTCCTGCCGCAGCAGGGGTAAAGGAATCAATTGTGGGTTCTGGTAAGGCCGTGACCTCCTCAATTTCAACATTGGAAAGGGCCCTATCAATAATGACCAGGTCATCGATACAGCCATTAAAATATTCCCAGGTCGTTGGGGACAGATTGTATCCGTTGGTAAAGGCAAAACCCAATTGATTGAAGCCCATATCCAAGTGGGCTACGGTTGCCCCTGTTGTATTGGCTTCCAAATTACCATCCAAATAAATGGAGACCGAATTGGTACCTGCAGTGAGGTCCACTTGATGCCAGTTCCCATCATTGACCGTCGTTGTTGAAATGGCCTGTAGACTGGTACTGTTCGAGGTCCATAAAGTACCTTTCAGCTTACCATCCGAAGTGACCATTAAAATGGGTATCCAATTGCTTGGGCTATTGGAAGTATTGGCCTCGACATTTTGATATCCCAAAATACTTCCCGATGTGCTTGTTTTAAATCTCAGGGAGATGGTAAACTCAGTAAGGCTGCTTAGCAAATTGTCAGGTAATTTGACAAACCCGGGGCCATTGTCAAAACAGATAGCCTGCCCTTGGGCGCCTGTTTCGTAGGTAACCGAGTTGACTTCAGTACCATCATGGTTGTTTGCTGTGGCATCATTCGCATTGTTCTCAAAGTCGTATTGGGCCACTTTATAAATGAATCCCGAAACGGCATCACTTCCTGCGGGATTGGTGACCGTAATATCTCCTGAAGAGCCCGCACCTACCACAGCCGTAATCTGAGTGTCTGAATCTACGCTAAAGCTTGTGGCAGCGGTTCCACCAAACTGCACTGAGGTTGTGCCTGTAAAGTTACTTCCCGAAAAGGTGATGGTTTCTCCATTGCCCGCAGTTTTTGGTGAGAAGTCCACTATTGTAGGAGGTGAAAATATGGTTACCGATCCCACGCCACTGACAGCGTTCCCACAGCCACCATTGGTCAATACCGCCCTAAATTGGGTGTCGACGGCAATATTGGCATAAGCATAGGTGTCCGTGGTATTGGCAATATCCGACCAAATAATCCCATTGTCGGTGGATTGTTGCCATTTGGTGATACTGCCCGTATAACCCGTCAAGGTCAAGGTTCCCGAATTCGTGGAGGACCCATGGGCAGCGGAGCTTACCTGTCCCCCCACCGGGGCGGTGCCACTGACAACGGTAATCTCCTTTGATGCGGAGGCCACGGCCGAGCCACAACCGGGCACTTGAACAAAAACCCGATAATAATAGGTTCCCGTAGTGCTTATGGTCTCGCTCAAGCTTGTGCTGGTATTGGCTATATCCGTCCAATTCACATTATCCGTGGAACGTTGCCATTTTTGCACCTCCCCCGTTTGGCCGGATACAAACAAGGCCACATCGGAACCTGCACAAACGGTAGTGTTCTCTGCAAAAACGTTGCCCGCATTGGCTTCTTCCACATATATGGGTGTGCTTGAGGTCACAAGGCCTGTGCATGTGCTCGGGGAAGTAGAGTTGACCACTGCACGGTAATACATGGTCTCGGAAATATTGGCTACTGTCAAGGAAGTCGATGTATTGTTGATCGTGGTCCCTGTGGTAATGAAATTATCCACCGAACTTTCCCAACGCACCACCGAACCCACTAGGCCCGATAAGGTAAGGGTCGTTGAGTTCACTCCAGGGCAGACACTTACCCCGCCACCAGAAATGCTTCCGCTGGGCGCGCCTTGTACGGTAATACCCTTGGTGAAATGCGGGGATGCCAGTATCTGGTCATTGGGCATATCCCCGAACTCCATGATTCCCTTAATATTGATGGAATTCGGAAAATCATTCCAATCACCTGCAGTACCCGCGTAAACATGTCCGTAATGTTCTGTACCAGAATTATTGGGTTCACCAGTTCTCCAATTTTGGTAAACGCCGGTTATCCAACCCGCATCGCCATTTGTCGTGGTCAGTTGGGTCCCTTTCTCAGGTCCGGTCACCCAATAAAATTTGCCTTCGGCGGCAGTTTGGTCCCCGTAAAGCGTATAGCCCACAGCTTCATTGATCAACTGATAGTCATCGGAAGCCCCCATCCATGAGTTTTCCCCAACCAGTCTCGACACAAAGGTATTTTCCGCGGCATTGGTAAGGGTAACCAAGTATCCCTCCCTTCCATAATAGGAGGTGGAGGATGAAGTGCTTTTGGCCGATGTCCAGCTTGAGGTAGTGGCCGTCAAGCGATAATAATGTCCATTGATGGGATTGTAAAAGGTTTCCCCTGCGACAAAGGATACCTTTCGGGTCTCGGGTGAACAGACACTTCCCGTCGTTATTGTTATGGTCCGCAAAAAAGCTTGCCATTCACTGGCCGTTTTGGTGCCCTTGAACACAATCGATCGGGTATTGCCATTCCATCCGCTAGTGGTCACACCCGATGGAAGTCCTCCCATATAGGATAAAATGTCGCTGGTCGAGTACGAGTCGGTGATCGAAATGGTAAAATCCGTGATGTCAGCTGTAGCAGATACGGTGAGTTCAGGTGCCACAATTGTTGCCGTACTGGAAGGGATCGATGTTGGTACATCCCCTCCGGAAACCGTAATCTGTGCATGTAGCAGGATTCCATTGAACAATAGCATGGCCACTAAAAAGATCTTCGGCCACATGTGATGACTCTTTGAACCGGCTTTATTGAATAAAACTTGAAAGAATCTATTTTTTTGTTGGTTCGTTGGTTGGTTTGGTTTCTCCATTTTTGGTATTATAGTTTAACAAAGGCCTGTAGTAAGCTTATTTCATTTTTTTGTGGTCTACCATTTATGGTTTCATCATATTCAAACTTTGAGCTTGATGATGCCACAGTTAAATACTTACCGATTTTGTAAGAAACGGATGTCTTTGAATTTTATTTAAAAAAAATGGCCCGGAATTGATATTTGTCAATTTCCCATATTTTTTTATGGAATACCACGAAGTAGTTTACCCCAAAAATGGCGTGTTTTGCACTTAATTGTGCATCAAAATTAGTTTCTGCCAGTAATAGCATTACAAGAGGTCTGGCCCTTTGGGCCGGTAGAAAGGGTAGCGTATTCTTCTTTAAAAATATCCTATTTTGCAACGGGTATAAACAGGGCAGCTACTTCCAATACTCGGTGGAGACATCCCATACTTTTTGACATCGATTAATTATCATAATGGACATCTTCAATTCAACTGGATTCAAGATGATTCCCTTGGGCCGGGGTTACGGTTTGTCCTTTTTGATGACCCCAGTAAACAACCCTTCCAAAAGATCTTCATCCAAAGGCTTCT
This sequence comes from Flagellimonas sp. B-3, assembly GCF_056857835.1. Lineage (NCBI taxonomy): Bacteria > Pseudomonadati > Bacteroidota > Flavobacteriia > Flavobacteriales > Flavobacteriaceae > Flagellimonas > Flagellimonas sp. B-3. The sequence continues at coordinate 7,599 of NZ_JBSXNW010000013.1, forward strand.
CAACAAAGGATTCAACAATGTTACATTGCAGCGCCCTAGTTTTGTCCAGTGGGTTTATGGATGAGCTCAAAACATGAATTTCAATGGAACGACCATCTAACTTGGGTTCCAATATTTCAAGAAATTCCCACCCGTTCATCATAGGCATGTTCAAATCCAAAAAGACAATAAAACCTTTTTGTTCATTGTCCAAAATATACTTTAGGGCATCCCCTCCATTATAAAAAACAGTTATTGAAATTCCTGGGAACTTATACTCGATAAGATCTTGGTTCAAAAAATTTGTAATGGCATCATCATCAATCAAAAGTATTTCCTTGTCCATTGTGCTATTTGCTTTCTGTTATCTCTATAATTTTATGTAATTCTTGATCTATCTCATTTACTGAGATAGAAATCATTTGAAGCAGATCTTCTGTAGGGATTTTCTTGTCACCTTGGAGCCTACTATGCTTCAGCAACGCCATTATCCGAGTGAGCGGACCGCGGACCGCGTGGGATTGCCGCCATGCGATTTCGGTCAAAACCTTATTTTGACTTTTAATGCGTTCGATCTGGTCGATGGATTTTGTCATATCCAATACACATCCGATAACCTTGATCAAACCGCCATCCTTCCCTCTTTGTGTCCGGTATTTGTCCACAACGTACTTGATCGATCCATCGGCTCCAATCACACGGTATTCTATGGAGCCATCAATACTATTTTGGTGCATAAATGATTCTTGAATCAGTGTATCCCATACTTGTGACCGATCCTCTTGATGCATTTTGGCAAACCAAGTGTTTTCCCTGGTAAACGGTTCCTTTATTATTTGTTCCTTGCCATCTTCCTTGACATGACTATAGTGCATGTAGCCCTCCTTGACATTCCATTCCCAAATGACTTGGTTACTGGCCAACATGGCCAACAGAAACCTATTGTTGCTCACTTCCAATTGTTGCTCATATTCCTTCCTTTCCGTAATATCTTGAATGGTCCCCTCAATATGTGAGGGCTTCCCATTTTCACCTTTGATCATTTGAATTTCTTGATGCACCCATTTAACAGCCCCTTGAGCGGTGATAATCCGATGTTCAAATGCCTTGATTTCCCCAGGTTGGAGATGGTTTTTGGGGTCGTCTTCCACAAGATACCTATCATCCGGATGGAACGTCCTGATCACATTTTTATGGGTAGGTTTGAAATTCTCCGGGATATATCCATGAATGGTATAGACTTCAGGGCTCCACTCGGAATCTTGAGAGTTCAGGTTTCTATACCACCAGCCTAGTTTACCCAATCGTTGTGCCTGTTGAAGTCTTACTAAAGTTGCTTCCATATCAATTTCCGCACGTTTGAGCTCCGTAATATCCTTGGCCACCGCGAATATTAGATTTTGATCGCGCTTCAGGGTAGTTGACCAAACAAGCCACCGTTCTTCATTGGTCGCTGTGACCATTCGGATTTCATTGTCCATTTTGACATCGGTAGTAATCCCATCGATAAATTTTCGGACTATTTTCCGTCTATCCGATTTATGTACAAAACGATTATAGAAAGCTCCCGTAAACTCTTCCTTGGAAAATCCGAGCACCTTGGTACATGCATTGTTCACCAATTTGATTCTTCCATCATATCCTATCACGCAAAAGGGATCTGGTGAAATCTCAAAAAACTCCCTGTACTCCTCCTCCACCATCTTCTGACCGATCACACCGCCCAAATCAAGACCCAAGCCCTCAATACTCCGTATGGTCAATCCCAGTGAATCTTTTTGTTGGTCAAAGAACAGGATTGCACAACCCATAAACGCTGTTCCATGCATTATGGGCATACCGGCCACTGTCTTCAATTCGGTTGGAATTGTTCCCTTTGCTCCATCAATTGTATACGGTCCCATATCATAAGCTTTTGGGAAGACCAAACCTTCCCCGGAAGTCCTTGGCCCATCTCAAAGTGTCCAGGCGTTTCTTCCATACCAAGGAAAATGTTGCCATCCTTCTTCTGGAAATAACTGGAATTCAAGTGCAGAACTGTTTCATCCTTGGATTTTATCCATATCTCACTGGCCAAACAATTTGTGATCTTACCGATTTCTTCTTGCGCGTAAACCAATAAGTCTTCCAGGGTACTCGACATCCCCAGTCTCTTTGAAATGGATAGGACCAGTTCCTTTCTAATTTTTTGGGAAACCTCATCCGTAACATCTGCTTTGTTCACAACAATACCCTGGATATTGGGATCGGATAACCGATTGGTTATGATGGCTTCCATCCATTTCCACTTACCTGTAGAGCCCTTAAAGCGATAAAGTGACATAGCCATATTATCCCTGCCCAAACTCTTTTTGAACGCTTTCTCCACTTTGGATATATCCGATGTATGGACATGATCAAAATAATTGGTTCCAAACAGTGAATCCGGCTCATAGCCCAAATGGCTCTTATAGGTTGGAGAAGCATAAGCATATGTCCCATTAACATTCAATATGGAAATAAAATCCGTGCCATTTTGCACTAAAGACCTGAACTTTTTTTCACTTGTCCGCAACTTATCCAAGGAGTCCGACTGATTGATCAGATGTGAAAGATTGGATGCCAACACATGTAGTACTTGTTGTTCCTCTCCTGTCCATTCGCGCTCCTCGTGGCAATCCTCAAGTCCTATGACACCCCTAACTTTTTTGTGTACTATGACGGGAATCGCAAATAGGGATTTTATCTGCCGGGATTTAAAAACATCCTTTTCGGAGGTGTCCTTCAATGCTGAAAAGTTCTTTTTTAGTTTACGGCCCTTTCTGATAGGTCCCAACAAAAGCTTCAATAAGGGAAAAGGGAGATATTCTTTACAAAGACCCATATCACCATCACTCCTTACCTGCCTTACTTTGTACAATCTCAAGGTTATGGAGTCATCCAGTACATCACTTTGCAGGAAATATGCCCGATTAATTTTTAAGTTTTCACATAGAATCGAAAAACACGCATCCAATGCCTCTAGCCAATTTTCGTTCCTTATCAGATTATTGTTTATGTCCGTGATGCATTGGAATAACCTTTTATGATAATATTGCTGTCTTTTACAATCAGTGCTATCAGAGATATCGATTGCCGTGACCAACTCAGCTTTTCTTCCGAAATAGGAAATCAAGCTCCCTTTCAGTTGAACAGGAAAGACGGCCCCATCCTTTTTCCGATGCCTAAAGTAACCTTCCTTAAATGCACCGGACCTATTTTCTATATGGTCGATGGCGGCAACCAATTTCAATACATCTCCTTTGGGTCTTATATCCTCTAGGGTCATGGCCAGAAATTCTTTTTCCGTATAACCGTAGCAACGGACAGCCTCCTTGTTTACCCTGAGAAATTTTAAGCTGTTCACATCATAAATCCACATGGGATTGGGACAACATTCAAAAACAATATCCTCTAAAGGATTAGAGGCATAACGATTGGGGAACATTTATTCTTGGTTGATTAAAAAATAACGAAACCTAGTTGTCAAAATTATTCAGGACAACAATTTTTTGTTCTTATCTAAATTCAGGTTAAAAATAATTTTTTCTTATGATATGTGTAATATTTTTTTTACAATAAAAAATTTAAATAAAATGTTAATATTTATATATTCGCCCAGGATATACAAAGGACAACATCCCCACTAGCTTTTATATATCCATACATTTATTTTTTTGGGGGTAATTTTGACAATCTTAATAAACTACAAGGAAAATGAAAAACGTCAATATATGGTTGATAGACGATGATGAGGTATATGTACATGTAACCAAAAAGGTTTTGGACCATCTATCCGAGAATATTGCTGTCGTTTCTTTTGATGATGGGGAAAACGCGATAACGCAATTAAAAAAGTGTATTCAAGAAGACTTGGAACTGCCCGGCATCATACTGTTGGACATCAATATGCCAGTTTTGGACGGATGGGGCTTTTTGGCCGAATTCCAAAAGCTCAAGGCTAATTTAACCAGTTCTATAAAAATTTACATGGTAACTTCATCGAAAGACCAACGGGATCGATCCAAGGCCAAGGAGTTTAAAGAATTAAGTGATTATTTGGTAAAACCCGTTTTTGAAGATCAACTCGTTACGATATTGACCGACTGCTATGGGGATGATTGGTAGAAAAAACTATGTTCTGCTATTGGGTTTTTAAAGGGTCTCTCGAAAGAGATTTTCCTAGATCCATGCGTTAGGCAGAAATGCCGGAAATAGCATGTCAAAATATCAATAACTAGTTGAGCAACAAGCTTCTAAAACAAAACTTGCGATTGTTCAAAAAATCCACTTTTAATTGTTTTCTGTATCCGCCCTTTCCTGACCAATTAAAAAAGCAATTCTGGATATGCTTAAAACTTTTCGATATATTATTTTCGGGAACCGAACAAATTAATTTTATGTTGCCTAAAAGGAATACAGAGAAAAATCTATTTATCATTTTATACCTCAACTCCATATACCCCTTGGGCCCTGGTCTAAAGAATTATCTTGCTGAGCATATCAAAAGTTGTTCCTTCGAAAAAAACCAACTTGTCAGCAAAGCTGGAGAAATTTGCAATCGTCTCTATCTTATTAAAAAAGGAATGGTCCGTGGTTATTTTATAAGTGACGGTAAAGAATTAACAACTTGGGTGGACGCTGAAAATGAGGTATTCACCTCCATTACCGGTTTTTTTAGAAATGAGCCTTGTCAAGAAAACATACAAAGCCTGGAAGAGACCCATTGTGATTACATGGAATATGAAGACTATAAGTATTGTTTAAATAATTTTCAGGAAATGCAACACATCAACCGTATCCTGCTAGAGGAATATTATATCCTTGCCGAACACAGGGTTTATTTGGCAAGAATTCCCAATGCCCAAAAGAGGTTGGCCTACTATATGGAAAACATGAAACCACAAATTGTAGAGCGAATCCCACGAAAGCATTTAGCGTCATATTTGGCCATAAGACCTGAGACGTTATCCAGACTCTTGAAAGAAAGAGATTAAGCTTTGCTCCCTACTTGCGTTCCACCAACAATTTCTTTAAGGGAGAATTCATCTAAGAAGAGTATTTAGTAATCCCCAGACACATAGATTTCATCCTATTGTCTTGCATTTCTGTTAAAAATTTCCCTCAAATTGATATATGTCAATTTCCGGAACTTTTTCTAATACTAAAAAAAAACACTTCCCGTTTCTTATAGCGAATGAAAGAAAAATTGTACGCAATTAGGATTTGAATTGTGCGAAAAACAATGAAAAAATCCTTTCAAATAAAAATAGTTCCCTAGCAATATGACATAAAAATACATTTCCCGACCCATAATATTTTTCAAGCAATCATTGGCGACCTGATTTAGCAAACCTAAATCCAAGGCAAAAGAAAAAAAGCTGCAAACAGGCGGCCAGGATTCCTTATGCCTTTTCCGAACAACATTAAAAACAATAAAAACCTAAACTAGATTAACAAATGAAAACCTTTTTTAACCAAAGAAACATCCTCAGCTTCCTGCTCTTATTTTCATTGACCTTGAGCGTCTCCATGGCCCAAACGGATGAGGTTGTAATATTGGATTCCGACTTTCCCAATAGCGGAGGGCTCATCGCTTCCTTACCTGTAAATGTTGCACTAATCGAGGCCAAAACATCTGTTACCTTGGCCAAAACCCTAAAGCAGGCCTTGGCCAACAACCCTAGTGTCAAAAACATTCATCTTTTTGCACCATCTTCAGATGCATCCATCGATTTTGGGGGGCGGTCCTACACGGCAGCAGCTTTGGGGCAGCAATTGGATCCATCGGATTTCAGCGCCAACACGGGTGTTACCGTTTTTGTATACTCCTGCTCATTGGCCAAAAACGCTGCAGGGATATCCCTTTTGGAAAACATAGCCTCTGGAACAGGTTTCAACGTGGCTTCCAGCTCAAGTTGTGACGAAATGGGAGAGGAAATGACCTTTGATTTTTCCGTAAGGCCCTTGAGCAATACCAAGACCATTTTCGATTAACATAGCCAAAATCCAAATACAAATTTGACCAAAATGAAACAGATCAACCTTCATTATTCCCACTTCATCACCCTATTGTTTTTTGTGCTGGGATGGGAATCCATGTTCGGCCAATCGGTAAACATGGAAGTACAGCAAGGCCCCAATATTGATGTGGTGCTGACGGTAGGTATTACCGATGAAAATATAGATACGTTCGAAGCGGACCTCGGAGCTGCCTTGGAAAGCAAAGGTATCCCCGCTGACAAACTCTATGTACAGGGTTTTGAACGAACGACCATCTCCTCCAACTCAGAGGATGCGGCTGCAATCTTTAACAATTGGACCCGTTGGGGCTATAACCCGGAGACTTGGGAATTTGTCGATGCCGACAAGGTCATCAGGCGGGTAAACAACGATAAATTGGCCGGTTTCTACGATCCCGTTTTCGATTCCTCCAATTACACCATGGAAGTGGATTTCAGGACGACCAATACCGATAATGATGATATGGGTATCAACTTCGGTATTCCCAACTCGCCCATTGGTGCCTACCTGTTCAACCTTTCCGGGGCCGATAGAAGCTTTAGTACCAATGAATTTATTCCAGGAGACGGTTTTGCAACAGGTCTTTACCAAATCACCAGAAGTGATGGAAACTCCAATCCCCAACATTATATTCAAGGATTGCAGTCAGCACACTCAGTTATCTTTAACCCAAACCAATGGTACCATCTAAAACTAGAGGTCAAAGGCAACAGGGCCAAAATTTGGTTGGACGACAACCTGTTGATCGATTATACGGCTCCTTCCGAAATAGGTGGCAGTTATGGGTTCTTTTCCAACAGTCAACCCTACGCCACCTTCAAAAACATTGAAGTGACCTCTTTGACCCTTAAAAAGTTCAAGGACGTACTTAGGGAGCCTCAATGGAGAAACAGCGCTATGCGATTCAATGTGAACCTTGATGATCAGGAAGTTGCTGATTTCGACAATGACCAAGATCTGGCCGAAATATTGATGCGCACCATCAATGAGGACATTCACTATATCGGGTGGGGATTGAACGACAACCAAGCCCAGTTCGAGCGCTTTGTACAACAGAACAATAACAAGGGAACCTTTGTTAACCGGGATATGGGAAGCTGGTCCACTTGGATGGATGATATGGCCCAATATATTTATGAGCAATACCAGTTGCTTACCGTGACCGAAGGGGACTACTTTATTGCTGGGACCAGCGTTGAAATAGCCGTTGATCCTTCCGAAATGAAAACCAGTACCGCCAATGCAAGTTATCCGAGCGGTAGATGGAAAATAACACATGATGAAACCTTCTTCCCCAATAATCAGGGAAGAGTTTCCTGGAGCGGTCTTTATTTGGAAGATGTACCGGAATTCTATGAAAAACCAGGAAAGTACTCCTTTACCTTCGAAGACCTCCCCACCTCCCCCACTACCCTGTATTTCCACAGAAAACCAGTGGCGAGCTTCTCCTATAGTTCGGACACCGGCGTGTTCAATGATACTTCTTACGACTTGGATGGCGGTGCCAACAATGGCATTGCCCAGACCGAATGGAAATGGAAACCCGTGGATGCTGCGTCCACCGTAGGCTGGACGAACGGAATGTTCGATAAGAATTCCGCTGCCGATGGAGAGTATCTGGTCATGCTGAACGTACAGGACCATCAAGGGGTGTGGAGTAGCCCATCAAGTGCCTATATCTTGGTGGACAGCAGCAGTTCATCAACCAGTGAAGACCTGCCCGTAGCACAGTTCAATATTCAACCGGATGCACTGTTTACCTACTCTGGCTCCATGAATATCAATATAGAAAACAACTCTATCGATCCTTACGGACGAACACTTTCCAACGAGGAGTGGATCGTGACCCAAAGGGTGTTCGACAGCGAAGGGAATCCGACGGATACCGAAATCCACAACTCCACTACCGAGATGACGGATTTCTCCACTTACAACAACGTAACCGCAGAATACATCATTAGCCTTCGTGTACAGACCAGTACAGGGGTTTGGTCAGAGCCGTTCTTTCGAACGTTGACCATTACCCACGATATTACCGAGCCTACCTTATCGGCCACACCGAATAGCGGATCTATTGATACGGACACCGATATTCTGTTGACCTTTCAGGATGAAAATGATGGAAGTGGATTTGATGTTCAACGTTATGTTTTGATTCAGGACAGCAATCCACCGGCATCAGACAGCAATTTGTGGACCTCTTGGAGCAACAGTCAATCCAAGACCACTTCGTTTTCCAATGGCGGTACGGGATGGTACATCCATGCAGAGGCGAAAGACAATGCTGGGAATACCGGAACCGAATCCTTTGGTCCGTTCGACCTGGCCTTGGTGGTCGGTGCAAAGAACGATTTGGCCGTATTGGACGAGGATACCGTATCCGACCCTATCGATGTTTTGTACAATGATGTCTACGACACCAACAATACACCAACGGTAAGCATCATTACACAAGGAGCCAAAGGTTCCGCAGTGGTGGATGAAAACAATACAATAGTCTATACCCCAAATGAAAACGAATTTGGAAGTGATGCCGTCATCTATGAACTGGATGATGCAGGAACCAAGGTAACCGCAACGCTAACCTTGTCCATTACCGCTGTGGACGATACCCCGACAGCGGTAGCAGATTCCTTTACTTTGGATGAAAACGCCATCTTAAACGATGATGTCTCCACCAACGATGTTGAAGTGGACGGTGATGATAGAATTTACCACATCATCTCAAACCCATCCAGCGCAACCTCTTTTACCTTTAATGCTGATGGTACTTTTACTTATGAGCATAATGGCGATGAAGCTGCAACGGATAGTTTTACTTACAATTTCGAGGATGCTGTTTCTTTTTCGGAGACAGTGACCGTCACTTTGAACATCACCAATGTGAACGATGCTCCAGAAGGTGGAGATGTTACCTTGGAAGTGGTTCAGGATTCTGGATATACCTTTAAAACAGATGATTTTAACTTCTCCGATGCTGATCCAGGCGACACTTTTAATGGCATACAAGTAATCTCCCTTCCGATAAAAGGTACTTTGGAATACAATGGCTCTCCCGTACAGTTAAATGATATGATCGATGACGTAACCCTACTTGTCTTCACAACGGCAGATGGGGAATACGGCGCATCCTATTCCTCTTTCTCCTTCAAGGTAAAGGATGGTGATGATGCCTTAAGTGCCGCTACCCATACAGCAGACATCAATGCTGCCCAAGATACTGATGGTGACGGAGTGCCCAACGAAGATGATGAAGATGATGATGGGGATGGTACACCTGACGCTGAGGATGATTTCCCATTGGACCCTTCCGAGGACACCGATACCGATGGTGACGGAACCGGCGACAATGCCGACGAGGACGACGACAACGACGGCACACCCGATGCCGAGGATGATTTTCCATTGGACCCTTCCGAGGACACCGATACCGATGGGGACGGAACGGGTGACAATGCCGACGAGGACGACGACAACGACGGTACACCTGATTCTGAGGACGATTTCCCAAAAGATGATTCCGAAGACACCGATACCGATGGTGACGGAACCGGCGACAATGCCGATGACGACGATGACAACGACGGTACCCCTGATTCTGAAGACGCCTTCCCGAAGGATGATTCTGAGGATACCGATACCGATGGTGACGGAACGGGCGACAATGCCGACGAGGACGATGACAACGACGGTACTCCCGATGCCGAGGACGCCTTCCCAAAGGATGATTCGGAAGACACAGACACGGACGGAGATGGAACCGGCGACAATGCCGATGAAGACGATGACAACGACGGCACTCCTGATGCCGAGGATGCCTTCCCGAAGGATGATTCGGAGGATACCGACACCGATGGTGACGGTACGGGAGACAATGCCGATGAGGACGATGACAACGACGGTACTCCTGATGCTGAGGACGCTTTCCCGAAAGATGATTCCGAGGATACCGATACCGATGGTGATGGAACCGGGGACAATGCCGATGAT